>CAJMLF010000055.1 GCA_905214235.1 uncultured bacterium | reverse complement strand
TCAGTATAGGAGGTCCTGCTGACAATTTATAGACGTGTCGTTATGGTGTGCTTACCGATTTTTGATACTTACTAAGTAGCTTAAGTTTCTCAATAGTTGAATAACTTACAATACAAAATACCCCCCTAGGACTGACACTTTTATTATTTCAAGTGTCAACCCTAAGGGGTATTGTACGCCGCTACTCATTATTCAATTGTTATCGCAAAACCGTTTGGAGCCAGCTGGTGCCCCTGCATTCCCTGACTAAGAAGCAGTTGGCCCCTGGTTGCTAACTCTGCTGGTGCGCCCGTGGTGTTAAAGAGTCCTTTAAGCACTTTCCCAGCACCTGTACGGGAAACTTCCACCACCCCGGTTGGCAGGACATTAAATGCAATTGTCCCGCCTGCAATTAGGTCAGCATAGTCACGACGCAATGCGACTAGCTTCTTAAAATATGCAAGCATTTCTTGAGCATCATCGTCTGGCGCCCAGTTCATTGGCTTCCGACAGTCCGGATCATTGTCTCCATCCATGCCGTACTCGGTGCCATAGTAAATTGACGGTGTTCCGGGCTGCAAGAATGTAAAGGCAAAAGTTTGCTTGACTAGGTCCCGGTTATCGTGGGCCTGAGTCATAATTCGCGCTGTATCATGAGAATCCAAGACATTAAACATCATCTGATTAGTCTGGTCACGGTACTTCATCAGCTGGTTGCTAAGCTGATCAATCATTCGTTCCGCACTAAGCCGGTGGTTGATGAAGTGGTCCAAAATAGCACCGGTATAGCTGTAGTTCATTACCCCGCTAAATTCGTCCCCGTTCAGCCACGCCTGCGAGGTATGCCAAATCTCACCTAGGATATAAAAATCTGGTTTGAGGGCCGTTGTCTCCTGGTGGAACCTCTTCCAGAAGTGGTGGTCAATTTCATTGGCCACATCCAGCCGCCAAGCATCAATATCAAATTCCTCAATCCAATATTTAGCAATTCCCAACAAGTAATCCTGCACTGCTGGGTTAGCTGTATTGAGTTTCGGCATATGCGGTGTGTAATCAAAGGTATCGTAAGTTGCATCCGGGGTAAATTCAAAGTTCTTGGTCGGCGTGTAAGTTGCTGGGAACTTATTAACATGGAACCAATTAGCATATTTCGAGTTTTGGCCGTTTTTAAGGACGTCCTGCCACTGCGGCGACTTATCACCAATATGGTTAAAGACGGCATCTAGCATTACCTTAATCCCCCGCTTGTGAGCCTGGGCAACCACTTCCTTAAATAAGGCGGCGTCACCAAAGTGAGGGTCAATCTGGTAATAGTCTTCTGTATCATACTTATGGTTAGAAGGGGCTTTAAAAAGCGGGTTAAAGTAGATCCCATTGACACCCAATGCTTGAAGGTGGTCAAGGTGGTCCAGTACACCCTGCAAGTCACCGCCATAGAAATCCTGACGACCAGGATGGTCATTGGCATTCCACTTTTTAGTACCAGCAGGGTCGTTGGACTGATCACCATTGGCAAAGCGCTCGGGGAAAATCTGGTACCAAACCGTTTTCTTTACCCATTCTGGAGCGTGAAACATATCAATCTCTTGGAAGAAGGGCATCCGAAAGTAGGTATTTAAATCATTCAAGGCCGCTTGGTCATCTGGCTGAAGGTAGCCCCGGTCGGTATAAACCGTCCTCGTCCCATCAGCGCCAGTGATGTCAAAGGCATACGCCAAACGCTTTTTCGGCTCGGTAACCGCAATCTGCCAATAATCATAGAGGTCATCTGACAAGATTTTCTTCATCGGCGTCGGTTTGGTATAAAATGGCGGTTTAATTCCCGCCAGGCTGCGAAGACTGTAAGGGTCACCGTGCAATAGCTGGACCGCTTTTACGTCATCTTTAGCAGTCCGTAAACGGATATGCATCGTCTGAGAGTCATAAAGAAAGGCCATTTCGCTTTCCGGCCGGTGGTAGATAGCAGCAAGATTCATTAGTCAATATCCCCCTTTTCAACAGAGGTTTCCTTGACAACATAAACCGCAAATGCCCCAATCAGTGCTAGGGCAGCAGCTACGACCAGCATGTGTGGCATGTAGTTGCCCAATAACGGATAAAGAGCAAAGGAGCAAACAGAAGCAACAATCTGTGGGAAGCAGATCCAGCAGTTGAATAACCCCATGTAAGTACCATCATGCTTACCATCTAGGGCATTCGTCAGGATAGTGAACGGGATGGAGTTCATCGTAACCCAGCACATCCCGATACCAATAAAAGCAACGAACGATAATAGCTTAGTCGGCGCAACAGACAAGCCCCAGAAGCCGAGGGCACCCAGGACCATTCCTAAGGCATAGGCAGGTTTCCGAATTCGGTCATTCAGCTTTTGCAAAACCAATCCGTAAATAATTGCTACCCCGACTTCAACAGCAGACAGGACACCAAACCAGTTTCCGGCCGCTTGGTAAGCAGCGCTAGAAACATTCGTAGTGTGCCAGATATTTTGGGCTACCGTCCCTGCACCATAAGTCCACAGGTATTGGAAACCAGTCCAAGAGAAGAATTCAACAATTCCCAGCGTCCAGAAAACCTTGGGCGCGTGTTTAACAATTGTGAAGAAGTTTTCACTAATATTAGCATTTTGGTCTAAGCCGTGGTACTTGGCATAAGTCTCTGGGTCATATTCGTCAACTTTCCAAATAGTAAAGATTGATGAAACAACTAAAATCGCAGCTCCAATATAGAATGAC
>CAJMLF010000054.1 GCA_905214235.1 uncultured bacterium | reverse complement strand
AGTATAGGAGGTCCTGCTGACAATTTATAGACGTGTCGTTATGGTGTGCTTACGTTCTTTTTGGTCACAACGCCGAACAGCGGCTCAGCAAATTTGCGGGCCAACGGGTTAGTTTCGTTGATGGTGACCTGAAGGATACTGCCGCATTGAGCCGGGCCATTGACGGAGCCGATGCGGTTTTCCTGGCATACGTGGCCACGCCAGACATCATCAAGCCGTTGATCAAGGCCTTAGATGACAGTGGGGTCAAGCGCTTCATTGCCATGTCAGTTCCTGACGTTTACCAAGAAGTTGCCGGCCCATTCCAGGCTTGGTACCGTGAACATACCGGCCTAGTTTGGCAGACAAATTACGTTGATACCGTCGATGCTATCGAAGGTTCTGACTTGGACTACGTTATTTTACGGACAACCTGGCTCTACAACGATCCTTCCAAGACTGACGTTGAC
Organism: uncultured bacterium; assembly: GCA_905214235.1. GTDB lineage: Bacteria > Bacillota > Bacilli > Lactobacillales > Lactobacillaceae > Limosilactobacillus > Limosilactobacillus avium. The sequence continues at coordinate 2,862 of CAJMLF010000054.1, read as the reverse complement.
GTCACGAAGAAGGGTGAACCATTCAAGGACGCCCAGATTACCCGGGAGGCTGTGGCTAAGTTTGCTGCTGACCTGTTGACTGGTAAGCAGGACTACCACCGTGAAAGTCTCGGAATCGGTGAACCGAACACTGAATGGACGAAGCCAAGTTTCTACTAATGCAATATTTAAATACAAAGAGGGCGAGAAAAATGGTCGTTTTTTCTCGCCCTCTTCTTCTAACTTAGTCGTCCATTTTCTCAATTCGTCCGTCTTGGTAGACCATGTACTGGTCACAATCGCTGTTTTCAACGGTGTTATACGGAACATAGCTCCCGTCAGTTGGTGCACCATGCGCCCACCGTAAGTGCCACCTTGAACGGTCCAGCCCTGGTCGCCCATCTTTGACTTGATATAGTCAACCGAGCTCTGCCCACCGGTTAGGTGAACCTTCCCAGCCTTTGCCTGTTCGCTAGCAGCACCGGCTGATTAATTACTGCCGGCTTTAAATGAGCTAGAACCACCCGCGGCAATCTTGGCAAAGTTGCCAGAGACATCGGTATTCTTAGTCGGTGTCCAATCGGGCGTCCCATTTGTGCTCTGATCGACCAGGGCAACCGGGTCGCCATCATGGAATGCGAAGGCATAGGTGATGTGCGTTGCCGCGTTACCCGGCCGGTCGTAATTGTAAATAGCGACGACGTTATATGCGTACGGGCCCTTCCCTGACGGTGCCCAGCCGATCGAATCGTGCGTGCCATTAACGGTCGTCTGGTCGAATTCACTTGGGTATTCCATCCCTGACTTTGTCCTAATGTTTCCGTGCCCGCTGTATTTCTTATACTGCTGGTTCATGGTTGGTGCCCAGTCATCCATAAACTGGGCCAGCTTCTGGTCCTTATTGCTATTCCACGGCGTTGACGACTGCTTGTTGTTGACCGTGGCGGATGAACTAGTGCTAGAACTATTGGCTTCGTCGTGCTTAGCCGGTGAACTATTTGTGCAACCGGATAAGATTAGCCCCGTCACCAGGACCGCTGCTAAGGTATGTGTTAGACGATGCTTCTTCATTTTTCTCCCCCAAAACAAAAGTAACTTTTCCCTCTTTAATTAAATTATAAATACCGTTATTTTGCAAACCTAGCCCAGGGTGGCCAATACCTCCGCGGCACTTGGCTGCCAGCCTTCATAGAGGTTAAACAGCACGCTATCTCTGGCAATGCGGTATGCGAGCTGGTCCTTAAACTGACGCCGGCAGATGGTGTGCTTTTGATCATCGAATGGTGGCTCAGCACTTGGCTGCGTGATTGGCTGGTCGATAGGAACCATTTGAACTTGCTCCGCCATTTTTTCATAGTTAGCAGCGTTCATTGCCACAATGAGTTGCTTTTGGTGGCGGGGGAAGTACAGGTACTGGTGGTGATGTCTAGCCAATAGCTGCAAGAAAGTCTTGGTGGCCCGGCCATTTCCTTCACGGAAGGGGTGGAGGGTGTTGATATTGTCGAGCAATACCACGTAGCTTTCAATGGCTGGCTGGTCCTTTTTAATCACTGGCTGAAGGAGGTCGTGTTCGATGTATTGCCAGGCCAGGGGGATGGTTGACGCCGGCTGGGCATAGAAGTCCATGCCGTCAGTCCGTTTATGGAGGTCATAGTCTGTCCGGACCTGCCCAGCCCAGGAATAAATATCTCCTAAAAGTCTTTTGTGGACCGTACACAAGTCATCAAGCGTGGTGATTCGTGGGGCCTGCGTCAGGATCAGTTGAATTTGCTGACAAACCGTTTGAAACTCCTTAGTGGCCAACTGGCAAGCGTCATGAATTCCCAGCTTATTTTTTAGGCAGCCGTTAGGGTAACAAAAGCGGCGAAAGAATGGGTCGTTATTCACAGGAATGCACCTTCCTTATTTTAACGGAGAAATCGAACGTCACATTCGCGTAAGGGTGCGAAGATCATGATAAAGCCATCTTTCAATGTTATGAATGCCTATATACTAGGCTAACTGGCGTGAAATGACAAGCTGAAAAAATATTATTGCACCGCAAAAATGGGAGGGCTATAATTGCCCTGTACACGCGACCAACCGGGCCGTGATAAGAAAGGATTGGATAAGTGTGACTGAAATTACAATTGATATTGTCCGCCATGGTGAGACTTATTTAAACCAGCTTGGCCGGGCACAGGGTTGGATCGATATGGAGCTGAATAAGCAGGGGTTAGAGCAGGCTTCCCAAACCGGAAAGGCCTTGGCTGACGTCTATTACAACGTCATCATTTCCTCTGACTTGAAGCGGGCCGTCCAAACGCGGGACAGGATCATTAAGCACCTCAAACACGTTCCGGACGTGGCTTACACGGATAAGACCTTCCGTGAAGTCTTCTTTGGTTACTTTGAAGGGCTCGACTCCGAGGCTAACTGGCGGACCATCGCTGTGCAACACGGTTACCAGGATCACGACGACATTATTCGTCACGAAAGTTTGGAATCCGGGCGGAACATGATGCATGAAATGGACCCGACCGGCCAGGCTGAAAGCTACGAAGAAGTTGTTGCCCGCTGGAAGCGCGGGATTAAGCACCTCCTGAAAAAGGCCAATGATGGTGACCGGGTCCTCCTCGTTACTCACGGAACATTTATCCGGACGATCGCCGACGCCCTGGGGGTTGACACCGTTGGTAACTTCCCAACGAACGCTGGGGTAACAACGATTAAGGTCTCCGACAAGGGGGCCAAGATGGTTGAATACAACCGCAAGTTTTCTGTAAAAGACTAAAAACATTGCAATAATGAATCAGGACTCCCTTAGTAAAAAAGGGGGTCTTTTCTTGTGCGGCGAATTGTCAAACTAAGTGCAACGGTTTATCAAAAAATACTTCATATGGG
>CAJMLF010000053.1 GCA_905214235.1 uncultured bacterium | reverse complement strand
CTTTTCGGCTTATAGCCGATGTGCAAACCACCCGTTTGACGGGTGGTTATGATTTGGTCTAAAAAAGATAGCGTGACAATTCTTCTCGTGCCCGGTATTGTAATAGGCAAGAATTATTTCCCGGGAAATTAATTTGCTTTGAGGAGGAACGAGATGGAATTTGCCGTGAAAATTAAACATTATCGCCAACAGAACAATTGGACCCAACAGGTAGTGGCGGAAAAACTTGGTGTTTCCCGTAAAACCATTTCAAGTTGGGAAAACGGGCGCTCCTATCCCGATATTTTCATGCTGGTCCAGCTCAGTGACCTCTATCACATTAGTTTAGATGACTTATTACGGGAGGATCACGAAATGATTGATAACTACAAACAGGAGCACGTTACTAATACCAAGCAAGACCGCACCTTTATTATTTCGTATATAATTAATGTTGTTGCAAGCCTATATTTTCTCTGCCGCTCGTTAGTCGGCACCAGCTGGCTTAACCAGCTGCAGCCAGGATGGCGAATGCTGGCTGGCGTTCTAGTTGGCCTGGTGTCATTTAATATCTATTTCCTATTGAGTAAGGTTGAATGGAAGGAGATGAGTCGCTCCACCAAGATTGGGGCAGTAATGACCTTTATTGTTGTGCTGGCTCTTTTGACTAAGCTGGACACGGTAGCCCTACCCAAGAGTGCCTATCAATTTGGGGTCGGGGTTGGCCATGGCTTTGTCATTGCGCTATCAGCCCTCTCAATTGTCGAAACAATTTGGTTGTACCAACAATTTAAGAAACGAAGGGATTATTAATGGTAAAGATTAAGGTTGTCGAAGGTGACATTACAAAGGTTAAGGTGGACGCAATCGTCAACGCTGCTAACACCACTTTAATGGGCGGCGGTGGTGTGGATGGTGCCATCCACCGGGCGGCCGGTCCGGCCCTCTACGCTGCCTGCGAAAAGTTTGGTGGCTGTCCAACCGGTGAAGCCCGCATCACCAGTGGTTTTAATTTGCCGGCGAAGTACATCATTCACACGCCGGGACCGGTTTGGCACGGTGGCCAGCACGGTGAGGACCAGCTACTGGCGAACTCTTACCGCAATAGCCTGGAGCTGGCCGACCAAAATGGCTGCCGTACTGTGGCCTTCCCATCGATTAGTACGGGGGTCTACTCCTTCCCCCTTGACCAGGCGGCTAAAATTGCCATCCGGACGATTCGGGAATTTTTACAAAGTGCCCATCAAGTCGATGAGGTGACGATGGTCTGCTTTGACCCCACCACGGCCCGCACCTACCAGGCAGCACTGAAATAATAAAAAAACGGGGACGCAAGCTTTGATGAGCTCGCGTCCCCGTTAATTGCATTCTTATTAGTGAACAAATGAGGTAACAGCGGTAACTAAACCGAAGATGATTCCGGGGAAGTTAGCGATGATTACCGGCCAATCCTTCTTATCAGGCTTTACCCAACCATAGATAACCCAGAGCAGGGCGTTAATGGAGGCAAAGAACGGCTGTACCGGAGATACCGGATTACCTGTAAAGTTGGCAATGATTTGTTCAATGTAAGAAAAGTACATTACTAAGCAGGCAATAGTGGCGAAGTTCCCAGTGAACTTCCGTACCCGCTGCTTAACAGTTGGTTTTTGGCTATCCATAATAAAAAAGTCCTCTCAAGTAAAATTTACTGAATTATTTCGAATATTATACTTCTATTATAACCGCTTTTGACATATCATATCGCGGGAAAAAGATGATGTCAACCGGTTGACATATTAAATAGTAAGCGCTAACATAGAAACCGTTAACAAAAGTATTCAATTCTGGAATTAGATTTTTTAAGTAAAGGAAAGAAGAGAGCAAACATGGCACATCTTTCATTTGATACACAAGGCTTAAAACAATTTGTTCATGACAACGAATTAGGTGAAATGCAGGCAATGGTTAACGCTGCTAACGACGAACTCCGCAACGGGACCGGCGCCGGGGCGGACTTCCGTGACTGGCTCCACTTGCCAACCGAATATGACAAGGACGAATTCGCCCGGATCAAGGCCGCAGCCAAGAAAATCCAATCCGACTCCGACATCCTGGTCGTTATCGGAATTGGGGGCTCCTACCTCGGTGCCCAAATGGCCATCGACTTCTTGCACAACACCTTCTACCAGGCCCAAAGCGCCAAGGATCGCAAGTACCCACTGGTAATCTTTGCTGGTAACTCCCTAAGCTCCACCTACGTTCACGACCTCTTACAACTGATCGGTGACAAGGACTTCTCCGTCAACGTTGTTTCTAAGTCCGGGACAACCACGGAACCATCAATTGCCTTCCGGATCTTCAAGAAGAAGCTGATTGAAAAGTACGGCCTGGAAGAAGCCAACAAGCGGATCTACGCCACGACTGATAAGGCCAAGGGTGCTTTGAAGACCGAAGCTGACGCTAACGGCTACGAATCATTCGTCATTCCGGACGGCGTCGGTGGTCGTTATTCCGTTCTTTGCCCAGTGGGCCTCCTGCCAATCGCCGCATCTGGTGCCGATATTGACAAGTTGATGGAAGGGGCTGCCCAAGCCGAAAAGGATTACGTTGACCCTGACCTGACTAAGAACGAGGCTTACCAATACGCTGCTTACCGGAACATTCTCTACCGGAAGGGGTACGAAACTGAGCTTCTCGAAAACTACGAACCAAACATGCGGATGTTTGCCGAATGGTGGAAGCAATTAGCCGGTGAATCCGAAGGTAAGGACCAGAAGGGAATCTACCCATCCAGCGCCAACTTCACTACCGACCTCCACTCCCTGGGGCAATACATTCAAGAAGGTCGCCGCTTCCTGATGGAAACCGTTGTTAAGTTGGACAAGCCCAACTTTGATGTTGAGATTCCTAGTGAAGACGACAACCTGGATGGCCTGAAGTACCTGGAAGGTAAGACAATGGACTTCGCCAACACGAAGGCCTACGAAGCCGTAGTCGCTGCCCACACCGCTGGTGGTGTTCCGGTAATGACGGTCCACATTCCAGAAGAAAATGAATACACCCTCGGTTACCTGATCTACTTCTTTGAAGTTGCCATGGGCATCTCTGGTTACCTGAACGGGATTAACCCATTCAACCAACCCGGGGTTGAAGCTTACAAGACCAACATGTTTGGCCTGCTGGGCAAGCCCGGTTACGAAGAAGTCGGCAAGAAATTGCGGGCAGAAATGGAAAAGAACGAATAAACCAAGGAGGAACTTAGCATGTTATTAGGAAGTATCGAAGCTGGTGGAACCAAGTTCGTCTGTGCCGTTGGTAACATCAACTACCAAATTCAAGACTCAGTCCACATTCCAACCACCACGCCAGAAGAAACGCTGCAAAAGTGCATTGAATTCTTTGACCAGTACAAGGACCAGCTTTCCGCTATCGGGATTGCCTCATTCGGGCCAATCGAAATTCGGAAGAGCTCACCAAAGTATGGTTTCATCACCAACACCCCAAAGAAGGGCTGGGCAGACACGGATTTTGTCGGCCCGTTCAAGAAGCACTTTAACATCCCGATCGCTTGGACAACTGATGTTAATGGGTCTGCTTACGGTGAATACGTTCTGTCGACCCTCTTCAACAAGCGGATCAACTCCCTGGTTTACTACACTATCGGAACCGGTGTGGGTGCCGGTGCCGTTATTGATGGTAAGTTCGTCGGTGAACTCGGTCACCCTGAGATGGGCCACATTCGCCTGAAGCGGCACCCTGACGACCTGAACTTCAAGGGAATCTGTCCTTTCCACGGCGACTGCCTTGAAGGATTAGTTAGTGGACCAACCTTCGAAGCCCGGACAGGCAAGAAGGGGCAAGACGTTCCGTTGACTGACCATGTTTGGGACATCATGGCTTACTACGTTGCCCAAGCGGCAGTTGATGCCACGTTGATGTTCCGTCCTGGTCAACTCATCTTTGGTGGTGGGGTTGTCAGCGAGGAGTTCTTAAAGAAGGTTCGTCGCGAATTCAAGAAGTTGCTTAATAACTACGTTGACGTTGGCGACGTTGATGAATACATTAGTATGCCATTGGCTAAACACAATGGCTCTGCTACCATCGGTGACTTTGCCTTGGCTTTGAAGGCGGCTACTGAATAACTTACAGTATAATTTAAGGAAGGCATGAGAGAGTATGAAAGAGTATGAAAGAGACAAAGTTTATTAGCATTTTAAGTAAGATTGCGACGGTAATTGCAATCTGCATGTACGTTTCCTACATTCCACAGATTATTAATAACTTGCACGGTAACTA
>CAJMLF010000052.1 GCA_905214235.1 uncultured bacterium | reverse complement strand
TTCCTGCTTAATCTACGTCATTAAATTCGTTCAAGTTATTTCTTGCAATCTGCCATATGCAAAAATTAACAGGAAGTAACCCTTATCCATCTGGATAATGTTATTTCAATGTAATCAAATAAAAAAATACGATGCACCTGCTTCTTATCCGTCGGGATAAAAACAGGTGTTTTCTATATAATATCAAATTTATATAGTTGAGGTAAAAAGCGTTTTAAAAATTTAACAAGCCATTAGTCAACTGAGGCTAATATGGATTACACTTCATTAGATTTTAGTAGTGATAAAAGAGAAAAAGGTATCTCCAAATTGCATCAAATAGATTCAATTTAGGTACCACCGAAATTGCGTTTAAACCAAAAAAGGACCCCTGCCTAAGCAAGGATCCTTTTACTATAATTAGATTACTTTTCTTCGTCGCGACGCTTTTCGGCGATACGAGTAGCCTTACCAGTACGTGCCCGCAGGTAGTACAGCTTAGCACGACGTACACGACCATGACGCAGAACGTCAATCTTAGCAACCCGTGGTGAGTGGACTGGGAAGGTCCGTTCCACACCGACACCGTTACTGATCTTCCGAACGGTGTAAGTAGCGCTGATACCAGCACCGTGACGCTTGATAACAACCCCTTCGAACATCTGGATACGTTCGTGGGAACCTTCCACTATCCGGGCGTGAACACGAACAGTGTCCCCGGCACGGAAGTCTGGAATATCATCACGTAATTGACTTGCAGTAATCTTTTCGATTAACTTATTTTGACGCATAAAATTTCTTTCCTTTCGCCGACATTCATGTCCTCAAGCGGGCAGCGGAATACCGTTATTCACGGCTAAACAGCCATTAACTACTATACATGCTTTTCCCCTGACTTTCAAGGGTCAATCCCCATGTTCCTGGTTAATTATCGAGTGCTGCAGCCCGTAGGCAAAGTAAATCACCAGGCCAACCACAAACCAGCCGACCATCAGGATCTTCGCGTCCCGGTTTAGTCCCCAGAAAATCACCGCCGAAAATAGCGCTGAAATCGTTGGCAATACCGGATACCAGGGCATCTTAAACTGCGCGTCCGGCAGGTCCTTCCCCTCCCGGGGGCGCAGGGCGTAAATTCCCAGCGAGACGAAGATGAAGGCCACCAGGGTCCCCGCCGACACCAGGGTTGCCAAGAAGGTAAACGGGAAGACCGACCCCAGGATCATCGCCAGAAAGGTGATGACCCACAGGGCATGGTTGGGCACGTGGCGACCATCCACCACGCCCAGAGTCTTCGGCAACAGGCCGTCCCGGCCAAAGGCGTAGATCAGCCGTGACGACGCCAGCAGAATCGCAATCAGCGCCGAGAAGATGCCGACAATTGCCACAATCGACAACAGGTTAGCCGTCAGATAATGACCGGACTGGCGGAGGGCCCAGGCCGCCGGCTCTGCATTATTGGCGTAGCGGGAGTACTTAAACATCCCCACCAGCACCAGCGACACGGCGATAAAGAAGCCGGTCCCCAGCACCAGGGTCCCGATCAGCCCCCGGGGCATCGTCTTCTGCGGGTTCTTCGTCTCCGCCGTATTGGCCGCAATTGCGTCAAAGCCCACGTAGGCAATGAATATCTGCGCGGTCCCGGCAATGATCCCCTGCCAGCCACCAAAGCTCGTGCCCGGCCGGTGTGGCGGAATAAACGGGACGTAGTTTTTCGTCTGGATCGCCGTCGCCCCAACGACCACGAACATGATGATCACCAGGAGTTTGATGGAAACGATAAAGTTCTCAATCCGGCTGACCTGGTGGACACCCCGCGAGATCAGGATACCGACCACCAGGATGGCCAGGGCCGCCAGGATATCGACGTACGACCCCTTCGCCGGGTTAAAGCCCCCGGTCAAGGCCACCGGCAGCTTGATCCCCAGGCTGGCTAGAAAGCCCTGCATGTAGGCCGACCAGCCCGAGGCGACAAACGCCACCGAGATGAAGTACTCCGCCAGTAGGGCCCAGCCGGCCACCCAGCCGAAGAATTCACCAAAGAGGACGTTGATCCAGGAAAAGGCCGACCCGGCAAAGGGCAGGACCGAGGACATCTCAGCGTAGGCCAAGGCGGACAGGCCCGCACCGATTGCCGCCACGATGAAGGCCAGCGGCACGGCCGGGCCGGTGTGCTCGGCGGCCACGATCCCCGGCAAGGTGAAGATGGCGGTTCCGACTACCATCCCCGTCCCCAGGCCGATCAGGTCAATCGTCCGCAGGCTCGGCGTCAGCTTGGCGTCCTTCTGCTGGTAAACACCCGGGTCCTGCTTCCAAAACAATCGTTCAATTAACTTTCTCATTGTTACCACCGTTAGTCAGGAACGTCCGGATCCTCGTCCAGCTTGATGTCCTGGAGCATTAACTGCTGCTCCCGGCTCAACTTCGCCGTCTTGAGGAGGTCCGGCCTGCGGTGGAGGGTCCGCCGCAGGGACTCTCTCATCCGCCATTCCTTGATCTTCTGGTGGTTACCACTGGTCAGGACTTCGGGAACCTTCATCCCCCGGAAATCCGCCGGCCGGGTGTATTGGGGGTACTCTAAAAGGCCGTTAGAGAAGGAATCGCCCATCGGGGAGGCCATGTTGCCCAAGACCCCGGGAACGAAGCGGACCGTGGCGTCAATCATCACCATCGCCGCCAGCTCGCCCCCGGTCAGGACATAGTCACCCAGGGAGGCCTCATCGGTCACTAGCTGGCGAATTCGCTCGTCGTAGCCCTCGTAGTGGCCGCAGATGAAGGTCAGGTGCTCTTCCTGTGACAGCTCCTGGGCGTACTCCTGGTCAAAACGCCGGCCGGCCGGATCCATCAGGATGACCCGGCCCTTGGGGTACTTCCCCTCGTTTTCCTTATCGATTGCCGCCATGGCATCAAAGATTGGCTGCGGCTGGAGGAGCATCCCGGCGCCCCCACCAAACGGGGCATCGTCAACGTGGTTATGTTTATCCGTCGTGTAGTCGCGGAAATCCGTCACCTTGATGTCCAAGAAGCCACTCTCCTGGGCCTTACCGATAATCGACTCGCCCAGCGTGGCCTGGAACATGTCCGGGAACAGGCTTAAAATATCAATCTTCATTATTCCAACCCCTCCATCAATTCAACCAGGACCTGGTGGTTTTCAAGGTCGACCTTCTTAACCACGTCGTCAATCACCGGCAAGAGGAGGTCCTCCTTGTCCGGCCGGTCCACGACCCAGACGTCATTTGCCCCCGGGGCCATGATTTCCTTAATCGTGCCCAGCTCCTCGCCTTCCAGGGTTTTCACGGTTAGGCCGATGATCTGCCGGTAGTAGTACTGGCCGTCTTCCAAGGGCTGCTGGTCTTCTTCCGTGACCATCAGCTCGTGGTCCCGAAAGTTCAGGACGTCGTTGATGTTGTCGTAGCCCGCGAACTTGACCAAGAGGAAGCCCTTGTGCTGGCGGGCCTTTTCAACAGTTAGTTCCAGCGGGCCCTCCTTCATATCCAGGTAGAGCTTATGGTCCTTCGCAAAGCGCTCCTTCACAAAGTCGGTGGTTGGCATGACCCGGACCTCACCACGGATGCCGTGGGTATTAACGATTTTTCCAACATTAAAGAAATCCATTTTTGCCTCCTTATCACAAATGTGCATAAAAGCTGAAAGAGGCTGGAGAAAACACAAGGTTTTTCCCCAGCCTCTTTTTACTAGTGACGATGATCATTAATCAGTAACCGGACTTTTTTAGAGTTGGAACGCCGAGAACGGGCCCCCTCAACAACGGTACGTAACGCCGCCGCAACATGTCCCTGCCGACCAATCAGCCGACCGACATCCCCCGGGTCAACATCAACAATGTATTGATGGTAACGGCCGCTATCGTCTTGGGTAATGGATAGGGCATCCGGACGGTTTAAAAGTGGGGTTACTAAACTACGAATCAGCGCCTCTATATCTGTCTCAGTCATGATAACTCATCACTACTTCTTTGCGTACTTAGCTTCGTGGTACTTCTTCATAACGCCAGCCTTTTGAAGCATGTTACGAACAGTGTCGGATGGTTGGGCACCCTTTTGAAGCCAATCCATAACAGCGTCTTCATCAAACTTGACTTCCTTAGGAGTAGTCAATGGGTTGTAAGTACCTAAAGCGGTAATGAAACGACCGTCACGTGGTGAACGTGAGTCGGCAACAACGATCCGGTAGAATGGACGCTTCTTAGAACCCATACGCTTTAAACGAATTTTAACAGACATTTTTGCACCTCCCTGAATTCTTTTAACAGGTAATAATATACCAGTCTT
>CAJMLF010000051.1 GCA_905214235.1 uncultured bacterium | reverse complement strand
TTGCTGGCATCGCTATCGCGTTCCCATTTTGCTGACATTTTATTTCCTCCAATAACAATCAATTTGACCATTACTCTATCAAGTTGGTCTTTACATACTTTATTAGTTTACCGTACGGCCGCTCCAATTGCAACTAAATGGGCGTTTTCCGGCCCTGATTTCCCATAAAATTTAAAAGAAAAAAGATCCGGATAAACCGGACCTTTTTATTTGCCTGACTAAAAATTAGTCTAAGACTTCGGATACCACACCGGCACCAACAGTGTGTCCACCTTCACGGATGGTGAACTTCAGACCCTTTTCAAGGGCAACTGGCTTCTGAAGGTTAACAGTGAAGGTAACGTTATCACCAGGCATAACCATTTCAACGCCATCTGGCAATTCAATCGTACCAGTAACATCAGTTGTGTGGAAGTAGAATTGTGGACGGTAGTTGGAGAAGAATGGAGTGTGACGGCCCCCTTCTTCCTTAGTCATAACATAAACTTCACCCTTGAAGTTCTTGTGAGTTTGGATCGAACCTGGTTCTGCCAGAACTTGACCACGTTGTACTTGGTCGTGAGAAATACCACGAAGAAGGATACCAACGTTGTCCCCGGCTTCACCAAGGTCAAGAGTCTTGTGGAACATTTCCAAACCAGTAACAGTTGACTTCAGAACGTCTTCAGTCAGACCAACGATTTCAACTTCGTCACCGATCTTAACAGTACCACGGTCGATACGACCAGAAGCAACAGTACCACGACCAGTGATAGTGAAGACGTCTTCGACAGGCATCATGAATGGCTTGTCAGTAGGACGCTTTGGAGTTGGGATGTAGTCATCAACAACATCCATCAAGTGAAGGATAACCTTTTCTTGTTCTGGGTCACCTTCAAGAGCCTTGAGGGCAGAACCACGAACAACAGGAATATCGTCACCAGGGAAATCGTATTCGTTAAGAAGGTCCCGAACTTCCATTTCAACTAAGTCAACTAATTCGTCATCGTCAACTAAGTCGGTCTTGTTCAGGAATACAACGATGTACTTAACACCAACCTGACGAGCAAGAAGAATGTGTTCACGGGTTTGTGGCATAGGACCATCGGTAGCAGCAACAACCAGGATAGCACCATCCATTTGTGCGGCACCAGTGATCATGTTCTTAACGTAGTCGGCGTGACCTGGAGCATCGATGTGTGCGTAGTGACGCTTTTCAGTTTCGTATTCAACGTGGGCAGTGTTGATAGTGATACCACGTTCCTTTTCTTCTGGAGCGGCATCGATATCAGCGTAATCTTCTTCCTTTGCTAGACCCTTAGCTGCAAGTACCTTAGTGATAGCAGCAGTTAAAGTAGTCTTCCCATGGTCAACGTGGCCAATAGTACCAATGTTTACATGGGGCTTTGTACGTTCATAATGTTCTTTTTCAGCCATTAATGAAAACCTCCTGATAATTTACAAGTATAATGCCAGTCGTTTCTTTACGAAATAACTGACACACCCTTATGTGTATTGTACTACTTCTTTTCGCCAATTGAAAGCTTTTATATCAAAGGCTTGAAGAAGAATTCTTAAATATAATATCAACTATCTGACGATTTGTAAATAATATTGTTAATGTTTTTCACTTAAATCATCAATTATCTCCGTTAAGGTATCCTGGAGCGGGCCTACTGGGTTCTTTTTGTCCTCCTTCTTCCCAGAAATCTTGTCAATCAGGTAGTCAATCCACTCCCCTGGTGAAGTAACCTTCTCCTCAATTAGGGGGTAGAGGAGCATCAGCTGCAGCTGTAACTCCTGGCTTGCAAGTTGAAATTGGGTGGGATTCTTACTTCCTAGTCGACGGTTAAGCTCCTGACGAAGTTCCTTGACAACTGGCAGGTCGTCAATTGCCTGCAGTTGGCTGGGGTTAATTTGATAGTCTTGCTTGTCAATCCACTGCAAAGTTAACTCTTTATTAACTGTCGCCTGCCGGAGGGTATCGATTATCGACGCCTTGATCAGCTCATGGGTAAACGGGTCACGCAAGAGGAACTGGGCACCGGTAAGGTAGTCGTTAAGCGGTAACTGCTGGGCTTCACTAAGCCGTTCCTGCTGCTCACTCAAGGAGCAATCGCCAAGGTGATAAAAAGAACGGAGAAGGGTTTGAATCGTTACCCGGTATTTTTGATCAGCGGCCATTTCTGCCTCGCTAACATCCCTTCGCAGGGGGCCTTGCCAAGCGGTTGGCAGTTCAACAATGAACTGACGAGCTGCCATGTATGATTGGTTGTGCAACATCAACTGCACCCCCAGACAGGCCTCACTATAGGTTTCCGTGAACGCTAACGGCTGCTCAACGAAGTACACAAACGCCCGTTGGTATTGCTTTGCTTCGTAGAGGGCGCGAACCAAGTGGCGATTTACATCATCATTTGGTGATTCGTTAATCAGGTCCTCCAGGATAACAGCACTATCCAGCCACTTTTCTTCTGCCATCAGTTGGAGTGCCTGCTGATATTTCTCACTTTGTCCTTTATCCATTGTTTCCCCCTTAATCGCTTGTACAGCACTTGTTTATTCTTGAAGATGGGAAGGATAGATAAGCTTATCTTCCCTAAATATATGAAAGACTGAGAAAAGCAAAATTTTTTCTCAGTCCCCAAATACATAAATTAACATTTTAAGCGGCCATTTTTCTGGCCTGCCCACCCCTACTTTTGGTGGTTCTTATTTTCATTTGCCGCCTGGTGCTTACGTCCGCGGCCACGACCACGATGCTGTTTTTCTTTATGGCCCGCTTTTTCCTTCTTACCCTTATTTTCGGATGTCTTCTTAGACTTCTTCTTGGAATGTTGATTAATTTCCATAATCACGGGCAAAATAACGGGGTGCCGCTTGGTCTGGTCGAACAGGAAGCGGTTGAGCTTCTCCCGAACATCCTGTTTGAGATGCCCCCAGTCGAATTCCTTCTGGTCTAAATTGTCTTGAACAACCTTTTCAACCAGGTCGGCGCTTTGCTTCATCAGCTGGCGATTAGTCTTTACAAAGACAAAACCACGCGATGTAATTTGGGGCCGAGCAACGATTTTCTTCTTCTTCCGATCGATAGTGGCTACCACCACAAAAATACCGTCTTCAGAAAGAACCCGCCGATCGCGGAGAACAATGTTTCCAATGTCACCAATGCCGGTACCATCAATCATGGTGTTGCCCACATCAATATGTTCACCAATGTGGAATTCACCGTTCTTGTAGTCAAGGACATCTCCCTTGTTAGTAATGAAGATGTGGTCGGCAGGAACGCCAACTTCTTCGGCTAGTTGGGCATGCCGGTCAAGTAAGCGGTACTCCCCTTGGATTGGAATAAAGTACTGCGGCTTCATGAAGTTTAGCATCAACTGCTGGTCATTTTGGTTAGCGTGCCCGGACGGGTTGAGGTCGTCTGAAATGAACTTTACCTCGGCCCCGGTCCGGTAAATCATGTCCTTAGTCTTTTGAACTTCCGTTTCCTGAGCGTAGGATGGAGTTGTGGTTACGAAGACTAGGTCACTATCGCTCAGCTTGATCTTAGGGTTATCACCATTAGCAATCTGTTGCAGGGACTTGATTGGTTCACCCATCTTCCCCGTTTCCAAAATTACTACCTGGTTTGGATCAAGCTGGTCAGCCTCCTTCATACTGATTAACAGGTCCTTAGGTAGCTTTAATTTGCCCAAGTTCATTGCCGTGTCAATGATTTGCTCGATGTCACTTCCGGACAAAACCAGCTTCCGGTTAACCGCGACGGCAGCATTAATGATTTGCTGAACCCGCATGATGTTAGAAGCAACACTGGCAACGATAATCCGACCATCCTGGTATTTGAAGGTCTCCTTGATATATTCACCAATGTCCTTTTCCCGGGTTGAAGCACCAGTAATTCCCGCGCCGGCTGAGTCACTCAAGAGCGCCAAGACGCCTTGTGAACCCACTTCCGCTAACCGGGCCAAGTCAGTTTGGTAACCCTTGGTAGCCGTTTGGTCAAACTTGAAGTCACCGGTGTAAACAATGTTGCCTTCATCGGTACCCACAACAATCCCTAAGGTCTCAGGAATCGTATGGGTTGTCTGGAAGAATGAAACGGTAACATCATCAAAATCAATTGCCGTTGCTTCATCAACAACGTGAAAGTCGTTGAAATTTTTAACTTCCTTATGCTTCTTAACGGCAAGTTTGGCCAGGGCAATGGTCATCTCACTCCCGAATACGGGAACATTGAAGTCCATCAAAAAGTACGGTAAAGCACCAATTGAATCGGCGTGGCCGTGGGTCAAAAATACCCCGACAATCTTATCCTTGTGTTTACGAAGGTATTCCCAGTCTGGAATTACGACATCAATTCCCATTAGCTCATTTTCGGGATACTTTAGGCCCGTATCCAAAATGAAAATCTGGTCGTTGACCTCGACAGCATACATATTCTTACCATTTTCACGTACCCCACCAAATGGGATAATCTTAATTTTACTCATTAACTAATATGGCTCCTTTATTTAATTGTGTCTCACTGCTTGATTGGCAACGAGAATTTATTTCGATCCTGAATAGCTATTAATATCTTACCACATTCAGTGTTAACTATGGGAACCAAAGCGATTTAAAACGTGAACTACTCGGTCATTAATGACCGCGCTTCTGGGAACATAGAGTAGTATTTAGGATGTTATACCTGT
>CAJMLF010000050.1 GCA_905214235.1 uncultured bacterium | reverse complement strand
TCTTTTCAGCTTATAGCCGATGTGCAAACCACCCGTTTGACGGGTGGTTATGATTCTTCAATTCCGACCGACTTAGCATAAGCCGTTTCGGCGATGCTTAGCCGTTCACGCTCCTTCTTGTTGTACCATGGTGAAATGGTAAAGGCGAGGACGTCATTGATCAAATAGATGGAACTGTTTACGGCCATCGCCAGGGTTGCGGAACCCTGCTGGTATGAAATGAACCAGAGGACAAGCTGGGCAATCCCGGAAGCCAGCCACCAGAAGTACTGGTTGTTGAAGCGGAGGAAGCAGATTACCCCGGCCGTTAAGCTAATTGAGAAGCTGATGGCATCAATCCACGGGCGAGGGTCGTCCGTTAAGTGGCCAATCAGGTAGCCGGAAGCCAGGTAGACGACCCCGGTAGCGATAATTGCCACCGTCCAGCTGCGGGGGGTAAAGTGGCGGATCTTTGATGCCATATTAACGTTCCAGTTGCTGGACAAGAGGACGGGGATGTCCAGGGTAATCATGTAGGCAACCTGTTCCCCGATGCTCAAATAGTTCTTGGCGTTGAAGCCGATGATGATAAAACAGATCGCAGAGAGAATGCCGAGCACCCCGTTTACCGACTTAGCGGCGTTGATTGCTAGGACACAGAGGACACCTAGGGTCGTACCAATGAAGGTGATCACGGACAACCAGGTGATTGGTGTGCTGGCCAGGGTCATGATCTGACAACCCAGGCTAAAGAAGAACAGGTAGTAGTTCTGCTGTGGCCACCCCTTAAGCTGGTGGGCCAAAAATTTAAAGTAGTTCATTTAAGTAACCCCAATTCCAAAAGTATGTTTAGGGCTCATAGCGCTATGAACACAACATATGGTAGTATAGGGGCTATTTTCCCCGGGTGCAAGCACAAAATATAGTGGCTAATCGGCTGATTGATGATGTGAGGGGCGCGAAAAGAAACATGGAAACGGTTTAGGGGGTCCGGGAAAAAGTTTCTTATTTACTCAAGGCAATCTTAATGATTTTAACCTGGTAAGATGCCTGGGGCGCCTGCACAGTAACGACCTTTCCCGCTGGCTGGTGCATGATTGCTTGACCAAGCGGGGAGTCAAAGGAGACCTTCTGCTTAGCGAGGTCGGCTTCCTGCTTGCCAACAATTTTGTAGGTTGCGGTATCGTCATCATCCTCAAACTTGAAGGTAACGGTTGTGCCAAGGTCGACGGTCCCGGTGTCCGCCGGGGCAATCACCTGTGAATATTGGAGCTGCTTGTTTAGGTAGCGCAGGCGGCTCTCCAGGTGGCGGAGTTCCCGCTTGGCCGTGCTGTACTCCGTATTCTCCGAGAGGTCACCCAGGGCCCGCGCCGCCTTCAGTTGGGCGATCTTGGCGGGCCGCTGCTGTTGAAGCTGGTGGATCTCGTCTTCAATTTCCTGGTAGCCGGTACTAGTCATCTTTTGAAAATAAACGTTCTTCATGGCTTCCACAATTTTCTTCTTACGCATTGCGCGTGCCCCCTCATTTAATCTTTACCACCTAATTATGATATGATAGATAGGAAAATTCAATTTTAGATGGAGGAGTAAGGAGTATGAACGAACAAGAAGAACACGTTAAAAAGTTCCTCGCTTCGTCCACGTATCATCAGCTTTCTGCTAACCAGCAGAAGCATGCTCAGGATATTCTAACCCGCTTTAATCAACACATGATGAACGAGCAGCACCTGGCCGACACCGCGTGGACGCCCCAAGCGGTGAAGGAAGTAATGGTGGGGGACTTTATTGCGGATCCTGCATTGACCAACCAGTTTGGCATTGCGGTGGCCCCGGTATTAAAGGCCTACCAAAGCTTTTTAAAGGTTGCGGGATTAAAGGAAATTGTCCAAGCAATTGATGACCAACGTACAAATATGAATGCCTGTCGGAAGGCCCACCAGACATGGGCGCAATTGCACGGCAAGAAAAAGGCCGCCAAGCCGGCTCCTAAAGCACCGGCAAAGAAGACCGCCGCTACGAAGAAGCCGGAAAAGGCTAAGGAAGTCAAGCCGTGGTCGGCCCAAGAGGTTGATGACTTCATTGCGAAGAGCAAGCGCGCGGTGGCGGTTGAAAATGAGTTTCAGAACCAGTCACTTGATGGTGGTGAACAGCAGTACATTATTGGCCAGTTTATCAAGCTGATGGCCCAGGAATGCGGTGAATACCCCGGCAGCTGGGATTTCTACGACCTCCAGCGGGTCTTAGGAATGATGATGCCGCTTGACCCAGACATTACCCCCAAGCAGATTAAAAACATTGTTCCGACTGCCCAGGCCCTCTTCGACTACTTGAAGCGGACCAAACAGCTCGACATGGACCAGTACCGGACCGGTTTGAAGGCAATTGCTAACATGCAGCCATCTCAGGACATGCTGGCTAGCTTGAGCCGCAAGGACCGGGAAACGCAGCTGATGCTGTCCTTCATCCGCAGCAACGGGATTGATACCAACGATGTTAAGACCGCTGAGAAATGGATGGATGACCACCGGGAGGAAGTTGCCAGCTTCATGCGTGGCCTATTGAACCCGTGGAGCGAGTACGAACACCAGCAACTGATGAAACGGCAACGTCACCAGCAGCAAGTGGCCCCAAGTCGGCAGACGCAGGTGGTAAGACACCACCGGGCACCTCAGGGTATTAAGTTCAGTAAGAAGGCACGCAAGAAGCGCCATAAGTAGGAAGGAAGCAGTTATCGATGAGTGTTGAAATTCCCCAAAGCATGGACGACGTTGTCATGCAGGTTGCCCAACGCAAGTTGCATGGTGAAACGATCACCGAGGATGAAGTAATCAAAAACGCGGTGCGCGATATCCTCCAAGCGTTCTTTGATGAAGCGCTGGAAGGCCACTATGATGATGTCAAGTGGGCCGGCAATGACCTCGAGGTAACTGACATAATGGGAAAAGTTGTCGGTAAGGTGGCGCCGAAGGGGAAGGACTTTATCGCCGACTTTCGCGCTAATACAGACGATCTTTTACTACGCTTCGAAAATGAGACCACCAAAATTGTTGGTGGCCGTTAAAAAGAAAAAGGAACCGGATTCCGGTTCCTTTTTCTTTTTAAAGTAACACCGCTTAAAGCTTGTTCTTAACATTGTACGGTTTGGACTTTTGGTGGTCAGCCGGCAAGGCGTCCTTGGCGTAGAAGATCGCGTATTCTTCATCATTAGGGCCCTTGGCAATTACCAGGTCATCACTGTGCCGCTCTTTTTTGAAGATTTGGCCCTTCCGAACGGCTTCGTTGTAGTCATGAATGTTGGCGATTGAATCACCCGGATTAAAGAAAATCCTTGTTTCCATAATATCACTTCCTTAAGCGCGACTAGGGATGGTTGCTTTAGCTTTGGCGAGAACATGCCCCTCCGCAGCGTGGAGAAAGTCATTGAGCCAGTAGCCGTTCTCTAAGGGGAGAACGGTATCCAGTGCGTAGACGGTTAATGTGTAGTCGTGAGCCTTGTCCGGTGGCTGCGGGCCAACGTAACCACTGGCAATCTGCGGGTCCCCATTGACTAGGCGGCCGGCGTTACTGTTCTTTCCTTGGACAAACTGTGTTTTTAACTGGCGGCTGGCATCGGCTGGAATGTCGGTCAGTGTCGCTGGAATATTGGCGGCGAGCCAGTGAATCCACGTAAAACCACAGACGGGGGTTGAATCAAAATCAATGAAAACAAGTGCAAACGACTTCGTCCCCGCGGGGGCATCCGTAATGTGGATAGGGAAAGACTTCACCGGGTGGTCAGCGACCATCAAATCGGCCGGTGCGTACTTGCCGTACTCGTCAGCCAAGAAACCGTCAATTAACGGAACAGAAATTTGCATAGCTAGCTCCCTCCTTGTATATCAATTATAACCTGGCCTAGTCCAAATATAAATGGCGCAGGGTGGTTAAATCACCTTTTGAGAGGCCAAGGTAGTCGGTCAGGTAGTGGTCAACGGTGCCGGACTCCTCCTTGATTGTGGCCAGGGCCGTATTGAGATAGTCGGCATTGACGGAGGCGAGGGCGTTCCGGTTGCTGACGACCGCGTCAACGTTCCCGAGGCCGGCGCTATTTTTACGGATCCCCGCGAGCCACTTCTTCCGTACGTCCGCCGTGACTTCGTTGGTCAGGAGGTAGTCCTTAATGATTGTTTCACGTGGAATACCCAGTGCAGAGAGGATGAGGAAGGCAGCAAAGCCGGTCCGGTCCTTTCCTGCCGTGCAGTGGAATAGGGTTGCCCCGTTGGTCGTAGAAAGGAGGACCTTAAACATCTCCTGGTAGGCCTTCTTTGCGCTTGGCAAGCTGGCCATCCGCCGGTAGACATCTAGCATGTGTCGGTAGCCGTTACCCTCTTCTTGCATCTGCTGGGCAATCTCTTCATCGCTGTGCGAGGCGTCCGTTTCGTCGACCGCAAAGACGGGAAGGTGACGGTAAGTTGCGCCGGCAGGAACCCGGTCCGGAGCAGCCGCAACTTCTGGATTGGAGCGCAAGTCAAGGTCGTTTTTGATGGGGATGGCCGCCAAGGTGTTTAAGTCATGCTCATTAAGCCGGGTTAAGGAACCGGAACGAATTAGCCGGTTAAACTTGACTTGGTGCCCATCCGCGGTTGGGTAACCACCGAGTTCACGAAAATTATAGCCATTTTCAATGTTTAATAAGCGTTTCATTATCGTTTTCCTCCTTTTATTTGTTTTCCGAAATGTCAATTTAAGTTAGAAAGAAAATAGTTGCTCATCAGTGACGTAAGA
>CAJMLF010000049.1 GCA_905214235.1 uncultured bacterium | reverse complement strand
AGTATAGGAGGTCCTGCTGACAATTTATAGACGTGTCGTTATGGTGTGCTTACAATGTTACGTGCAAACTTTTAACCAGTACAAAAAGGACCGCTGCCGCTCAACAACTTGAACGTCAACGATCCTTTTCATGATTACTTGTACTAGGGGAATTAGTAGTGAATCTAATTGGTCTTCCGGTAACCAAAGTAGAACTGGATGATGGCAATTACCACGTTAACCCAGTTCATCGTTATGAACCACGGCGCAATCCCACCGGCATCGTGGGTCACACCATAGTAAACCCAGAAGCCGATGATCACGGCAATGACATTGATCCAGGCAAACCACTTTTGCAATGTCTGATCACTGAGCTTAGACCACATCCAAATGACATTGATAATGAACCAAATCGCTAAAATCCAAAAGAAAGTCTGAAACATAACGAATCCCTCCTTTAATCAGTCACATGAAAGTTAGAAGTTCGAATCACTGAAATAATTGCAGTTCTTTTGGCTTCTCTTCACTTTCTATACTAGACTGGTTAAATGGAGAAACAATCGTTGATAATTCAATAAGTGTCGCTTATTAAACACAATTAAAAAATTAGTCACCAATTAGGACACAATAACGAAAAGTGTCAAAGTTTAACTTACTGAACAATGAGATTCAAGATCTTTCGCAATTTAGCTAGTTCCTGGTCAGTTAGCTTAACGTTGTTCTTAACAACAAAGGTAACCATGTCGATGTAAAAACTCCCGATAATTGTAATATCGATGTCGGAAAGCTCGACCGGTAGCTGCTTTTGAAGCATTTGAATAAACAGT
Source organism: uncultured bacterium (assembly GCA_905214235.1). Lineage (GTDB taxonomy): Bacteria > Bacillota > Bacilli > Lactobacillales > Lactobacillaceae > Limosilactobacillus > Limosilactobacillus avium. The sequence continues at coordinate 4,673 of CAJMLF010000049.1, read as the reverse complement.
TTCTGGAGACGCGCGCTGAAGCTATTCTGGTCATATTGAATAGATAACAGAGCCCGGAGAACCTCCCGCGAATCCCACAGGACACTAAACTCGTCACTTTGGTACAAGTCACTCAGCAGTGGTAAGCGATGATTTTCGGGCTGAATATTCGCTAGCCGTTTTTCAATAATCCGCTTAAACACGGCCAGGTATTCATCATTAAGCTGCTCGGTCAGGTCATACTTGTCCTGATAATAGTTATAGAACGTCTGCCGGTTGATAATCGCCCGCTCCGCAATGCCCTTGACGGTAACGTTAGCAAAACCCTTTTCATTAACCAACTTCGCAAAGGCAACCTTAATTGACCGTTTAGTCCTCATCACTCGTAAATCTTCAGCCATTTGGACATTCCCCTCTTCAAACGAGTCTTACAAACAATAATTATAATATAAGCGCCCACCTAAACCAAAAGCAACCACCTTGATAAGGTAAGACGCTATTCTTAATAGTAACTCAATGTCGCTTACTAAAAGAGAGCAATATCTTATGTCCTGCGGATGAATAGGCAGGCGAGCACCGCCAGGACGGCACTGAACACTAACCCCAAGAAGGCCGCTGAGTATGAGGAGGTGAACTGCACAATTTCCCCAATCAGCAGTGGACCAATGAAGCCACCGAGCTGACCCCCGAAGTTGACAATCCCGATCGACGATCCATAACTCTTCTCCGACAGGATTTGCGCCGTGAAGCTGAAAATGCCGGTAAAGGCGAGGGACTTTACAAAGTAGATAAGGACCTCAAAGATAACGATCCAGACTAGCGAAGATGATTTAAACAGGCCGAACATAAAAACGAGGGTAAGGAGGGAAGCAATAGTTATTAACCACCGTTCACGGTGTTTGAAGAGGTGGACCATGATAAAGCCGGCACTAAAAGCCGCAATCCCACCCGAAATAACTGGCAACGGGACGAGCCAGGCCAGGTTCTTTAGGTTGATCCCCTGCTCGCGCAAGAAGTAGACGGGCATCCAGGCCTCTAGCCCCTTTGTGATGACATTTAAGGCTAAGCCAATAATGACAAATGCCCACACCCGCCGGTCAATGTTCTGCCATTTGATTTGCGGGCGCGCCGCGACTTCCTTGCGGATACTCTTGAGTGGCCGTTCCAACAGGTAATAAACCAGGGTAATTACAATTCCACCGAGCCCCAGCCAAATGAAGGCCTGTCGCCAGCTGCTATTGGCAATAATCGGGACGATGATTAACGGAGCAACTGCTGCCCCCGCGTAATTCGACGAAATTAAGGCCGACGTGGCCTGCGACTTCACCTTTTTCCCGTAATTCTCGGAAATCCGTTTTAACGCGGCAGACGGGTATGGTCCCTCCGCGATTCCGAACAGAAAGCGAATAGCAATCAACGCCGCCAGTGACCAGGCAAGCCCCGTCACCATCGTCATCGCTGACCAGGCAATCAGGGCAACAATGACCATTCGTTTGCTCCCTAGTAAGTCCGTTAGGTAACCACCGGGGATTTGCATTAGAGTGTAGCCTAAGAAGAAGGCGCTGGCGGTCGCACCAAGGGCGGCAGCACCAACATGGAAGTCTTTTCCAATATAGGCAAGCGAAATGTTCATTACCGTCCGGTCCGCAAATAAAAGCATGTAGCCCAAGTACAGGACGATAAACGACCAGAAGCGTTTGGCCCCGGCTTGGTTGTCATGATTAATCATTGTATAATTTCACACCTCAAATTATGATAGCTGTTGTCGTAACAAGAAACGCTGTATTTTACCGCTAGCATTCGTCGGTAAGGCCGAAACCTTGATGTACTGGTGGGGAACTTTGTAGTGTGCCAGGTGCTGGTAACCAAAGCGAATTAGCTTCTGGGGATCCAACTGCCCTTGACTGACCACAAAGGCCACTGGCACCTGGCCCCACTCAGGATTAGTCTTCCCGACCACCGCAACCGCATCGATTCCTGGGTATTGTTGGTAGACCTGCTCAACCTCTTCAGGAAAGATATTCTCGCCGCCAGAGATTAACATTTCGTCCTGGCGACCATCAATGTAAAGGTAGCCATCACCATCAAGGTGGCCAATATCCCCGGTCCGGTACCAACCATTTACCATCTTAGCAGGTAGCTTTTCCGGTAGGTTAAGGTAACCGGGGGTCAAGGCTGGCGTCTTCAAAAGAACCTCCCCACCTTCACTCAGCTTCAGTTGCGTCGTAAAGAGGGGCTGCCCAACAGAGCCCAGTTTCTTCAGGGCGTCTTGCGCACGCAGAGCAACGATTTGTGAGCAGGTTTCCGTCATTCCATAGCACTGGACGACCGGGATTGATAGCTCCTGGCACTTAACAAGTGTCGGTCGGTCAATCGTTCCCCCGCCGAGCAACATACACCGAAAAGCACGGTTATAGTGGCGGTGACTTTCTGCTAAGCGCGCCAATAACTTTTTCAGCATGAAGGGCACAACTGACATTATCGTAACCGGCTCGTTTACCAGGATGTCCTCAATCTTAAGGACCCGAAACTTATTGACGAGGCGAACGGTCATTCCGTAAATTAGACCCCGCATAATGATTGAAAAACCACTAATGTGGAAAATGGGGGCCACGCAAAGCCATTCGTCACTGCTCTTTAGGCCGAGGTTAAGGGCCGAGGAGACGGCGGAGTAAAAGTGGTTTCCAAAGGTCTGCAAAACGCCCTTGGGTGCCCCTGTTGTCCCGGAAGTGTACATAATACTGGCAACCCGGTCATAGTCAAAGGACGGAATCAGTGCAACCCGCTTTGCTGTTGAGTTAAACAAATCCTGATAGCTAACAAAGCATTCGTCCATTGTTGACCGCCATAAGGAACCAGCCACCAGGCAGACGGCAAGATTACTGTCACTGATCTGCCGCTGAAGCTCCTCATCAGCAAGCCGCCAGTTAAGCCAGACAATTGTCCGGCCACTACCCAGGATGGCAAGGGCGATCTTGTAGCTTTCAATACTATTATCAGCAAGCATCCCCACCCGTGGGCCCGGATGCAACTGGTTTAATTGCCCCACGGTCTGTTCCACCTGGTCCTTTACCTGGCGAAAGGTCAGGGTACTGGTCCCGTCAGTAACGGCGACCTTATCCGGCTGGGTGCTTGCCTGTTTTAACAACCAATTTTGTGTTTCCATTGCTTACAACCTAGGGGAACTTTGGGAACTGGTCAAAGTTGGGCTGGCGCTTTTCGTTGAAGGCGTCCCGGCCTTCTTTACCCTCATCAGTGGTGTAGAATAGCATTGTGGCATCTCCGCCAAGCTGCTGGAGACCGGCCAGGCCATCAGTATCGGCGTTCATTGCCGCCTTGATGAAGCGCAATGCGGTCGGCGACTTCTTGAGGATCTCATTACACCAGTCCAGGGTTACTGATTCTACCTGGTCCAGTGGGACGACCTTGTTAATCCAGTTCATCTGGTAGGCCTCTTCAGCACTGTAGAAGTGGTTCAAGAACCATACTTCCTTTGCCCGCTTGTGGCCAATTACCCGGGCAAGGTAACCGGAACCGTAGCCGGCGTCAAAGCTGCCGACTTTAGGCCCCGTTTGGCCAAACTTAGCGTTATCCGCCGCAATTGTCAGGTCACAGACAAGCTGCAAAATATTTCCACCACCAACGGACCAGCCTTTAACCATTGCAATTACCGGCTTAGGAATAATCCGAATGAGATGCTGGAGGTCTAGAACATTCAAGCGGGCAATTTTATCGGGACCCACGTAACCACCGTTGCCCCGCACACCCTGGTCACCACCAGAGGAAAAGGCCTTGTCGCCGGCACCGGTCAGAATAATCACCCCAATCGTACTGTCGTCGCGGCAAATAGTGAAGGCGTCAATCATTTCTTGAATTGTTACCGGTGTAAAGGCGTTCATCTTTTTGGGCCGGTTCATCGTAATCTTGGCGATTTTTCCTGCGCGTTCAAAAATAATCTCTGAGTACTCTTTAACCGGTTGCCAATCAACTGTTGTCATGTTAAATCTTCTCCTTTAAGTGAGGTCTTTTTATGAACTTATTAGAAAACCTTGGAATCCATTCCCAATCCGTCACTGCCGACCAAGCAACAATCACCGTTGACGTCAGTGAAAAGTTAATGCAGCCATATGGAATCGTCCATGGTGGGGTCAATGCCGTCCTTGCCGAAACCGCTGCTTCATTGGCCGCTAACGCCTGGTTGGCCCAACAGAATCGCGAGCAGATTGCCATCGGTATCAATATTAACACAGAGCACTTGCTGCCGGTATCATCGGGAAAAATAATTGTTAAGGCCCAGCCATTAAAACGCCGTCATACGATTCAAACGTGGTTCGTTAAGGAGTTTAACCGCTCCCGACTGACAAGTACAAGTACCGTTACCCTCGCCAACCGGCCAAAGCCATAGTAACTTCACATGGGGTAACAGCAGGCGCATTCGTTTTCGACGCGTCACCTGTAGCAAGCTTTTAGGAAGCGCAAAGAGGCCTCCAGTGTCCGGAAAGCCCGAACACTGGAGGCCTCTTCTTATTTCAATCGCAGTGGATATTTCCTGAAAAACTGCTAAAAGCCGATTATGGTTTTGTTCAATACCTATTCCATAAAGAACAGCTGAAACACAAATTTCTCATCAAGACAAATGTCTCACCAACGGCATAAAAAAAGACCGTGCAACTAAGCACGGTCAACTGGCGTGG
>CAJMLF010000048.1 GCA_905214235.1 uncultured bacterium | reverse complement strand
GCTTGAGGATCACGACCGCCTTTTTCAATACGTGTCGTTATGGTGTGCTTACAAATGAGGAGGAGAGTTTGATGGATAAAAAGCAAACGGGGCTGCAGACCTACCTGGTAATTGGGTCCCTCGTCTTTGGAATGATATTTGGCGCGGGGAACCTGGTCTTTCCTGTCCACCTGGGGCAGCTCGCCGGTAGTAACTGGGGGCCGGCCGCCCTGGGCTTCATCACTTCGGGAGTTTTACTCCCCTTGCTGGCCTTGTTGGCCCTGAGTGTAACCCATACTCGGGGACTATTCGAGCTCGCCCAGCCGGTGGGGGGCTGGTTTGCCCTGATCTTTTTGGTCTGTGTCCACGCCACGATTGGCCCCCTCTGTGCGACCCCCCGGACGGCAACGGTTCCCTACGCAATCGGGGTTGCTCCCTACTTGTCGAAGGGGATGCAACCAGTCGGCCTGGCCCTTTACACCGGGGCGTTCTTCCTCTTGACCTACTTCTTTGCGACCAAGGAAGGAAAGGTGACGGCGGTGATTGGGAAGGTCCTTAACCCGGCCTTTTTGGTGATGCTGCTTGTAATTTTTCTCCTGGCCTTTATCCACCCGATGGGGAAACTATCTGCACCGGCGCCAACCACCAGCTACCTGCACCAAGCGTTTGCTAACGGGTTCCTGCAGGGGTACAACACGATGGATGCCCTGGCAATGCTAATCTTTGGGGTAACCATCATTGCTGCTGTCCAGCAGATGGGCTTTTCAAAGGAAAAAGTTGCCCTGGCGACGGCTAAGGGGGGCCTGGTCGGAATCGCTGGTGTGGGGGTTCTTTACTTCGGCTTGATTTACCTCGGCACCACCAGTCGTAACCAGTTTACGGTTGCAAGCAACGGGGGGACGACCCTCAACCAGGTGGCCCATTTTTACCTGGGAACCTTTGGCAATGCCCTCCTGTTGACCCTCGCCACGGTAACCTGCCTAACCACGGCGATGGGGTTGGTGATTGCCTTCTCCCAGGACTTTCATAGTCGCTTCCCCCAGGTGTCTTACAGGAACTTTTTACGGGTCAACTGCCTGCTTTCGTTTCTGATTGCCAACCTGGGCCTCGACCAGATTGTTACCTGGTCAGCGCCCGTCTTGATGTTCCTGTACCCACTGGCAATTGTCTTAATTCTGCTGGCTATCTTGTCACCCCTGTTTAAAAATAACCCGCTGGTCTACCGCTGGACCCTGGCCTTGACCGTCTTCCCCGCATTCTTTGACCTGGTCAACGCCCTGCCACCGGTTCTTCTGAAGCTGGGCTTTAACCAGGCCCTAGTAAAGTGGGCGGGACACACCCTGCCGCTTTTTCAACTTGGTCTGGCCTGGGTACCGTTTTCTGTAGTTGGCTTTGCACTCGGCTTGGCTGCCTGGCGGTGGCGGCGTTATAATACTAACTAATTACGCAGGGGAGTGATCAGATGCAACGTCACTATTTAAGTATTGATATTGGGGGAACCGCCATCAAGAGTGCCCTAATCGATCATTCTGGAAATATTATTAAAACGGCTAAAACCGCTACCCCGACCAGTGCCAACGCTTTTTTAGCTATCCTTGGGCAACTGGTGCGTGACCACCCGGGTGTCCGTGCGGTCTGTGTGAGTGTCCCGGGAATCGTCAACCACCACAGTGGCCAGGTTAAGTTTACGGGGGCCCTCGGCTTCATGGGGGAGTTCAACTTGGCCAGCTACCTCAAAAAGATTGCCCAGCTCCCCGTCTACGTGGGCAATGATGCTAATTGTGCAACCCTTGCTGAGATGTGGCTGGGCAACTTGCGGGGCCTAAATAGTGGGGCGGTAGTGACCCTTGGTACGTCGGTAGGGGGCGGACTGATGATCAATGGTCAGCTCTTTGTGGGTCCCCACTTCCGGGCCGGTGAAATCAGCGCAATTGTTAACAACCACGACCATACGGATATTCACGAGTCGACGGTGGGCGCCAGCACCTCAGCGGTAAAAATGGTCAAGGCGGTCGCCACGGCGTGTGGCCTGCCGGATGTAAAGGATGGGCGCCGGGCCTTCGTCGAGATCAACAACCATAACCCGCGGGCCTGGGATATCTTTGCGGCCTTTTGCCGGCGGGTAGCGGTCCTGCTGGTGAATGTCCAGGCAGTTATTGACCTAGAGCGGGTCCTGATCGGTGGGGGAATCAGCGCCCAACCAGTGGTAGTGACCGAGATTCGCCACCAGTTTCAACTACTCCAGGAGGGGGACCGCCGCCTGCACGACGATATCATTATGCCGGATATTCAAAAGGCCAAGTTTGGTAACGAAGCGAACCTATTGGGGGCGCTGTATGGCTTACTGTTACGAATAGATAGGGGAGAATGAGGATTTAATGAATAAGAACAATACGATGCCGACACGCCTATTTGCCCTAGTCGTGGGACTGGTGGTGAACGCCCTTGGTAACGGCCTAACGGTGGCGACTAACATGGGGGCGGCGCCGTGGACGGCCGCCGAGGTTAACCTGGCCTATATGGCCCACATTTCGGTTGGGTTAATGATGTTTTTCGTGGGGGTCCTGGTGGCAATTACCAACCAGCTGCTGATTCGGCAGTGGGATAAGTGGCGCTTCTTCGGTGAAGTTGCCTTTATCGCGGGTTTTAGCTACTTCATTGATGTCTTTATCGCCCTCTTCAACTGGCTCAAGGTTCCGCAGTTGGCAATTTGGTGGCAGACCCTCCTGTGCCTGGTGGGAATCGTGGTCTTCTGTACCGCCATTTCCCTTTACCAGCGGGCCAACCTAATTATGCACCCCAATGATGATACGACCAACATCCTGCGCTTCCTCTACTTCAAGGGCCGGGTCGGGACCGCCCAGTTGGTCAACTTTATGGTCCCCATCATTATGATTCCCATTGCGTGGATCATAACCCGTCACATCTACTCGGTTAATATTGGGACCCTCCTTTGTATCCTGTTTAACGGTCCCCTGATTGGCCAGGCGGACCAGCATGTCTGGCATGGCCTCCACCATAATTTCCGGGTAAAGACGCAAAAGTAGAAATAGACCAGTAAACGGTTGATTTGTCGGCAACCGTTTGCTGGTCTATTCCTGTTTTAAAGTGATTTACGGTAGGGAAAGTGCGCCATTTCCGGGACCTTATCCCAGCGGACCGGGTACCCTGCACCATGGGCACAAAAGACTGAGTCGGGGGTGTTGGCGAGGTCCGCGGTGGGCACGTACTTTGCCTGGGCAATTACTTCGTTAGCGTTATGACACGGCCGGTAACCATTAACAACGCATTCGAGGTGGCCCTGGCCGTGACTGTAATTACGGACGGCGGTTGCGTAATCGCGCATGGTCGCAACCGGTGCTTCCCCGGTCAAAAGGGCCTGCGACTGGCCAGTATTCGGGGCCAACTTAAACGTCCCGTCCATCTTTTGAATATCGTTAATTGCCCGGCCAACCTCATCCTGGGGGACGGTCAACCGGTAGCGGTAGTAGGGTTCCAGAAGAAGGCAGTGCTTGTGGGCCGCCAGTTCCATTAATCCCTGCCGGACTGCCCGCCAGGTTGCCTCGCGGAAGTCGCCACCAACCGAGTGAACGATGCTTCCCTTGCCACCAATCAAGGTAATTTGCACGTCGGTCAGCGGTGCACCAGTTAAGACGCCCCGGTGTTCTTTGGCCGCCAGGCTGGTCATGATCTGCTGCTGCCAGTTGTGGCTAAGCACGTCAACGCGGCAGTCGGCGGCAAAGCGCAGGCCGGTCCCGGGCTTCCCCGGGGCCAGGAGGAGGTGAACCTCGGCGTAGTGCCGGAGGGGCTCAAAGTGGCCAACCCCCTCGATAGACGCGTCGATGGTTTCCTGGTAGAGGATTTGTCCCTGACTAAACTTGAGCTTGAGCTGGTAGCGTTCCTCCAAGATCTGTTCCAAAATCTCCCGCTGCACTTCTCCCATTAGGTGCACGTGGATTTCTTGGAGGTGCTTTGACCAGGTTACCTTGAGCTGGGGATCCTCGTCTGCAAGCTCCCGCAAGGCTTTCAGACAGGCCTGGAGGTCGTTGTCACCAATCTCAACCGCGTACGATAACACCGGCTGCATTTGCGGACGGGGGGTGTTAGCTTCCGCCCCAATGCCCTGCCCCGGGAAGGAAGAGGTCAGGCCGGTGACGGCACAAACCTCCCCAGAAGGAACTGTCTGGGCAATGGTAAACTTGTCACCGTCGTAGATACGGACCTGGTCCACTTTTTCGTCAGGAAGGAGGACGCTCTTGGCCCGCAGGCTTCCCCCGGTGACGCGGAGCCAGGTCAGGCGGTTGCCGTTGGGATCATGGGAAATCTTAAATACCCGGGCAGCAAATTCCTGCTTGGTGGGACGTACGACGGTCCACTTAGCGAGCCCATCCAGGAGGTTGGTAACTCCAGTCATCTTTAAAGCAGAACCGGTAAAGCAGGGGAAGACCTTCCGCCCTTTGATCAGGGTCCGGACCGTATCTTCACTTAGCTTTTCCTGGTCGAGGTAGCTAGCGAGGACGGTGTCGTCTTGCATGGCAATCGCTTCGGCAGCCTCGCCCGTGGTTACCTGGCCGCTGGTGAAGTCGATGCAACCGGCGGAAAACTCGTCTTGCAACTGGTTAAGGACCCGTACAGAATCGGCCCCCACGCTATCGACCTTATTGATAAAGATAAATACGGGGATGCCGTAGCGCTTGAGAAGGTCCCACAGCGTCCGGGTATAGCCCTGGATGCCATTGGTTGCGGAGACCACCAGAATTGCGTAGTCGAGCACCTGGAGGACCTGTTCGGTTTGCCCGGCGAAGTCAATGTGGCCGGGGGTATCAAGCATTGTGAGGGTGAGATCATGGTAAGACAGGCGGGCCTGGTGGGTGAAAATCGTGATTCCCCGCTGCTTTTCTAACTGGTCAGGATCAAGAAAAGCATCGCCGTTATCAACCCGGCCGAGCTTGCGCAGGTGGCCAGACTGGTAGAGCAATGCTTCAGAAAGGGTCGTTTTGCCGGCATCAACGTGGGCGACGAGGCCGGTAACAATTTGCTTAGTCATTTTCTGCAATCCGCACAACCATGACATCGCTGAGGGCGTTCCGGTTAACGTAGGAGGTAACGGACCCCACCATGAACCGTTCCATACCAGAGATCCCCGTGGCCCCAATCACGATGAGGTCGTTGTGGTGGTCCTTCGGGAACTCACGGGCAATGACCCGCTTCGGGTTACCAAACCGGATGTGGATGCTGACGTCGGTAACTCCAGCGTCAATTGACTTTTGCTTCAAGTCTTCCATCCGCTCCTGGGTACGGTGGACAGCGTCATAGGTCTGCTCGTCACTCAAAACGGCATTACTGTAACCATCGGTCAACTGGTCAACCTGGGTGATGGTCAGAATGTCGAGGTGGGCGTGATTACGGGCGGCAATGTCGATTCCCGCTTCGAGAACCTTGCTGGTCGCTTTGGAGCCGTCGATTGCGACGAGAATGTTTTTGTATTGTGAATCTGCCATTGTAAAAAACTCCTTTGTCGATAGTATTGTTTATTTCTATTATACTTTTTTTAATATAGGCAGATTGTAAAATTTAAGTTGAACATTTAAGTGGACAGAAAAACCCATAAAGG
>CAJMLF010000047.1 GCA_905214235.1 uncultured bacterium | reverse complement strand
CGACAACCTGATTAACAGTCAGGTGCTCTACCAACTGAGCTATGCCGGAATAACGTTGTTAAAAACAACCAATGCTTAAATTATATCGTAACCCTTTCCCACCGTCAAGGGATGGCTGAATAAAAATTTTCTCGCCTAAACGGCCCGGTAAAATAGCCAGCCGGATAAGACAATGGCGCCAAGGGCCACGACTGACTTCATTACCCCTTGCTGAACCCGGCGGACAATCTTGGGTCCCAGGTAGCCCCCCATCAAGAAACCGACGGCTAAAGGAACAATATCCGCCCACAAAATAGTCGTCTTGAGGGCGTAAACCACCATTGAAACCAGGTTGGAAAAGGCCATTACCAGGTTCTTAATCGCGTTGTACTCCTTAAACGGTACCCCGGAGATCACGTTAAGGATGGCCAACATCAGGACCCCCGATGCGGCACCAAAGTATCCCGAATACAAGCCAACAAAAAAGATTGCGCACCAGGCAACCACGGTTTGCCACGAACGGTGGTCACCGCTCAGGTGGTTTGTCCGCCGTGGCAAAAGAACGAGTACCGCCGACAGGAGGATAAAGATGGGGGCAATCAGGGCAAAGTCCTTTTCCGGAAAAGTGAAGAGCATAAGGGCCCCAACAATGCAGCCAGCTAAGGTTAGCGGCGTTACCTTGAGGACCTCACCCCAGTGGTCCCGCAGCTCACCGCGCGATGAGGCTACCGCGCCGATTCCGGAGAAAACCATCGCAAAAGTCCCGGTCACGTTAGCTGCTACTGGGGATAGGCCCACGGCAATTAGTCCCGGATAGCAGACCAATGAGGCTAGTCCAGCCGCAGACGCTACGACCCCGGAAAAGAAGCCAATTACAATTAATACGATTATGAATGCCAGTCCCGTCATTGTTGCGACTTCCCCCTTCCCACTTGATTATACTCCCCTATCAAAAAAGAGGCTGGCGAGAAAGCACTTTCTCCCAGTCTCTACTTATTACAATCTTATCCCACTAAATACTGCCCTGCTGCTCGCCGCCACTCGGCAAGGTCAATCGCCTGGCTCATCAAAGCGGCCACCGTCATCGGGCCCACGCCACCAGGTACGGGCGTAATAAGCCGGGCCTTAGGAAGGACACTAATATAATCAACATCCCCCACCAACTTTCCGGATGACAAGCGATTGATGCCCACGTCAATCACCGTCAACCCCACCTTGATATCAGAAGCTTTAATCAAACTGGGCACACCAGCTGCGACAATCAGTATATCGGCTTGTCTCGTCAGTTCTGACCGGTTCTTAGTGTGGCGGCCAACAAAAGTGACGGTGGCATTCCGGTTATTTAACAGTGCCAGCATGGGTTTTCCCACCAGGAGGCTCCTCCCCACGATCACCACGTTCGCGCCTTCTAAAGGAACCTGGTAGCGGTCAAGCAAGTCCATGATTCCTCGTGGGGTGCAGGCCACCGGGTAATGTCCCCCTTGCTTAGCGAACAGGCGTCCCAGATTAAGTGGGTGCAAGCCATCCACGTCCTTGGCGGGGTCAATTGCGTTGACAATCTCTTCATTATTTAACTGCCCTGGTAAGGGTTCCTGGACCAGGATTGCATCAACCTGGTCATCCTGGTTTAACCGACGGACCTGCCGGAGAACCGTTGCCTGGTCAACGTCCGCTGAGAAATGGTACAGGGTTGAGGCAATGCCGAGCTTTTGGGCAAGACGGTGCTTGGTGCGAGTGTAAATCCTGCTGGCGGGGTCATTGCCAACAAGGATAACCGCAATTCCCGGTGTGACCTGGCGTGCTTTTAACGTCGCTACCCGTTGCTTGCTCTTTGCATTTATTTCCCGGGCAATTTTTCGACCATCAATGATCATCACTTCGCCCCCTCACACTGTACTTGGAAAAGGGAACCAATATTTTGCTTAATCTGCCGGGCGGTGTCCGCCTGATTCATCGTGTAGAGGTGAACCCCGGCAACGTCATTGGTCACCAGGTCGACAATCTGATCAATTGCGTAAGTAATTCCCGCTTGCTTTAAGGCCTGAGGGTGGTCCCGGTATTTTGCCAGAATGTTTTTAAACTTTTCCGGTACCGCCACCGCGCTGGTTCGTAAGATGCGGTTGGCTTGCCGCTCGTTTACAATCGGCATAACTCCAGCAATGATGGACACCTCAATCCCCGCGACAGCACATAGTTCACGAAAGCGATAAAAGCACTGATTATCCAGAAAAAGTTGGGTAATTATCTGGTCACACCCTGCGGCCACCTTTAATCGCAAATGCTGAATTTCATCAACCATGTTTAACGATTCGGGATGTTTTTCAGGGTAGCAGGCTCCCGTAATTTGAAAGTCCGGGTAATTTTGGCGGATATAGGCAATTAGGTCACTGGCATGGGTAAAATCGTTCTTTTTCTGTAGGTTAGGACGTTCATCCCCCCGTAAAACCAGCACCCGGTTAACGTGGTAAGCCCGCAGTTGCTCCAGGATCCGGTCCACATCCGCTTTGCTAAGGTACCAGGCCGGTAGGTGGGCCATTGCGGGCACCTGGCACTGATTTTGCACATAGTCCGCGACCTTGACCGTCTCCTTGGCAAGCTGGCTTGTTTTACTGCTGCAAGTGACGCTAATGAAGGCGGGGTCGAGGTCCTGCAGTTCCGCCAGGACCTGGCTAAGGTGGTCAATTCCCACCTGTGAGTTCGGTGGAAAGACTTCATACGATAAAGTTGTCATCTAATCCCCCTCCTCTTTCAAGTGCCGACGGACTGCGCGCGTGGCCGCAATTACATTGGTCAGGCTGGCCTTAGTTTCTTTTACGCCCCTGGTTTTAAGGCCACAGTCGGGGTTAATCCATACTTTGGGCGCGGCAATCTTAGCCAGAATGCGGTTGATGGTTGCTTCCACTTCGTCAACGGACGGAATCCGCGGAGAGTGAATATCATAGACTCCCGGCCCCACTTCGGTTTCAAAGTGTTGCTTCTTGAGTGCGTCGAGGATCTCCAAGTTTGAGCGCGAAGCCTCAAAAGAAATCACGTCGGCATCCATAGCATCAATTGCCGGGATAATATCGGAAAACTCGCTGTAACACATGTGGGTGTGAATCTGGGTCTCCGGCTTCACCTTGCTGTGAACTAGGCGGAAAGCGGGGATTGCCCAATTCAGGTATTCTGAATACCAGTCGGACTTCCGCAACGGTAGCTTCTCACGGAGGGCCGCCTCGTCAATCTGGATAATCTTGATACCGTTGGCTTCGAGGTCGAGAACCTCCCCCTGGATGGCCAATGCCAGCTGAAGGGTAGATTCTTTTAGACTAATATCCTCCCGAGGGAATGACCAGTTAAGAATGGTAACTGGTCCCGTCAGCATCCCCTTCACCAGTTTCTTGGTTTGACTTTGGGCGTACTTGGACCACTTGATGGTGATTGGGTGACGACGTTTAACGTCTCCCCAAATAATTGGCGGCTTTACGCAGCGGGTTCCGTATGACTGAACCCAAGCGTTTTTCGAGAAGAGGTATCCCGAAAGGTGCTGGCCAAAGTACTCCACCATGTCGTTACGTTCGAATTCCCCGTGAACCAGGACGTCCAGGCCAACCTCTTCCTGCCATTTCAACCAGTCATCAATCTTGCCCTTGATAAAGTCATCATATTGTTCCTGGTCGATTTCGTGACGGCGGAACTGACGTCGAACACTCCGGACTTCCTTGGTCTGGGGGAAGGAACCAATCGTGGTGGTCGGCAAAAGTGGCAAGTTGAATTCCTTCTTCTGGATTTTCTCCCGAACCTTACGGGCAGGCTGGCGAATAAAATCTTCTTCCTTTAAGCTGGCAATTTTAGCGTGTAGCTCAGCATCTTCTTGAACCCGCGGTTTAGCAAACAACGCTTGGTTAGCGGTGAGTTGCTCCTTGGCCTGGCCCCCATAAATTGCGGCAATGTCCTTGATCTCACCCAGTTTCTCCACGGCAAATGCAAAGTGCTCCTTAACCGCTGGTGCAAAGTTTTCGTTTGCAACGGTGATTGGCACGTGAAGAAGGGAGCAGGACGTGTTGACCACAATATTCTTGGCCTGGGTCTCTTGCAGCCGGGCCAGGCTCTTAGCGTAGTTATCCCGCCAAATGTTTTTCCCGTTTACAACTCCAGCAAACAAAACCTTGTCATCTGGGAAGTTGCCACTGACAAGCTGGCGTGTTTGCTTTCCCTCTACGAAATCAAGGCCAAGCCCATCAAACGGTAAGCTTATTAGGTCGTTATAAACGTCACGGACGTCTCCAAAGTAGGTTTGGCAAAGGACCTTTAATTTACCCTTAGCAGCCAGCAGTGGCCGGTAAATGTCGTTGAATAATTGTTGATCTGCCGCGGTGAGGTCCTTAACCAGGGATGGTTCATCAAGTTGAATCCACTGGGCCCCAGCGGCGGCAAGCCTTTCAAAGACTGCCTGGTAGGCCGCCACCGCATCGTTAACAAAGTCCGCGGCGGTAACGTTCTGGTACTCACTCAATTTTAGTAGGGTGAAGGGCCCCACCAGCACTGGGCGGGTAATGATACCAAGGTCTTTAGCCTCTGCAAATTCCTTGAAAATCTTGTCACCGCTTAGCTTAAATTGAGTATCCTGGTTAAGTTGTGGAACCAAGTAGTGGTAGTTCGTGTTGAACCACTTCTTCATCGGCCAGGCCAGCACGTTCCCCTCCTTGCCCTGGTAACCCCGGGCGAGGGCGAAGTACTTATCTAACGGGGAGAAAGGCAGGGCCTGAACATTTTGGGGAACCAAATTGAACATGAAGGCGGCATCGAGCGTCTGGTCATAGTAAGAAAAGTCGTTGCTCGGGATTTCGTCAATTCCCGCCCGAACGAGAAGCTCCCAGTTGTGCTTACGAAGCTTTCGGGACGTTTCTTGCAGTTCGGCTTGGCTGATTTTATTTTTGAAGTACTTTTCAGTGGCAAATTTCAGTTCGCGCTTCTCGCCAATCCGGGGGAAGCCAATAATTGTGGTTGCTGTCATCATTCATCCATCTCTTTCGTTTTTATTTGTCTAATAATCTAACATGGATCATCGTTATTGAATAACTGTTAAATATTTGAACTGGATATAGGAAATACTTACAATGCTAGAAAAGGAGATGAGCCGATGCGAATTAAGCAACTAGAATACTTAGAAGCGGTAATTGAGACGGGGTCCATTAATGAGGCCGCCAAACGGCTTTACCTTACCCAGCCGAGCCTCTCCAGTGCCATCAAGGATTTTGAAAAAGAGATGGGAATCACGATTCTGCAAAGGAGTAACGCTGGTGTCCGGCTGACTGCTGACGGGCGCGAATTCATGAACTATGCCAAGCAGATTCTGGACCAGGTCCACTTGCTCGATGACCGCTTTAAAAAGCAGCAACCCCTTCACCAGTCTTTTGCCGTTTCGGCACAGCACTACGCATTTGTCGTTAATGCCTTCGTAGAGTTGCTCAAGAAAATCAACGCACCAACCTACAAGTTCACCCTGCGTGAGACCGAAACGGAAAACATTTTTAATGACCTCCGCACCTTTAAGAGCGAACTGGGGGTACTTTATATTAATAATTTCAACCGCCGCATCATTGATAAACTACTCACGGAAAATGGCTTGATATTCACCCCGCTCTTTGTGGCCCAACCGCACGTCTTTTTGAGCCGCTATAACCCCCTCGCCAAGCGTCATTCAATTAAGCTTGATGATTTGACGGGCCTCCCCTACCTCTCCTTTGAACAGGGCGATAATAACTCCTTTTACTTTTCAGAAGAGATCCAATCAACCCTGAGTCACAAGAAGGAAATCAAGGTTAGTGACCGGGCCACTATTTTCAACCTGATGGTCGGCCTGAACGGCTACACCATCAGTTCCGGAATCATCAGCAGCAAGCTCAATGACGATAAAATTGTTGCCATCCCCTTGAAGCTTGACGATCCCATTACCATCGGAATTGTCCACCACCAGCACACCGTTATCAGCCAGCTTGGGCAAGAATATATCCAACTGCTGAAAAACCACATTCGCGACTATGGCTTTAAAATTATTGGTGAAGATGAATAATACAAAAGGCGCGGACCACTGTATCCTGGTGGTCCGCGCCTCTTAGTTCTAAGGCTATATTTAATACTAATTTATTTATTAATTGGGGTCACTTTGAATTTACTGTAAGCACACCATAACGACACGTCTATAAATTGTCAGCAGGACCTCCTATAC
>CAJMLF010000046.1 GCA_905214235.1 uncultured bacterium | reverse complement strand
ACTTTGTTCAGTTTTCAAAGGTCTACCAGTTAGCTAACTAAGCAGTTAACTAACGCTTAATATTTTATCAAATCTGCTTATTAAAGTCAACAACTAATTTTAATTAATTAAGTCAGCTCGTTAACAAGCAGCCTTTATAATATATCATGTTGCCGAGAAACTGTCAACAATAAATTTGATTTCCAATTTGAAGCAATCAATTGTTAACGTCTCAAACAACATTATTAACTATACCGAGATATCAACTAATTGTCAACAAATAATTAGAAATAAATTCAACTATTTTTAAACAACGAACTTCCATTATTAAACATTTATTTTTGTTCATATTTAATCTCAAAAGAAGGACTAAGGAGTATGTTTCTTTCAGAATGTCCGGTTTCATTTTCTATCTAACCCTCTCCTCGTTACCTTAGTGCTTTCGGATATGTTGACGAATGTGTCTCTCCGTTACCCCAACATATTACTAATATTGATTTTTGCTAATAGCCGGTAGACTGTCCACCGGTTAAGGAATAATACTATGAACTAGTACCGCAGTTCATGTAATACCCTTTTATAACCTAAAAAAGATTCGTACCTAAGTAAACTAGGTGCGAATCTTTTACGCTAAAGTGGTATTCACTTTATCCTACAAGGCCAATCGTCAAGCCTTGATGATTTTACTTCTTCTTACCGTTTTGCTTTTCCTTTTCCGGACGCATGGTTGGGAAGAGAATGACATCACGAATCGACTTAGCATCAGTCAGCAGCATTACCAGCCGGTCAATCCCGATACCGAGTCCACCCGTTGGCGGCATCCCGTATTCCAACGCCTGAACGTAGTCTAAGTCGACTGGTTCAGCTTCATCGTTACCGTTAGCCTTTTCCTTCGCTTGCATTTCAAACCGCTTCTTCTGGTCGATTGGGTCGTTCAATTCACTGAAGGCATTCCCCAGTTCGCTCCCATCAACGTACAGTTCAAAGCGGTCAGTCATTTCTGGATTATCCTTGTTCCGCTTAGCCAGTGGTGAAACTTCAACTGGGTATTCATAAACAAAGGTTGGTTGAATAAGGGTATCCTCCACATATTCTTCAAAGAAGGCGTTCAGGATATGTCCCTTAGTCCAGTATGGCTTATATTCAATCTTGTGTTCTTCTGCCAGCTTCTTAGCATCTTCGTCCGTCATGGACTTGTCACTGAAGTCAATCCCCGTCTTTTCCTTAACGGCATCAACCATTGTGATCCGCTTGAAGTCGCCACCCAGGTCAATATCGTGTCCCTGGTAAGTGATCTTCCCATCGTCGGATACAACCTTGGCAGCTGCCTTGACGATTCCTTCCGTTTCGTCCATTACATCATGGAAGTCAAAGTATGCGGCATAGGTTTCCATTGTCGTAAATTCAGGGTTGTGGTGCGGGTCCATCCCCTCATTCCGGAAGATCCGGCCTAATTCGTAAACCCGTTCAAAGCCCCCGACAATCAACCGCTTCAGGTACAATTCGGTTGCAATCCGTAGGTACATGTCAATGTCTAGGGCATTGTGGTGGGTAATAAACGGCCGGGCATTAGCACCACCAGCCTGGGTGTTCAAGATTGGGGTTTCCACTTCAGTAAAGCCATGGTCATCCATGTACTTCCGCACAGCCTTGATAATTGCTGTCCGTTGGTGGAAACGTTTAAAGCTCTCAGGGTTAGAAATCAGGTCAAGGTAACGCTGACGATAAATCGTCTCGGGATCCGTAACCCCTTCCCACTTGTTCGGGAGTGGGCGCAGGGCCTTGGACAAGAAGGTAATCTTGTGGGCCCGCACAGTCAATTCGCCAGTGTTGGTCTTAATGACATCCCCGTAAATCCCCAGGAAGTCACCAATATCAGCCCGCTTGAAAATATGGTAAGGTTCGTCCCCCACCATGTCCTTACGTGCATAGACCTGAATCTTACCCGTCCGGTCAACAAAATCAGCGAAACCAGCCTTACCACTACTCCGCTTCCGGGTCATCCGCCCAGCAATGGTAACCATCTCGCCCATTTCATTTAATTCTTCTTTGTCATACTTGTCATATTTGTCGTGCAGATCTTGGGCCAGGTGATCACGCTTAAAGCGCCGGCCAAAGGGTTCAATCCCCGCCTCTTTTAATTCTTCCATCTTTTCACGACGAACACGCATCTGATCTAGTTCTTGTGACACAGAATTCTCCTCCTCTTATTGAGCTTCTTTAGTTGATCTTCTGCTCTCCCGTTCTGCTGTCTGTTCAGCAAAGCGGTCAAAGATATCGTTCATTTCCTGCCGCGTTTCGGCTTCTACTAAGGCCGCCTTGGCCCGTGCTGAGCGCGGAATTCCCTTCAAATAGTAAGTTGAAAGGCCTCGGAACTCACGCACACCGATGTATTCACCCTTGAGGTCAATCAAGCGGTTAAGGTGGTCCTTAGCCATCTTAATCTTCTCCTCGGCAGTCGCTTCCGGTAACAATTCACCGGTCTCCAAGTAGTGTTCGGTCCGGGTCAGCATCCATGGGTTCCCCATCGCAGCTCGGCCAATCATTGCAGCCGTTGCACCGGTCATATCAAGGACCTTCTTGGCGTCCTCCGGTGTCCGAATATCACCGTTAGCCATGAACGGGATCGTCAGTTGATCAGCAACCTCTTTTAGTATATTCCAATCTGCGTGTCCCGTATACATCTGTTTTCGGGTCCGACCGTGCATTGCAATCGCTGCCGCCCCGGCTTTCTCTGCGGCCAGGGCATTTTGGACGGCATAAATGTGCTTATCATCCCAGCCGGTCCGCATCTTCACCGTTACCGGCTTCTTGACGGCGTCAGTAACGTAGGAGACCATCTCGTAGACCTTATCCGGGTCAAGTAACCAGCGGGCCCCCGCATCGGTCTTAACCACCTTGTTTACCGGGCAGCCCATGTTAATGTCGATCACGTCCGCCGCCGTGTGTTGGTCAACGTACTTGGCAGCTTCAACTAGCGTTTCCTTTGTTCCCCCGAAGATTTGAATTCCCATCGGGTGTTCGCTCGGGTCAACATTCATCATATTCAAGGTCTTCTTGTTGTGGTACATGATTCCCCGGTCCGAAATCATTTCGCAAACCACGTAACCAGCACCAAACTTCTTACAGATGACCCGGAAGGCCGAGTTGGTTACCCCCGCCATCGGTGCCACGACAACCTGATTGGGAATCTCAACGTTGCCAATTTTCCACTTCATAAATTCACCTCATTGCTCACGTGCAACAGAGCTGGCTTCCAATTGCACTTAGATATAGTTCGATAACTCAACCATCATAGCACATCCACCGGTTGCTAACCAAGTAACTACTTTTTCTGATCCTTATTTTGCTTTTCCTTTTCCGCAATTTCCTTATCGGCCTCGGCATCGGCAACCTTCTTGTCGTAAATTAACTGCAGTTCTTCCTCACTGAATTCGTACTTCTTACCACAGAACTGGCAAACCGTCTCCGCGTGGTGGTCCTCATCAATTAACTTCTTCAGGTCAGCCGTGCTAATACTCTCCAGGGCCCGGGCAAAGCGCTGCTTAGAGCAGTCACACTCGTAGCGGACAGGCATGGTATCCAGGATCTTCAGTTGGTCGCCAAAGATCTTTTTGAGAATGTCTTCGGGTGTATCCCCGTCACGAAGCATTTCCGAAACGAGTGGCAGCCCCTTAAGTGTCTTTTCCAACTTCGTGATTTCCTCGTCACTGGCACCAGGAAGGACCTGAATCATGAAACCACCGGCAACTTCGATACTGTCGTCCGGGTTAACAAAAACAGACAGGCCCACCGCCGACGGAATTTGTTCTGACTGGGCGAGGTAGTAGGTAAAGTCATCACCTAGCTCACCCGAGACCAGGTTGACTTCCCCGGTGTAAGGTGTCTTGTCGCCAGGAGCCATCTTGGTAACGGAGAGGGTTCCCTTCTTACCAACCGCGCCCGCTACATCAATCTTACCCTTAGCATTAGCCGGCAGGTTTACGTGGGGGTTGCCCATGTAGCCCTTTACTGTTCCCTTGGCCGTCCCGTCGGCAACAATGTAGCCAACCGGGCCGTTTCCTTGGATCTTGACCGTCATTCCGGCCTCACCTTCCAGACCGGCAGTAGCTAACAGGAGGGTCCCAACTAAGGTCCGGCCCAGAGCTGCTGATGAAGCGCTCCAGGTGTCATGAATTTCGTGGGCCTTTTCCACTAACTGGGTAGCGTTGACGGCGTATGCCCGGAACTTGCCATCCTTACTCATACTCTTTACTAAATAATCCGTTGATTTCATTATTAATTCCTCCTCGCAATAAAAAATGGGAGAACCAGCCCTGCGGCTCAGTCACTCCCATTTTATCATTTTATTATTCTTGATGGTCAGAATGATCATCCGAATGGTCCTCATCATTAGATGGGCCCTCGTGAGTATCTGGCTTATCAGATTGATCGGCGTTTTCGTCACTTGGTAACTCATTATTGTTAGCCTTGTTTTCCCGCTTTTCATCTTCGAGCCGTTCCAGTGCCCGCTTTGATTCTTCAAAAGTTTGGGCATGGGCCTCTTCATTTGCTTCAGCATGGGCCTTTTCTGGAATCTTCCCGGTCTTGTACAAGCTCAGGATTTCCTTTTCATCAAGGGTCTCATACTTAAGCAGGGCCTCAGCAATTACCTTGTGCTGCTCGCGGTGGGTCTCCAGAATGTGAAGGGCCCGTTCGTGACCCTCATTAAGGATCCGGCGAACTTCCTCATCAATCAAGGCCGCCGTCTTCTCGGAGTAAGTTGATTGGTCATAACCCTGGCCAGTAAATACCTGACCGGAGCTCTGCAGTTCAACAGGGCCAATCTTGTCGCTCATCCCGTACTGGGTAACCATTGCCCGGGCAATTTGGGTTGCCTGTTCAAAGTCGTTAGAAGCACCCGAAGACTGGGACTTGAAGATCAGCTCTTCGGCCGCACGACCACCCATTAAACCGGCAATCTGCTCTTCGGCGTTCTTCTTGGACATCAGCATTTGGTCTTCCCGTGGCAGCATAATTGCGTAACCACCGGCTCGCCCACGCGGTACAATCGTGACTTTGTGGACAACCCGGGCGTCGTTTAAGACCAGACCAACAATCGTGTGACCGGCTTCGTGGTAGGCAACGGTCTTCCGCTCTTGTGGTGATTGAACCCGGTCGTGCTTGGCTGGACCGGCAATTACCCGGTCTTCAGCTTCATCCAAGTCGTCCGCGTCAATCTGGGTCTTGTTTCGCCGGGCTGCCAGTAAGGCCGCCTCGTTCAACAGGTTGGCCAGGTCGGCCCCAACAAAGCCAGGGGTTTGCTTGGCAATTTCCTTAAGGTCAACGTCAGGTGCCAATGGCTTGTTCTTCGCGTGAACCCGCAGAATTGCTTCACGGCCCTTAACGTCCGGACGGCCGACCAGGATCTTCCGGTCGAAACGACCAGGACGCAGCAAGGCAGGATCCAGAACATCGGACCGGTTAGTGGCGGCCATCACAATGACCCCTTCGTCACCTTGGAACCCGTCCATTTCAACCAGCAATTGGTTAAGCGTCTGCTCACGTTCATCGTGGCCACCGCCCATACCATTACCACGCCGGCGACCAACGGCATCAATTTCATCAATGAAGATGATCGCTGGGGCAGCCTTTTTAGCTTGGTCAAAGAGGTCCCGGACACGGCTGGCACCAACCCCGACGAACATTTCAACGAAGTCAGAACCAGAAATGGAGAAGAATGGGACTCCTGATTCACCGGCAACCGCCTTGGCAAGCAAGGTCTTACCGGTACCCGGGGGACCCTCAAGCAAGACCCCAGATGGAATCTTGGCGCCCAGCCGGGTGAATTTCTTTGGATTCTTCAGGAATTCAACAACTTCGACCAGCTCTTGCTTTTCTTCTTCCTCACCGGCAACATCAGAGAAACGAACCTTGTTCTTTTTGGCATCTGCTGGTTTAGCTTTTGTCTTACCAAAGCTCATTACTCCACGACCGCCGCCACCTTGGCCTGCTTGGCCCATCATCATGTAGAAGAAGAAAATCATGATGACCAGCGGGAGGACGGTTAAAAGTAAGTTCATCCAGACGCTGTTGGATTCCTCCGCCCGGGTACTCAGCTTAACATTGTGCTTGTTGGCATAATTCTGTAGTTGACTAACCGTAACGTCGCTTTCCAGGACAGAACTCTGGAACTGACTTACCTTATTGTTGCGTTGCGTGGTTAAAGCAAAACCGTTATTGGAGTCATTACTATTATTAGATTGGGGCTTGCGGTAAGTCCCGGTAACCTTGTAAACTCCACCATTCGGTTGTAGCTGGACACTCTTAACCTTATTGCTCTTCAGTTCAGAGATAAACTCGCTTTGGGTGACTGTCTTGCTTTGGCCAGTGGATTGGTTACCACCGAAGAAGAAGTAGGCAATTCCCATGATACACAAGAACATCACTGCGTAGAAGAGAACGTTATGAGTAAAATTATTATTACGCCGATTGTTGTTCATAACAACCTCCTATCTACCAGCAACA
>CAJMLF010000045.1 GCA_905214235.1 uncultured bacterium | reverse complement strand
GCTTGAGGATCACGACCGCCTTTTTCAATACGTGTCGTTATGGTGTGCTTACGTAACATTTCACAAGAAATCTAATTCTTGATATAATCTGAACGTATGTACGGGAGGGGAGAGAAATGGATTACCAGTCACTGACCAAACTAATCAGTAATAAGTACGGCTTGCGCTTTACCACACTACCGACCGATGATGAGGTACCCAAACAGGGCCTTGCGCTAAAGCCTGGTCAAGCGCCCTTCATCGTCATCAACCCGGCTAAACCAGTCCGGATTGATGCCCAGTGCTTTAGCTTTGCCGATGCGATTCGTGACCTTCCCGGATTCGGGCCCGCCTTCTTTCACCATGATGAACAGTGGGTTGGTTTTACCCTGGAAAAGGTGAGTGACCGGGCCAGCGAAAACATCATTGACTACGCCTTCAAGGCGGCGGTGAACGCTGGTAAGGAAGCCATGCACCAGCAACAATACGTGGTCCTACCGGAAAATGATGCCGAGGAAAAGTACCAGGCTCAGGCAATCCCCCAACCGACAAAACGGCGTCCCCAGCCCACTAAACCCGCGGTCCCTAAGCAGATTGAAATGGCCCTGGTGGCCTATGACTACAGCCTCTTGCCAGGCTTACGGCGGGACAAGAACTTCTACGACCAGGGGCAAATCCTGGCCGATTACCAGGACGACTTTGACCGGCCGGTTCCCCTCAAGCGCTACTTTCCAACCTACCACATGCTAAGTGTTGACCAGCTGCGGACGTACTTTGCCTGGCGGACCAAGCTTCGCCAGGGTGTTTTCACCCCAGTTTCGACCTCGTACGCCTACATTTACATCTACGAGCTCCTCAACAACATTGGTGTGGCTTCCCCAATGGCGGGCTTCAAGCAATTGACCGAATTCCGGAATGAGTATGCTGGTCATTTTGATAGCAAGATGGGGGCCTACCTGGACCATTGGCTGCGCGACTACGTTCTTTACTACCGACTTGACCATGCGCTAGCAAACAAGATCTTTGCGACTGAGATTGCGGCGGACCGTGACTACCATGTTTTGCTCCACCCAGATGCATACAGTGCAACGGATCTGGTCGCCGTCTTCAAGCGGCACACAACCTACCTGGACCGCAGTCGGTTATACCAAAAATCAGCCGACCACTTTACGGCCCTGTTAAAGGTGATCTGGCAGGAGATCCTCAACTTACCGGACAAGGAGGGGCAAAAGTACTTTGACCACCATGTTGCCAGTCAGCAGCTGACGACCAACTACTTCTTTGGCAACGCAGTCTTTTACTTCCACCCCCAGCAGCAGATGACAGAGTACCCGCTTGATTCGGTCCGGCGCTACCGCTTTAAGGGTCGCCAATACTACTGCCTTTCCATGCGGGCCCAACCGAATGAGAAGCAAAACCTCAACACCTTACTTCACGAGGTCGACCGGCTTGTCCGGCTACGATTTAACCTTGGTCGCCCTCTGAAGGCCCGCTGGCTGCCGGTTGTAGTTCTAAATGCCATTGACCAGGGAATTAGTACCTATCAACGCCAGCTCAAAGAAGCTCAGCGGCCCAAGGTCCACATCGACCTGGGCGGGATTAACCAGATTCGTCAGGATGCGGCGGTCACCCAGGAGAGCCTGCTGACCGATGAGGAACGGCAGGCAATTAAAGAGGACCAGGAAGAATCAGTGGCAGCGCAGGAAACGATGCCACCGCCTTCTTCCCAGCCACAACCGACAGCTCCAGCTGCGGAGCCAGTTTCGATGAACCTTGACGCTGACCAGGCCTTCTTATTACGGGCTCTCTTGAAGGGGAAACCATGGAAGGACTACTTGAAAAAGCACCACCTGATGGTCTCAATCGTGGCCGACCAGATTAACGAAGCCCTTTTTGACGAAATTGGTGATGACGTGATTGAATTTAACCAGGACGACCAACCAGCAATTATTGAAGACTATCGGGCGGACCTGGAAAAAATGTTTTCAGATAAGGAGTGATTTTAAATGGCAGAAAGGACAAGGCAACGGGTGCCCAAGCGGATTGCGCAGACAGTCCTACATTCCCTTAAGGCCGGAGTGGTTCCCCGAATTGGCCTCCCTTACATTACAGTCGGGCGGAAGGATGAAATTGCGGCCCTCCTGCATGACTTTGGAGTCGTTGCCGAGGGTGGGGCTTCCTTCCACTTTATTGTCGGTCGCTATGGTGCTGGGAAGAGCTTCCTCCTCCAGGCGGTCCGCAACTACGTGATGGATAAGAACTTCGTGGTCGTGGACGGCGACTTGTCGCCTGAACGACGGCTACAGGGAACCAAGGGTCAGGGCCTGGCAACCTACCGGGAATTAATCCAGAACCTCGCAACCAAGACCCGGCCAGAAGGGGGCGCATTAACTTTAATCCTCGATCGCTGGATTAATACTGTCCTTCAGGAAGTGGCCAGCGAGACGGGCTTGGATGAGGATGACCCGCAATTCACCGCGGCCGTTGATAAGAAGATTGGTGCGGTTATTGCCTCCCTCAGCGAGCTTGTCCACGGGTTCGACTTTGCCAAGCTCCTGAACATGTACTACCACGCCTATGTTGATGACGATGATGAAACGAAGGCGAAGGTAGTCAAGTGGTTCCGCGGCGAGTACACCCACAAGACCGAGGCCAAGCAAGAACTTGGCGTTAGCATTATCATTGACGATAGTGACTGGTACGAATACCTGAAGCTCTTCGCCCGCTTCTTCCGCCAGGCCGGCTATGCGGGGCTGGTGATCATGATTGATGAGCTAGTCAACATTTACAAGATCCCGAACAGCATCAGTCGCCAGTATAACTACGAAAAGATTTTGACCATGTATAACGACACTCTCCAGGGAAAGGCCAAGTACCTTGGTATCCTGATGTGCGGGACCCCGCAGGCCGTTGAAGACCGCCGCCGGGGTGTTTACAGTTACGAGGCGCTGCGTTCACGGCTGACGGAAGGAAAGTTTGCCCACGTCGGTGCCCAGGACATGTACGCGCCGGTGATTAAGCTGGAGCCACTGACGGCAGAAGAAATGTTGGTCTTAACCGAAAAGCTGACCGACATGCACGCCCGCCTTTACGGCTACGACCGGCAGATTACTGAAGAAGAATTGGCCAAGTTTATCAAGATCGAGTATGGGCGGATCGGTGCCGATATCAAGATTACACCCCGGGAGGTTATCCGGGACTTTATTGAGCTACTGGACATCGTTTACCAGAACCCTAAGGCAACGGTCAGTGACCTCCTTAATTCCGACCAGTTCACGGGTATGGGGGATGACGATGACTCAACTAATGATGGTGGTAAGCAGGAGAAAAACTACACGGAGTTTACGATTTAGAATGGGGGAATTGTGATGGACGTCTTCGCACACTATGCGCCTTTCATCCAGGACTACATCTACCGGCAGGGCTGGCAACAGCTTCGGCCCATCCAGGTTGCCGCGGCCGCGGAAATCTTCGGGACGGACCACAATGTCTTACTGTCGGCGTCCACGGCTGCGGGGAAGACCGAGGCGGCCTTTTTCCCGATTCTGACTGAGCTGAGTGAATCAGGGGCAAGAGACTCCGTCAACTGCCTTTACATTGCGCCACTCAAGGCCCTGATCAACGACCAGTACAGCCGGTTGACCGAACTGACGGAAGATTCGGATATCCCCGTCTGGCGCTGGCATGGTGATGTGGCGGCGACCCAGAAACGGAAGATGCTGAAGCACCCGTCTGGTGTCTTGCAGATCACGCCGGAGTCACTAGAGTCTTTCATGATCAATAAACATATGGATATTCCCCACCTCTTCCACGGTCTCCGTTTCGTGGTGATTGACGAACTCCACTCCTTTCTGCGGAGTGACCGTGGTGGACAGACCTTCTGTTTGATTGAGCGCTTGAGCCGGTTGGCCGGGGTTAGACCGCGGCGGATTGGTCTATCGGCGACGATTGGAAACCTCCGGGAGGCAGCAAAATTCCTGGGAGCTGGATCCGGGCACCGGACCGTTGCGCCCAAGGTCAAAAACACCCGGCAGGTCTGGCGTCTATCGATGGAACATTTTTACCAGACTGATCCCCAGGCAGCCAGCAAGGACTTTGACCCGGCGGCCCCGGTAGAACCGAAGACGGATACAGCGCCGGAACTGGCTGACCCGGGAATTGGCTATATCTTTGAGCACACCCGCGGGAAGAAGAGCCTGGTCTTTACCAATAGCCGGGAGGAGTGTGAGGCGGTTTGCCAGATGCTCCGTTCCTATAGCGCAGCCAGGCACGAGCCGGACCGCTTCTTAATCCACCATGGGAACCTGTCACCGGCATTTCGAGCAACAGCAGAGGACGCGATGAAGGATGACGACTCCTACATGACGACCTGTGCAACAGCGACCTTGGAGCTGGGGATTGACATTGGAAAGCTGGAGCAGGCCTTTCAGATTGACGCTCCTTTCACTGTTTCTGGATTTCTCCAGCGGATGGGCCGGACCGGCCGGCGGGGGAATCCGCCCGAGATGCACTTTGTGATGCGGGAAGAACACCCGGAGTCGCGGGCGATGCTGCCGGACCTGATTCCCTGGCCACTGCTCCAGGGAATTGCCCTGGTCCAATTATATCTAGAAGAACGGTGGGTTGAACCACCAGAACCCAACCGCCTGCCATACAGCCTGCTCTACCACCAGACAATGAGCACCCTGGCATCCGGCGGGGAGATGAGTCCAGCGGAGTTGGCTGGTCGAGTTTTGCCATTGAACTACTTCCATAACGTTAGTTCGGACGATTACCGGATCCTCTTACGCCATCTAGTGAAGAAGGACCAGATTCAGCAGACGGAACGGGGTAACCTGATTGTCGGTATGGCCGGCGAGCGGGTCGTCAACAACTTCAAGTTCTACGCGGTCTTCCAGGAAAATGAGGAGTTCAGCGTCCATGCTAGATCCGAAGAACTAGGAACGATTGTTAAGCCGCCACCGGTTGGTGACAAGATTGCAATTGCTGGCCGGGTATGGGTGGTTGAAGATATTGACCGCCAGCGTCACCAGGTGTACTGTCATGGTGTCAAGGGCCGGATTCCGGCATACTTTGGGGATGTCCCGGGTGACATTCATCCAAAGATTTTGAAACGGATGCGGCAGGTCTTGGTAGAAAGTCAGATGTACCCGTACCTGATGAAGAACGCCCGAGCACGACTGACACAGGCTCGTGACACCGCTAATATTGCGGGCCTGCCGAAAAAGCAATTGATTAACCTCGGTGGCAAGATGTGGTGTCTCTTCCCGTGGACCGGGAGCTATGCCTTTCTGGCCCTAGAACGGTTGCTGCGGATTAAGTGTGCCAAGCGGTTGAACCTACGCGGCTTTAACTCGGCCCGACCCTACTTCATGGAATTTGCCATGGACACCAGCGCCGAGGAGTTCTTCCAGGTCTTGAAGGAGGAGGCGGCAAGGGACTTTGATCCACTGGAGTTGCTGTACCCAAAGGAGGTGCCGGTCTTTGATAAGTATGACGAGTACCTACCTGATGACCTGGTCCGCAAGGAATTCGCCCAGAGTATTTTGGATATTAATGAGATGAAGAAGTGTGTGGCCCAGATGGGTGACGGACTACATGAGAAAACAAAGAAGTGAAGCGTGAGTCCCAAGGTGACTTTTGCTTCACTTTTTTAATTTTTTCCTTGCGTTTAGGCGGGGATATGCTATACTAATATTCGCTGGTGAAATGCTGACTTAGCTCAGTTGGCAGAGCACGTCATTAGTAATGATGAGGTCGGAGGTTCGAATCCTCTAGTCAGCACTAGAAACATACTAAAAGCCTATAACAATACGTTTTTACCGTGTTTGTTATAGGCTTTTTATGTTAGTTTAAGGCTATGATTTCTCACTTTTTTCACATGTTTTGAACTAAATGATATCCTATAATTTTTATGATCACGAAAATGGTTGATATGATAGTATTTGTAGTCATTTAAACGTGTGAAAAAATGTGAAATGCCAGAAGAAGGTATTGTAAGCAATTATACTTCTTCTTCCCAACAATGCGTCCAGAAAAGGAAACTAAAGATAGCAAGAAGGGTAAGAAGAACAAGAAGAAGTAGTCTAAAAGCTTGAAATGACGGCTTTTAAGCGACTTCGTGGATTTAGGCTAAATCAGTTATTAACTTCTAAAAAGTTAGTAACTGTGGTGTGTGTACACCAAAAATACACCAAATTTAAATAAATTAAGTTGGTAAAAAGCTGGCATAAAAAATGAAAGGCTTCGATTCTCTGCTTGGGAATCGAAGCCTTTTGTTTAAAAGTTATAGTTAAAGTCTTAAAGAAAAAAGATAAATACTTATTGAGAGCTTAAATAAGCCCTATTTTAGCCCATCTTATATGCTAAATAGTGTGAAATACCTTAATACTCTTAAAGAGCCTATAAAGGCGTAATAAAGCAAAATATAGGCATTATAAATTTCTTGGTTTGTTATATGGCTCATTTATCTTATTATTGCTGAACTCGCTTTTAAGCTAATAAAGTGTTGAGTAAGATGGTTCTGTTGTTGAATGGCTTTCCTATCAGCATATTGTAAATTTCATAATCTTGTTGAGTAATCTGTTTATTCTTCTAATTGTGAATTGGTATAATCCGATGTCTCAGTTAAACATGCAGAGTTTATATGTTGCTAGTTATTCTAGCTACACAAGTATAATTTAACCCCTATTTTATTTTGATATTGCTAATCTAAATAAAATAGGGGTTGAACCAATTTTATACATATATCATTGGTAGATTCTTCATGAGAATAAAATCGATACGTATCTCAAAATTGAAATTTAGCTCTTTTTAGAGTGTGTATCTTTTTATTAAAAGATAATTCTTATTTCTATTT
>CAJMLF010000044.1 GCA_905214235.1 uncultured bacterium | reverse complement strand
CAATCGTCCTATACTAGCCATACGGAGCACTCTGAAGCTTTTTTCCCAGCTTCTTATTCTTTATAATGCCTTCCGTTTTAAGAATGGAATATGGATGTTTACCTGCATGATGGCGTTGGCAACCAGGAGGATAAAACCACCGATAACCAGCTGTGGTGTCAGGGGATCATAGCCCATGATGACGGACATGACACTAGCAAAGAACGATTCCAGCATCAGGATCAACCCGGCCGTGGTCGGGTCCGTATATGCCTGCCCGGTGATCTGCATCCCCTGGGCAAGGAAGGTCACCCCAATGGCCAAAATGGCTAGGGGAATCAACGCTTGGACCCAGTGAACGTGCACCAGTGTGGGGCGCTCAAAGAGGAAGGTTGTGATCCAGCCAAAGGTTCCCTGGCAGATCCCAATCATGAAAATCAGGACCCAGGGGCTGGAGGCGTGGGGGGCGTACTTAGCGAAGAAGATGATCTGGGCGGCCCAGAAAACGGTGGAGATCAGCGTTAAAACATCACCAAATTGCAGGTGGAGGTTGCTCCCTAAGACGTTGGTGATGACGGCCATCCCGATGATTGAAAGGGCAATTGAAAAGTATGCCTTTCGCTGGGGGCGCTCATGCCAGAATAGCCACAGTAAGAGTGGGGCCACAACAATGTACAGGGTTGTTAAAAAGGCGTTTTTGGCCGGGGTCGTGTAGCGTAGGGCGTCCGTCTGTAGGTAGTAGCCCAAAAAGTTAATCGTCCCGATGGTCAGGCCCAGACGGACGTCGACCCAGGTCATGTGCCGAAGCTTTTTGAAAAAGATCAGGCTCCCGGCGGCGACACACATCGTCCCCCGGCAGGCATTGATCAGCCCGGAGTGCATGCCGGCATCGACCGTTAATTTGGCGAAGACGTAGCTGCTCCCCCAGAGGATAGCGACAGCCAATAACATCAAGTTGGCCTGTTTCTTACTAAGTGACATGGTGAATAACGCTCCCTCCTTAAATAGTGCTGATAAATGATAACATGTTTAATATCGGAAAGTAAGATGTTGAAAGCGGTACCCACTAATTTTAGGGCGAGTAAATTTAAACTTTTTGAAAAAAAGCCGCTTTGATGATTGCTATTCGTTAGCAGAATGTATTATTGTTTAAGTTGATATTTTTAATGGAGGAACAAATTATGAAAACAGCGTTGCAAAAGTTGCGACGTGGCTTGAATACCAAGTTAGGGTTCTTTCTGCTCGCCGTACTCTTATTTTGCCTTAAGAGTTATTGGGCATACCAGAATGAATTCAACCTCGGTGTTAAGGGAAGCATGCAACACTTCCTGCTCGCGTTCAATACAATACCGGGAGCCCTGGTTTTCCTAGGGATTGCACTGTACTTCCGGGGACGGTTGTCGTACTGGTTGATGTTGATTATTAACGCCCTTTTATCGACGTGGCTATTCTCCAACATCCTGTACTACCGTGAATTTTCTGATTTCATTACCTTTAACGTTATCAAGGGTTCTGGAGCAACTTCCAACAACCTGGGTAAGAGTCTGATGGGAATCATGCGTCCCGGAGACTTCCTGGTCTACGCCGATGTAATCATCTTGGCCCTGGTCTTGCTGTTCCACATCATCCGGGTTGACATGCGGCGCTTTAAGACCCGCTACGCCATCACCGTGACGGCCCTCGGTTTTATCCTCTTTGGTGCCAACCTGGGGATGGCCGAGTCCAACCGTTCGCAGCTTTTGACCCGGACGTTTGATAATAACTACATTGTTAAGTACCTTGGCCTGCAGGCGTATACCATTTATGATGGGGTCAAGACGACCCATAATAGCGTCGTCAAAGCCCGCGCCGACCAGGACCAGCTGAAACCGGTTCTTAACTTTATCCACCATAATTACGCGGGACCAAACATCCAGTATAAGGGGGTTGCCCGTGGTAAGAACATCTTCGTGATCCACTTGGAAAGTCTCCAGCAGTTCATGATTGATTACAAACAGGATGGGCAAGAAGTAATGCCAAACCTGGATAAGCTTTACCACGCTGATGACACCCTGGCCTTTGATAACTTCTTCCACCAGGTTGGCCAGGGGAAGACGGCCGATGCAGAAATGATGCTGGAAAACTCACTCTTTGGCTTGCCAGAAGGTTCGGCGATGGTAACGGACGGAACGACGAACACCTTCCAATCCGCTCCGGCCCTCCTACACCAAAAGCTGGGTTACACGACAGCATCGTTCCACGGGGACGTCCCAAGTTTCTGGAACCGGGACAACGCTTATAAGTCCTTTGGCTACCAGTACTTCTTTAGTAAGGAATACTTCCCAAAGACCAAGGATTACGATGTCGGCTACGGGATGAAGGATAAGATCTTCTTAAAGGAAAGTGCCCACTACATTGAGCAACTGCCGCAACCGTTCTATGCTAAGCTGATTACGGTTACTAACCACTACCCTTACATCCTTGATAAACAGAACAAGGACATTGAAGCTTGGCATACTGGTGACGATACCGTTGACCCGTATGTTCAGACGGCCCGTTACCTGGATGAATCACTGGGTGAGTTCCTGGACTACCTTGATAAGTCCGGTTTACGGCAAAACAGTGTTCTGATCCTGTACGGGGACCACTACGGGATCTCCAATAACCACCAGAACGCAATTGCCCAGATCTTGCACAAGAAGAAAATCACTAACTACGACTTGGCAATGTTCCAGAAGGTCCCATTCATGATTAATATGCAGGGACTGAAGGGTGGCATTGACCATACCTATGGTGGTGAAATTGATGTACTGCCAACTCTGGAAGACCTGTTAGGGATTAGCTCCAAGAACTACATCCAGTTTGGTCAGGACCTCTTGTCACCACAGCGGAACCAGATTGTGCCGTTTAGAAACGGTGACTGGGTCACACCAAAGTACACTAAGTACAATGGTGACTACTACTACACCAAGAACGGTAAACAGATTACCAAGGCAACGCCAAAGCAGAAGAAGGCCTTTAGCAAGATTCAAAAGTACGTCACAACGGACCTCGGCCTGTCTGACCGGGTCATGAATGGTGATCTCCTGCGGTTCTACAAGCTCCCTGACTTCAAGAAGGTTAATAAGAAGGACTACAATTACAACCTGAAGAAGGGCCTCCAGAACCTGAAGAATGCGCAGAAGAAGAAAAAGACGAGTGTTAAGGCAGAAAACGGCAACCAGAGTACGTTTGATGATTACACAACCAACGCTCCGGAACTAAAGGACTATCCAAAGCTAAACTTCCCGAAGCCGTAAAATAAATACTAATTAATTCACCCCCAGTGCCAAAAATGTACGGTACTGGGGGTGAATTGCATTTTAAAAGTAAGCCAATTACTGAATAAAAAGAACAGAAAACTGAAATTTGTAAAAAACTTACTTATCACTTAATTTGTTAGGACTAATTTTATAATGGTTTACTTATTTATTGACCGCGGATAATTTGAAAGTAAAACGTTATATATACGATTTTTTATGGAATAGTATACCTAAAATTACGGAAATTATTCTATAAAAAATACAATGGGGCCATTTATCAATATTAATCGACTTGGTAAATAATTTAAATCTGGTTCAGTACTTATCCCCGTAGTAAATTAATTAATGCTAAATTTTATTAATCGGGAGTAAGTTACTGTGAACAAACAATCACTGGATCATTACAAATTGTATAAAGCTGGCAAATTATGGATAACGGCACTGGTATCAGTAGCAGTTTTCGGAAGCACTGTTCTGAGCCAAAAGGCAAACGCCGATGATGGTGCCACCACGGCAGCCGTTAAGGCCGGCAACGACAACCAGGTACTGACGAATAATAGTGTTGCGTTGAAGAGTTCAACAGCCACAAACGCGGCAGAAACTACGACGGTAGCTGCGAACAAAGTGGCCACGACACCGGCACAAACGGCAGCGGTTAAGGAAAGCAATCCTGTTTACGAGGGCGAATTACTGGGGAAGGCTGCTGGTTTCCATATTTTTGCGGGGAAAACCTCATCCAAGGCGGATACGAACGGAAACATTGCTACCGGCGAATTAGTAAGTGGACAAGAATTTGGGACCCGGGGTCAGTCCTTTAACCACACTAGCAAGGATACCTATTACATCAGTAAGGTCAGTGGTATTGGTTCCAATGCCTTTCGGACTGGTAATAATGACGTTGTTCTGGGGGACGATACGAACATCACGTTTAACGGGGACCAGGTTTTTATTAATGGCACCCGGATGGACCATCTCAAGAAGAGTGACGTACGGATTATCAAGAACCACATTGATATTGATGGGGAGCTGGCCAAGTTAGCCGACCATGCTGATTATCTTGCAGGGAAAAAACAATCAGACAATGTCGTCCTTAATTTCAGTGACATGAACAACCGGACGATTGATATCAGTAATGTTAAAGAAAAAGTCGTCTTTATTGAACTTCCTAGTGATTTCCTGGAACAGCCGCAGGATATTATTATCAAGGGATTGGATAGTGACACTAAAGATGGGCAAGTTGTCATCATTAATGTGCGGTCGGCCAAGGATACTCTTAATCTGTCAACCAAGACGAGGTTAATTTATGACGACAATACGCAATTATCGCCAAATGAGAGCCATGCAAAGCCCAACCATATTCTGTGGAACTTTGGAAGCGGGGTTAAGACCGTTAATATTTCTAGTGGCTACTTCATGGGGAGCGTGCTCGCCCCGAACGCTGAGTTAAACGTCGACGTAAACGTAGATGGAAACCTAGTGGCCCAAACGGTTAATATCCGTGCTGGTGAATCGCACCGTTGGGACTTGTGGGAGCCTGAGACACCAATATTTCCTCGACCAGTTATTCCACATGGGGAAGAAGAATTCGTAGAACAACCGAAGGATCAGGGAAAGTCAGATGGTGGCAAGAAGACGCCTGGTAAGTCAGGTGATGATAAGCAACCGGTAAAGCCTGATACCGACAAACATCAGGACAGTAATCCAGGTCAACCGGACCAGCCGAAGCAACCGACGAGTCCCGCTAAACACCAGGACAGCAAGCCAGGTCAACCGGACCAGCCAAAGCAACTGACGAGTCCTGCTAAGTCTCAGGACAGTAAGCCGGCTCAACCGGTCCAGCCAAGTCAACCAACGAGTCCTGCTAAGCCTCAGGATAGTAAGCCGACTCAACCGGACCAGCCGAAGCAACCAACGAGTCCTGCTGAGTCTCAGGACAGTAAGCCGACTCAACCGGACCAGCCGAAGCAACCAACGAGTCCTGCAAAACACCAGGATAGCCAGCCGGGTAAATCAGACCAGCCAGGTCAACTGACATGTCCCGCTAAACACCAGGACAGCCAGCCGGGTAAATCAGACCAGCCAGGTCAACCGACAAGTCCCGCTAAGCAACAGGACAGTAATCCAGGTCAACCGACGAGTCCCGCTAAGCACCAGGATAGCCAGCCGGGTAAATCAGACCAGCCAGGTCAACCGACAAGTCCCGCTAAGTCTCAGGATAGTAAGCCGGGTCAACCAACGAGTCCTGCTAAACATCAGGATAGCAAGCCGGATCAACCAGTCCAGCCAACGACTGCGCCAAGCCAGCCAACGAAGCCTGGTCAGGCAAGCAATGTAACGAAACCGACGAGTCCGGTCCAACCGACGTCACCAAGTAAACCGACGGAGCCTGGTAAGTCAAGCAATGTGACGAAGCCAACGAGTCCGGTCCAACCAACGTCACCAAGTAAACCGACGGAGCCTGGTAAGACGACGAATGTGACGAAGCCGACAAACCCTGTTCAACCAACGTCGCCAAGCAAGCCGACGGAACCTGGTAAGACGACAAACGTAACGAAGCCAACAAGCCCCGTTCAGCCAACGTCGCCAAGTAAGCCAACAGAGCCGGGTAAGGCTACCAACGTAACGAAGCCAACAAGTCCGGTCCAGCCAACGAATCCTAGCAAACCAGTTCGACCGGTAAAGGTGGTAGGACATTCTCAAGCTAACGCCGAATCCACACAACTGCCACAAACTGGTAACAAAGATAGTAAGCTCGGAATTCTCGGCCTTATGGTTGCTGGCTTTGTGGCGGCAATCAATCTTCTCAAAAAAGAATTCTAAATTTCCCCCTTAACTATTGAGAAGTAACTAATACCCCCCGAATAATATGTCAAGAAGGCCCGACCACAGGATTATTCCCATGGTCGGGCCTTTTTGATTTCTCTTTTTGTTGACACTTGTAAATATTGTTGTTATGATTACAACTGTAAATATAATGCTGAGGTGATAAACATGGTTAAGGTATTCGCATTGATTGTTGGTATTATTTTAATTGCCCTGATTGCTTGGTGGTTCTTTGGCAAGCACGAACAGGCGGCCCAGAGTGCCCAGGTAAAGGATAATGTCCAAAAGGCCACGGTGGTGGTTAATGGTGGCTACTCACCATCAACGGTTGTTCTAAAGAAGGGAGTCCCTGGCCAGGTTGATTTTGATATGCGCGACCACACGGCCTGCTTATCCCACGTTGTTTTTGATTCTTTAGGGGTAAATAAGGACCTTACTAAGCAGAAGATTACCACGGTGAAGATTCCAACTGATAAGGCTGGTGAATTTGACTTTGCCTGTGGGATGGATATGTTCCACGGAAAGGTGGTCGTTAAGTAATGCGTCTCTCAAGTACACAGCGCTTCTGGACATCATTAGTTTTGGCAATCCCCCTGCTTGTTCAAATGGTGGGGATGCTTTTTCACTGGATGATGCCGGGGTATAACTGGGTGGCACTGGTAACGACGACCCTGATTATGCTGGTTGGGGCACTGCCGTACTGGAAGAGTGCCTGGGCGGCCTTTTTGCACCATAATGCTAATATGAACACCTTGGTGGCTGTCGGAACGACAATCGCTTATTTCTATAGTCTCTTTGCGATGGTCACGGGGCAGGCGGTTTACTTCGAGAGTGCCGCCTTTATTACCGTCTTCGTCTTGCTTGGCGATATGATGGAGGAACGGATGCACGATAACGCTTCCAACGCGCTGAAGAAGCTCCTTGGTTTGCAGGTCAAGGATGCACTGGTTAAGCGGGACGGCCAATTTA
This sequence comes from uncultured bacterium, assembly GCA_905214235.1. Lineage (GTDB taxonomy): Bacteria > Bacillota > Bacilli > Lactobacillales > Lactobacillaceae > Limosilactobacillus > Limosilactobacillus avium. The sequence continues at coordinate 2,684 of CAJMLF010000044.1, read as the reverse complement.
CCCGTGTCCCCCTGGCGGACATGAAGGTTGGTGACCTTATCCAGGTTAAGCCTGGCGAGAAGTTTCCGGTTGATGGGGAAATCGTGAGCGGTACGACAACCGTCGACGAGTCGATGATTACTGGTGAGAGTATCCCGGTTGCCAAAAAAACGGGTGACCACGTTGTTGGTGCCACAATCAACGGCCGGGGAACTGTCACTTTTAAAGCAACCAAGGTCGGTAAGGATACGATGTTGGCACAGATTGTAGAAATGGTGAAAAAGGCCCAGACGAGTCATGCACCCATCCAACACCTGACCGATAAGATCTCCGGAATATTTGTCCCGGCCGTCCTCATCATCGCCATCGCCACCTTCGTTATTTGGTACGCCTTTTTAGGGGCCAGTGGTGTGCAGGCAATGCTATTTGCGGTGTCGGTCGTCGTAATTGCCTGCCCATGTGCCCTTGGCTTGGCAACCCCCACTGCACTGATGGTGGGCACCGGCCGGGCGGCTAAAATGGGTGTCCTGATTAAAAATGGTGAGGCCCTAGAAACGGTAAATGATGTTAAGACGATTATTTTCGATAAGACGGGGACCATTACCGAAGGAAAGCCACGGGTTACCGACATTGTTGGGCCCCAGCAGCAGGTGCTGGAAGTTGCGGCAAGCCTGGAAGCGGCGTCTGAGCACCCCCTGGCTTCGGCGGTCATGCAGCGGGCTAGTGACGAAGGTATCCAACCCCAGCCAGTTACCGACTTTCAAGCCATTGAAGGAAAGGGTGTGACCGCTAACTTGGCCGGGCAAACGGCCTTTGTCGGCAGCAATAAGTTATCGATGGATTACCAAGTTAGCCCCGAACTAAAGCAGCACTTCAGTAAATTGCAGGACGAGGCCAAGACGGTTATTCTGGTTGGCTTGAACAAGCAAATCATCGGCCTACTGGCAATTCAGGATGTTCCCAAGGCCAATGCTAAGCAGGCAATCGCTGACTTGAAGGCCCAGGGCTTGAAGACGGTAATGCTCACTGGTGACAACGAGCGGGTTGCACAATCAATCGCCCAAGACGTCGGAATTGATGACGTGATTGCCAACGTTTTACCAAACGAAAAGGCCCACTACGTTGAGAAATTTCAAGAAACGGGTAAGGTTGCCTTTGTTGGGGACGGTATTAACGATGCCCCCGCGTTAACAACCGCTGATGTGGGGATTGCGATGGGTTCAGGAACGGACATCGCAATTGATTCCGGAAGTATTGTCCTTGTCCAAAACGACCTGCGTGGGGTTGTCCGTGCCCTGGAGATGAGCAGGAAGACATTTAACCGGATTAAGTTAAACCTCTTCTGGGCCCTCATCTACAACGTGATTGGGATCCCAATCGCTGCTGGTGTCTTCGTCGGCTTGGGATGGGTCCTGAGTCCCGAGATTGCGGCCCTTGCAATGGCCTTCAGTTCGGTTTCCGTTGTTAGTTCCTCATTACTATTGAATAAGACTAAGATTGATTAACAAAAGTAAAGAAAAAGTGGCTCCTAGCGTTCGGTAAGTTACGAATGCTAGGGGCCACTTTGCGTCTTACTACCATTGTTCTTTGGTGTATGCCATCTGCCAAAAGGCCTTTTCGTAGTGACAGCTGATTTCAAACGCCCGCTTCATTTGCTGCCGCGTTTCTTGGCCCGCTGCGTTGGCCTGGCGGTTAACAATGTCAATCATCGCTTGGGTGCTGCTTGTGAAGTCGGCGGCAGAATAACTATCGAAGAACTCCTGGTAGAGGGGACGAGGACTCCGCCGATGAATGAGCTGCTGGGCAATCTCGCTGTACAGCCAGTAGCAGGGGAGGAGGCCACTAACGGCTGCCTCTTTACCGTAAGTATTGAGCTGGTAATACATGTGGGTAATGTAGGCGTAAGCAGTTGGGGCGACCGGTGTTGTGGTGAGCTCTTCGTTTTCAAGCCCAATCTCCTGGTGCATCTTTTGGCGGGCCGCGTCTTCACCCTCGCCAAGGTGACGAAGCGTTTCGCCATCCTGTAAGGAAAGGTGGACGGCAATGACCTGATGGAGCTGGTTGAAGGCAGTCAGGTAATGGTTATCCTGAATAAGGTAGTAACGGAAAGTTACCAGTGGTAGTTCACCAGTGCTGAGCTGGTGGATGAAGGGGTGGTTGATGCTGGTGTCACGGGTCTGAATGATCATATCCGTTAACTGATCTGTGAACTTTTTCATTATGTTTTACTCCTCTAGTACTTTACTAACAGTAATTATATCCGACCCCGTAAATAAAAACTAAATTATAGGAAAATATTGTTAATATCCTAGTATTTATTCCAATATTATATAGCGATTATTACGGAAATTAGAATATAAAAGAATTAGGCAAATCCCATTGTACTAGCCAATTGAAACCGCTATTATATAACTATCAAGTGATAATATTCACTAAATTCTGATTACGAAGTTGTAACCTAGAGGAGGCAATTTCAATGACTTCAAAATATGAAACAGAACCTAAAGGCTACACAATGACCACCGTGATGCAAGAAGCAGCACGTTGTTTACTGTGTGAAGACGCACCTTGCTCCAAGGCATGTCCAGCTCACACCAATCCAGCTAAATTCATTCGGAGCGTTCGTTTCCGTAACGTTAAAGGGGCTGCTGAAACCATTCGGGAAAACAACGCCCTCGGTGCTATTTGTGCCCGGGTTTGCCCAA
>CAJMLF010000043.1 GCA_905214235.1 uncultured bacterium | reverse complement strand
ATTCATGAAGTATATTACAGATGACCAATTTCTAATTTAAATTGACATTCCGGGTCTGGAAAAAAACGGTATAATGCAGGCAGAGAATGTTGCAAAGGAGAATTAACGATGAAATTTATTTCGTGGAACATTGATTCAATCAACGCGGCCCTGACTGGCACCTCAACCCGGGCCGGCGAAACCCGGGAGGTGCTGCAAAAAATCTATGAACTTAAGCCGGACGTGCTAGCCATCCAGGAGACCAAGCTTTCCAAAAACGGCCCCACCAAGAAACACTACCAAGCCTTGGATAAGATGTTTCCGGGTTACCAGGTGGCCTGGCGGAGTTCCGTTGAGCCAGCACGGAAGGGTTACGCCGGAACGATGTACCTCTACCTGGATAAGTACAGTCCACAGGTTACCTACCCACAGATCGGTGCCCCAGAACCAATGGATGATGAGGGGCGGATCATTACCATGGAGTTCCCGGACTTCTTCGTTACTGAAGTCTACACGCCAAACTCTGGCAATGGCCTGAAACGGCTGGCAGAGCGTCAGGTTTGGGATGACTGCTACCGGGAATACCTGGAAAAACTTGATGAGCAAAAGCCGGTGATTGCTAGTGGCGACTTCAACGTGGCCCACGAAGAAATTGACCTGGCCCATCCGGCAAATAACCACCATTCCGCGGGCTTCACGGATGAAGAACGGGAACACTTCACGAAGCTACTGGACGCCGGCTTTACGGATAGTTTCCGCTACCTCCATCCGGACGAGAAGGGAGCCTACTCATGGTGGGCCCAACGGGTAATTACTAGTAAGCAAAACAACTCCGGCTGGAGAATTGACTACTGGTTGGTCAGTGACCGCCTGGCTGATAAGCTGCAATCTTCCACGATGGTCGACAGCGGGAAACGGCGTGACCACACCCCAATCATGCTTGATATTGACCTATAAAATAAGAAGCTGGGAAAAAAGCTTCAGAGTGCTCCGTATGGCTAGTATAGGACGATTGTTGCACGGTACGGGCCAATGATTGTCCGTAATCAATGGACTTGCTTCGCGGCGCTAGACACTAGGAGCACGCTTCGACGCGGAGCAAGCCTATTTGGTTTTTCTGCGATTACTGTGTAATATTCAGAGAACTAAATGAGGTTGGGAGAAAACTTTGTTTTCTCCCAACCTCATTTTATCGTTATGCTGGTATTTCTTTATTGGAACGCGTGCGCTTAATCATCTTTTTGACAAGGATGTAGAGGGCAATCACGATTACGATCGCCACCACGGCTCCAATCAAGCGCTTGTTATCACCCTTGAAGAGGGCATCCCCACCAAAGGCGTAGATGAAGGAAGTCGGTGCCATTCCGACGGTTACCATTGCCAGGTACCGCCAACGGTTGATATTTAATCGGGCCCCGGCGTAGTTTACCAGGACACTCGGAATGACGGGGACCATGAAGCCGATGGTAAGCCCGATGAGGGGGTGGCGCTGGTTCATCAGTGAATTTAACAGCTTGGACTTCTTGGTGCGCTTGGAGAGGTCGATTTTCCGGATGACCGCCATGACACCGCAGTTACCAATGATGTTCCCCAGCCAGTTGATGATGAATCCGATGGCTGGCCCATAACAGAGACCAGCAAAAATACAGACAAAGGAATTCGACATACCGGGGATTGCATTGAAGGTAGCAATCAGTGCCAAGAGCAAAAGCATGTCCTTGATTCCGTGGCTCCGGATCATGTGGAGCAAAATCAGCTTGTTATGGTGGTTCATATGGAGAAGCAGGGTCAGCTCAGGCCGGTAATCACGGTAGATAAGGTAGAGCAGAATTAGTGAAATGATAATCCCGCCGGTAATCAATAGGGGTTTATTTATGTTTTTCATTTATCTTCCTCCCGGGGAATGGTCAGGCCCGCTTCTTTGAACAGGTCAGTGAGGGTGTGACGGAGCAGGGGGTCATGGGCATAGATGTATGTTCCGTAGACGCCACGCTTGAAGAGGACGTTCAGTGAGTTCATAATCATCCGTTTTTCCAAATCCGTGATTTCCTGTGGATCGGTTAAATCAGCTCGCTTCTTGAACGCTTCGCTGTCGGTGTACTTATCGAGGTTGACCTGGAGTCGCTTGCTGGCGGGAATCTGGCTGATTGGCGGCCCAATGATGATTCCCGTATAGTTAAGATCAAAACCCTGGCAGGTGTAGATAGACCCAACCTCGTCAATCGTCTGGGGGATCTCCGCCCAGGGCGTAACGGTGTAGTTGTACTGGTCCCATGGCATTTTGAACCGTCCCTCGCGGATATAGTGTTTTCCCCCATCCAGCGTTGAAGGGTACCCCGAAGTGGAGAGAATTCGGGAGAGACCGACTTCACTATTGCGGTGGACAATCGCCTGCCGCATCTCTTCCGCATCATCGTAAACCCGAAAATCGTAGTGATCACGGGCGTCACGGGGAATGGGCACTAGCTCACCATTGCTGGTAAAGTGGTTAAACCAGGCGACAAGATCGTCACTGGCGGTCATCCGGAACATGTGGTGAAGGTGGTATTCCTTGAATGGATACTGGTGGGTGATCTTTTGCAGTCGTTCCGGTGTCCACAGACTTTTCATCCGTAAAACCTGGTACTGGTCGAAGACGATGATGACCACCTTCGCCCGCTTGATGAGTTCAACCAGCTGGTTGTCATGATAAAAGTTATTGTAGTGGTCAGCCTTTGATAACAGGAGGTGGGCCTCGTCAACCACCGCAACGTCAATCGTCTTTCCCCGCTTATCTAGCTGGTTGATCAGAGAGGTGGGCCGGGCAAAGTCCTTCTTGTAAAGTTCGGGACGTTCGCCAGCAATCTCCCGGTACACCTTCAATATTTCTGGGTGGTTGACCAGGAAGTAGTTACTGGTCTTATAAAAAGGCGACGACTTATCCCGGCGCGCGGCCGTCTGGATGCGGTCAAACAGTTGTGATAAGACAACGCTCTTTCCAGTCCCCGCATCACCGTAAATGGTGTAGGTGGCCGGAAAGCCTTTTTTCAAATGGTCACTGGTAAAGTTTAAAATGTCTTCCACCAGTTGTTCTTGTTCCCGGGTCAATTTCTTCAGCGGCGAAAGCTTTTCAACCGCAGCGTTTTCAATTTCCCCCATAGTCAAACCAAGTCCCTTTTTTCAAAAAATCTTTACCTATATTATGTTATCTAAATCGAGCTTGTTCGTCAATTTAGGGGCCCACTATTTTCGCACCCTTGTGAAAAGTGATAAAATAATAGGAAATGCAGGAAGCATAAAATATCGTTTATACCGAAAATCATAAAAGGAGTGGCGATAAATGAATCGGCATCCAGACTATTTACTGAATGAAGTAGATGAACCGGAAGATATCAAAGGGATGACGCTTGATGAACTGAAGCGGTTGGCGAGTGAAATGCGCCAACTGGTTCTGGAGCGTGATGCAGCAATCGGTGGGCACGTTGGTCCAAACCTTGGGGTAATGGAATTAACGCTTGCTTACCACTATGTTTTTAATTCTCCACATGATAAAATCATCTGGGATGTTTCCCACCAATGCTATGCCCATAAAATGTTGACGGGCAGGAAGCTGGCCTTCTTAAATCCTGACCACTACAAGGACATCTCCGGATTTACATCACCAGCCGAGAGTAACCACGATTTCTTTGAGATTGGCCACACCTCCACTTCCATCTCGTTGGCCGTGGGGATGGCCCAAGCACGGGACCTCTTGAACCCGGATTCCAAAGATAACGTTGTTGCCGTCATCGGGGATGGCTCCTTAAGTGGGGGCCTCGCCTTTGAGGGCTTGAATAACGCGGCTAAGCTTAAGTCTAACCTGATTATCGTTGTTAATGATAATCAGATGTCGATTGACGAAAACCAAGGTGGGTTATACCAAGGTTTGAAGGAGCTCCGGGAGACCGACGGGGCATCACCGAATAACATCTTTAAGTTCATGGGCCTGGACTACCGTTACGTCAAGGATGGTAATAATTTGCGGGCCATGATTGATGCTTTCAAGGAAATCAAAGATGTTGACCACCCGATCGTGCTTCACGTCAATACGCTGAAGGGCAAGGGCTATGAACCAGCAATCAAGGAAAAGATGAATTACCACTGGCGGATGCCATTCGACCTCAAGACGGGTAAAGATAAGCATCCCGTTACTGGTGAATCCTATAGCGATGCCATTTTGGCCGAGTTAGATCGGCAAATTGATGCTGGTGAACCGGTCGTGGCCATGAACGCCGCCATTCCCGGTGCCTTTAACTTGAAGAAATTCCAGGCTAAGCACCCGGACCGGTACTATGACGTGGGAATTGCTGAACAGGACTGCATCAGCTCGGCGGTTGCGATGGCAATCGCCGGTGCACGGCCAGTCGTATTTCAGAATGCAACCTTCCTGCAGCGGGCGTACGACCAGTTAATTCATGACATGGCCCTGAATGATGCTCCAGTAGTGATGATTGTTCGTGGGGGAACAATTGCCACCGAATCCGCAACCCACCAGGGATCGTTTGATATTTCGATGATTAGTGACCTGCCGAACATTGAGTACCTGGCACCGACAAACGTCGAAGAGTTGCTTTCAATGCTGAAGTGGGCCATTAAGCAGACTGACCAGCCGGTTGTTATCCGGGAACCAGAAAAGCCACTGATTCACGGTGAAGCAACGCAGGATGACTACAGCAACATCAAGTATGACATTGCCCACCACGGGAGTGAGGTTGCCATCATGGCTGTTGGTGACTTCTGGGAGTTAGGTAAGAAGGTTTGTGAAGAACTCAAGAAGAAGATCAACGTCGACGCGACGCTGATCAATCCAAAGTCACTTACCGGAATTGATCCGCAGGTCCTACACCACCTATCAGAAAATCATGATGTTGTCGTTACTTTGGAGGATGGAAACTTAAGTGGGGGCTTTGGCGAGACCATTGACCGCTACTACGGACCAACACCGATGAAGGTTCTTAATTTTGGTGCACCACGTGAATTTGCCGATAACGTGCCGTTAGAGGTTCTCTACGAATGGTACCACCTGACACCTAAGCAAATCGTTGATGACATCGAAAAGGTTATTCACTCCTTGTAAAATTTGATAATCGAACAAACGCGCCCCACCCGTCTGAGAAAACGAGTGGGGCGCGTTATTATTTATAAATTTTCAGTTTTTCTTTCTCCATGCCTAACGGTTATGACGTTAAGCAGAGATTGTAAAATTAAAACGCAGAAAGGAATCCATCATGTCACTCAGAAGTTCAGTTGCTGCTGGAGTAGGTCACCTTTCCCAATCCATCCTACACGGAATCTTTAACCGGGGAAGTTCACTGCCCGGTCTCGTTGCGCTTAAGCTTGATCCAGACATTCTTTACCACTACAAAGATCGCTATGACTTCGTAATTGTCGGGGGAACCAACGGGAAAACCACGGCAACTGCATTGGCCGTCCACGCCCTTAAGCAAAAGTACCCGGATGTCCTTTATAACCCAACCGGGTCCAACATGAAACGGGGGATCGCCACCATCTTCGTCACGGCGCCTAAGCCCAAGAAGAAGGGGCTAGCCGTCCTTGAGGTCGATGAGGCTAACATTGTCCGCATTGTAAAGTACTTTAAACCCAAGGCCTTTGTTTTCACCAACCTCTTCCGGGACCAGCTTGACCGGTACAGTGAACTATACGCAACCTGGGACCGGATGCTCGAAGGGGTGCGGATGGCACCTCAAGCAACCATTATTGCTAACGCTGATGACCCCATCTTTAACTCCGTTGACCTGCCCAACCCCCGCGTTTGGTACGGGTTTAACGACCAGCCAATGGGCGATTTAGAAGCACCATCCAATACCGATGGGGTGGTTTGTCCGAAATGCCACCATATCATCCACTACGGCTTCATTACCTATGGTGGCCTGGGTGCTTACTTCTGCCCTAATTGTGGCCACAAGCGTCCGCAATTAGACTATGAAGTAACTGCCGTTGAGCGGATGACTTCGGCGGACTCAGTGGTTAAGTTTGATGATAGCGAGTTTAAGATTCCCGTGGGAGGCGCCTACAACATTTATAATGCCCTGGCGGCGTACTCCCTGGCCCGCTTCATGGGGGTGGAAAGCAGCGCCATTAAGACCGCGTTTGCCCAAAGTCCCGAAATCTTTGGCCGCCAGGAAAAGGTCAAAATTGGTGACAAGGAAATGGTCATTATCATGGTCAAGAACCAAATCGGGGTCGATACCGTCTTGGATATGATCAAAACTGATAAGGACCCGTTTTCCTTTGCCTTCTTGCTTACCGCCTTACCGGCAGACGGGGAAGACACTTCTTGGATTTGGGACTGCAACTTTGAAATCCTCAAGGACCATGACATCCCGTACTACCTAGTCGGTGCGGCAAATTACAAGGATGCCGCGACCCGCTTTAAGTTTGGTGGATTTAAGGATGTAAACGTTGAACCGAACCCGGAAAAAGTGATTGACCGGATCAAGGAGATTCCAACGAAGCGCATGTACGTGGTAACCTGCTATACCGCGATGCGGCAGCTCCGGAAGGCACTGGCAGAACAGAAGCTGATCGATGGGGGGATGGAATAATGGCAAAGTACCAATTACAGCTAGCGCACCTGTATGGTAACCTGCTGAATACCTATGGTGACCTGGGTAATATCATGGCATTAAAGTACTATGGCCAGCTTTTGGACACCGATGTATTGAGTAGGGTTGTCAGTGTGGAAGATGGGTTTTCAGCTGCCGACTATGACCTGATTGTCCTGGGCGCCGGCCAGAAGTTTGAGCAGTCCATCGCCCGGGAGGATATCGACAGTAAACATGATGAGCTCCACCGCTATATTGAAGGTGGTAAGCCTCTGCTAGCGGTTGGTGAGGGCTACCAGTTGCTTGGACAATCTTATGTTGACCAGCATAACAAAAAGATTGCTGGGGCCGGGCTACTATCCCACCATAGCGAACTACCAGCTGATGGCGAGCAAATCCAGGGTGAGTTGGTGATTGAGTCCCAGTGGGGGACCAAGATGCACGGCCATGAAAACCACGACCTCGTGACCTTCCTTGGTGAAGGCGAAAAGGCCCTCGGGACCGTGGTTGAGGGAACCGGTAATAACCATGATGACGATACGGAAGGAGCTGTTTACAAGAACACCTTCTGCACCAACATGCACACCATCCTCGACCGCAATGGTGAATTGGCAAAGAAGATGTTACTGGCAGCACTTAAAAATAAGTACCCAGACGCGGACTTAACGGCCCAAAAGAACGTTAAAATTGAAGCAACTTACTAAGCAAAATAAAAATCAGGCAATGGATTTACAAGAACCATTGCCTGATTTTTTGTATATGGTATTTGGTAAACGCCCCTCACTTCTCCCCCAAGCGGTTGGCAATCTGTTCGTCAAAGTAGCCAATTTTATTGACCTCGAGGGTCTTCAGATAGGCAATCAACTCAATTGCGGAGCTCGGACTGAGTTCGTTGACCGCGTTGAGCCCCATCCCCGTCGGTACGGTTTCGCTCATCGCCGTTACTTGGTTACCGTCCTTAATTTCCACCTGGGAGCAAGAAATAGCCCACCGTCCACCAACGTTTGGTGCAAAGACAAAGAACATGTTAAAGTCCGTGGAAAGGTAGGCCGGCATGCCCCAGGCAACATCATCAATCTGTTCAGGCAGCATATCCCCCTGGAGGGCAAATTTATCAATGTTGAGTGCGGTTGGTTGGACGCGGAGCATGAACATTGTGTTTTCGAATTCGCGCATGCCGAGTTTCATTTCTGGTCGTATTTGTGGATGCATCATTAACCTCCCTATTCAAAATGAGTGCGGTAAAACTGGTACTTTTGCTTGATATCCTTGAGGGGCTTGTCCATCACATGTTCGTGGCCCTGGCCATCAACCAGGAAATACTGATCGATGAGCTGGTCAAACTTAATGCGCAAGACGGGCTGTTTATTAAGCAGCGGTGCCAGGTCAGCGGACATAATATCGAGCAAGCAGTGAATGCCTTTTGTTGTGCATGTAAATTACCGGTGAATTGTTTTGGTAAAGGTGACGATGACACTGGCAGCGAGTACTAGGATGGCTCCCAAAATTAACGAGGGGGTTACTTGAACCGGGAAGAAGAATGCGGAGTAGATGATTACAATAACCGGTCCGATGGCGCGCACAATGTTTGCCTTTCCTGCAGAAATAAATTTTAAACTTGTGTAGAAAAGAAGGAGGGAGAGGAAACCATTAAAGAAGGCCCCCACCAAAGTTAAAGGCTACCGCTGAGGATGAAATTCCTTTAAACGACGTCCCACTCGCCAGTGCAAAGACAAGTAATAGGATCGCTGAGGTTGAATGGTTATAAAAGAGGACGCTGTTTGCGTGAGCATCCGTAACCAGGTGCTTAGCGGTGATATTATTTGCGGCATACATCAACGGGTAGATAAAGGCACAGATAATTCCCCAACCGTTATCACTGAGCTGTAGGCGATCACTGGAAATCAAGAAAGAATCGATGATGCACAAAACGATGGCAAGATAGTCTAGTCCTTCAATCTTTTCACGAAGAAAAACGTAGGAGAGCACGAAAAAGTAGACCAGGTACATCCGTGCAATCAGTGTAACGGTAATTGGGCTCAGTAGGGATAATGCCACGTACTGGAGAATAATTCCCACGGCGTTCGTTCCCTCGAGAAGCCAGAGCCAGGGATTGGCGAAGGAACGCCAGCTAAGAGCCTGGCGCCGGAAAACAATTGTTATTAAGACAAATACGGCCGCAAAAATACTGGTGAATATTCCACCGATTACCGGGCTGAGGCTTGTTAGCGAGAACTTATTCAGGACGGGGCTAATGCTGCTGAACAAGAGTGAAATCAGGTTTAGCTTAACACCCCACAACTGACCTTTAGAAAAAGACTTTGTATTATTCATATATTCCTCCTATAACATCTAAGATAAATGATTCACGGAAATAAACAATTAGGTAATCACCTAGTACACTTCTGACCGTTGACTAGTCGCTTTTCAAATTACCTGAAATTCTTAGATGCCAAAATGACTTAGCCTCGTATTTATTAAGTGAGACCAATAATGCGAGGAGAAAAATACATGAAAAGCAAACATATCAAAACAACATTAGCACTCTTTTCCACACTCGCCCTAGTATCAATAACGGTGACGACGGTGGATGCCAAGACAATTGGCAATGCGGAGAGCACCCAGGTTGGAAAAACCACAGCCCCCGCAGAGCGGATGGTTACTCGGACAATAACGGTTATCAATCCGTTAAGCAAGGAAAAGACGGTCATCAAACAGGTTGCCACTATTAATATTGAGCGGATAAATGCGAAGCACCCCGACATGTGGCCTGAATTCGTGGCCCCGGAATTTAAGGGTTACCGACCATCCGAACTTCAATTGAACCCCGTGAAAATGACACCGAAGACGAAGTCGGTAGATGTAACGATTGATTACCAACCGTTTATCGATAAGGTGGCCCCGGCTACTCGTTATTTTGTGCTGGATGACGTCGATAATCCCTATAAGTCATCGTTTACAATTCCAGTCCATTCTGATCAGTTCGGTCGTTATAAATTGCCAACCCCACCAGCAGGATACCACTACTTCATCAAAAACCTGCCAAAAGAAATTCAGTACTTCCCAAACACTGGGCACTCTACCTTCTACCTGACAATCAAGAAGGATGGAAACAATCAGGGGAAAATAGTTAGCAAGGTCTTGACCCGGAAAGTTATTTTCCACTTACCGGCTGGTGACAAGGTCATTGAACAGTCTGCACGGGCTGATTTTAAGAATGGTCACTGGATAATTCAATCTTTCCCGAAACTAACGGTTCCGCAAGTGGATGGATATGTGTCGACGGTTAAAAGCGTTCCGGACTTGCAAGTTGAAGAGAATGCAATCGACCAGGTCGTACCGACATTTGAGGTCCAGTACAGTAAGAATACAAGTGACCAAAAGGATAGTAGTAAAGAAAAAGGGGAGGAGACGGCACAAGGTTCAAAAGTCGACTCAAAGGACTCATCAACCGCCACTAGCCAAACTGGCCAGGAAAAAGGCAGTCAGACAACGGATACCGTGAAAAGTGATGGCAGCACTCAAACTGAAGATTCGGGGATTAGCTCTTCTACCCAGACAGACACTGACAAGGGACAAGATGCCGACACTCAGACTAGTGAGACCGAAAAAGCAGACGCGAGCACGCAGGCGGGTGAAAGCACGTCATCAGCAACCCAAACAGAAACAAC
>CAJMLF010000042.1 GCA_905214235.1 uncultured bacterium | reverse complement strand
CCCCATATGAAGTATTTTTTGATAAACCGTTGCACTTAGTTTGACAATTCGCCGTTCATAAAAAAAGCCGGAGAAAACATCTCCAGCTTCTTAGCAAATATGATTAAATTTTAGTACCAACCGTGTGATTGCCAGAATGCTTGGGCAGCGGTCCAGGAACCGTAACGGCTAGCAACGTATTGGTCAGCAACCCGTTCTTGGTTAGCGGCAGAGTAGTCACCGTTCAAGTATGAAGCGGATAACTGGTACTTACCAATGTATTGACCGTTCGTAGCGGTGTATGAACCACCAGATTCACGAGCAGCAATCCAGGCCTTCGCACTGGCTTCGTCACCAGTTACGCCTGAAGTGTAGCTAGTGTTGGTCGTTGCTGCACCAGTGTAGGCAGCAGCTGCGGCCGCGTTAGCAGCTTGGGTGTAACCACTAGCTTGTTGTTGGCTAGCAGCGGCTGGTTGGCTAGTCGTGGTCGTTGCTTGTGCTTGATTGGTAGCAGTCGACTGTTGGGCTTGGCTAGCAGCAGCTGATTGTTGAGCCTGACTAGTTGCCGCTTGGCTTTGGTTTTCCGGAGTAGCACTTGGCAGCGTAGCAATTTCTTGTTGCGTTGCTGGTGCGACTTCACCGTTATCCTTAATAACTAATTTTTGGCCAACGTAGATTAAGTTCTTGTTGGCAATGTGGTTGGTTGAAGCTAAGGTATCAACAAAGCTTAAATCATGACCAAACTTGTAGGAAATTCCTGATAAAGTATCACCACTTTGCACCGTGTAAATTGAATCAGCGTTTGCGGTCGTAGCAGTAGCAATGGTACCCAATGCAACGGCTCCAGCAACAGCAGCAGTAATTTTAGCGATGTTCTTAGATAACTTCATAGAGATTAAATCCCACCCTTTACATAATTCTGTTATTTACTTATTAACTCATCACTTGGATTGATTCATATCAATCAACACCTAATACTATACATGCCCAAAGTTACACGGGAATTACTGGCGAATATCAATTTCGCCCGTCAGCGTAATAATTCGTAACAATCACAATAAATTTATTTATCATTATCCGCGAAAAGCCCACCAGGTCAGGACCTAATTTTTCCTGCCGTCCCGGGGGCGAAATGTAACAAAGCAGACAAAAAAGCGGTGATTTACCGGGAAAAAACTCGGTAAATCACCGCTTTTACTACTTTTTGGGCCCTAATGTAACACTGTTGTAATCACTTTAGGAGGGCCTAATTCTTTAGTTCTTGTTGAACGTAATAATCAATTGAGCCCATCTGTTCCGGCAAAGTCGTCGCAAACTTATTGTTATTACCACCATTCAGGTAAGCATAATCACCGTTTGGCAGCTTAACGGCGAGGCCAACTCCGATGTTTTGCAGGGACGTTCCGTTCTCATACTTTGCGGACCATTGGGTAATCCGGGTCGTTGGGTCTGGTGCCACACCGGTCGAGATGGCCTTAGTCGTGAAGAGGTCGGGGTACTTTGCCTGCAGTTCAGCAAGGTACTTACCACCATAGTTCTTTTGACCATCGCCACCACCAACTGTGTAGGCAAAGTAGATCTTGTTAGCAAAGGTCTTGCCATCAACACTCAGCGGTACCCCGTACTGGTTAGCCCGGGTGACCGTTACGGCTTCCTGACCGCTAAAGCCAATCATCTGGTTCAATACCAGGTCCTCTTGAACCTTCAAGCCAGCCTTGTGAAGGGCAGCAATCGCGTTGGCCAGTTCTTCACCGCTACCATACTTGGTTGGGTTCTTGGTCGTCCCCAGGGTGTAACGGTCGTTCGTGGCGTACCCTTCGCCATACCGGCTCATCGAGAATGGCGTGTAAGCTGGGGCCATCCAGAAGTCGGTGATCCCGAGGTTGCTAAATGTTTGGGCATTATTAGCAATAACGTTGTAGGCGTGCTCACTGACACTGGTTGGTTCTGGCTGGTAAAGACTAAAGTCCTCGTAAATCACGTGCGAATCTAAGGCCACGTTGGACTCAAAGGTCTTCCCTGGCTGTGACGTAACGTCGGCCGAACTGGTCGTGGCATCCTGCTGTTCTGATACGACTGGAACCCAGACACTCAGGTAACCACTGACGTATGGGTTAGCAAAGCCCTTAACCTTGACGTACAGGTCACCATTAGCATCGGTCGTCAGGGTTGTTGGGTTGAGGCTGCCAGTACCGTCATAGGTCAGACCCGCATCGGTGGTATCAATCAGGTTCCGGTATTGCTGGTTAGCGTGTTCCTTCCCCATGTTGATGATGAAGGTATCGCTAGTCATATCAGGGTCGTTACCAACAATCACGGCCATCCCCGTCGTCCGGCTCAGTGGGTCGGTCCCAACGCTATTGGCATCGGCGATCCCTTTACCGAAGCGGACGCTGGCCACGGCATGGTTACCGTATCTTTCCATTGACTGACCACCACTGACAAACTCCTTCCGGGCCTTCAGCAGGGTTGTGATGGCATCGTAGTAAATCGACTTTTCTGCCATGTACGGCTTGGTCTCGTTATAAAGGTCACCATAGTAAACCTGCGGCACGGTATCCTTGTTACTCAGCAGGATTGCGTACTGGGCCGGAACGTTATATTCAGCGTACTGCTTGTAAGTACTTGCCTGGTCCGCATAGAATTCTTGCCAAGCTTGGTTAGCGTACTCGGCCTTGTAACCATTCCCCATAATGTCCTTTACACCAGGGTGTTCATTGATAATCATCTGGTTGATGAGGTTCTTCCGCTGGTCATGGTTAGTGACGAACGACCAGTTTGGTGTCTGGGTCTTACTACCATCATCGTTTGCCCGGTTGACAACTGAGTTGGTAGCCAGGTGGGTAATATCGTCACGGTCCCTCATGCGGCCAAGGACATTTTGCAGGGTGTAGAACATGGATGAGTCCATGTACAATTCTGGGTTACCCTTACCATCCATCAGGGACTGGCCCTCACTGTGGTAACCTTCGTTGTAAACGAGGTGGTTGTTTGCGTTAGTCTGGTTACCCTTGGTGTTGTAAAGGTCATTCATCAACTGGCCTAACTGATCAAGGACATCCCCGTCCACGTTGTCGGCAGCGTCGACCCGGAAACCATCAAAGTTACCATCGGCGTTGTAACCCATCAGCTTCCCGTAGTTGAGCAGGAAGTATTCCCAGTTCAGGTTTTCCGCCTGAACAACGGGGTTAGAGTTATCAATGTCGTTGCCAACCAGCAGCTCTGGACTGAAGCGGGTGTTCCCCCGTTGATTGTTCAGGGTCCGGTTCATCAGCCGGTAGTTACTATCGGCGTTGCTCGTGTTCCCCTTAGTTTGGTCGCTGGAGTTATTGTTGACAAAAATCAGCTGGTCATCAAAGGAAGAACTGTTGGCCAATGGCAGCTCAGAAGCGGCCGAAAGTGAAGGCACCGTCTGCATAAAGGCGTTCACATCATTGGCAAGTTTGCTGGTACTCTTATTCGCTGCAATGCTCTGTTCAATTACGTAACGCAGGTTTTGCGAGTAGTCGTTCAGCGTCTTCGTGTCGGTGTTGGCTGATAGGTTCGCAACTCCGGCATTAGTCAGTCCATAGCCTTCGTTAGTGTAGCCGTGAGCAACGAAGTACTTGATGAACTGGGCCTGAACATCCTTACTTGGCCATGCGTACATCAGGATTGGCCGCCAGTCACCTGCCCCGGTCTTGTACCATGTCTTGCCGTCTTGACTGGTCCCAATTGGCCGGTACCAGCCGGTGTAGCTCAAGTAACCATCGACATTGTTGATGGAGTTTGTATCCAGTGAGTAGGCGAGGTTCTCCCAGGTACCAGCATCAAGACTCTTGATGAGCTTGTTCGTCCGCATGTCGTAAATATTGAACTTCCCGTTCTCAATTGCACCACGGATAGTAACCATCGCCCCATCGTTATCTTTTTGGTAGTTGGCCGTAACAGGGAGCGTCTCTGACCAGTAGTCAATATTATTGCCGCTTTCACCGTGGGTCCCATCAGTGGAGAAGCGGTGAACCAGTTGAACTTTGGCGTTCGTGATACTGTTATTCAGCGTCAGGCGACCTTGGAACCCGGCCTTGTCACTATTATTAATTGCTGGATAGACCTTGGCAACGTCGGTCCGTGCTTGGTCAATGATCCCGTGCTGGTCAATCCGGGCCCGGTAAACTTCCTTACCGTTTGCCAAGACAATGATCCATTGGTAAGGGTGGGTACTGCTTTGGTCAGCAGCGTGCCAACCACTGAATTCAAGTTGGTTGCCATTAACCTTTACATAGTCAAAGTTTCCGGCGTTGGTTGCGTAGTTACCACTGTACTGGTCGGTAACCCCATTGTTACCGGGGTTACCATCGTTGCTGTTGACAAACCGCAATATTACCTGCATTTGGCCGTTCAGCTGGTTGAGTTGGTCGGCACTCAGTTTGATGGTGGTGTCAAAGCCGCTCTTTCCACTGTTGTAAATGGTTGGGTAAACCTTGGCGACGTCTGGACGCCCTGTCAAGGTAAGCTTCTGCCGAGCAACTTCCTTGCCATTGTTCATAACGAAGAGGTAAGCATTAGGCTGCTGGAGCTGGTTATCACTAGCCATCCAACCAGTAACGTGGAGACCATCGTTGGTCATCGCAACATTGTCAACACTAAAGGCCGTCTGGTTCAGGGTAAATGGTGCGGACCAGAAGTCAGTGTGGAAGCCATCGTTACCATTACCATTGGCGTCGGTTGAGTAGCGACTGACCACTGCATAGGTGTGCCCACTCTGCAGGCCATTAGCAGCAAAGGCCCCTGTAAAGCCGGCATTCAGCGCTGACTTGACGGTTGGGTAGGCCTTGGCAACGTCCGTCCGAGTGACGCTGGTGGCCTTAGCAAGGCCAACCTGCTTGTTGGCCGTTTGGTCATACAAGATCAGGAAATGGTTGCCTTCGATGTTAGAAAAGTCGGTGGCGTGCCAGCCGGAAACCGCCAGTGAGCCATTGCTAAAGTTGATTCCGTCCAGGTAACCCTGGTTGCTTTGGTTAACCGGTGCAAACGACTTAGCGGCAAACCACAAGTCAGCATTTTGCCCCTCACCATTGGCACCGGTGCTGTACCGGCTGATGATTTGGTAGCGGTGGTTGATATTTAGGTTGGCCGTTGCAAAGTTGACATCAAAGCCGGACTTATTGGCATTGACAATTTCCGGGTGGACCTTGGCCACGTCTGGACGGTCCTGGCCAGTCTTGACTAGCTGGCGGGTAACCTCGCGGCCGGTTGTTTGGTCAAACAGGATGATGTAGTGGTAACCCTTTTGGATTGCCTGGTTTGTGGAGTTCCAGCCGCTGACATGAAGTTGGCCATTGTTAACGGTGAAATCATCCAGGTAACCCTGGTTGCTGTCATTGAAGACAATTGGCTGGGATTCCCAGTCAACGTAGTCGGAATTACCGTCTGGTTGGCCACTGTAGCGGCTAATAATCCGGATGGCATCCCGGTAGCTCTGCATCTTATCATAGTTTACCTTAATCGATGCATTGAAGCCTGATTCGCCGGCGTTGTAGACATTGTGGACGTTCTTAACGTCTGGCCGGGCAACACTGTTAACCTGGGTCCGCCCCAGCTCAGTATTAGTGGTGGCATCGAAGGCGATTACGTACCGGTAGTTCTTATTGGCGGCTTGGTTAGTAGCCTGCCAACCAGATACTTGTAGTTCATTATTGTTGAAGTTAGCCGAATCCAGGTTCCCATAGGACCCGTTGTCCTGATGATCATAATCCTGGGTTGACGTATTATTAGTAGAGTCATTAGTAAGGGTAACGGTCTTTGACTGTGCCTGGTTGCTAATGGTTGCTAATTGATTAGTCGTACCGGTTTGTGGTTGAGTGTTAGTTGTTTCTTGGTCAGCGTGGACAACGCCACCCATTAATAGGGCGGTGGAGGCCGCTACCGTAGCAACGGCGGCCGTGACCCACTGCTTACCATCTTTATACAGTTTGTAGTGTTTTTTGATTTCCATAAAGTACCCTCCCAAAACAATTAGCATTAAGCCACTGTTAATTATACGCCGAAAACGATTACTTGTTTTATTTAAAACAAAAACAGGCTCCATTCGCTGAAGCCTGTTTTAAGTTATTTAGTGTTAATAACCCGTTCACTTGTCTTTAAAGGTTCCCCACTAGTGGGCTTAAACGGCTCCCGGGTGATGCTGCCCCCCTGCCGCTCGTCAAGGTAGGTGGTCAACACCGCCTGGCTATTCTTACCGAAGCCATCAACCTGGGGACTGAAGTGGTACTTACCATAGCGGCGGGGATTAAGCACCGCCGTGGTTGTCCACTGGCTGCCATCCCCATCCAAGAAGTTGCTTAGCCTGATAGTGACGTCGCCCTCGTTTTCCATCGTCAACTTTGTCTTTACCTGCGCACCGCGCGCCTGGTAGAGGCTCAACCCTTGGAAAATTACCGGGGCCCGTAACTGGTTGACTTGCGTGAAACATACCTTTGCGTTGGCCCCGACAAGAATCGCCGTGTCCGCAAACAGTGGTTGGGCACTCTTGACCATCATCTTTTCGACCAGGGTAACCTTACTGTTGGCCCCCACAATAATTACGTTTTGCGGGTTGGTCATCATTCCCCGGGGCGCAAAGGTAATGGGCAAGTCAATATCATGGTCACTGGGGACGTAAATAAACTGGCCCCCGTCCAGGTTAGCAAGGTGGGCCGCAAACAACTGGTTATCCTGCCAGCTGATTCCCTTTTCCATTAGGTTTTCCTGAAGAAGGGCTGAGTAGTCACCGACGGCCTGGGCCAGGGGAATAGCCACAAGATCACGTCCCTGGTGTACCAACCAGTTTTCCTGGTAACCACCTGTTTCTGCTTGCCAGGGCAGCCATTGTTCCTGACCCTTAAGCTTTGGCAGGCGGTCCTGCAATACCTGCGCTAGCTGCCTTTTCTTAGTCAACCACGCTGGCTCGCCAGCCCAATTGACAACTGATTTAGTCACGAAAACCAGCCCCCTTAGTGGACAAGCTTGTCCCAGATGACGACATGCCCCGCATCAAGTGACTTGGGAACGTCAATGATCCGCTGGTTAGAACTCCCCCGAAACTGAAGGGTCAGGTCCTTCTTAGCAAGGATGAAGCGGCCGTCAACCAGGATATCAAGGTTGTGGAGAAGCTCCAGCTTATCAGCGGACTCCTTTTGCAACTCTTCCCAGGTGTAGCCAGTCCAGGACCAAATGTCCTTATCATGGCCGAACTCTTTGCGCAGGCGGTGAACCAGCTTCAGGCAGACCTGAGTATTTAAGAAGGGTTCACCACCCAACAGGGTCAGGCCCTGTACATAGTCATGGGAAAGATCTTCCATGATCTGGTCTTCCAGCTCCTGGGTGTAAGGCTGCCCGTAGTGGAAGTTCTGGGCCGCCTTGTTGTAGCAGCCTGGACAGTTAAAGAGGCAGCCGCTGACGTAAATGCTGCACCGTACCCCTTCCCCATCGACGAAGTTAAAGGGCTTGTAGTCCGCCACGTATTGGAGGGAGTGGTCCGCAGCCAGCCACTCCTTGGGCTTAGGATTATTTGGTTGTTGCGTTTGCTTGTTCTCTGCCATTAAGCCTCTTCCTTAGATTTGTTTTCCCTTGATTGATGCGTGCGCCTCACGCCGGTCACCCTGCCGTGAAGTTTCGAACTGGGCGGCAGACTTGATCATGGACGGGCTCATGTGCTTAACCCGGTGAATGATTTCCTCGTGCCGGCCATGAACCATTGGCCGCTGCTGGGGGTTCCCCAGGTAGCCACAGGTCCGCTTGACAACGTCACAAGTTGCCGGGTCGGAGTTACCACATTGTGGGCACTTGAAGCCCCGTTCAGTCGCTTCAAATTCACCCTTGAAACCACACTTGAAGCACTGGTCAATTGAGGTATTAGTTCCCAGGTAGCCGACATGGTCGTAAGCCCAGTCCCAGACCGCTTCTAGGGCCTTAGGATTTTGCCGCAGGTTCGGGTATTCGCAGTAGTGGATGAAGCCCCCCGCTGCTTGGTATGGGAAGTCCTCTTCAAACTCCAGCTTCTCAAACGGGGTTGGGTGCTTGCGGACATCGTAGTGGAAACTGTTGGTGTAGTATTCCTTGTCCGTAACGTCTTCAACCCGGCCAAACTTCTTAATATCATCCTGGCAGAAGGTATCGGTCAAAGATTCCGCAGGCGTTGAGTACAGGCTAAAGTGGTAGCCTTCCTCGTCTTCCCACCTAGCACAAAGGTCGTGCATGGCCTTGGTAATGGAAACGGCGAAGTCATGAGCTTCCTTATTGTGCTCCCAGTTAGGGCCGTAGAAGGTCGTGCAGACTTCGTACAGGCCAATGTAACCCAAAGAAACCGTGGCCCGGCTGTTCTTAAAGACCTCGTCAACACTGTCGGTCCGCTTCAGCCGCTTACCAAAGGCACCGTACATGTAGAGGAGCGGTGCGTTTTCTGGTTTGGCTTCCTTGGTCCGCTTGATCCGGTAATCGAGGGCAATCTTGCAGATGTTCATCTTTTCCTTGAAGATTTCCCAGAAGAGTCGCTTGTCACCATGGGCTTCGAGGGCAATCCGGGGCAGGTTGACGGTTACCACGCCGAGGTTCATCCGTCCGGAGTTAACCTCCTTACCGGTCTTGGGGTCGGTCCACCCTTGCAAAAAGGAACGGCAGCCCATCGGTGTCTTGAAGCTTCCGGTGATTTCCTTAATCTTGTCGTACATCAAGAGGTCGGGGTACATCCGCTTAGTGGAGCACTCGAGGGCCAGTTGCTTAATGTCGTAGTTAGGATCACCAGGGTTCAGATTGAGTCCCCGCTTCAGGGTAAAAATCAACTTTGGGAAGATTGCGGTCCGGTGTTCCTTACCAAGGCCCTTAATCCGAATCTTCAGGATGGCCTTTTGAATCTCCCGTGAGATCCAGCTAGTCCCCAGGCCAAAGTTAATGGTCGTAAATGGGGTTTGCCCCTGACTGGAGTACAGGGTGTTGATCTCGTATTCGAGGGCCTGCATGGCGTCATAGATGTCCTTCTTGGTCTTTTCCTTGGCGAAGGCTTCTCGCTTATCCGGAGCAATCCACTTTTCGGCATCCTTCATATGCTTTTCGTAGTTGATCTTAGCGTATGGTTCGAGCAGTTGGTCGACCCGGTTGGCAGAACAGCCACCATATTGTAAGGAGGCAACGTTAGCAATGATTTGGGACATCTGCGCGGTAGCGGTCTGGATGGACCGGGGGGAGGAAACCCAGGCATTCCCAATCTTGAAGCCATTCTTGAACATTTCGTCAAAGTCAATCAGGCAGCAGTTAGTTTCCGGTGTAACTGGGGAGTAGTCAAGGTCGTGCCAGTGAATGTCACCACGGAGGTGGGCCTTGGCAACGATGCCCGGTAGCATCCGCAGTCCGAGGGCCCGGCTAACAACCCCCGCTTCGAGGTCCCGTTGGGTGTTAAAAACCCGGCTATCCTTGTTGGCATTTTCGTGGACAACCTGGTCCTTACGCCCGAAGAGTTGTTCCAGCTTGTGTTGCGGGTTAGTGGCCTCGGCAAAGGCTTCCTCATCCTTTTTCCGGTAGTCAGTAAATTGTTGGGCTAAATCCTCGTGACCGGCCTTTTGCAGCCCTTCAATGAACAGCTTAGCAATGGTCGTGACGGGAACCTCTTCTTCATCGATTAATGCATCAAAAATTGTCATGTAGACAAGGTGCTTAGTCTTGTCGTCGGCTTTAAGTGCATTTAATACTAAATCGATTTTGTATGCATAAAAGGAGGTCTTGGTCCCGTCACGTTTAATAACCTTCAGCTTGGCAAGGTTATTTAAATCTTGTTTATCAATAATTTGGACCTTCATTTTATGTTTCCCCTTTCAAATTTAACAGTTTTATATTATCGCAAAATACAACCAGTAGAAAGTGTTGACATCCGACACACTATATGTTGTGGTGAAGTGAAAATTATGGTCAGGATGAAAATAAAACGGTTAATTCCAGAGCGCGATAAAAAAGCAACTCTAGTACTGATGCGGCCAGGACCACTTTTCTGTCTTCAGGAAATGAATTAGGAAGGAGACCACCCTTTATCAAAAGATAGATTTTTATTCTCTAGGTAAGCATGAAAAAGCCATCATATTTCCAAATATTGGTGAAAAAGGGTTCGACAGAGGGCTGAGAATAAGTACAAAATCCGCCCTAAAAGAAAATAATCTAAGTCAGCCAACTTAGATTATTCCTCCTATATTAAATACTGGATTGCATCATTTAGTTTCTAATGATACTGAATTTTCTTCCCTAATTCAATCGTTATTTATTATCTCGGTAAGACTGCTAACAACCAAAGCCACCTGCTTCGGTACTTGATAGCGATTGTTATTTTTTTACAACGTGCTTTCTGTGCCAAGCGGTATCTCATAGAAACTCCCGACGGATTACCGACAGCACACCCACTATTTTTGGTAAGCACACCATAACGACACGTATTGAAAACAAATGAAAAAGGCGTGAACCACGGCTTCTTGTGGTTCACGCC
>CAJMLF010000041.1 GCA_905214235.1 uncultured bacterium | reverse complement strand
ACCTTGATGGGTTTTTCTGTCCACTTAATGTTCAACTTAAATTTTACAATCTGCCATATATTTAAATGATTGTCAATTTTTATGTGAGGTAGGTTTACAAATTATGGTAACAAAATTAAACATTTTCTTAGATGAGACTGGAAAGAAAAGCAATGAGCTATCTTTAATTGGCGCTATCTCAATTCCTAATGATTTCTATCAATCAACAACTGTTCAAGAGCTAAATGATGAGTTACAAAAAAAAGAATTTAAATTACACTTTACACAGTATGATAAATCTGATTATGAAACCTACATCAGAATAATTAACCAAATACTTTCCATTAACGGAATTATCAGAATGAACGGAATTATTTTTAAAAAATCACAGTTCAAAATGCATCCCTTATTAAAATCCAAAGTCAATGATATGATTTATGGTAAAATTCCGGAAAGAGTAATTTATGGATTATTAAGAAACTATAGTAATCTTGAGTCCGTTTATGCCAATATATTTATTGAGAATTCTGAAGAATATAAGTCAAGAAAATTAGATATAGCAGTTAAGAAGCAAATCAATACACATGCACTTTATAGATTTGATAATTTTAAAATTCAAAGATCCCAATTGATTCCAAAGAATCGACAAATTGGAGTTGAAATAACCGATATTCTGATTGGAATGCTGAGACTAATTATAAGTTACGATACAGTGATTAGAGATAATAATAAAATTTCAAAGACAGCACTTTCTAAGGTTCTTTTAATTAATGATCTATTGCCAACTTTAGAAAAACTTTTTAGTGAAACCAGTATTTATGAATTTATGAATTATCTTATCAAGACCACTTAATCAAGATCCCTCTAAATAGCTATCTTGGGTTATTTAAATCAAAGTTAGTGTCATTAAAAGACAGTCATCCTGAATATTTTGCGGACCCTTCTTTCAAAAAAATTTAATTCTCGATTGTTCTTTATATGTTAATAAGGTATAATAGATGGCTGTAGATGAGATAAGGAGTCGCGACCTTATCAATATGCTACAGCGTTCCGGAAGTGATTCCCTGAATCCGGAAAGGGGATGATACTGATGGAAACAAAAGTCACCCGGAAAGAGAGACTGCCTTGTTATCGCACTGACAATCTGATTATTGTCAGTAGTTGCGATTAACTTCGCTAAGGCTTACGCGACGACAATAAAAAAAGCTAATCGCAAGTAGCGACTAGCTGGTTAGCTTTTATTTCCGGAACGTAAAGGGACGAGAGCTGCAACCTCTTGTCCTTTTGCATATTCATTATACCATACTAATATTAGAAGAAGGTCGATGCTTATGGTTACTGAAGCTGAGAAGCGAGCCAAGAAGAAATGGGATAGTAAGAACAAAGACAAGAATCGGATATATCGGTATCGGTCTTATGCTCGTAAATTTATCCGCGATTTGGCAACTGAAGATGATCTAAAAGAACTGCAAGAATTGATATATAAACGGTTAAATAACTAAGGTGATAATAACGGCTACCATCTTTTACTTCGCGCAAGTTTGGCGTTCCGGCGGACCAAGCCTTAATACCAGTATGGGCAGCCATCCCGATTCGAGTCCGGGATTGCGCATAGGCCAGAAAATAATACAAAGGAGCTGAAAAGCACCCACTTTATGTCATGCCTTGATTGTCCGGAATAACATTAAACTACATTTACATCACCCAAGCCTAGTCTTGAGGTCTCTCATAATTGTTAGACAAAAGTTCTAACGATTGTGAGGTGAAATACAAATCTGATTTTAAAGGTAAGCACCGAATAGCAACACGTATTGAAAAAGCGTTCTGCGTAACATTAAAGCGGTTGATCAAAAGGTTAAATAGTAGGGAAACGGGCACCTCGTCAAAATGGCGGGTACCCGTTTTTTTACCTGGCTTCAACAATTGGTATATCAGTTTAAATATGCCAAAAAGGCTTGACTAATTCGACACTATGGGGCATGATATAACCCGAATCTAGTAATTGGTCTACTTATTATTGTGCTGAAAGGAAGATAGATGTGACCGCGTTAGCTTCAATTGGTATGTTTATTGACCAGGTAGCGCCAGGAGAGCTTTCCTGGCGTGCCCAGCAGAACCCCGACAATGGCCTGCGCCTGAACGTCGCGGGGAACCAGGCGCTTTCTTGTCTGACGAGAGAAATGCTTGCCCCCGTCAGCAACCGGGTGATCATCCCCACGGCCGCACAGACGGTCGCGGGCGTTTGCCGCCAGGCGGAGCAGCTGACCCTCCTTGGCGACAACGTCTGGGTCCAGGTACCGGTGATGATTGGCGGCCGCTTCAGTGGGCCCCTGGTCCGCCATTTGCTGGCTGAGGGGATCCCGCTGGTGGTGGCCGGGGTCGCCAGCAAGCAGCAGTGTTACCGCCTCCTCCAGGGGATGGTGGGCCTGTCGACACCATGCCTAATGGAGCTGAGCCCGGCGATGGCCCGCTATGACACGATTGTCAGTGTTGCCTTGGCCCACCAGCTCTCCCAGGTCCAGGTGATTGGGCGGGCCGCAACGCCAGCAACCGTCTGGCTCCTCCAGCACCTTCGTTTCGACGGGGCGGTGGTGACGCCGCTGGTTTACGCCCGGGTGACTTGCCTTAACCAGCCGGCGTGCGGTCAGGCATGCAGCGTTACCACCCACGAAACCTACCAGTTAGCGATTAATTAGCTGAAGCAAAAAGCACAAAGCGGGCGCTAGCATCCGGATTTTCCGAACGCTAGCGCCCGCTTTTGTCGCATTATTACTGTTATGCCGTCTTGCGCTTACGCATCACGAGAACAACGGCGATGAAGTTTACCAGGAGGGTTAGGCCGGTGACGGCGAAGACCATCGGGTAGTTGAATAACCCCGAAATGACGGAACCGATAACTGAGCCGAGGACCGCTCCGGCCGCCTGGAAGGACTGGTTCACACTAAAGATCCGTCCAAAGGCTTCGGTCGGCACGTCCAGGGTCAGGACCGTCTGGATTGCCGGGGTCAGGGCCGCGTTGGCCAGGCCCAGTAGGAACCGCCAGAAGGCCAGTGACCATGGTGAGTGGGTGAAGGTCATCGGGATGAAGAGGACGAAGGCCACCGCTAGCCCGGTCCGCAAGACCACCTTCGGGCCAATCTTATCCATCGTGTGGCCAACCTTGGAGGCAGAGATCAGCGTCCCCAGCCCGGGGGTCGCCGCTACGATCCCCGCAACCAGGGCCACGTTGCCCTGGTTATGCATCAGCGACTTGACGTACAGGCTGATGATTGGGGTGATTGACATCGATGAGGAAATAACCACCATCGTTGTGAAGAACATGGTGATGATCGTGGCGGGACTGTCCAGTTCCTGGAAGATTTGACCCAGGGGCTTCATCTTTTCCTTCTTGATTGGCGTGAAGTGTTCAACCGTCAGGAAGGTCGTCCCCAGGAAGTTGAGGAACATCAGGACCCCGGTGATGAAGAACGGGATCCGGTAACCAAACGCCCCCGACAGGACCCCACCAAGGAGGGGCCCCACTAAGTTACCGGCCACCCCGGCAGTGGTCATTGCTGTCATGACCCAGCCGGAGTGGGCGCGCGGTGTCTCGCCCGCCATCAGGGCTGTGGCGTTATTGATGTATCCGGAGAAGGCCCCCTGGAGGAAGCGGAGGGCGATGATCATCCAGACGTTTTGGGCCAGGCCAATGCAGAAGATCGTGCAGGCCATAACCCCGGCAGCCCGCATACACATCAGCTTCCGGCCTTTGCGGTCCGCCAGGTTCCCCCAGAGTGGGGAGACGATGGCCTGGCTAACGAAGGTCGCCCCGAAGGCCAGCCCGGAGAAAATGTTCAGCTGAAAGTGGCTGAAGTTGCCGAGCTCGTTAATGAACAGCGAGATAAAGGGCATCGTCATTGAATAACCGGCCCCGGTGATGAAGGCCCCTAGCCAGAGGGTGTAGAAGGTCCGGTGCCAGCCCTGGGGGTACTCGTCGTTACTTGTTCCCATATTACTTTTCATCTCCTTAATAGTTAACAGTTAGCGATTATAACAGGGATTACCGCTGCTTGCTAACTTTTAGATAGTGTGCAAAGGTGAGCATCATCAGGACGATCAGGAGGACGGTGATCCACATTGACAGGCGAATCCCGGCAATCAGGCTGGACGGGATCCCGGCAATGACGACTAGCATCGTGACGGACACGGCCCCGGAAACCTGACGGAGGGTGTTGTTAAGGGCGGTCCCGTGGCTGTTTTCCAGGCGGGAAAGACCGGAGAAGGCCTCCGACAGGGCCGGACTGAAGACAAAGGCGTTGCCAATCATCCGGACGGTGTAGGCCAGGGTCAAGACCAGGATTGACGAGTGCTGAGAAATCGTGACGAAGGGGTAGGAGGCGATTAGCATCAGGACCCCACCAATGATAATCAGCCACTTCGGCCCGTATTCGTCATACAGCCGGCCGATAAATGAGGCCGCCACCCCGTTGCAGATGGCACCGGGCAAGAGAATCAGTCCGGACTTGAAGCTCCCCATCCCCAGGACGTTTTCACTGAAGATCGGCACCAGCTGCTCGGTCCCAAGGAGGATCATGAAGGCAAAGATCCCGACAAAGGTCATCAGCCCAAAGGACGGGTACTTGAAAATCTGCACCTTGAGCATTGGGTTAGTCAGGTGGAGCTGCCGTTTGACAAAGAAGGCGATGATGACCAGTCCCACGACCAGCATTGCCCAACCGGCCCAGACGTTAATTTCAAAGACCGTCAGGCTGCCAAGGGCCAGGGCCGAACCCAGCAGGGAAATGAAGACGGACAGGTAGTCGATTTTGATATCCCGGGTCTTCGAGAAGTTTTGTAACTTGAAGTAGCCAATGATGAAGACAACCACCATGAAGGGCAAGACGGCAATGAAGAGCCACCGCCAGGAAAGCACTTGGAGGAGGAACCCGGAGATGGTCGGGCCAATTGCCGGGGCGGTCGAGATGACCAGGCTGGAGAGACCAAGGATCGACCCCCGCTGTTCAATCGGGTAGATCGAAATCATGGTCGTCATTTGAAACGACATTAGCATCCCGCTGGCGGCGGCCTGGATCAGCCGGGCTAACAGGAGGGAGTAGAAGTTGCTGGAGAGGCAACCGATGACGGTCCCGACAATGAAGGCGCCAATCGTCCACAGGAAGACCTGCCGGTTGGTAAACTTTTCGTACATGTTTGAGGACAAAGGGGTGACGATCCCGATAATCAGGGTATAACCGGTCGTCAGCCACTGGACCGCGTTTAAGGAAACGTGGAGTTCGTGCTCGATGACCGGTAGGGCCGTGATCATCATTGTCTGACTGGCCAGACTGACAAAGGCTGACAAGAGCAGGATGGCGGTGATCAGCCGCCGGGTTTTAGTTGAGATAGTTGGACTAGGTGTGGACAAGGTATCCTTCCTTTCAAATGATAATTTACTCAACCAGTTTAGCACCATTATCACGGAACCCGCTAATGGAAAATAGGGTGATATACTATTAATAGGAATAAAAGGAGGAAATCGGATTTGAAAACGAGAATTGCCGTTTTTTCGGATGTCCACGGTAACCTGAGTGCCTTGCAGGCAATGTATAAGGATAGCCTGAAACAAAATGTCGACCAGTACTGGTTCATCGGGGACCTCTTGATGCCGGGACCGAGTGTTACCCGGGTCTGGAAGCTCTTTGAAAAGATGAACCCGGCGGTCGTGGTCCGGGGAAACTGGGATGACCTGGTGGTCCGCGGTGCCCGGGGACTGATGGACCTGGACAAGCCGTCGCACGTCTACTTTGCCCGTCTGGCCCAGTACGTTGCCCGTCACGCCTCAACCCAGTTGATTGACAGCATCGCCAACTGGCCAATGCACGTCACCAAGCAGGTCGGGCCCCTGAACTTTGGCATCTCCCACAACCTGCCGGATTTGAATATGGGCCAGGCCCTCTTCCCGACCCAGTCAACCAGTAATTTTGATAAGCTCTTCCAGGTCGACACGGACCAACCGGTCGACGTGGCGATTTATGCCCACGTCCACCACGAACTGCTGCGCTATTCAAATGACGAGCGGATCATCCTCAACCCCGGGGCGGTTGGCGAGCCGTTCAACCACTGGCAGCCGTTGCAAAAGGACCTCCGGGCGCACTACCTAGTTCTGGAGGTCGACGACCAGGGGATGGCCGAGACCAGTTTCCGCCACGTCGCCTACGACCGGACGGTGGAAAGCGACCGGGCAAAGACGGATGCCATCCCGTACGCCGAGCTCTACCAGCTGATGATGAAGACTGGCCTGGCCTACACCCACGACCAGGAGCTGCTGACCCGCTACAACGCCAAGTACGGTTACGCGGACGAGTACCGGCGCTTTGCTAAGGAAAAGTTAAGCTAGGGCCTTTTGGTTGCATTTGGTCAGTGAATGTCAGATAATTTGTGGTGAATGAATTCGCAGATGTTTAAATTTAGTTGTTTGTTGCACACGCATATATCTAAATAAAGGAGAAAACAACTTTATATATGGCAAAAAAGTCAAAAATTGCTAAGTTACATCACCAAGAAGCGCTGGTTAAGAAGTACGCTGCCAAGCGGCGGGCACTGAAGGAAAAGGGCGACTACATTGCCTTATCCAAGCTGCCGCGCAATTCCAGTGCGGTCCGCTTACACAACCGGGACCGTTATGACGGCCGGCCACACGCCTACATGCGGAAGTTTGGCATGTCCCGGATCAACTTCCGGAACCTCGCTCACAAGGGGCAGATTCCGGGCGTCCGCAAGGCTAGCTGGTAGGAAGAAAGGGGCCTACCGTTAGCCGTTTGCACCTGGGCGGTGGCCTCTAATCCAGCTTCAATACAAAGCAGGCTCGTGTCAATGGGACACTGGCCTGCTTTTTGTCTATGAAATTTTAGAATAATTCTAAAAAAGCCTTGATTAATTCCGGAAGTTGGTTATACTTATAGGTGTAGTTAAGAATGATTCTAATTAAGGAGAGGATATCTATGAATTTTGTTGGACACGAAATTGAAGACTTCAAGGTAAACGCATACCAAGACGGTGAAACAAAGGAAGTTACTAAGAAGGATGTTCTTGGCAAGTGGGCCATCTTCTTCTTCTACCCAGCTGACTTCTCATTTGTTTGCCCAACCGAACTGGAAGCTTTGCAAGACAAGTACGAAGACTTCAAGAAGGCTAACGCTGAAATCTACTCCGTTTCTGAAGATACTGAATTCGTCCACAAGGCATGGGCAGAAGCATCTGACAAGATCGGTAAGATCAAGTACCACATGCTCGCCGACCCTGCTGGCAAGTTAGCCCGGATGTTCGATGTTCTCGATGAAGAAGCTGGTCAAGCCTACCGTGGTGTATTCATCGTTGACCCAGATGGCAAGATCCAATCCTACACGATTAACAACATGGGTATTGGCCGGAGCGCTGACGAAATTCTGCGGACCCTGCAAGCTGCTCAATTCGTTCGTGAACACGGTGACCGGGTATGCCCAGCTAACTGGAAGCCAGGTCAAGACTCCATCAAGCCAAGCTTAGACCTTGTTGGTAAGCTTTAATCTGAAACCAGGTGAATAGTGATGGCAGATGAACACTTATACGACCTGATCATCGTTGGGGCCGGGCCAGCAGGATTGTCTGCCGGACTGTACGCTGGTCGGGCAACATTGGATACCCTGATCCTTGAGGGCGATACCGTCGGCGGCCAAGTCACCACGACCTCCGTGGTTTACAACTACCCCGCCGTGGAAAAGGTTGACGGGACCCAGCTGATGAACCAGATGCAAAAGCAGGTGGCGGACTTTGGTGTCACCATCGAACACGACCAGGTTGAAAAATACCAGATCAAAGACAAAGTGAAGGTCCTGGTTGGCAAGAGTGGCAAGGAGTACCACGCCCGTAGCGTGATCATTGCCACCGGTGCTAAACCGCGCAAAGTGGGCTTCCCCGGTGAAGACGAATTCCGGGGACGCGGGGTTGCATACTGCTCAACCTGTGACGGTGAATTGTTCACCGGCCTGCAGATTTTCGTTGTCGGTGGGGGTTACGCCGCTGCCGAAGAAGCCGACTACCTGAGCCGGTTTGGTAAGCACGTCACCGTCCTCGTCCGCAGCGACCACTTCAAGTGCCCACCGTTGATGGCGGCCCGAGCGCTGAACAACCCAAAGGTCTCGGTAGAATACAATACTGAGGTCAAGGAAGTTAAGGGTGACGACTACGTAACGGAAGCCACCCTGGTCAACAACAAGACTGGCCGGGAGACGACATACCACGTTGATGAAGGCGATAACACCTTTGGCATCTTCATCTACGTCGGGACCCAGCCAGCTACCAAGAACCTGCAGGGGATCATTGACTTAGACGACCGTGGTTACATCAAGGCCAACGCCAATGGTGAAACCAACGTTGCCGGGGTTTACGCTGCCGGGGATGTTATTGTGAAGAACCTCCGCCAGATTATCACGGCGGCTTCCGATGGGGCCGTGGCAGCAACGGCGGCTGAGCAATACATCACCACCCAAAAGCAGAAGCAGGGAATTCCAATCCACGCCGACGTGGCCAAGAAGGCCGCTAAGACGGTTGGTCAAACCACTAACCTGGAAGACCAGGAAAAGGTCACGCCGCACGAAGGCAACTGGCTGAGTGCTGATATCGACAGTCAACTGAAGCCTATCTTTGACCGCCTGACTAAGGACGTCACCCTGGAAGTCAACACCAACGACAGTGACTTGAGCCAACAACTGGTCGGCTTTGTGACCGAATTTGCCGGCCTCGATGACCACTTCACGGTAACGACGAAGCAGGGCAGTGGTGACTACCTGCCAATGCTGAAGCTCCTGGATGCAGATGGCAACGACACGGGTCTGCACTATGTTGGGATTCCAACCGGCCACGAACTGAACTCCCTGGTTCTCGGGGTTTACAACGTAGCTGGTCCGGGCCAGACGGTTGCACCAGAAATGGTGGACCGGATTAAGAAGCTGCCGGCCGCTAACATTAGAATCGGTGTTTCCTTGACCTGCCACTTCTGCCCAGACGTGGTTGCGGCTTGCCAGCGGATGGCTTCACTGAATCCGAACATCACCGCCACGATGATTGACCTCCAGCACTTCCCAGACTTGCGGAAGAGCAAGAAGATCATGAGCGTACCTGCCACGATGATTGATGACTCACCAGTAATTTTCGGTAGCCAATCACTCGAACAGCTGGTTGCGGCAGTTGAAAAATACCAATAGTAAAAAGTAGTAGAGCAAGGCTAAGTTAACCTTGCTTTTCAAATAGTAAGGCACTTCGTATCCAGATTTTCAGGGTTCGGGGTGTCTTTTCTTTATGGAGTGATTGGTAAAATGGGGTTTAGGTGTATAATATGGGCGTAACTATTAAGAGGGGGTTATTTTTTTGTCAAATTTTAATAAGAATAAGGCTAGTATGTTTGATCACTCTAAGCAACGCTGGGGGTTACGGAAGTTATCCGTGGGCGTTGCTTCCGTTCTGTTAGGCTTCACCTTCATGGGTGTTCAAGCACAACAAGCTTCCGCTGACGCAAACACGGATAATGCGGGGACAAACGAAACGGTCACCGCACCAAACCAGGCCACGGCCCAGAGCCAAGTTGTTCTGGCCGCTAGTCAAAACCAACAGGATAACGTTAGTCAAAACTTCGTCATTCCTGATGGTTACGCCAACGCAATGAATGGTTTCCGCCCTAATGGTGCCAACTCGACACCGGCAATCATCAGTGCTTCTACCAAGGGTATTTCAGAAAACGGTGGCGACCCAGCTAAGGGCTTTGAAACCCTTGGCTTTAACGGAAACATTGTTTTCCCAGCCAGCAACTATCAACACAATGCCAAGGATGCTGCCGAAACAGTTGACTTACAGAATCTGACGCCAGCACAAGAAAGTGAAATCACCACTTTCGCCGCCCAAACCATTAACCAACTGCGGAGCAGAGTTCAGGCCCAACCAAACGGGAACAAAGTTAGCGCCGGCTTCGTGAAGGTTTCACCATTTGCAACCCAAGCGGGCTACACGATGGTTCACGCTGCCTACGATAACTTTAATGGTGATGGCCACAACATGACCGGCCTTGAAGCAGCAGCCAAGAAGATGGGAATCAACGCCTGGGTTGGTGAAAATATCGGTGGGATGCTGGTACAAAGTGCATTGAATGCTGGTTGGGTAAAGACCATCAACATGGACCAGCTGAAGCAAAACATTTACCTGGTTATTCTGGCCATGATGTACTCTGACAACGGGAGTAAAACCATTGGTGCCGGTGGTCACACGACCGCACTGCTTAACGATCCTTCCTTCAACCTGAAGTCACGTGCTGGTGGGAACGCCATTTCGCTGGACGCTAACGGGAACGTGGTTGCTAACCAGTACCTGGCCTTAACATTTGACAAGAAGGGTAACGCACACTTTAACTTCATCAGTGACGCCGACGCCAGTGCCGATGCCAAGGCTAAGTTGGCCCTGAACGCGGTTCAACCGGTATTTGCAGCCGTAAAGCCAGGCCAAGGCTCACAATCCAGCTCTGCTGCTTCAAGTGCAACGAGCTCTGCACAATCCAGCGCAACGAGCTCTGCACAATCCAGCGCAACGAGCTCCGCACAATCCAGCGCAACGAGCTCCGCACAATCCAGTGCCACGAGTTCTGCGACAT
>CAJMLF010000040.1 GCA_905214235.1 uncultured bacterium | reverse complement strand
TCTGCATGTACGTTTCCTACATTCCACAGATTATTAATAACTTGCACGGTAACTACGGGGCACCACTCCAGCCCCTGGTTGCGGCACTGAACGGTTTGTTGTGGTGCATTTACGCCTACTTCAAGCGGCAACGTGACTGGGCCGTTTTCTGGGCTAACTTCCCAGCAATTATCTTCGGCCTGATAACATTCTTAACATCATTCCCGTGGTAAGGAGCAAAAGGATTTCCTGGATTGCGTCGCAGTCCAGGAAATTTTTTTGTTAATCGGGAAACACACTGGTGGGCTGCGCTTGAGATAATAAATGTTATAATTAAGTGAATTTACTAATAGGGTGGGAATAAGATTGAATATTGTTTGGACATGGGATATTATCCGCCGCATTATTGAAGTATTGTGGTTGATCAACATTGGCTTTGCTATCTGGACCGTTTTTCGGACCCGGCGCGATATTGCGTCAACTTGGGCCTGGCTGCTGGTCCTGTCAGTATTTCCGGTGATTGGCTTTATCGTCTACCTCTTTGTCGGCCGGAAGCTGTCAGAGGACGATATTTTTAACATCCGCGACGAACAGCAGCATTTCCGTGAAAAGGTCGTTGCTCGTCAGGAGGCATTGCTGGAGAAACACAAGCTCCTGCTACAAAGCGGCCGCTTGGCCCGGGCACGCCAGCTCATCAGCCTGTCGACCAGCCTGGATAACGCAATTGTGACCTTCAATAACCGGGTCAAGGTTTTCATCGATGGTAAGAAACTGTTTACCAAGATGATTGACGACTTTGACCAGGCCCAGGACCACATTTACGTCGAATTTTATACCTTTTACGCTGACGACCTGGGTAAGAAAATTCTGGCAGCGCTGGAACGGGCAGCCAAGCGGGGGGTCCAGGTCAAGGTTCTCTATGACTTGAGTGGGTCCCGGGGGACAACCTACAAGTTCTTTGCCCACCTGGAAGAATTGGGTGGCGAGGCCCAACCTTTTAACTCTAAGTCCAATAAGCGGATCACCACGCCGCGGTTGAATTACCACCTTCACCGTAAGATCGTGGTGGTTGATGGCAAGATCGGCTACATTGGGGGCTTTAACATTGGTGACCAGTACGTCGGTAAAATGGCCAAGTTTGGCTACTGGCGTGATACCCACCTGCGAGTCGTTGGTCAAGCGGCCCTGACTTTGACCGGTCGGTTTGCCTTGGACTGGAACATGACCTGCCGGAAGACTAGTAAGCACCGGGTAGAAATTGAAAAGGTAGTTGAGAGCTTGAACATTGAGCGGCCGGCCGATCCAGAGAAGGATGTCGTGATGCAGATCGTTTCATCGGGTCCGGACAATGATGATTACGCGATTCGGCGGGGCTACGAGTCGATCATTTCATCGGCCCGCAAGTACGTCTACATTCAAACCCCATACTTGATTCCGGGTGAACCAATCCTGGAGTCACTAGTAATCGCGGCGCGGAGTGGAATTGATGTTCGGATCATGATTCCGTGCATGCCGGACCACCCGTTCGTTTACCGGGCAACGGAGTACTATGCTAAGTACCTGGTTAACAACGGGGTCAAGGTTTATAAGTATAATAACGGCTTTATCCATGCCAAAACCATGGTCAGCGGTGACAACCTTTCCTCAGTCGGCTCAGCAAACCAGGACTACCGGAGCTACCGGCTGAACTGGGAAGCCAACGCCTTTGCCTACAATGAGGAGTTAACGGCCCAGCTGAAGCAAATCTTTGAGGAAGACATGAAGGATAGTACCCTACTGACACCGGAATACTTTGCCAAGCAGTCAAACTGGCGGAAGTTCAAGCAGTACTTCTCCCGTTTGCTGTCGCCAGTACTATAAATTAAGAAGGAAGTGAGGAGTTAGCGCCCCGCACTTCCTTTTTATTTTCTAATTTTAGGTAGGCTTGTGAATTTAATGAACAACCAAAATATTTTTTCACAAAGATTACAGTTATGCTAAGTAGTTGAAGCGTGTACATTTATGAACTATCAAGCAAATCAATTGTGAAATTACAGAAAACGTTTACAATGTGAAGTGTGGGGATGCAAAGTACAGAAAACAAAGAAAGGTGGATATATAAAATGGCTTATCGAACAGTTAACCCTTATACCAATGAAGTTGAACATGAATATCCGCAAACAACGGATGAAGAAATTGAAAAAACGTTAGCCGCAGCCCATGCCCTCTACCTCAAGTGGCGTGATGGCAGCGAACTGGCTAAGCGGAAGCAGATTATAACCCGCTTAGGTGCCCTTCTTCGTGACAAGAAACACGCGATGGGGGAACTGATTACCCGTGATATGGGGAAGCTGATTGGTGAAGCAGAAGGGGAAGTTGAGCTGTGTGCGTCCTTCTGTGACTACTATGTCCAAAGAGCGGACCAGTTTCTGGCCCCGACGCCAATCTATACCGACACGGGCAATGCCTACGTCCTGCACCAGGCAACTGGTGTTTTGATGGCGGTTGAGCCGTGGAACTTCCCATTTTACCAAATCGCCCGGGTCTTTATCCCGAACTTCTTGGCGGGGAACCCGATGATTTTAAAGGATGCCTCTAATTGTCCAACATCGGCCCAAGCATTTGCGGACCTTGTTAAGGAAACCGGTGCACCGGTCGGTAGTTTGACCAACCTCTTTGTTGACTACGACCAGGTTGGGGCCATCATCGCTGACAAGCGGGTCCAGGGCGTCTGCCTGACTGGCTCTGAACGTGGTGGCCAGGCGGTTGCAACGGAAGCCGCTAAGAACCTCAAGAAGAGTACGATGGAACTGGGTGGTAACGATGCCTTTATCGTCCTCCCGGATGCGGACATTGATAAGTTGGCGGCAATTATTCCTGCTGCCCGTCTCTACAACGCTGGCCAGGTATGTACCTCTTCCAAGCGCTTTATCGTCCCGGATAACCTTTACGATGAATTTCTGAAGCACGCTAAGGAAATCTTCAGCAGCGTTAAGATGGGGGACCCAATGGACCCAAGCACGACCCTGGCCCCAATGAATTCTAAGAAAGCAAAGGAGAAGCTTGAAAAGCAGGTTGCCTTAGCCGTCGAAAACGGGGCGAAGGTAGTTTATGGGAACCAACCCGTTGACGACCTCGATGGCCAGTTCTTCATGCCAACAATTTTGACTGACATTCGTCGTGACAACCCAATCTTTGACCAGGAGATGTTTGGCCCGGTAATGTCTGTTTACAAGTACCACGACGTTGCCGAGGCAATCGACCTTGCCAATGACTCAAGTTACGGCTTAGGAAACACGGTCTTTGGTAAGAATGTTTCTGAAGCACGGAAGGTCGCTGCCCAGATCGATACGGGGATGACCTGGATCAACTCTGGGTGGGCATCACTTCCAGAACTGCCATTTGGTGGTGTTAAGCACTCTGGCTATGGCCGCGAGTTAGCTGAACAGGGCTTCAAGTCATTTATTAACGACCACCTGGTATATGAACCAGAAGAATAATTAACTTGAAATAAGTAACGTAAAGGGAGTGAGACAGAACTAGCTTGCTAGTTCGTCTTCGAACCCCCGCAAGCACAAAGAGGACTTATGTCACAGCCCCTTGAGTTACTTATCAATAATTTGATGATACGTACGGGTAGTTAATCCGTATATTACTAAGTAGAGGAGTAAGAGGGCAACTGTAATGATTACCGCGATGGCGACCATCAATGTGAGGTTGTAGAAGTTTAATTGGGTCATGATCTGCTTGATGGCGGGGAAGGCGAAAGCAAGGTTGATGATGGCCCCAATGATTGGCAACATGAACACCATCAGGACCTGGCTGTGAATGCTCTTAGTGGTTTCGCGTTCACTTAATCCAACTTCCTGCATCGTGGTAAACCGCTGCTTGTCCGCGTACCCTTCGGAAATCTGCTTGAAGTAGATAACGATTGTGGTGGTGATCCCCAGCGCAATACTGATTAGGATTCCGATGAAGACGAGGCCGCCATAAAGACCGTTGAGGAGCGAGAAGATGGTGGCGTACCCCGAAAACTGGAGGCTTGATAAGTGGAGCTTTTGCTTCAGGTCGGTTTCAAAGGCAATCCGTTTCTTGGTGTTGCCGTTTAAATGGTAGTTCAGGGTGGTAACGGTCATTGTCGGCATCCCCTTAGGAAGCTTGTTTACGACCATGAAGATTGGTGAAAAGATGGCATGGTCAGGGTTAAAGGCAAAGTTGAGCTTCTTCAATTCCGTTACCTGGTAGCTCTTCCCGCTGACGACCAGCTTTCCAGTATGCTTTTTACCCGGTGCATATATCAAGGCCTGATTGCCCTTAAGCACCGTGTGGTGGTGAGTCAGCCGCTGGTATGTCTTGGCAGTGACGAAGATCATGGAGTTTGACGTGGCCGTTGTCATGTTATCGATGGTCCCTTGGTTAACGAAGGAGTGCCCACGCCAGTAGCCTACCTGGGTGGCCGTTGCTTCGTAGTGGGTGAGGTCCGTGACGGTCGCGTGGTGCTGGCGGGCCGTATCCTTAAGGAATTGTCCCTGGTGCTTCGTAAGTGGCTGGTTATTGACGATGGTGATGTCTTGAGGAGTGTACGAACGGGCGGTACTACTGATCCCACAGTAAAGGGTTACGGCGGTAAACAGGATGACGAGAACGGAGCTGCACAGCAGGCAGATAGTGGCGAGTGCCGCGCCGTTTTGTTCCATCCGTTGCCGCATCCCCGAGACGGCAATAAAGTGCCGGGGCTGGTAATAGAAATTCCGCCGCTTCTTCAGCCAGTTCAGGAGAATTACGCTTCCCGCAATGAAAATGAGGTAGGTCCCAATAACGACCAGGATAACCGCAAGAAAGAAGTGGTTAATGGCGGTAATCTTTGGCTTAGTGGTGAGGGTAATGTAGTAGGCCCCAGCCAGGGTAACCAGACCGATCAGGCCCGCAATCGTAAACAACGGTCCGTGGTGCTTATGGGTGGCAGTTGCGCTGTTCCACAGGTCCGTGGGCTTGAGGTGGCGGATCTTCAAGAGGTCAATGATCATCAAAACGATGAAAAAGGCCACAAAGGTCATGATGGTCTGCAAAAGGGCCCCACTGCTGATCCATAACTGCCGGAGGTGCTGAACTTGCAGGAGCCGTCCCAGGCCAAGGAAGGCTAGCTTTTCAAAGATAACCCCACCAATCAAGCCGCCGACAAGGCTGAAGACCAGCAGGTAGGCCTTTTCTAAAACGGTAAGCAGGCCGAGGTTCCTACTGGTCATCCCCAGCATGCTGTACAGGCCGATTTCCTGGCTCCGCTGCTGCCACAAGAAGTGGTTGACGTAAAGGAGAAAGGCAGCCGTCACCATCAGGATAAAGGCGGCCCCTGGTTTCATCATGGCGGTGGTTACCTTCCCCGTGCTGAGCGCTTTCAGGCTATGGTTAGCAGCGATTGCGGTAAAAATATAGTTGATAGCAACCAACATGCAGGTCGCCAGTAGGTAGGGGCCGTACGTCCGCAAGTTGCGTTTGAAACTGGAGTTAATTAAGCGAATAAACAGCATTATCACTCACCACCATTCGTGAGGGTCATCATTGTGTTACTAATTTGTACTTGGTAGTCCTTCATCGACAGGTCGCCGCGAAAGAGTTCGTGGAAAATTCGGCCGTCCTTAATGAAGAGGGTCCGCTTGGCGTGACTTGCCGCGGCGGCACTGTGGGTGACCATGATGATGGCTTGCCCGTTGGCGTTAACGTCATCGAAGAGATCCAAGATTTCCTGGCTGGTGTTTGAATCTAAGGCCCCGGTTGGTTCGTCGGCGAGGAGGACGTCGGGTTGGGTGATCAATGCCCGGGCAATGGCAATCCGTTGCTGTTGGCCCCCAGAGACTTCGCTGGGGTAGCGGTCAATGATTTTCTCAATCCGCAGGCGGCTAACCAGTGGCTTGATCCGCCGGTCCATTTCATCCGGCGCAACCTTTGCTAAAACCAGGGGGAGGTAAACGTTATCGCGGTTGCTCAGGCTGTCCAGCAGGTTAAAGTGCTGGAAGACAAAGCCGAGGTGCTGGCGCCGGTAGCGGGCTGCATCGTCCTTACTCAGGGCACCGAGGTCCTGGCCGTTAAGGGCGGCGCTCCCGTTAGTGGCCTTATCCAGGGTGGCAATAATGTTCAGCAGGGTACTTTTGCCGGCTCCGGATTCACCCATGATGGCGACAAACTCCCCATTCTGAACAGTAAAGCTGACGTCCTTTAGGGCCGCTACCGGGTGGCTGGAATTAGCTTCAAAAGTTTTTTGGACGTGGTCAAGTTTTAAGAGGACCATGTTAAACATCCCTTT
Source organism: uncultured bacterium (assembly GCA_905214235.1). GTDB lineage: Bacteria > Bacillota > Bacilli > Lactobacillales > Lactobacillaceae > Limosilactobacillus > Limosilactobacillus avium. The sequence continues at coordinate 4,442 of CAJMLF010000040.1, read as the reverse complement.
CCTGTGTTTGAATTCTTGATACTTTAATTATAAAAAGGCCCTGCCCAACTTCCTACTTACAGGAGTGTGCAGAACCTTACAGTTTTGTAAGAATTGATTTTAGTGAACTAGTTTATCGGGAAAGGCAAGCTGGGCAACGGTCTGGCGGGGCCCCGGTGAAAACACCTGTACCTGGAGGCCTAATCGTTCCGTCACCTGCTTAACAAAGTAGAGCCCCATCCCGGTGGACCGGGTCGTCTGGTGGCCGTTGTGGCCAGTAAAGCCGTTGTCGAAGATCCGTGGCAGATCCGTACTAGGAATTGCGGGGCCGGTGTCCGTAAATGTGAGGGCGTTGTCTTGCCAAGTAATCTTGATGGTAGTTGCCGGGTCCGCGTACTTAATGGCGTTTGATAGCAGCTGGCTGATGCAGAAGTGGAGCCACTTCTGGTCGGTCATGACCTGGACCGGGGGGATGCTGATTTTAGGGATGAGTTGCTTGGCGATAAACAGCTGCCCGTTTTCCCGAATCACTTCGTTGACCACTTTACTGAGGTTTAGCCATTTGAGGTCGAGGTCCGACTTATCCATTGCCAGCCGCTCGCCACTGAGCAGGAGGTTAAGGTAGTAGTCAGCCTGGTGGACGCTCGCCTTAACCTGGAGACTTGGAACGGTTACTTTACTTTCGGCCGCCGCCTGCAGGAGGGCCAGGGAATTCTTGATTTCGTGGGAAAAGAGATCCAGGTGGTCTAATTGCTCCTGTTGCTTGTACCGGAGTTGCTGAATGAGCTTGCGGTGGTGGGCCCGCTCATTGGTCAGGGCACTCACGAGGGCTTGTTCTAGCGGGCTACTCGGTGAGACTAATTCCTGTTTGCCGACACGCTGCTGCCGGTGGTGGGCCCGGACCACGGTGATAATCAGCCAGATGATCAGGACCGGAAGGCTGAACCGGACGAAGTCGCCAATGATAATGGTGGGTAGTTGGTAGAGGTAACACAGGAGGGCCAAAAGAGCAGTTAACAATAGGTATGCCCACAGGAGAGGGAGCTGGGACCGGAGCCACAGGCGGGTAAAGCGTTTTTTATTCATTGCTGACCACCAGCCGGTAGCCAATCCCCCGCTCTGTCCGGAGGGCCTGGTCGAGGCCGAGGGGCGCCAATTTACTCCGTAAACGGCTAATGTTGACGTTTAACGTGTTGTCGTTAAGGTACTTACCACCTTGCCAGAGCCATTCCAAAAGCTGGTCCTTAGTAACGGTTTGGTTGCGGTGGTGGAGCAGTACCTGGAGGAGGGCCCCCTCCGTGGGGGTCAACTGGGCCTGCCCCCGGTCGTTATTAAGTTGATTGGTAAGGGCGTTGAAGTGGTTATTTGCCCAGGCTATTTGGTCACTACTCTGCTGAGTCCGCCGCAACAAGGCCTGGACCTTGGCAAGCAGGACGGTCATTGAGAAGGGCTTCATGATATAGTCGTCCGCGCCCGCGGCAATGGCGTGCATAACGTTACTGTCAATATCCGCTGCGGAAATGACAATAATGGGGACCTGGGTATGTTTACGGACCTCCTGCATCCAGTAAAAGCCATCGAAGGTGGGCAGGGTAATGTCAAAGAGAACCAGGGCTGGCTGGGCGGCCGTGATCTCACCAGCGACGTTTTCCCAGTCGGTGACCGTTTGGACGTCATATTGCCACTTCTTAAGTTCTTCCTGGACGGTCTTAATCATTGCGGGGTTATCTTCAACCATAAAAATACGGGCCATCAAAGGTTCCTCCCTTCAGCTATTGGCATTTTACCATAATGCAACGCGCATAAGAATTCAGCGCTTTTGAATACTTATGCGGTCATAATGTATAAATATGTGGATTTAAAAATAAAAAACGACTATACTTAATGCAAAGTTACACGAATCACATGATGAACGGAGGAAAAACAATGGATAGTTCGATTTTAAGCAAAGCATACCAAAAGCCTAGCGCAAACATCTTGGCGGACGTTTGCGCAATGGCCGCTAAGATGGATAACGTCATTGACCTGTCTGTCGGCGACCCGAATTTTACTACCCCCCAGCCAATTATTGAGGCGGCCTTTGAAAAGACCAAGGCGGGGATGACGCACTACACCGCTGCTGAGGGCCTTCCAGAGCTCCGTCAAGCAATCTGTGATTTCTACCAAGATAAGTACCAACTAAAGTTTAATTTGGACCAGGTCCTGGTGACAGTAGGGGCCGAACACGCCCTGTTTGTTGCCCTGGAGGCCCTGCTGGACCCTGGTGATGAAGTTATCATCCCCCAGCCAAGTTTTTCTCCTTACATTGACCAGGTCAAGCTGGCCAATGGGATCCCGGTAACGGTCGATGGGAAGGCGGCTGACGGCTACAAGATTGAGGCCGCAGAAATTGCCAAGAAGATCACTCCTAAGACAAAGGCCATCATTATTAACACACCGAACAACCCGACCGGTAACGTGATGACGGCGGCCGAGGAACAGGCGCTTGCCGACCTGGCAGTTAAGAACGACCTGTTGATCTTCAGTGACGAAATTTACTCTGACTACGTAATGCCGGGCAAGACGTTCACTCCACTGGCCAAGTTTGCGCCCGATAACACGGTAACGATCAGTGGGATGTCAAAGAGCTTTGCCATGACTGGTTGGCGGATTGGTTACCTGATTGGGCCGGACTGGTTAGTTGCGGCCGCTAATGATGTCAACGATGCCGTTACCTTTACGGCACCGACGATGTCACAGGAAGGGGCCTTATACGGCCTTCAGCACCACGACGAACTGGTGGCCCCAATCGTTGAAGCCTTCCAGAAGCGGTTAACCTACCTGCAGACTGAACTGCCTAAGATTGACTGGCTAGACGTTAGTCCCGTTGAGGGAAGCATCTACGTCTTCGCTGATATTCGAGCAACAGGATTAAACTCCGTTGACTTTGCCGACCAGCTGTTAAAGAAGGCGGGGATCCTGGTTGTTCCCGGCCTGGCATTTGGTAAGTCGGGTGAGGGCTTTGTCCGGATTGCCGCAACCCAACCGTTGGCAGCCTTAAAGGAAGCCGTTGCGAAGATGCAGAAGTTGACCTGGTAAGGAGGCACATGATGAAAATTTTAATGTATGCGGTATTGGAACCGGAGAAAAAGTATATTAAGCAGTGGTCAGAGGAAAACGGGATCGAAGTTAAGTGCGTTGACGAGCGCCTTAATAAGGACACCGTAAAGTGGGCCAAGGGCTTCGATGGAATCGACTTTCAACAAACCCAACCCTTAGAGCCAGAGGTTTACCAGGCCCTTCACGAATACGGGATTAAGCAGCTGACGGCGCGGATGGTTGGTTATGACATGATTGACTTTGACTTGGCGAAGAAGTATGACCTGATCGTCACCAACGTCCCCGCCTATTCGCCACGGGCAATTGCTGAAATGGGCCTAACCCAGGCCCTCCGCCTCGTCAGAAAGCTCGGTTACTACGACCAGCGGATGGACAAGCTCGACTTCCGTTGGGCCGGCCTGGAGAGTACGGAGATTTATAACCTGACGGTGGGCATTATCGGTGCCGGTCACATCGGTGGGGCCACCGCTCAACTGTACTCTGCACTGGGGGCCAAGGTAATTGCAACCGACCCGATTCACCGGGTGGAACTGAGTCCCTACTTGGAGTACACGAACCAGGATACCCTCCTAAAGACGGCTGACATTGTCACGGTCCACACCCCGTTGAATGACAGTACGACAAACCTCTTCAACGCCGCTACCTTTAAAAAGATGAAGTCAACTGCCTACCTGATCAACATGGCCCGGGGTGGCATCGTTAACGCCAACGACCTGATTGCGGCATTACAGGCAAAGGAAATTGCCGGAGCGGCACTGGATACCCTGGCGGACGAGGGCCAGTTCTTTGAAAAGCAGGCAACGGCGGATGAAATTCCAGAGGACTACAAGACCCTGCGTGCCATGCCGAACGTTCTAATTTCCCCACACAGTGCCTTTTACACCGACACGGCAATGAAGAACATGGTGGCTATGGGCCTGGACGATGTGGTAGCGATTGTCAATGGCAAGCGCCCCCAGTTCGAGGTTTACGGAAAATAATTTAAGAGAATAAAAAATGTGAGACATCTGTCTCACATTTTTTTATTAACGTCTTTAGACCTAGTTGAGTACGCGAGCAAAGCGAGTGTGCGAAACAAAAAACCACCTGCTATGCGGGTGGGCAATAAAGATTATATAAAAAAGCCTCTTTTGCCTTAAGATGTAGGTGTTCAAGCCAAAATCAAATAAGGGAAAAGAGGTTTTATAAATATGGCTAATAAGTTAAATAGCTTAGCCCATACGAAATGGTTATGTAAGTACCATATCGTATTCATTCCAAAGTATAGACGGAAAATAATTTACAATCAATATCGCAGAGATCTTAGAGATTGGCAGATTGTAAAATTTAAGTTGAACATTTTAGTGGACAGAAAAACCCATAAA
>CAJMLF010000039.1 GCA_905214235.1 uncultured bacterium | reverse complement strand
CTTCTTGCTTAATCTGCGTCATTAAATTTGTTCAAGTTATTTATTGCAATCTGCCGCATATATAGTTAAATTTTGATTTTCCAAGTTATCCATCGAAGCCTTGAAATTCTTAGGATCTAACATATATGTTGGAAGAATCACTTTATCTGGTCTTTCAATCTCAACCAATTTATTCTCAACCGTAGCATTTAAATCGAAAGCTGCTTGTCTTAAAACATCTAATCTATTGTTCGTATCAACAGGAAATCCAGTTAAAGGAATAGCCGGCCTCTGTGCACTGCTATTTTCCAATAATGTTGTTATATAAAGCCGAGTTAGTCTTTGATAGTAAATTTTGTAGTTATCAGGGTCTTTCACCCATACTACAAACAGTAATGCCCCTCCTAGTTTTTGAATTCCAGTTAAATAGTCTCTATTAAGCTGATAATATTTGCGGTTTTTCTTTACATTCTTTGCAGTCGTTGATTTGATTTGGCACCGAATTGAACCAATTAAATTTGCATTTGAATGTTTTTTACTACTATAAATTAATATATTGCCATCTAACAGCGGAGTCTTATCATTTTCACTAAAAAAGGAATCAGCCCAGTCTCTAACGTCCCAGAGTGCATCCTCTACTTTATTAATTCCTAATTGTTCTATAGATTTCTGATCAAGCCGAGCCATACGTTACAAATCCGTTCCTTTCCTTTGTTTGATTACTATACTAATTATACAAAATAATAGGAATTTAATAATACTATTGACATTGTTCATATCCTATAAACGTTAACTATTCAATAAAAAAACACCCAGTTTTTACATTGAATGCTTTCACCGTGGCAAACAAACGTGTTACTTTTGCTGAGTTGGCTTAGGCTTAAGATTGCCAAAATGCCGTTATCTTATGCTCTTTCATTTTCGCATCTATTAGCGCAGCCCTTGTAATTCGCCTTGTCGTGCCCTAGCAGGTCTTTTTTAATGGAGTAACAGATTTTATCGTTCAACCAATAAAGTAATCTAAAACAAGGGTTATTTGATCCCTCATCGAATATTACAGATTGCCTTAGGATTTCAACCATAACTTTTAAACAAAAGCTTTTTACCAACTTATTTTAGTTAAATTTGGTGTATTTTTGGTGTACACACACCAAGATTACTAACTTTTTACAAGCTAGCAACTAAATTTGTCTAAATTCACAGAGTCGTCGAAAAGCCGTCACATCAGGCTTTCAGACTACTTTTTCTTGTTCTTCTTACCCTTCTTGCTGTCCTTAGTTTCCTTTTCTGGACGCATTGTTGGGAAATAAAGAACATACCTATCTTCACAATTAAGTAAGGATAATATACAGAACCTGTAAAGATAATTATATTATTACTTATAGCTAAAATATGTAATTTTAAAACAATGGCGTGCCAATGCAATAACAAAAAAGGTACTACGCAAGCTCAAATTACGTAGTACCTTTTGCGGTATTATCTATTGATGTTTTTGGTAGACTTTTGGTAGACAACTTGCAATAAACTGCCTTTTCTACCAAATTTGCCCCTCTACAAATGCCGTTATCTTAGGCTTCCCTCTTCATATTATCCTATAACATCACTCGTACTCGATTGTCGAAGGCGGCTTACTCGTGACATCGTAAAGGATCCGGTTAACGTGGTCGACTTCGTTTACGATCCGCACCGAAATCTTTTGCAGAACATCCCACGGAATCTTGGCAAAGTCCGCCGTCATCCCATCAATTGAGGTGACTGCCCGGATAGCAACCGCGTAGTCGTAGGTCCGGCCATCCCCCATCACGCCGACGGAACGAATTCCTGGTAGGACAGTGAAGTACTGCCAAATCTTCTCGTCCAAGCCGGCCTTCTTGATTTCATCACGCAGGATAGCGTCACTTTCCCGGACAATTTCCAGTTTCTCAGGCGTAATTTCGCCAATTACCCGGATTCCCAAGCCGGGGCCAGGGAATGGTTGTCGCCATACTAACTCGTGCGGAATTCCCAGCTTCTCACCTAATTCACGGGTTTCGTCCTTAAAGAGTTTCCGCAGTGGTTCAATCAGCTTAAAGCCGAGCTTCTTCGGTAGGCCCCCAACATTGTGGTGGGACTTAATTGTCTGGGCCGTATCAGTCCCCGACTCAATTACATCGGTGTACAGGGTTCCTTGAGCCAGGAAGTCCGCGTCCGGAATCTTCTTGGCTTCTTCATTGAAGACCTCGATGAATTCCTTACCGATAATCTTCCGCTTCTTTTCAGGATCGGTAACGCCCTTCAACTTACCAAGGAAGCGGTCCGCAGCATCAACTTTGACAATGTTGACACCAAGGTCACGGTTCAAGGCGTTCATCACTTGGTCGGCTTCGTTTTTCCGCAACAGACCGTGGTCAACGAAGATGCAGGTCAGTTGGTCACCAATTGCCTTGTGGATCAAAACGGCGGTCACGCTGGAGTCCACCCCACCGGACAGGCCCAGGATAACCTTCTTGTCGCCCACTTCCTTGCGAATGTGGTCAATTTGCAGGTCAATGAAGTCATCCATTGTCCAATTGTCCTTGGCACCACAGACGTCAAAGGCAAAGCGCCGCAGGATGTCCAACCCGTATTCTGAGTTCCGAACTTCCGCGTGGAACTGGATACCGTAGAACTTCCGCTTATCATCCGCAATCGCAGAGATTGGGCAGTTTTTGCTGGTTGCCGTAACCTTGAAACCAGCTGGAGCTTCGGTAACAAGGTCCCCATGGCTCATCCAAACATACTGCTTTTCTGGCAGACCCTTAAATAAAGGGGCATCCTTGTCCAACACCTTAATATCGGCCCGGCCGTATTCCGAATTATCCGCCTTTTCGACCTTACCGCCGAGTTCATAAGTCATCAATTGCATCCCGTAACAGATCCCTAAGATTGGAATACCCAGCTTAAAGATTGCTGGATCAACCTTAAAGGCACCTTCATCATAGACACTGTTTGGTCCTCCGGAGAAAATAATCCCCTTCGGCTTAATCTTCTTGACTTCGTCCGCCGTAATCTTGTGCGAGAGGAGCTCTGAGTAAACCCCGAAGTCACGCAAGCGCCGGGTAATCAGCTGGTTGTACTGGCTACCAAAGTCAAGGACGATAATCTTGTCAAATGTATCTAAATTGACGTTTGCCACGTTGCCACTTCCTTCATCAAAATTTGCTCTTTTCCCTAAGTTTACAGGCTAAAAGACGGACGGTCAACTGACGATCACAAATAATTGTTTCTTTTTCGCCATTACATAAACGAGCGCAATCCCAGGTCAAACAATTCCTGAGATTCCGCCCGTGAATGGATGGAATATTCATGATGAAAGTGGGTTAGCCGTTTAAAGCGGCAGTCAACAGGGCTAATTCTTCTTTAACAGCCTGCTCATCAAGCTTTGTTAGTTCTTCATTTACTTTTAGCATTTGGATTTCCTCCTTTCTCAGGATAATCGAAAGCGGCCGGTACACTCCCACCCGCCGTCCTTCAATCAACTCATTGATTTATCAAAACGCCGTCAACGTTTCCATCACCTAAAATCAATGGCAACTCATCTTCAAAGTAAAAGCCACCATAGAAAATGGGCACCTGCCCAGCGGTCGCCAGGTCATAAATTGCCGCAAGAGCGTCCCGAATCAGGCGGTGGGCAATTCGAATCCGCTGGGCATCAGCTGGCAAGTGGTATTCTGCAGCCCAGCTTGGCCGGTATACAATTACCAGTCGTCGAACCTGGTCAGCGCTAACTTTGGCCAGGGCCCCGGTCAAATAGCGACGAAGGTCCTTCGCAAAGTCAACCGTGGACAACCGCAAATCACCTTCATCAACAAGTAGGATTGGCTGCTGGGTTCCCACCACAACCGGGTGTGGAATACCGCCATTAAACAGTGGGGCCCAATAAAAGTTGTTGATTTCGGCCTGCTGGCCACCCATATCGGTCTGCACAGTCAGACCAAGTGACTGGTGAAGGGGAAAATCGGGTGCAATGCTTTGCTTCTTCAGCACGTTAACTACCTCGCTTTGATAATCTGTAGTACCTTCTTAACTGGTATTTGCGCGCTTGTCAATACATGTAGACCAATTTATTTTGTGCAACCGGTAGCAACGCGAGACAGCCAGGATGTCTTTTTACTTAAAAATATATTTTTACTGCCGCACAGTGTCTATAAAAGCCCATGAATTTAGAATTATTCCCAAATTTGAATAGGTTAACATCTTCTGGTAAAATCAATTATGCACCACAATTTTACCGGAGATGAGTGAATGTTCGCGCGTTCTTACCAACTAGACCAATTAAGAAATAGTCAGTGTGATTCTACTATCAAAATTATTTTTGGCATTCGCCGGAGCGGGAAATCAACCTTAATTAACCAGTACCAGTCCTGGCTCAAGCAGGACGGCATCCTCTGTCAGCAGATCAAAACCATCGACTTTGAGCAGGACCTGGCCTTCGCTAGCCTGACGATTCCAGCGATGGTAAGTAAGATAAAAAAAGGGCTCGTCAAGGAGAAGACTAACTTTCTTTTCCTCGACGAGCTTGAGAGCCTGCCCAATTACCAGCAACTGGTCCGCCGCCTGACTAGCATCCCCAACATTGACCTGTACGTAACGGGGTCCGATCACCAAATCTGTAAATTGGCTGAGCAGTTCCCCTGCCAACTAATTGCCGTGCGGCCGTTCAGGTTTCACGAATTTATTGACTTCCACCACCAGGCGGCCGACTTTACCGCCCTTTACCATTACCTCAACCGGGGTGGCTTCCCCTTCGCGCAGAGCATCCGGGACGATTCCTCCGTACGTAACTATAGTGAGGATGTCCTGAACACGATTATCCTCAAGAGCCTGATGCAGCACCCGGGGCTGGTCAACCCGAACTTATTGAAACACCTGATTACGTTCTTGGCCCACCATTCTGGCGTCCCCATCAACGTCTCACAGGCGGTTACGGCCCTGCAGGAGCGCAATATCCAAGTTTCCAATAAGACCTTGGCATCATATTTGGCCTTCGTGCAGGAGGGCTTTCTCTTCACCGCTTGTCCAGAATTAAACCTGGCCACCGAAAGGGTCAAGAAAACGAACGTGCAGTACTACCCCGTCGACCCCATCCTCCGCTGCCTGCTCACCAACCACCAGGGTGCACTGTCAGCTGCCAACCTGACAATGCTCGTTTTCAACGAACTAACCGCCCGGGGGTTCCATGTTTATAGCGGACAAAAGGAACGCCATCCCGTAACCTTCATTGCCATCCGCGACGCCGAAAAGTACTTCTTTCAGTTTAACTTTTCATTTCTCAATCAGACGACCTACGATAAGGCGGTTAGCGGCCTGCACCACCTTCCGGCAAACGCCCATCGAACCCTGATAATCGCTAAGCCGGGTGACCACGATTGGGGACGGGACGAGGACTTCACCACGGTCCCCCTCCTCGACTGGCTCACCAATGAATAGCAAAAGCCAGGTTTGCGGTTTAATTAACCACAATCCTGGCTTTTGTGTTTACTTAGCAGCCTTAGCAACCGCTGCTTGCGCAAGGATGTTGAGGTAGTTGAACGGACGGTCAAAGTTAGGCTGGAATAGCATGTCCACGAAGGCCAGGTAGTCGATCGTGTGCTTGTCCTGAATGCACAGGGAGAGGACACCGGCCGACTGGGCGACATCGTACTTACTCATCAGTTGCCCACCAATAATCTGCCGCGTCTGCTTATCCCAAACGAGGGTCATCAGAACCTTCTCCGTTGATGGCATAAACTCTGGACGATAGTTATCTTCAATGGTAACGGAATCGGCATCAATTCCCACTGCCTTAGCATTCTCAAGCGTTAAGCCGGAGGAGACCATCGTTGTTCCGTAGAGGTTCAAGCCAGAACTAGACTGGGTTCCCATGTCGCGCATCTTATTGCCAAAGATGTTAATCCCCACCATCGTTCCCTGCCGGACCGCGTTCGTTGCCAAAGGAATGTAAGCATCCTTTCCGGTCGGGTTATAGTGGACGCTGGTTGAATCCCCCGCGGCATAAATGTCGGGATCGGACGACTGCATGTATTCGTTAGTAACAATCGCCCCGTTATCGTGCATCTTAACCTTCCCCTTAAGTAGGCTAGTGTTGGGCCGGAAGCCAACGCAGAGAATTGCAATGTCCGCTTCAAAACTCCCCTGATCAGTTTTCACCGTCACCCCATCACCGTGCTCCTCAAAGGCGGTGACCTTTTGGTTAAAGGCCAGGGTAGCGCCCTTTTTCTTAAACTGCTGTTGAATACGGTCGGTATATTCCTGGTCAAAGTACTTATGCAGCATCCGCGGTGCGCCATCGATCAACGTAACGTCCTTGTTTTGCCGGGTGTAGGCTTCAACCAGCTCAACCCCGATGTAGCCGGCACCGATAACCACGACCCGCTGGGCATCCTTAGCAGCCGCAAAAAGTTCTTTGGCGTGGTGGTAGTTCTTGCACAGGTAGACATGGTCCCCGTCGACACCATCAATTGGCGGGATAATTGGCCACGAACCAGTTGTATCAATAAGCTTATCGTAATGATCGGTCTTTTCTTCCCCCGTTACGAGGTCAGTAACCTTAACAGTCTTCGTCTGGGGATCAATGCTCGTAACGTTGTGTTGCATGTGAACATCAGCACCCAGTTCTGCCAGTTGCTTTGGACTGGAGTAGAACATCGCGTCTGGGTCACCAACATCCCCACTCAGGTAAACCGCAATCCCACACGACAGGAAAGAAACGTTGTCATTCCGTTCATAGATGACAACATCGGTCTCCGGGTGGTCCTTGAGAATTTGCGTCGCAGCAATCGTTCCGGCATGAGTACAGCCAACAATAATAACCTTCATTATAATACCCTCGCTTTGCTCAATGATTAACTTAAACGTTTAGACAAACACCGGTGCTTGATACTTTGATTATATGAATAAGCAGTTATAATTAAATTGATTTAAATCAAGTGGAGGTAATAATTATGGCCCATCATTCTGAAATTGCCTGTTTGAGCAAGGCAACAATTTTCAAGAACCTACCAGTTGACCTTAAAAAGAAGCTGGTGACGGTTTCGTCCCACCAGGACTTTTTTCCAAAGGGGAGCCTAATTCGGCAACCGTTAGACGGCAAGGACGGCATGATTGTCATTGACTCCGGCCACGCCAAAATTTTCTCCCTAAACGAGGCAGGCAAGGAAACCGTCCTCGGTGTGCTGGGTAAGGGAGACTCGACTGGCCAGGAGAACCTGTTTAGTAACAACAATCACGAAAACTTTATTCAGGCAACTGAAGATTGTTTGGTATGCTCAATGAACCGTTGTGACTTTCAAGAGCTATTAAAAGCCACCCCGGACCTGGCCCTATCACTGCTTAATGACTTTGGAGAACGCCTGATATTGGCAGAGCAGAACACGGTCCGGCGCAATTCGATGAACGCTAAGGACCGGGTTATGGACTACCTTAGGGCCCAGGAAAAGCGGACCGGCAAGCGTTCATTTAACTTGCCCCTCAAGAAAAAGGACCTGGCGAACTTCCTCGGCTTGACCCCGGAAACGTTAAGCAGGCAGTTAAAGGTCCTCCAACAGGATGGCCAAATCACCGTTAAGGGCCAGCATATTTCCATAGACAAATAAGGGCTGGAAAATAGTTAAAAATACTACAGCGCAATATACAAAGAGGACTCTAGCGTCCGGATTTTCCGAACACTAGAGTCCTCTTTATACTTTCTAAAAACTTGCTTCGCATCGAAGCGCGCTCCCATTACTAATCCCGACGAAGGTAGAGGCGGTCAACCACGTGGCCATGGGTCTTGTGGAGGATCAGGTTAGCCCGGGTCTTCGTCGGAAGGATGAAGTCCTTGAGGTTAGGTAGGTCAACGGACTTCCAGACATCCTTGGCCATCTTAAAGGCATCGTCCCGACTCCCTTTAGAGTACGGGTAATAGTAGTTAGACGGGTCCGTAAAGGCCGTCTTTAGCAGAAGGCCAAAGCGTTGTAGGTACCAGCATTCAATCAGGTCTGGGTCGGCATCAACGTAGATTGACCAGTCAAAGTAGTCGCTGACGTACAGGCGCTGGTTGGTCGGCAATTGCAGGGTGTTAATCCCCTCAACAATTAAGATATCGGGACGGTCAATTACCAGCGGCTTATCCGGTTGGACATCATAAACCTGGTGTGAGTAAGTCGGGGCCTTCACAACCGGTTCCCCTGCCTTGACGTCATTCAAGAACTTCAAAAGCTTCTCCATGTCGTACGACTCGGGGAACCCCTTACGGTCCATTATCCCCCGGCGCTTTAGTTCCGCATTCGGGTACAGAAAACCATCCGTGGTCATCAGTTCTACCCGCTTATCGGGCAGAAGCTTGTTCAAGAGGATGCTGAGCAGGCGGGCAATCGTACTCTTGCCAACCGCTACCGACCCGGCAATTCCAATAATGTAGGGCACCCGCCGCACTGGTTGGCGTAGAAAGTTAGCCTTTTGCATCTGCCATTCCAGAAAGTTCTGGTAGTGGAGTTGTAGCAACTTAATCAGCGGCAAGTAAACATCCTTGACGTCTTCGATTGAAATACGGTCGTTTAACGACTTAATATCATCCAAATTTTCTTGGTTTAAGCGAACCGTGTCGGCCGGGAAAAAAGCGTGCCACGTCTGCCGGTCGAATTGTTCGTAATTCATCCATTCATCCATTTTTAAAGTCCCTTTATAATCGTTATGTAAACGGTTACTATTTTATCACACTTGGCAGGGAACAGTAACCTGCACTCGCCTATTATAGGACAAAATACCGGCAACTAGTATAGAAAGCACACTAGTTGCCGGCTTGGGAATTATATTAATGCGGGTTATTCTTAGTTGTCAGCATTGGGCAGTTGGAAGGTTGAGGCATCAACCTTAGCAGGGTCACCCTTCCGGCCCGGCTTCATTTCAACTAAGCCCAACTTAATTGCGCCGACTGGGCAAACCAGGGCACAGAGTTGACAACCAACACACTTGCTCTTATCAAAGGTCGGCAGGCGCTTATCGTCATCCCAGCCCATTGCCTGGTGGGCACCATCTTGACAGGAGATGAAGCAACGGCCACAACCGATACACTTATCCCAGTCAATCTTTGGGTAAACCTTGTAGTCACGGTCCAGTTGGTTGGTTGGCAGGATGTTCTTGTTAGCAATCCCAACCAGGTCCTTCAGGTGGTCAACGCCCTGTTCGTCCATGTAGTGCATCAGCCCGTTGGTCAGGTCATCGATAATCCGGTAACCATACTGCATGATTGCAGTTGTGACTTGTAAGGTCGAGGCACCGAGCAGGATAAATTCAGCGGCGTCTTCCCAGGTTTCAATACCACCAATACCGGAAACTGGCAGTTGTTCCAGTCCCGCAGCGGAACGAATCTGTTGCAAGAAGCGCAGGGCAATTGGCTTAACAGCCTTCCCAGACAGACCAGAAACAGCTGACTTACCATTGATACTTGGCAAGGCAACCTTGTTGTCCAGGTCAATGTCAGTGATGGACTTAACGGTGTTAATGGATGAAATACCGTCAGCGCCACCTTCGAGGCAGGCCTTAACAACTGGAATCATGGTCGTGATGTTTGGCGTCATCTTGGCCAATACTGGTAGGTTAGTCCCCTTCTTAACGGCTTCACAGTTAGTCTTACATAATTCAGGGTTCGTACCAACATCAGAACCCATCGTGTGGGAAGTCATCTGTGGGCAGGAGAAGTTCAATTCAATCATGTCCGCACCGGCTTCGGTAACCAACTTAGCCAGGTCGGTCCAGTCTTGTGGGGTTTCACCCATGATGGAAGCAATCAGAACCTTGTCTGGGTATTCCTTCTTCAGGCGGCGCATGTCAGCCAGGTCTTGAGCCATTGGGTGCTCAGCCAGCTGTTCCATGTTCTTGAAGGCCACGAATGGGGTGTCTTCCTTGGTCAGTTGTGAGAATCTTGGTGATACTTCATCAATAACGAAGTGATCTGGTGATAAGGTCTTGTAGACGATCCCACCCCAGCCAGCATCGTAGGCGTTCTTACACATTTCGTAACAGTTGCCAACTGGTGAAGATGACAAGCAGAATGGGTTCTCAAAGTGAACACCTAAAAAGTCAATTGACAAGTCTTTCTTAATCATTATCTTGTCCTCCTAACACACGATCGATTTCTTCGGCAACTTCCTTACCCTTTTGAACGGCGTAAACAACGGTCTTGTCACCATCGACAATGTCACCAGTTGCGAATACCTTCGGGTCCTTAGTGTGGAAGCGTGCTTCCCGGAATGGAATCTCGTTGTGCTGAATGTCAATGTCTAAGCCATCTGCGTCAACCTTTTGACCAATGGCTAAGATGATCTTATCAGCAGTAATCGTCATTTCACTATCAATCTTACGGTGCTTGAAGGTAACCTTGTTTTGACGTACATCGGTTGGAACATATCCATCAACGATCGTAACGCCTTCTTTTTGGGCCCCTTCAAGTTCCTTCTTGGAAGCCTTAAATTCAGAGAATTCTTCGTATACCATGTCGGTAACGTGGGTGACACCCAGCTTCTTCAGGGTTGTAACAACGTCCATCGCAACGTCACCACCACCGATAACCAGAACATTGTCCGGCAGGTCGTCAAGCTTGCCCTTGTTTTCCTTGGCACGGGCCAGGAAGGAAATAGCGGATTCCGTGCAGATGTTGTGTTCAAACATCGGAATTGTCTTGGCAGCACTGGCACCAATGGCCACGATAACGGCATCGTACTTAGCCTTCAGGTCGTCCATGGTGATGTCCTTACCAACGGCAACGTTGTACTTGATGTTGGCCCCGAGGTTAACAATCCGTTGAACTTCATAGTCAACGATGGCTTCTGGCAGGCGGTATTCAGGAATTCCGTAGGTCAGGTAACCACCAGCCTTGGCGTTCTTTTCGTAAATGTCAACGCCGTAACCCTTTTGCCGTAAGGTGGCAGCAGCTTGCAGCCCGGCAGGACCACTCCCGATGATGGCAACGTTCATGCCGTTTTCCTTACCGGCGTGCAGGATCTGCATGTTTTCCTTCCGTTCCATATCAGTAACATAGCGTTGAATTCCACCAATGTCGATTGGGCCATCAATTTTTGCACGGGTACATGCACTTTCACAGTAACGTTCAGTTGGGCAAACCCGGGCACAAATAGCACCGAGGGCGTTGTTTTCCCGAATGGTTTC
>CAJMLF010000038.1 GCA_905214235.1 uncultured bacterium | reverse complement strand
CATGAAGTATATTACAGATGACCAATTTCTAATTTAAATTGACATTCCGGGGGATAAAAAAACTCCCTGTTATCGTCAAGTTCATGACAATAACAGGGAGTTTTGTCTAACTAGTCCAAAGACTGGGCATAAACCAGCTCATCGGTTGAAATCTGCTCGTTTAAGGCGTTGGCCAGTTCTTGTGACAATTCGCCAGCAGCTAACTTCTGCTGGACATAGCCGTGTTCAAGCTGAAAGGCCTCAATGAACAGGCTCGTTACGACATCATTGTCGACCGTCCGATCCCGGTTGAAGAATTCTTTACGCTTGAGGTAGACTCGTTGGACCATCGCAATTTCGTTTAAATTGTTCGGATTAGAGACCGAATGGAGGTAGCGTTCCACGTTGCGGTAAACAAGCAGTTGAATCTTATTGAAGGCGGCACGCTTAGAATCAATCAGTTTTTTCTGCTTGGCGTCAAGCTTTTGGCCATGTTTTTTGAGGTAGTGCCACCGGTTAAGCCGCCACTTAAGGCGGTGAATCATTACCTTACAAAATTCCAGCAGGCCGTGCTGACCACCGCGGAGGGCCGACCGGGTGACAAACCGGGAGTAGGCCTGGGCCTCCTGCTCGGTGATTTCGCCTTCATCCGTCAGGTGGTCAATGGTTGCTAGTTCCACCTGGTGCGTCCGGTTCATCAGCTGCTTAAAGAGGTTGTTGTCAAAGTTGTGGAACTGGTGTGCCTGGGTGCTGAGCTGGTCCCTAACCATCGCCCGTTCGCGGGGATGGTTGTTATCCCCGTGAAGGTCATTGATTGCGTAGTGGACCGTGGCGGTCAGGTACTTTTGAAACTCCTCCTGGCTGTAATCGCGGGCCTTTGATGGGAGCATGATTGGGTAAACGATTGCCCCCACCAGGATACTGATTAGGATAACGAAGGCCGCAATCAGGATTATTGAGTTACGGAAGGCAAATTCGTTGTGGTTAATGATTACTGGCAGGGAGAAGGCCAGCGACAATGTGATAGTTCCGTGCATTCCCCCGATGCCCATTAGGAGGCTATCGCGTTTGAGGTGAGCCTTTTCAGAGTCGATATTGACCAGGCGGAACCGGACCCAGAGGTAGCGCATAACCGTCATAATAAGGTAAAGGCCCAGTCCAATCAACGCTAGATCGAGGAGGTTCCGGGGTGCCGTCCGTCGAATAACCTGGGGCAGCATGACCCCAAGCAGGACGAAGACGATACCGTTGAGGGAGTCGCTAACAATCGTCCAAATGGTGGTCGTTGCCATCTGGACCTTGGTGGAAGTCAGCTGGAGACGGTCGTAAAGGATGCTGTGGACAATCCCAGCGGAAACCACGGCCAGGATACCGGAGAAGTGAATTTCCTCGGCAGACCAGTAGATGACAATCGGGGTCATGACGTTAATGGGGATGACGATTGAACCGATGTCGACGTGGCGCCGCATCAATCGTTGTCGCAGGGTAATCAAGAGGTAACCGAAGATGGCCCCAAAGATGATCCCACCGAAGAAGACGTAGATGAAGAACCACAATCCGTAACCAATGGAGAATTCCCCAGACCGGTAGGCAGAGAGGGAAAGCTCCAAAAGGACAATTCCGGAAGCGTCATTGAAGAGGGACTCGTATTCGAGGGCCCCGTTGACATTTTCTGGAACGGTCATGTTTGAGGTGATTGACTTAACGGCAACCGCATCGGTCGGCGTAATGATTGCGGCCAGGATGAAGGCGAGGGCAAACGGGAAGACCGTTGGCATTGCTAGGTGTAAGATGCTCCCCGCCACCAGAACCGTTACGAGGGCCAGCAGGACGGATATTGAGAAAATCGACTTGTAGTTCCTACTTAAGTAACGAAAAGACTGATTTTGCCCATCATTAAACATTAAAGGGGCAATGACGACCATCATGAATAATTCCGGGTGCATTGTAAAGTTGGTTGCTGCCGTGGGAAGGGACGCCAACAAAACCCCCGCCAGGATTTGGTAGATTGACAGGGGAACCCGGGGAAAGATCAGGTGAATGATGTTAGCAACAACAACGGTTGCTAAGAGGAGGATGATTCCAAGTAGCAATTCCATAATTAAATACCACCTTGTGCAAAGAAAATAAAGAAGCCGGGGAATGATTGTTCCGCCAGCCACTACGAGTAATTGAGCTTATTCCCGTCCGAGAAGCATTTTTACCCCCATCGCGACATTGTAGATAAAGAGGAGGAGGGCAATCAGTAATGCGAAGGTTAACAGGATGCCGAACAGGGCACCACCATGAGCGGTGAAGTCCTGGAAGGCACTCAAGCTAAGCACGAGGATGGCGAAGATTCCGTAGATGAGCGGGAAAATTTGGCTCCAAAAAGCCTTCCGTGCGTTGGCAGTAATGGACGGCTCCTCACTTGCACGGGCAACGATCCATACGATCAGGGGGAAGATGACCGGCAAGAAGAAAATGCTGAAGTAAGAAAGCGCGTTAACAATTCGCGTTGTTAGACTAGTATTATTATCCATTTTTGATCCTTTCTTTTTCTTTATATTATGCCCGATGAATTAGGGGAGCGCAATTAATACTAGTTGGACAAGGGCCAGACCAATGATTAAAAGTAACCAGTCCCGCTTAGTAATATCAATTGGCTGGGCAACGGTCCGTGGTGCCCCCTCGACAAAGCCGTGCGTTTCCATTGCCTGGGCCAGTTGGTCCGACCACTGAATTGCGGAGAGGATGGCCTTGAAGTAGAGAGTTGGTGACCACCAGTGGAGGTTGACCCTCCGCATCTGGCCAGCAACCCGGATGGTGACGACCGCCTGTCTTATTCGGGGAACCAGGTTTAGTGCAGCCAGGAACCCGTAAGCAAACTTACTCGGGAGGTGGCAGTTTTGCTCGAGGGACCGGATCAGGGTCAGCTTATTAGTGGTGAGGGTTACCGCACCACCAACAAGGACGTAGCAGTACAGCCGACTGACCAGGACCCAGGCAAAGAAAACATTGTGCCCGGGAGAGAAGAAGGCCATGGTGACAAACAGGGCTGCAGCCGGAATTAGGGTAATTAGGGCCAGTTTAAAGACCTTGCGCGGACCGACCCGGTGGTAGACCAGGATTAGTAAGGCGCCGATGATTATTACCAGGTTTCCCGTTAGGTGGGTGGTAAAGGTTATTTCCAGGGAAATAATCAGGGCAAAGATGAGTTTGAGACTAGGATTCATGGGTCGGGGCCTCCTGGTAAGTTAGTCGGTGGTCATGGAGGATCAGGTGGAAGTCTGCTAACTGGTCAATTCGGTCAAGCTGGTGACTGATGATGAGGATCGTCTGCGGTCTTGTTGCCTGGGCAGCCTGGATAAGTTGAAAGACCGCCTGCAGGGAAGCGTGGTCTAGGCCCGCGAACGGCTCGTCGAGGAGAAGGACTTCCTGCCCCATCATGAGCATTACCAGTAGCTGGAGCTTTTTCCGCTGTCCCCCACTGAGGGAGTAGACAACCCGGTCACCAAGATTATTTAGCCCGAGGGCTTTGAGAGCGTCCTGCAGGTGGGCCTTGAAGTAGGGATGGTGACCATTTTTGGCACTTAATTCCAGTTCCTCTTTGATCGTCACGTCGATAAACTGGTCATTGGCCCGCTGAAAGACGAGCCCGACCTCTTGCCGGTAGCGGCGGTCCTTGATGTGGTTAATTGGGTGCCCCTGGTAGTTGATTTGCCCCCGGAAGGGGATTAACTTAGTAAGGGCCTTGAAAAATGTTGACTTACCAGTGCCGTTGGGACCAGTGATTAGGGTAATCTTATCCTTAACAATTGCCAGTTGGTCGATGTTTAACAATTGGTGATTACCGCGCGCGAGGGAAACATTGTTGAGCTTAAAAGCTGTCGGGGCAGTCGGCTGGGGGGCAGCAAAGACCAGTTGACGGGTTGCCGCCTTGTCAGCAGCTGTCAGACGGTGGTGGCTAGCAGCAGACGAAAGGCCCACAATATGGTGGTCAGTGAAGTCATAGATTTGGGGCGCGAGGTCCTGGTAGCCGTGGCAGTCGTGGTCAGCAATGATTAGGGTAACCCCGTGTTCAGTTACGAGTTTACCGAGCTGCGCCATTAAAAATTGCCGGTTGGCTTCGTCGATATTGGCAAAGGGCTCGTCAAGAAGGAGAATATCCGCCTGCCGGGCGATGATGACCGCCAGGGCCACCCTTTGTTGCTGACCGCCAGATAACGAGGTGATCTTACGGTTTGCCAGGTCCGTAATCTGGCAGAAGTCGAGGGCCGCTTGAACCTGGTCGGCAATTTTGGCGTGCGGAACCCGCTGGTTTTCAAGAACGAATTCAAGCTCGTGGCGGGGGGTATCAAGGGCAAACTGGGTCAGGGGGTCCTGAAAGAGCATCCCAATCGTTGGTTGCCCATTGGGAAAGGCAATTTGCCCCCCGCTAACCTGGCCGCCATACTTGGGCAAAAGGCCCGCCAAGAGACGGAGAAAGGTTGACTTCCCGCAACCCGACGGTCCCGTCAACAAGGCGGTCTGCTGGGCAGGAAAATTAACCGTGACCCGGTCAAGAACGGGGGACTGGTGGTCAAAGGCAAATGCTAAGTTGTTGACTTCAACAATGTTCATGGTCTACCCCTTGATGACGTGTGCCCGAACCAGCATGTTGACGATCAGCTTGACCAGGATACCGGAGAAGACCAGCATGGAAACAAAGCGGACGACCAGCATGATGACCAGCATGTGGGGGGCAAAGTGACTGTAACCGTTCCGGAACCAGTCCCAACCAAAGGTAACCAGGGTGGCGAAAAGACTGGTGAGGATAACGGTAAGCCAGTTGTAAAGCTTATAGAAGGTGACGGTAAAACCTAACTCAGTGGCAATCCCTTGGACCGCTCCGGAAATTAAGTTGGCAGCGCCCCATTGGTCACCAAGAAACATCTCCACGGCAGCACCGAGAAATTCACCTAAGAAGGCGGCTCCGGGGAGGCGCAACATGAAGCCGGCGAGGGGACCGGCCATACACCAAATGCCCATCGTAATGTCATTGGCCATGGGACCATAGCCAACCGGTGTTAAGAGGACCGTTAAGCCGTTGTAGACGAAGGCCGCGGCGTAGTAAATTACGCCGAAAATAATTGCAATTAGGGCCAGTAGAATAATGTCTCGTAAATGAAAAGTTTTGTTACGCATGATAAGACTGCTCCTTGAAAGTATTAAGATTAAGGCGTTCTTAGGTAAAATAAAAGTCCCGCAATGCACAAAGCATCCGGGACGTCATTAAACGCATCGTTGATTTGATCTTACCGAATCTTCCTCCGCTGGTGTTATCCAGGTCAGGTTCAATGGGTATTATCTCAGCCAATTGGCACCCCAGACATCGTATTAATCTCACCAATGATTATAACTAAGAAAGAAAACGAATTCAAATGGGTAAAATTATTCAGATTATCGGCGAAGGAGCGTACAATAAAAATTGCTTTGAAAAAAGAAGAGGAGGGAACTATGTCTGGAATCACCTTTTTTATTGTTATGGTTGTTATCGGGATCCTATCCGGAATTGTCAGTGCCGCGGCGGGGCTGGCGTCCTTAATCTCGTACCCATCACTATTGATGATGGGGCTTCCACCGGTAATCGCCAACGTAACCAGCGCCTGGTCGACAATCGGGAGCGCCTATAGCTCCATCGTGGCTTCGAGTAAGGAGTTGCGAAAAGACCGTAAGCAGATGTGGATGATTATTCCCCTGGTACTTGTGGGCGCCATCATTGGGGCCCTTCTCCTGTTTGCATTACCCGGGAAATTATTTCAGGAGTTAGTTCCTTTCTGCATTGCCATTGCCGGAATTATCCTGCTTTTCCCTCACCGGGCGCGGCAGGCAACGGGTGAGATGGCTGCGGATAGTCGTTCCTTGAAACGGTCCCGCCTATACACCGTCTTAACCGCCATTGGGGTCTTCATTGTCGGTGTCTATGCTGGCTATTTTAACGCCGGTGCGGGTGTTTTAATGCTGACCCTTTTGTCGGTGGTTAACCGGCAGAAGTCGTTTGCGGTCAATAACGCCCTCAAAAACGTGGCTATGACCGTCACGAACACCATTTCGGTAGCCATCTTTGCCTTTGAAACCACCATTGAATGGAGTTACATTATTCCCCTTTTCCTGGGAAATATTCTTGGTGGGGCCCTGGGGCCGGTAATTGTCCGCCACCTTCCCGGCCGCTTAATGCAAGTTCTCGTCGGGCTAGGGTCCCTCGTTTTAGCAGTTTCTTTGCTGGTCCGGAACTTTCTCTAGTTATTTAATAACTTGGCCGTGTTCTTGGGCATCCTTAGTAAAACCGGCGGGCACCTTAAGACCGAGCTTGTGGGCCTGCTTCAGGTTAAGGACTGGTTTGCCGTGGTGGTAGTCGTCAACCGCCATGTCCTGGGGCCGCTTTCCCTTAAGAATCTGCGCTGCCATTTTCCCGGTTGCTTTCCCCATCCCGTACTGGTCGAGGCTGATTGAGGCGACTCCGCCATCCTTCACCATGGTATCTGCACCGGGGAAGACCGGCTTATTGACGGCATCAGCGTTTTTAACGAGGACCTTCATTGAACCGGCGATGGTGTTGTCACACGGGACCATTACCCCATCGACGTGGCTGAGCAGGCTTTGCGAAACCTGGTTAAGGTCATTGGAGTTGGCAATTGTGGCCACCTTTAACTTGATGTTGAGCTGCTTGGCAGCGGCTTCCATTTGCTTAGCCTGGTGTTCTGCTGAGGGGTCGCTTGAGGTGTAGATTAAGCCGAGCTGCTTAGCGTGAGGAAGAAAGCGCTTGGCCAGGGCAAGTTGCTGGCGAACAGGGTTATCGGACTGGACCCCGGTGACGTTGCCTCCCGGGTGTTTCATGCTTTTAACGAGCCGTGAACCAACCGGGTCTCCGATACCGCCCATCAGGACCGGGGTGTCTTTGGTAGCGTTGGCTAATGATTGGGCGGCAGGGGTGGTAATTCCCATCACAACCTTGGCGTGGTCGTTGATCAACTTATTGGCCATCTGGTTGAGGTTGGACTGGTCCCCATTGGCGTTCTGATACTCAATCTTGATGTTCTTGCCGTTATGGTAGCCTTCCGCAGCGAGCCCCGCAACGAAGCCCTTGTAGATTTGGTCGAGGGCGGGGTGGTGCATCATGGTCAGGACGCCGACAACTGGACGGCGATTTTGCTGGGCCTTGGAAAAGCCAAGGTAGCCACCGAGAACAACAACTAAAGTAATGATGATTGTGATAATTCGTTTCATAATGAATCAACCTTTCTTGTAAAAATTAAAAGGAGCTCCACGGTGGGGGCTCCTCTTTTTTGCGCGAAAGGAAAAGACCGTACGTGGAAAATCCGTACGGACTTAATTGGTTTCTTAAAAAGCCGGTACAGATGCATTCTGCAAAACCCAGAACGCATCTGTATAGACGGCCATTCTGAGTTACCGGCTTTGCCAATTATTCAATTGTGTGAAGCGGAAACTCATGAATACTTTCTCCTTTGTTTTAACTTGCTTGTATCATAACAGGTAAATTAGTAAATGGCAAGAGAAATATTAAAATAATTTAATACAAAAAGCCACCCTCCGTAATAAAACGAAGGG
Source organism: uncultured bacterium (assembly GCA_905214235.1). Lineage (GTDB taxonomy): Bacteria > Bacillota > Bacilli > Lactobacillales > Lactobacillaceae > Limosilactobacillus > Limosilactobacillus avium. Next base: position 3,633 of record CAJMLF010000038.1, on the reverse strand, counting down.
TGGTGAAGGAGTGTCAAAAATTTATCCTAGTGTTCCTTGAACAGGTTGGTCAGGTGGTCCATGAAGACCTTCAAATAACGTTCCTTATCAACGTTGACGGCCACCTTGACGTTCGGGTTCGGGTCGTTGAGCTTAGCGTTGTCACCAACCGTCCGGCCGTAGAATGGGCTGTCCGGATCGTATTCACAACGCATGAACAGGCTGATCGTTTGAACGAAGGATGGGTCAATGCCGACACCAACTGCCAGTGGGTCGTGGAGGGCACAACCACGCTTATCAATGTCGAGGTTGTAGTAAGCATCAATGTAGAAGTCGGTGATGTCCGCGTATGCCTTACCAGCCTTGGTACCGAGGTCACGCCATTGCTGGGTTTCCTTCTTAGTCAAGAGGGTCCGCAGGGTGACGTCCAGGCCAACCATAGTTAATGGCAAGCCAGACTTGAAGACTTCGTCAGCAGCCTTGGCATCCTGGTTAATGTTGGCTTCGGCGGCTGGGGTAACGTTCCCGTCAACCGTCAGGGCACCACCCATGAAGGTAACATTACCAATCAAGTGGGCAATTTCAGGATCCTTCTTCAGGGCGGCTGCCAGGTTGGTCATTGGACCAGTTGGAATGATAATCAGGTCTTTGCCGTACTTGTGGGCGGCGTCAATGTAGAAGTCCACCCCGGATTCTTCTTCAATGGAGCGTTGCGGGTCTGGCAATTCAACCTCACCAATCCCGTTGTTACCGTGAATATCCTTGGAAACTTGCATTACGTCGAAGTGGTCAGATGTGCTGGAGTGGGGAAGCCCCTTGAATACCGGAATATCAGTGTGCCCTAACAGTTCCAGTAACTTAAGGCTGTTTTGCGCACAAACGTCCAGCAGGTTGTTACCGTATGAACTAACGATCCCAATCAGATCAACTTCAGGGTCAGCTAAAGCGTAAGCGATTGCTAAGGAGTCATCGACACCAGTATCTAAGTCGAGAATCATTTTTCTTTTAGCCATAATCTTGTCCCTCCAAAAAGTTAACTAAAAATTTTATCTACTACTCCATCTTAAAGTACTTTAGTGACAAAAACAATCAAGATGGTAGCGCTTTTACAAAAAGTTTAACATTGCTATATCAACACGTCAAACCTTTTACGTACAGTGATGATTAATTAATCATTCAGGGGGTATTAGTTGCTTAATACCGGTAATGCTATAATATAGTAAGCACTAAAGATGAAAGGAAATTTTAATGGCAGAGCAAAGTTATGATGTAACGATAATCGGTGGGGGGCCCGCAGGAATGTTCGCTGCCTTCTACTGTGGTTTGCACGAATTAAAAGCCCAGTTGATTGAGAGCCTTCCCCAGTTAGGGGGCCAGGTTGCCGCCCTCTATCCCGAAAAACAGATTTGGGATGTCGCGGGAATGCCCGGCGTGAGTGGCCAGGAACTGGTCGACCGCCTAAAACAACAGATGGCGGTGGCACCAGTTGACCAGTTTTTAAATGAGACGGTTGATGACGTCATCAAGGAAGACGATGGGACCTTTACGATCAAGTCCCGTCAACGGGAGTCACATTCCAAGGCAGTGATCATCGCCTTGGGTAATGGGGCCTTCACTCCCCGGCGGTTAAGCCTGGACGGTGCCGATGAGGCTGAGGGACACCAGCTACACTACTTTGTCCAACACCGTGATGATTACCGTAACCAGCGGGTAGCGGTCCTTGGGGGCGGTGATTCCGCAATCGATATTGCCCTGATGCTAGAACCCGTTGCTAAGGAGGTTAGCTTGGTCCATCGGCGTGACCAGTTCCGGGGGCTTGAACACACGATTACCCGCCTGGAGCAGTCCCAGGTCAAGGTCTTGACTCCATACCTGCCAAAGAAGATGCAGGTTGAAGACGACCAGACGGTAACGCTCAGTTTAAAGAAGCGGCGGAGCGATGAAATCAAGGATTTAAACGTGGACCAGTTGATTGTGAACTATGGTTTCACATCCAACAACGCGGCCTTGACAAAGTGGTCATTAGACCTGGCCAGTGAACACAACCTGATTAACGTTGATTCGACAATGAAAACCAGCGTGGATGGGGTGTACGCGATTGGGGACGGGGTCAATTATCCGGGCAAGGCGGCCCTGATTGCTTCGGCATTTGGCGAGGCCCCGACCGCGGTAACGGCCCTTGCTAAGCAGCTTTATCCTGATAAACACATGGCCGTGCACAGTTCCTCAATGAAGATTAATAAATAAAGATCCCAGCCTCATAGTCACGTTGTTGTATATTAACGATTACCTAATTCCGGGTGTTTCAAAGAAAAAACGGATAGCAGAATTGCATGAGTTTATGCATGGACGGGTAGTGAGAAATCATGATTATTTCCGAGGAAATAATAAGATAACCGGGACACATGTTTTCCTAGATAAGGTTATTGACAAGCTGGCTGCAAAACATTAAACTACTAGCATTGAAAAATATATTTATATTTTTGTAGGAGGCTAAGATTTATCTTGCCCCCGATTTTTTTGAAAACGGGCAAGGAGACACGCTCTTTTAAGGACGTGATGAATTGCCTATTTTTTAATCTTTCAATCGAACATACGTTTTGGAGTATGATATGATATTCTTAACAGAGAGTAGTGTTCAGATATTAATTAGCTTTGTTGACTGGCCAATGATGAAAGATTGTGGTGAAAATGGCACAAGTTATAAAGGGGATCAAACTTCGCCTATATCCCAATGCCCAGCAAAGGGAACAATTGTGGCAGATGTTTGGCAACGATCGCTTTGTTTGGAACCAAATGTTGGCAATGGCCAAAGAGCGGTATCAAAATAATCCCAGCAGTCACTTCGTCAATGAATACGGGATGAATTATCTACTGAAGAGACTCAAGCAGGAATACCCATTCCTTCGGGCGAGTGACTCAACTAGTTTTCTAGTGGTTAATCACAACCTCGCCCAAGCCTTTAAGATTTTATTTAAACATCGGGGCGGTTACCCACGTTTTAAATCGCGTCGTGCTATTCGGCAGGCTTATACGGGGCGGTCAGTGTGTCGGGTACTTGCTAAACGGCGGGTTAAGTTGCCTAAGTTGGGCAGCATTCGGACTAGTAAAACAACATTGTTAGCTAATAACAAGATTAAGTGCTATACGGTTTGCCTCGAGCCCACCGGCCGTTACTATCTGTCATTACAAGTGGCGGTTGAAGCTCCCGAGTACTTAAGGAAGACGGGAAAAGCAGTTGGAGTTGATGTTGGCATCGCTAATCTAGCCATTAGTTCCGATGGAATTAAGTACGGAACCTTTAATGCTAAATGGGCAGAAAAGCAAGCAGCTAAGTGGCAAAGTAAGTATGCTAAACGGAAATATCAGGCGACGGTTGCCGTCTGTCAATGGAATCATAACCATAAAACCATCAAGAAAGAACTGGGTGATTACCAAAACTGGCAACGAGCACAGCAACAAAAGGCCCGTTACCAAGCTAAGGTAGCGAACCAGCGAAAAGACTATTTGCATAAACTAACAACGACCTTGGTTAAGCAATACGACGTAATCGTCATTGAAGATTTGAAAACGGCAGATTGTAAAATTTAAGTTGAACATTAAGTGGACAGAAAAACCCATCAAGGTCTTTAATGGTGTTACCTCAACATTCCA
>CAJMLF010000037.1 GCA_905214235.1 uncultured bacterium | reverse complement strand
TGGTTATTCAAAAGTCTATCACAAATGACTTTTTTATTTTTCTAACTTAATTTTATAAACCGCGTCCGTAAATAATGGCGCAGAATATTTTTTATAATCGTTTAACATTTATTTTGATAAACGATTGACAATTTTAGCAAAGGCGCTTACAATCATTATCGTAAACGGTTACAAGGAACGAAGGGAGTCAGTTATATTGCGGCAAATTGATGAATCGCGGGTGGCCAAAGTTACGAACACCCGCTATCGCGAACACTACCATATCCAAACACCGGCCGGCTGGCTGAACGATCCCAATGGTCTTTGCTTCTTCAAGGGCTATTACCATGTTTTCTACCAGTTCCATCCCTACTCTGCTGAGTGGGGACCAATGCACTGGGGCCATGTGCGGAGTAAAGACTTAGTTCACTGGGAGGATTTACCGGTCGCCCTGGTTCCCGGTGATCCCGAAGACTCCGGGGGCTGTTTTTCCGGGTCGGCCATCGTCAAGGACGACCGCCTCTACCTGGTTTACACGGGTCATCACTACTACGATGACGGCAACCAGGACCACTTCTGGGAAGACCAAAATGTGGCCTACAGTGACGACGGCATCCACTTTACCAAGTACGCGAATAACCCTGTGATCAAGGCCCCGGCGGACAATAGCCAGGACTTCCGGGATCCCAAAGTCTGGGAACACGATGGCCAGTACTACCTGGTCCTCGGTAGTCGGGAGCAGGAGAATAACCGTGCCCGCATCCTCCTTTACCAGTCTAGTGACCTGCTAAATTGGCAGGCGCGCGGGCCCATCACTGAGTCGCAGGATATCGCGCTCGAGGGTTCGATGTGGGAGTGCCCGGACTTCTTCCGACTTAACGGTCAGGACATTATCGCCTGCTCACCAATGGGAATCAAGCCCCAGCGGCACCGTTTCCTCAACCTGAGTCAGACCGGGTACTTTGTGGGCCAGCTGGACTATGATCAGGCCCACTTCGACCACTACGACCTCCACCTGTTGGATTACGGGCACAACTTTTATGCGCCCCAGTCGTTTCTGACACCGGACGGCCGGCGAATCCAGTTTGCTTGGTTCAGTTCCTTTGACAAACCGATGCTTGAGCAGGCTGATGGTTGGGCCGGGGCCCTGACCTTGCCGCGCGAACTAGTGATGCGCGGTAACCGGATGGGCGCCATTCCCGCACAGGAGACAACCCGGTTGCGCACGGGGGAAGATCTTAATACTTTAGCAATTATTCATTCACCGCACCAACTTGCGGTTACTGACCCCCAGCACACCGAGTGGGCCCTGACCTTTGATTTGACAGGCAACGATGGACAGGTCAGTTGGCAGATTGCCAACAATGACGAGGTTTTGGTTAGCCTGCGTTACGACCAAGCATCTGGTGAGGTAACAGTGCACCAGCACAACCAGGCTAGTGACCGCTACGCCACGATTGGCCATCTTCACCAGCTACGGGCCCGGATCTTTGTTGACACTAGTTCGGTCGAAATTTTTCTTAACGACGGTGCAGCGACCTTCACTGAGCGCTACTACAACGACCAGCAACCGGTCATGACCACGATTGCTGCCAGCCGGCCAACCGCTACCGCCATCAAAGCTTACACTCTTAACATGAAAGGATAAAACACCATGAAAAAGAAAAGCTTATTCAAGAACCCCTTCTACCGGTTCGACTCGTTAAACATCCTCCTCTTCTTCACTGCCTGGGGAATCTGGTGGTCATTCTTCCAGATCTGGCTGACCAACACCCTGCACTTCTCCGGTGAACAAGTGGGGACCATTTACTCATTTAACTCCGCCATCACCCTGATCCTGATGTTCGTCTACGGGGCGATTCAAGACCGTCTCGGTTTGAAACGGCACCTATTAATTTTCTGTTCCGTCATGGAAATGCTGCTTGGCCCATTCTTTACCTGGCTCTACGCCCCACTGCTCCACAGTAGCTTCTACCTCGGGACCTTTCTTGGTTCCCTCTACCTGTCATTCGCCTTCCTGGCTGCTTCCCCAACCTTCGAAGCGGTCACGGAACGGATTAGTCGGCGTTACCGGTTTGAATACGGTCAGGCCCGGTCATGGGGTTCCTTCGGGTACGCGGTTTCTGCCCTGCTTGCCGGCTTCCTCTTCACGATCAGTCCTAACCTGGTCTTCTGGCTCTCATCGTTCATCGCACTGCTGCTCTTCTTACTCTTGGTATTTGTTCACCCCGAGAAGAACCAAAAGATGATTGACCTCTACGAAAACAAGGTTGAAAACGCAAAGGAAAGCTCAACTGCTTCTCTTAAGGAAATTTTCGGTGTCTTCAAGATGAAGGCCCTTTGGCAAATCATCATCTACATCATCTTCTCCTGGACGTTCTACACCGTCTTTGACCAACAGATGTTCCCCCAATTCTTCACCCAATTCTTCGCTACCAAGGCCCTCGGCCAACAAATGTACGGGGTTCTAAACTCCGTGGAAGTCTTCCTGGAAGCCATCATGATGGCCTGTGTTCCATGGCTGATGAAGAAGATTGGAGTCCGCAAGACCCTGCTGGTCGGGATCACCATCATGGTTATCCGGATTGGGGGCTGTGGCCTGGTTACTAACCCACTTGGCGTCTCCTGCATCAAGTTACTCCACGCCCCAGAAACGGCCTGCTTCGCCCTCGGCCTCTTCCGTTACTTCACGCTTCACTTTGATACTAAGGTTTCTGCCACCCTTTACATGGTTGGTTACCAGATTGCCGCTCAGGTTGGTCAAATCATCTTCTCCACACCCCTCGGTGACCTGCGGGACCACATCGGTTACAGCCACACCTTCCTGGTTATCTCTGGAATCACGCTGATTGCCGGGATCTACGCAAACTTCATCCTGAAGAAGGATAACGTTGACGTTAATGGTCAGCCGTTGAGTAAGGACTAAAAACAAAAAAACAGTTGCGCAAAACTGCGCAGCTGTTTTTTTAATCACTCATTTTTCCAACCACTGGTAGGCCCTTCAAGACCCGGTCACCATGGGGCGACTTGTTTAACAAGACAGCGGTTAAGTCCTGTCCGGCAACGTTACCATGGTGCTTGCCACCCTGCCAGGCGGCCTTGTCCGAAACATCGTAGACAACCCCCTGCACGGCTACATAAGCCGGTTGACCATTTTGGCCATTGTACTTTGCTAATTCGTTCTTCGTAAATGTTTTCTCAGCCATCGTGGTGACCTCCTCTAATCTTTGTTGTTTTAACTATAACATGGCCCAGGGGGGAAGTTAAGTAAAAATTATTAATTGCCTTCTCGAGGGAGTGGGGCAGGACCAGTCAACTAGTCCTGTCTTACTCCCGTTTTTGTGTATTGCCGACGAAGTTCATTCGGTAAGATCCCAAACATTTCCTTAAAGGTTTCCCGGGCAGTCCGCTGGTTGGTCAGGCCGTTTTTTCTTAACAGGTCGCTGATTGGTCGGTCAGTCTTAATAATGTCCTGGTAGAAGTGGTTGATTTTAACCTCGTAAATATACTTGATTAACGAGATCTCCGTCTGCTCTTTGAACATCCGTGAAAGGTAGCTGGGGTTGTAACCAAACTTCTTGGCCAGCATTGCAACCGTCAGTTTCTGCCTGTAATGGCCATTAATAAAAACGATCACTTCCTTGATTCGACTGTTATCGGCTGGCAGACGCTTTCGACTGACCATTCTTGTAAACAGGAGCTTGAGAATCTGCAATAGGATAATCTCACTTTCAAAGCGGCCGGCCGTGGTCTGCTGGGCTTCGACAACATCAAATTGGTTAATTAATCCAACAATCTGGTGGTATTCCGGTAGGTCATGGCAGCCGTTTTTAAAACTCACCCGCTCGGGGTGGTCAACGTAACGTTCGAGCGCTGGCAAAGGAATCTGCATGACCACCGCCTTATTAGGGGTGTTGGCAACATCATGAACAACCCCGGAGGGTACGATAATAAATTGGTTCGCCCCCACGGTATAGCTATGACCACTAATGTTGAACCTTAATTGGCCATGTAAGACACAGACAATTTCAATGCTACTGTGCCAGTGAAAGGGCACGTAACCACTAGTCGTCACTTTCGACCGGACAAAGCGGATCCCCAATGTCGTGTTGATGACAATATTTTCGTGGTGAGTTTCTGGCATATTCTCCCTCCCAACATTACATTTCTTACCCGTTAGCATTTAATTCTATACAGAAGCGCTAAATTCCATTGCCTTGAATTCGCTTTCAATATATTATTCTACTTGAATTAATTTAATAAAACAACTAACTCGCAAAAGCGTTAACTAACAGGCTTTGGAAGGAGAAGATAATATGACAACTATTACTAATCCAATCATTCCCGGAATGGCTCCGGACCCTTCAATTCTTCGCGTAGATGAAGATTATTACATTGCAACCTCTACCTTTCACTGGCAACCGGCAATCCAGATCTTTCATTCAAAGGACCTGGTTAACTGGCAGCTAATCACCTACGCCCTCAAGGATGAGGAACTAAACCTTCAGGGAACAAATACCCCAGCCGGGATTTGGGCCCCACACCTCTCCTATGATCCCCAAACCAAAAAGTACTGGATCGCTTACTGCCACATTCAGAACATGGCCGGGCGGGAATTCAATGCAGAATCCTACGCGATTTGCGCTGACTCCATCATGGGCCCCTGGTCAAAGCCCCTGTACCTAACTTCCATCGGCTTCGACCCCTCCTTGTTCCACGAAAACGGCAAGCACTACATTGCCGTCCTGGAATGGGAGACCCGGGAAGGCTACCAGGCACCTGGACACATTGTCATTGCTCAAGTCAACTTATCAACTGGCGAAGTTGGGGACTGGCACCGGATTACCACCGGCTTTACCAGCCGGGGCTGCGTTGAGGCGCCACAGATCTACAAACGTGGGGACTACTACTACCTGATGCTGGCTTCCGGGGGTACCGGCTATGCCCATGGCGTCGAGATGGGCCGGGCTAAAAACATCTTTGGCCCCTATGCGCCCAACCCGAGCCACGAACCAATTCTTACCGCTTCACCCCACCACCTCTTCTCCCTCGGCGACCCGGATGCGGGCCACTTCGAAATGTACAACCCGCACTCCCCGATTCAAAAGGCGGGGCACGGTTCGCTGGTGGAAACACCTGCTGGTGAGTGGTACATCGCCCACCTGATGTCCCGTCCCCTTACCGGAACTAAGCTTAATCCACTGGGGCGTGAAACTGGCCTTCAAAAGATGGACTGGACTAAGGACGGGTGGCTAGAGATGGCTGATGGCAGTAACCTTGCCAAGCAAGAAGTAGCCGTTGACGGTGCTGACGACAAGCAGGACCGTCACGCCTTTGACATCGATGACCACTTCACGAACGACCACTACGACCAACGGTTTATGACGCCCTACCATAAGCAGGACACCAGCTGGGTTAAGGTCGTGGACGGCAAGCTGCAGATCAGTGGACGCAACTCCTTCTTCTCCCAGGTTAGCCCATCAATCATGGGGACCCGGGCAACATCAATGGACTACCAGCTCCAAACCAAGCTTGAGTTCCATCCCACCCACTACTCCGAGACAGCTGGCCTGGGACTCTACTACGATTCCAATAACTGGTTCTACGTCCGCCTGTGCCTGTCAGATGATGAGCAAGAACTCGTCCTCCGCATCCTTCAGGCCAAGCTGGGTGAACGGATTGACTACGTCTTTGACGAGGTCCCCGTTCCTAACCACGTTGCCGAAATCCGGATCAACTATCGGCAAGGCAAGGCAACCGTCGAGTACCGTTTCACTGACGGTGCCTGGCAGCCACTAGGCAAGGAGTTTGACCTCGCCTACCTATCTGATGAAGGGGTCAACGGTGAACCGGGTGAGATTGGTGGTTTCACGGGTCTTTTCAACTTCATCGGGGCGGTGGATGCCTTTGAGCACCGGTCCCACGGTGATTTTGCATACTACAGTGTCAAAAATAACTTCTAAAGGAAGGCGGGTTTAGCCATGAATAAAGTAACAATTAGTCTGAAACGATTACTACCCGCGCTGGTAATCGGCCCCGCAAGTTGGTTGGGACCATACGTTGTCATGAACAGTCTCTTCCTCCCGGCTCTGATTCAGAAAATCGATGCGCCGAACAAGGTTCAATTAGTCGCCCTCTTTTCAACGATGGGAATGATTTTTGCGGCAATCTCCAATATGGTTGCCGGGGCCCTTTCTGACCGGACCCGGTCACGTTTCGGGAAACGGGCTCCCTGGATTGTCGGCGGGGGCTTCTGCTTCATGCTCGCCATGATTGGGGCCTCGCTTTGTTACAACATCCCCGCACTACTGATTGCCTGGATGGTTGGGCAAGTGGCCCTGAACTTCATCGTTGCTCCAATGGTCGCTTGGATTGACTTTGCACCAGAGGACTACCGGGCAACCGCCTCGTCCGCTTATGGTGGATTGGGCTTTGCTCTGGGGAACAACGGATTTAATGTCGTTGGGGCCCTGCTCTTAAGTCAGTTCCGTCTCGGCTTCGTTGTCTTCGGCATCTTCGCCTTCGTGGGAACCCTGATTGCCGTCCTGATCGTTCACGAACCCGCTAACCTAGACGAGGAACGCCTGGAAAAGGCTCCTAAGAAGAAACATCATTTCAGCTGGCACACCATTTCAACGGTCTTCCCTCGCTGGTCAGTTGGTCGGGACTACTACCTGGCCCTAATCGGGAAGCTTTTCCAGGGGGTTGGTAACTTCGCCATCACCGGTTATATTCTCTACATCATGACCTACTTCTTGCACCGGGGAAGTCAGACCCAGTCATCAATCCAGTTGATCAACGGAATCATGCTGGTTCTCGGTATCTTGATGGGCTTCTTTGCCGGCCCGGTCGCCGATAAGTTAAAGGTCTTAAAGTTCCCTGTCGGCTTCTCAACGATTTTCCTGGCAATCGCGGCATTGGTCCTCTTCCTCTTCAGAAACACTACCGGGATTATTATCTACGCCCTCTTCGCCGGCTTGGGAATGGGACTATGGAACGCCCTTGATAACCTCTTGAATCTGGAAGTTATCCCGGACCAAAACCGGGTCGCATTCTTCCTGGGGGTCTACAACCTTGGTAACACAATTAGTCAAGCAGTCGCACCAGTAATCGCCGGAACGGTAATTTCTTTGTGGGGTTACTCCGCCGTCTTCGGGGTCGCGTTCTTCTTCTCCCTTATCGGTGGGATTTGCATGTTATCAATCAGGAGCGTTAAAAAATAAGCAAATAAAAAAGTTCTTTCCTGGTCACAACGACCAAGAAAGAACTTTTTTACTACTATAGTGTTACCAAAAATGCTACTAATGCCGGCAGCAGCTGGAAAAGCCAGATCTTTTTGGTGGCGGTAAAACCGCCGAAGACCGCTACGACCATGACGAAAATCAACATCATCTGCCAGGCAATGATTAGGTTTGGTCCCTTTAGCAGCCAGTAGCTGAGAATCATCATTACACCCAGGGCACCATTGTAAATTCCCTGGTTTGCAAAGGCCACCCGGGCAGCGTGCTGACGGGTATATTCTTCCGGCAGGTCAAACGCTTCTGCCTGTTGGGCCGGGGTAGCAAACAGTTCCATCAGCATGATGCCAATATGCTCAATCGCCACGAGCATCACTAAAAAGATCAATAACATTTTTTCCGCCTCACTTAACGTACTGGTTTAAGAAGTGGGCAATTCGTCTTGGATACTGGTGCGGGTCCTTGGCGTACGATGCCGCATGCTTGGCACCCTTTACGACCCACAGTTGCTTGGGCCCCCGGCTGGCAGAATAGTTCTGGTAAACCATCCGGGTAGGAACAAAGTGGTCATCACTGCCGTGGATAAAAAGCATCGGGCGGTGGTTCTTGTGAAGCATCGCCGTCGCACTAGCACTATGCACGTAGAAGCCGTTTCTTACCCGGTTGATCAGGCTCAGGCTGCCAATTAACGGTGCACGAATTACTCGGGGAATATTATACAGGTTTCCCGCCTCGTAGTTAAGTTCCCCTTCAAGGCTGTCATAACCACAGTCCTCCACAAAGGCCTTAACCTGGTGCGGAAGGGCGATGCCACTGGTCATCATCGTTGTGGCCCCACCCATGCTGACCCCGAAGATCACAATCTGGCTATTTGCGCCGTTCTCGGCAATCAGTTTATTGGCCCACTTGCGGACGTCGTAACGTTCGGGCCAGCCGTAACCAATGTACTTTCCCTGGCTCTGGCCGTGGGCACGGGCGTCCGGCATCAATACGTTGTAACCCATCTGGTGGAACATGGCCCCGTATTCCCCCATCCGCTCCTTCTTACCCATGAAGCCGTGGAGGATAATGACGTTCTTAGTCGTCTTCTTGGCAGCTGGAATGTAGTCAGCAACTAGGCGGTAGTGCCCGCTGGCCGACTCCATGGTCCACTTTTCCTTATGGGCCCGCTTAAACCACATCTTCTGCTTATACAGTGGATCACTTTTACTAATCCGGTTTGAGTTGTTTACAAATGACTTATGACTAGGAACCATCGCCACGTTAAAGAAGTAACTACCCGTCGCAAAGAGGGCCACGGCAATTACGACAACGATTCCGACCAGCCACCGCCAGAGACGATGGCGACGTTTACTTGCTTGCTTTTTCAAAATGATTAACCCCATGTCGTATTTTTTAATCAATGCGAGTATTTTAGCACACTTTCCGTTACTTTGTAATCTTCTTTTGTTAAAATAGAATGTGAGACACTAAAGGGAGTGTGAGAGAATGTTTCCAGAAAGGCTCCGTGCACTGCGGAAGGGACAAAAAATCACCCTAAAAGAACTGGCCAAGCACCTGAACGAAAACCTTGGGCCCAACGAAAAGCCCAATACCGCTTCCCAGATTGGTAACTGGGAAAGGGGAATTCGGACCCCATCATACGTCGAGGCACGTAAGCTGGCCGAATTTTTTGATGTCAGTCTGGACTACCTGACCGGTAAAACCGACCGGGATGACTTCGACCTCGGCAAGTTATTCTTCTCCGGGAAAAACCTATCGTTCAATCAGACCGTCCTCACCAGCGAGGACCGTTACGAAATATTTCAACTGATTGACGGTTACCTGAAGGGAAAGAATAACCGGCGGGATACCGATAAGTTCTATGGCAAGCAGGAACAGCTGAATCTAAAGTTAAAGTAAGGACCAACAATGAATCCAAAGAAACTTAAAAAGTTAAAGAAGCGGGTTAAAAAGGCTCAGCAGACCGTGCACCAGGACCCATATATCAAACGGTTGATGAACTACCGGGACCTGTTCAACGACTTTCCCGCCATCAAGTACCTGATTAATAACGCCCTCGAAAGTGACCGCCTCTTGAAAAACGGCTTACTACCACAACCATTACCGCGGTTACTCCTCCCTGATGACATTCAAGACACGATCTTTAAAAAAGTGAACGCCCACTACCCCCAGGGTGACCCACACGGCGATGCCCTATGGGATAAGTACAGCGCAGCTTTGCCCAAGCTCGATAAGGACCTGCGCAACTTCCGTGACTACCTTGAGGACACGTACGGAATGTGGTCATACGTCAACGCTCCCTTCGCTAAGGCCCTGTCGAACTACCTTAATGGCGCACCGGTCCTGGAATTGATGGCCGGTAATGGTTACATTTCCAAGGGGTTGCGGAATAATAACCCTACCCAGCAGATTTACACCACGGACAGTCAGGCCTGGGTAAGGGAAAACGAAACGGGTAAGCACCCGGTAACCAAGATTGAGCGCCTGGACGCAGTTGATGCAGTCAAGAAGTACGGTAACGACGTTCAGTTTATTATCATGTCCTGGGCGCCTGACAAGCAGGAAACGGACTGGGAGGTTCTCCAACTTATTCGCGAAGACTACCCTGACGTCCACTTTCTGGTAATCGGTGAGAAGGACGGGGCGACCGACTCCAAGAAGTTCTGGCAAGAAGCCAAGCTGAGCCAGGACGAAGACTTAAAGAAGGTCAACCAGCAGCTCCACTCTTTTGACCTGATTGACGAACAAATTTACCTCGTGAAATAATTACACGAGGATTAGAACACGTTAAAAAGCCTTCAGCAAGATCGACAGCTGAAGGCTTTTGGTATTACTGGGACCGGTGAGCCCCTGCTTGTTCATCAGATAATGCACAAGCGCTTTGATACAAAAATTAACGGCGGGCCTTGTAGCTAATGCCGGGCCGCCCCAAAATTTTTCCTGACTTTTTTCAAATTTCTGTTAGTTTTTCCTAGTAAAAGTGGCCCATTTCCCGTACAATATTCTGGTTGCGAAAAATCTGAAACTAAGGAGGAAAACTAATAATGAAGTACCGTCTCCAAGCAATTTTATTCGTGTTCATCGCCTTTATGCTCGGCTGCAACGAATACATGATTGTCGGTGTCCTGCCGGATATTGCCCATGAATACCACGACTCACTGTCACGGTTAGGGCTGCTCGTCACCGTCTTTGCCTTGATCTACGCCGTCTTTACCCCCATCATCACCTCGCTAGCCAACCGTTGGCGACGGCACCACGTCCTGTTATGGTTGATGGTCATTTTCCTGGTCGGTAACACCTGGTCTGCTCTGGCAACTAACTTTACGTCCCTCCTTTTGTCCCGGATTTTGACCGCGACCGTTGCGGGGGCTATCATTTCACTTGTCCTCGTAATGGCCAGCTTTGTAGCCCCACGGGAAAAGCGGGCAAGCCTAGTATCCTGGGTCTTTGCCGGGTTCAGCATTGCCTCCGTCATCGGGATTCCCATTGGGACCATTATTAGTACCACCTTCTCCTGGCATGACAGTTTCTGGATGGTCACCGTCATTACGGTTTTGGCCTTTGCCTTCCTTCTCTGGCTGGTTCCCAAGGATACTCCCCAGGTAAAAAGCAGCTTAGGCAAACAGTTCGTACTCTTTAAGGATTCCCGGGTAATTCTCGGGGTTATCTTCGTCGTTTCAATCTGTGCGGCGGATTATACGATCTACACCTACATTCGTCCCCTGATCACTAACGAGATGGGTTTTAATAACACCTGGTTAAACTGGCTGCTGTTTGCGATGGGGGTCTTCTTCATCTTCGGCAACAAGTTCGGTGGGGTCCTGGCTGACCGGGGAGGCGTCCACCGGTTACCATTGATTTACGGTATTATGTTTGTCCTGTACGTTGCCTTTGGTCCCTTATTATCATTTAAGTGGCTGGCTATTCTCGTAGTTGGCTTACTCTGCATTGCCTTTTCCTGCTATGGTTCTTCAACCCAGTTGATGTTCTTAGACATTGCGGAAAAGGAATACCCGCAGTCACTAGACCTGGCATCCTCATTAAACTCGATCTTTGCCAACATCGGTATCTCATTAGGGTCCTTCACCGCATCCCAGGCCATGCACTTTACCACTATGAACCACCTCGGCTACGTCGGCTCGGTATACGCCCTGCTTGCCACCATTCTGGTGATTATTTTGAGCCGCCGCTACACGGGGATGCGGTACCCAGTTAAATAACTTAATTTAAAAAACGAAGCGACCGGAAGAAAGTTATTTCTCCCCGTCGCTATTTTTTATGGTTCTATTTTTCATTACCATCATTCTAATTATAAGCAAAGCAAAAATACGATTGCCATCAACGCAATAACTGAAACGCCATAATATGCTTCTGCCATAATGCTCACCCTCGCTTTCACCCTTATTGTAAGCCCTTACGTGAAAAAATGCACTATCTTTAGGGGATTAATTTAAAAGGGTGCACAAAAAAAGCGGCTAGCATCCGCTAACCGCTGGCTGTGTATTGATATCATCTCAGGTTAAAAGGCGATGTCCACTTCGCCTTCAACCGGGCACCTCACAATCCGGTGAGTTAACGTGCCCCACATTCGAAATGTCTAATGGCAGCAATTAGGGTTGCTACCAGACCTCTCGACTCATCGCAACATCTATTCTAGCAAAGATTACAAAAAAGACAAGGATTAGGCCCGATTTTCAACCGTTGCTGCCACGTGTTCGGCAACCCATTCCTGGGCACGCTGGACCAGGTTAGTGACACTACCGGCCTGGTCAGTATCGTTTGCCAACTCATCGATCCGCAAGCCCGACTTGTTGACGTCATCCCCCTCTAGCACCATGTAGAGGTTCACCGGGTATGCGGGTTCTTGGTCCAAGAGCTTTGGATCCAGGCGCTCTGCTTCGCCCATTGGGATGTTGATGAGGTTCATCTCCAGGCGGAGGCTCAGTGGGTCACCCTTCTTCATCTTCACGTTAATTACGTACTGCCCAAGTGTCCCTTGCGCAAGCTGGTCCAGCATAAACTGAATTCCCTTCTTGAGGGTCGTCTTCTGCTGTGCTTGGGCGGCCGTCTTTTCAACCGTTTCCGTGGTTACCTGGTCACCAGTTACCTGGGCTAAGTAGTCTGCTACTGTCATCTTCATTTTTTAGCTCGCTCCTCTAACTTCTTGATCCGGGCACGGGTATATTCCGCCCGCTGCCGGATGCCATAATAGATTCCTGCACAACCGACCAGGATACCGATAACACTTAGGGCCTCAACGATGATGCCAAAAAAGCTCGTCCGCTGGTTCACGGTCTGAAAAGCGGCCAAACAAGCAATCGCAAAGTACAGGTTCACAAAGATTGTGGCGTACCCACAAAAACGCATTTTCACGAGTGCCAGGCCGTTGACGACTGCCGCTAAAATAATAAATACCAGCAAGCGGCCCCACACGGGCGCACTCGTCAGCGGTAAGCCGTGCTGGATGGACATGATGGCGTCCAAGACCATTGCCAGGACCGCCGCTACGGACGTCACCACAATTACCTTATCAGAGTTTTTCATCTCATTACCAACTTTCCTAAATTTAAAATAAAACGGGGCGCCAGGTCAATGCCTGTCTCCCCGTCAATTTATTTTCACGATCACCCGGGGGTGAGTACAAGGTTTAACCTTTGTATTTCACTCCCATTCTACTAGATAACTGGACAAAGCTCAATTAGGCAAGCAAATCCGCAATCTGGTCGGTTGGGATTCCCGTAATGTATTGCTGGGTCCCCGCCTTTTCAAGGGCCTTGGCAATCTCATCGTGGTCGTACTTAACGCCCTTCAGCTGGTCAGCCAGCTTCGTAACGTCTTGCGGGCCAAAGAAATCACCAAAGAATTTGATGTTCTTGATCACGCCATCCTTAACGTCCAACCGAGCATCAATCGTCCCCATGTCGAAGTGCTTCCGCCGCTTCAACGTAAACTCAGGATTCTTGCCGTAAACCCAGTCCCAGTTGTTGTAGTACTGTTCGTAGATCTTGTCGATTTTCTTCTGGTCTTCTGGGGTAACAACGTATTGCTTATCCTTAATCTCGTCGAGGCTGTCAACGTTGAAGAGCCCCTTGATCAGGTCATCCCTGAAGGTTGGAACATCGATGTTTTGGTATTCCTTAGCCAGGTATGGCCGCAGGTTAGTAACCCGGGAGCGGACGGACTTGATTCCCTTAGAGGCAATCTTATCCTTGGCAACGTGGAGGGCATCCGCAACCACGCTCAGGTCAACGTTTAACATCAAGGTTCCGTGAGAGAAGGTCTTGCCGTTCTTGGAGTACATTGCGTTACCAGAGAACTTCTTCCCGTCAACCAGGATATCGTTCCGCCCACTGACTTCTGCGGTCGTGGCTCCCATCTTATGAAGGACGTCAACAATTGGCTTCGTGAATGACTTGAAGTCACCAAATTCCTCACTGTCGCTTGGAACCACAAAACTGAAGCAGAGGTTCCCCAGGTCTTGGTAGACTGCGCCACCACCAGAAAGACGCCGGGTAACCCGGATATTGTGTTCCTTTACGTAATCCTGGTTAATCTCTTCGGCCGTGTTTTGGTTCCGGCCAACGATAATGCATGGTTCTTCATAGTAGAACAGGACCAGTGGTTCGTTCCCAAAATCCTTATCATTCATCAGGTACTGCTCGGTTGCTAAGTTCATCCCAATATTGTGGGAAGTCATTGAAACATAACGCATTATATTACTCCTTACTTGTGAAAGATGTCACAATTATTAGACTAAAATAAACTATTTGTCTTTTAAGTCTCTACGAGTAGTTTAAACTTATCTGCAAACGTTTTCAATTATTTTGTTTTGCTATAGGCAGATTGCAAGAAATAACTTGAACAAATCTATTGGCGCAGATTAAGCAAA
>CAJMLF010000036.1 GCA_905214235.1 uncultured bacterium | reverse complement strand
CAGTATAGGAGGTCCTGCTGACAATTTATAGACGTGTCGTTATGGTGTGCTTACATCCTAACGATTAGCGGGTCATGTATTATTGGTTATCCTTTTGAATTGCTTCCCAAAGCCCGTTCAGGTAGGTAATCCCGAGGGCCCGGTCATACAAGCCGTAGCCAGGGCGCCCTTCTTCGCCCCAGATGTCACGGCCGTGGTCTGGACGGATGTAACCGTCAAAGTGGGTGTCGTACAGGGCCTTCATGATTTCGTACATGTCCAGTGAACCTTCAGAGGACAGGTGGGCAGACTCATGGAAGTCACCGTTGCCCATGAACTTGATGTTCCGGGCGTGAATGAATGGTGCCCGGTCCTTCTTGACGAACTCACGGATAATTGCCGGCACGTCGTTCTTCGGGTTCTCACCCAGGCTCCCGGTACAGATGGTGAAGCCGTTGTACTTAGATTCGTGCATCTGTTCAATCTTGATCATGTCTTCCCGGTTCTTGTAGATCCGTGGCAGACCGAACAGTGGCATCGGCGGGTCATCCGGGTGCATAGCCATCCGGACGTCGTACTTCTCACAGGTTGGAATGATAGCGTCCAGGAAGTACTTCAGGTTCTCACGGAGCTTCTTTTCGTCGACATCCTTGTAAGCTTCAAACAGGCGCTTAACTTCGGCCAGCCGCTCTGGTTCCCAGCCCGGCAGGACGTAACCGTTGGAGTTCTTTTCCACCGACTTGATGATGTCTTCCGGTGACCCTTCAACATACTTGTGTTGGAAGGCCATGTCCGTGGAGCCGTCCGGCAGTGGGTAGTGGAGGTCGGTCCGGACCCAGTCAAAGATCGGCATGAAGTTGTAGCAGATTACCTTGATGCCGTAAGCGGCCAGGTTCTTGATTGTTTCCTTATAGTTTTCAATATACTTGTCCCGGCTTGGCAGGCCAATCTTGATATCGTCGTGAATGTTGACGGATTCGATGACTTCCAGCTTCAAGCCGGCGTCCTCAACTTCTTTCTTCAGTGCGGCAATCCGTTCCTTGGGCCAAACTTCACCAACTGGTATATCAAAGAGGGCCCCAACAACTTGTGTTGTTCCTGGAATCTGGCGAATGTCGGACAACTTGATGGAGTCGTTGCCATCGCCATACCAGCGAAATCCCATATTCTTCATTACTAACAACCTTTCTTACGGAAATTTATGCTTAATATAAGCCAACTAGTATATTAGACGCTGCCTATAATACTGACGTTTATCATAAAAGTCAACATAATTTATGTTGTATCTCACTATGAAAAGGATTACAATGACTGAAACTGATATATTAGATGCAAAAATAAATTCCAACACTAAGGTAGTTTTGTGAAAATCGACTGTTACAAAGGATAACACCATTAGCTATCGAAAGAAGAGTGATCAATGATGAATGAACACGATTTAGGAATAATTCGGAATGCAGTTTTCCCGTACATGGATAAGCCAATCACCTGTATTGGTGACAGTTTCACTCACGGGGCGGCCGCGCGACCGGACATTCCAAGTTATGTTTCCCGAATGGCTAAGTACTTGGGAACGACGCCGCGTAATACCGGTATTGGCGGAGCAACAATTGCCAAGGGTGAAGATGACCGCGATTTTATCGGCGACCAGATTAGGGACGTAAAAAATCAGGCAGTAATTACCATCTTTGGTGGGACCAACGACTTCGCTGCAAACCGACTGATTGGCACCGTTAAAGATCCCGTTGACAAGGTCACTACCTTTTGTGGGGCCCTTAAGTACATGATCACGAACCTGGCTAAGCAAAATCCGCAAGTCAAGTTCCTACTGATAACCCCAGCCAAGTCTAATCATGCTGAGTGGCGGCTTTATGACGATGACGGCAACCTTCGTAAGAACCAATTGGGAAACACATTTGTTGACTACGTAAATGCAGTTAAAGCGGTTGGCAGCTACTTTGCCATTCCGGTCTTAGATATATTTAATGCCGGTAATTATAACCCATACCTGTTTCCAAATCTTTCACTGGAAGGCCTGCACCCGAACGCGGCAGGGCACGAGCGACTTGCCAAGACAATTGCCTTTAAGATTAATTCTTTATAGGTAGTTATTAAGTCGGTGAATAAATTCAATGACCCTAACAGACGTAAAAATATATTTTTTTCAGTTATGATGTAGATGTAAATAGGAACTAATTTACCAGCTCTAATCAAGTTAGCCTTCAATACCAAGAACAACCAAGCCCCGTGCATTCCTTAGCGAGTGCGCGGGGCTTGGTTGTTGGTTGGATTACCCCCAGAAACTACTGATCCAGTATACGACAGGAATTGTCAATAGGCTGAGGACTGTGGAGACGCTCATCAGAATGGTGGCTGGCTTGGCGTCACCACCGGCCTGCAGGGTGAAGAGGACCACCAGGCCGGCGACCGGGCAGGCGCTGAGGATGACCGTCGTATATAGGGGAATACCGGTGATCTTAAGCACCGCCAGGATGAAGATTCCGATGATGGGGAAGATTAAATTTCGCAGGGCCAGGCTGACCCAGAGGACACGGGGCAATTTGATATTGCTGAGCTTCAGGTTTGCCAGGTTGCTCCCGATAATAATCATTGATAGTGGGGTGAAGGCCGGGCTGGCGTAGTTGATGAAGCTGGCAACCGTGTGGGGGAGGCGGTGGGAAGTCGTAAACATTACCAGCCCGATGATGATGGCAATAATGTTGGGGTTCAGCAGGATCTTCTTCAGCTGGGCCCTCCAGTTACCCCGATTGTGCTGGCCCTGGAAGATGCCAATCCCCTGGGTCCAAGACATCACGTTGAAGCCAATCATCGAGGCCACGGCGTAAAAAACACCAATACTGCCGAAGAGTCCCTGGGCGAGGGGCACCCCCATGAAACCGTTGTTGGAATAACTACTTCCGTAGATGGCGATTTGCTGAAGGTTATGGTCTTCTTCCCGGTGAAAGACGAGCTTGGCAAGCAGGATGGAGGCAAAGTAGGTCAAAAAAACGCCCACAATCAGAATCAAGAGGATGTTGAAGCGGCGTGCCGAAAAGGGTTGTTCAAAGGCCTTGATGATTACCAGCGGTGATAGAAAGTACAGGGTAATGTTCGTCAGGTCATTGATGGACTGGGTGTGCAGGAAGCCCAGTTTGCGGATGAGGGCACCGAGCAGCATCAACAAGAAAATGACGGCAACCTGGTTAAAAAGCTCTGCAATCGACATATCGTAACCCCTTCTCTTAAAAGACTAGTACGTCCATTATAAGGGAAGGGGTAATGATAGGGCAAAATAAAAAAGCTGGGGGATTGTGCTCCACCAGCTTCTTTAACAATTAGTCTTTGAATACGTCCTGGGTCTTCCCGGTCAATGAAATCTTGTCCAGGCCGTTATCCAGTTCGTAGTGGTCTTCGTTGACCTGCTTTTGCCGGTAGCCGGCCTCGGTGAAGGCATTAACTAACTTGGCCATGAACTTGTGCCCGGCCGCTGGCGTTTCGTATACCATGTGGTCCAGGTACATTGGCAGGTCGGCACTTTGCCGAACTAAGGTAATTAGGTAAACTTGCTGATCAGTTTTAGTAATTTCCGAAGTATTTTGCATTAATGACATTCAGATCCCCTCCTCAGTTAATTATACTTTTTTTCACAAGTAATAAAAAGAAGTTGGCCAGGAAAATTTTGCCAACTCCGTCTTTACTAGTTAACTTTTCAAATTTTACTGCCACTTTTCGATTCGCCGCCGGTTGATTCGGAAGCCCTTCACGGCCCAGTTGATCCACCGGGTGATGGTCTTCTTCCCCAGGCTGAGGGGACGGGAAATTACTTCTTCAAAGGTGTCCATATACAGGTTGCCGTACTTGTCAAGGTGACCAAACTGGTGGTTGTCAATCTTAAACGAGTAGACATCTTCGCCCTTGGTTACCGGATCAATCTCAACATGGTCATTCTTCATTGCTGATAACAACGCTTCGTTAGTCATTGCTTTCATTCAAGTGATTCCCCTTTCGTATTACTTAACTTTATTGTAGAGTTAAATTACGATTAAGTTAAATCAAACGCTGTGAAAACGAGGTGGGAAAATGAATACCGATACTTTCCAAGCCCTGCAAGATTGGCTCTGTGGCCGCCATTATGATATCGAACGCCGTGGTCAGCAATTAATCCTGAAGAGGGGCACGAAGGAGGTCGCCAGTGTGACCCCGCCAGACCGCTACCAGGTTGCGGCGGTCGACATGACCTTCGATGAGTGGGCCGAGTTCAATAAGTGCCTGCGCAACATCCGCCACTACTTAGTGGCCCAGGGTAAGGCAGACAAGTAGATAGTTTGAAATTAGGAGGCTGGCACCCAGTTGCTGGCCTTTTTTGTATATTCGATGGCGTATTCACCAAATGCATGAATAAAAATACTATTTTACCGAAATATATTGCATAATATCCGTTAACGATGTATATTTAAACCGATTATTTTTGAGGAAGGTATTGATTATGAAGAAAATCAAGCAATTATTAATGTTAATCGCCATTATCCTCCCCTTCCTGTTCGCACCAGCGGGTGTATTTGCGGACACCACGATCTCTAGCAGCACCACGAGTCAGGCCGCTAGCCAGCAGAGCAGTGTCGCCGCAATAAAGAAGCGGGGGAAGATTGTCATCGGGACGGCCGCCGATTACCCACCGTATGAGTTCTCCGTTAAGGAAAACGGCGTCAGCAAGCGGGTCGGAATCGACATCGACCTCGGTAAGCAACTGGCTAAGGACCTGGGCGTCAAGGCCGAGTTCAAGGTAATGAACTTTGACTCCCTCCTGGTGGCCCTGGAAACGCACAAGGTTGATGTTGTCATCGCCGCCATGAGCCCAACTCCGGAGCGGGCCAAGAGTGTTGATTTTTCCAAGGTCTACTATGGTGACAACCAAGATATTGTCATCAACAAGGCCGAAGAGTCAAAGTACAAGAACCTGAAGGACTTTGACGGCAAGGTCATCGGTGCCCAGAACGGGTCCGAACAGTACGACCTGGCCAAGCAGCAGATGAAGGGCGCCAAGCTAAAGGGGCTAGACCGGGTCAACAACTTAATCATTGCCCTCCAGTCACACAAGGTTGACGGGGTCGTAATGGACTCCACCCGGGCCAAGGCCTTTGTGGCTAATAACGACAAGCTGAAGGCTATCAACCCCCACTTCAAGGTGAGTGGCCAGCAGGGGACAGCCGTGGCGGTTGCTAAGGATTCGCCAGGACTGGTTGCGGCCACCAACAAGACAATCACCAAGCTGCAAAAGCACGACACCTTTGACAAGGTTTATGTTCCGCGGGCCGGCAAGTACATGAGCCAGGGGACCAAGCAGAATACCGTTTTGAACTACTGGAACTACTTCGTTCGGGGGATTGTTTACACCCTGATCATCACGGTCTTCTCCGTCTTCTTTGGGTTCATTCTCGGCTTCATCTTCGCAATGTTCCGGCGGTCCAAGAATAAGGTCCTGCACAGCCTGGCCGTTGCCTATATCGAGTTTATCCGGGGAACCCCAATGATGGTCCAGGTAATGTTTGTCTACTTCGGGATTGGTGAAATAATCCAAAACATTCCCGCCCTGGTTGCGGGGATCATCGCCGTTTCCATTAATTCCGGGGCCTACGTGGCCGAAATTATCCGGTCCGGGATTCAGGCTATCAACCACGGGCAATTTGAGGCTTCACGGAGTTTAGGGATGAGTCAGAAACTGACGATGCGGTACGTTATCATGCCCCAGGCCCTGCGGAACATCTGGCCGGCACTGGGCAACGAGTTTATTACCCTGTTGAAGGACAGCTCGATTGTCTCCGTCATTGGGGTATCGGAGCTGATGTACCAGACCCAGCTGGTTCAGTCCGCTACTTACAAAGGTGCATTCCCGCTGTTTATTGCCATGATGATCTACTTCATCCTGACCTTCTCCTTGACCCGGTTGCTAAACTATGGCGAACGGAAGCTGAACCGGCCCGGTCGGGGATAGGATTTGTGCCGGTAAGGTTTAAGAATTGCTAAATTACCCGGAAAAATTAACATATTTGGGGAAAAAGCATTATAATGTAAGAAGAAAGGAAGCATAATCATGGAAATTAATGAAGATGCTCTTAAGAACTTCCAAAACTCGAAGTTTGATTTTGTTGATGCCAAAGGTAACGATGTTGATTTTAACAATCTGAGTGACGACACCACCTACACACTTCGTGATGGCGAAACCATTGTTGAAGACGACATGAAGGCCAAGGATGTTGTTGACACTATCAACAATGAGTATGGCAAGACCTTAGATGTCTAATCATTCATTACCATATATGCTAAATTTCGAAATCTTCCCAAGCTATTAAGGTGGGAAGATTTTTTTGGTTTAACAATCCCCCGCGCTCGGTAAATTCCGGGCGCGGGGGATTGTTATGTTATGGAGCTAGGCCAGACCGAAGAAGTGGTCGACGTTGTTGAGACGTTGGCTGATCATATTGTCAAAATCAGTAACGTTAACCGGGTGGGGATGGCGTCCGTTGTTAACACTGATGTCGCTCCAAAGGGTATCATCATTTTGGTAAGCAGCACTACCAACCTTGTTAAACCACTGGTTGAACAAGTTAGTGACGTTGGCCGTGCTTAGAACGTTCTGGCGCAACGCCTGGTAACGATCAATAACGTCTTGCCGGTGGTGCTTGTAAATTGTTAAGAGAAGTCGCTGCTGGTAGTTATTGAGCAGGTCTTCCATGTTAGCATTAATCGACATGGTTTCCCCATTATAAAGGTTGTTCCAGGTCATGTCCAGATCGTAGGGCATCAGGACCCACTTACTACCGGCCTTGCTAATGTAGGTGATATTCTTGGTAATTCCGTCGACATCATTAATTGCCGAGATGAAAGTTAGGTAATCAATCGCGGCCGGGACGTCAAGATACTGTTTCTCTAAGTTATAATATTCGGCATCACTGGCATTAGCTAGTTGATAAAGCTGGTTGAAGCGATCCACGACTGACTGGTCGACTTTCTTTGGGGACCGGTTGTTAAAGGCAGTATCAACAAGGTCGTCAGCGGTAAAAGGTTGGGTGAATGTTGACATATCGGATTGGTTATCACTCAAGGCAATGTTATCTGCCAACTTATCATCAAGGTTATAGAGCTTGTCTTCTTGGTAAGTTTCTAAAACGTATAACCCTTGGTCAAGGTTATTGATACCGAGTTCTAGTGGTAAACCAGCGATTTGACCGTAATTTGGCATATCGTTGACAATTGAATCCGCAAGACCGGACCGGGAGGCTGTGATTTGTTTGAACAGTTCGGCGTTGACGATGTTGAGCCCGGCGGTTGGGTCCGTAAAGCAAGCTTTGAGGTTGAAAGAATTGGTTTTAAAGCCGCTCCCCGGGAGCTTAATTTTTAGTTTCTTGGTCATTGCTTGGTCCTTAAAAAGCTTTAGGCGGTAGCCCTTCTTAGGCCAGGCAATACTACTGTTCCCCTGCCATTTGATCGTTGCCCAACCATCAATACTGGTACCGTCAGTTAGCTTGACACTAATTTGTACCGGCTTGCGGTTATCTTTATTGATACCGGTGAGGTCACCAGTGAAACTAATTTGCCCGATGTGACTATTGGTGTTGTCTTTAATGGTATTGAGAACATTTCCGCTACCGTCAGTGCGGTAAAGGATACCATCGATAATAAAGTTGTTAGCTGCCTGACCCTGGTCGTCATAGTAAAAGGCCTGATTATTATCGCCTAATACCATCCGATTATGCATAAAGCCGTTTGAAATTGGCTGCGTGTAGATATCAGCATAGTTACCTTCACCATCGCTCTGGTCGCTGAAACGAAGGACAAAACTGAGATTTCCTTTAGCCGTTGCTGGCAGTTGAATTGCAGCAGTAAAGCCACTCATTGCGCTATTATAGATTGTCGGGAAAACTGCAGCGACGTCTTGCCGGTATGTCATCGTAACTTGTTGGCGGTTAATTTCATGCCCATCCTGGAGGATAATTACGTAGGCATAATTCTTGCCGACAGCGTTATCGTTGGCATACCAACCGCTGACATTTAGCATGTTCTGGGAATCAATCTGGTAGTTATCAATGTAAGCGGCGTGCTGGTTAAGGGTCATTGCCGGGAACCAGAAATCGGTATGATCTGCGGCAGTACCGTCATCACCGTTGCCCTGGTTAGAAATCGAGTAACGACTCACTAGGGAATAGGTATGGCCCGCCGTCCAATCAACTTTCCCAAATTGATAGTTGAAACGGGCGGAGTAAGCTGACCGAGTATTTGGATTGGCCTTAGCAACGTCTGGGGATGGATCAGTAGGAACAAGGTCACTAGCAACCTGTGTTTGAGCTGTGTTATCAAAGAGAATAAGGTAGTGATATGGCTGGTAAATAGCGGCATCGTTGGCATGCCAACCACTGACGGTGAGCTGCCCCTTACTGAGATTGTAAGAGTCAAGCCAGCCCTGATTATTCTTTTGCACAGGGGCAAACCAAAAATCGGTTGTGTCATCTCCGTTGCCGACCGGATCATTAGTCCACCGACTGATAATCGAAAGATTCCCCTGGCTATATTGGGGGGTTAGCTTGAAGGTAACGTCAAATCCAGAGTCGTGGGCGTTACCGATTGTGGGGAAAGCCTGGGCGACATCGGGACGCTGCACGGGGGTAACCAGCTGACGAGCAATTTCGTGATTAGACGTCAGATCATAGATAATAATGTAGTGATACTTTTTCCCCATTGCCTGATTACTGGCGTGCCAGCCACCTACGTGGAGGTTGCCATTCTGGTCAGCCGCTAGGGTATCGAGGTTAGCCCGGTTCGTGTTATCGATAATGATTGGGCTGAACCAGAAGTCTGTTCGCTGCCCCTCACCGTTAACGGCATCATTACTGTAACGTGTTACTAAGCTAATGGTATGCCCACTGATATTATTTGGGAGTACGAAGTTAATATCGAACCCGCTAAGCCGACTATTGTTGATATGCGGATAAGCCGCTTGAACGTCGGGGCGCTCTAGTGGGGCAATTCTTTGCCGTGCAATTTCATTTCTGGTGGTGTTATCGTAAAGAATAGCATAACGGTAGCGTTCATTATTACTTTGCCCGCTAGCATGCCAGCCGCTGGCTTGAAATACATTTTGGTTATTTTCATCAGTAGTGACCTGGTAGTGGTCAAGGCACGCGTCGTTAGCGGCATAGTTATTGTTGACAGTTGTTTGATCTAGTGGAACTTCGTTTTCGGTGGTTGCTGTAGCTGGTTGATTTGCCATTACCTCCGTGGAACTAGAACTTACAACTTGGGTCGTAGCTGGTTGATTACTATCTGCGTGCACGTTGGCATGCAGGACCACTGTTCCAATTGTCAATGAAGCGATGGTAATTGCCGTACAGCACCATAATTTACCATGCTTGTAAAGTTTATAATGTCTTTTATCTTCCACAATAAAACCCCCATAATAAAAAAGCAGCGTGTCATGTTTAAATTTTAACATAGGTTATTTTGTAATCGCTACCAAGTGTTTAAAAAAGGAACGGACTTAGCATTGAACGTACTAAGTCCGTTTCTAAATTTATGGATATCTAATTAGAGAACAACGTAGAAGCTTGGTGCGTACCAACGTTGGCTAGCGACCGTTACGGTTTGGCCTGGTTGTGGGGCGTGAACGTAAGTCCCGTTCCCCAGCGAGATGGCCACGTGACCAGGGGTGGTGTCAGAACCGAAGAAGAGGAGGGCACCAAGTGGGGCGTTAGCAACGTCGTAGTGGTGGGCACCCAATGCCTGTTGTTGGTAAGTGGTCCGGGCGCCAAGGCCGTATGCCCATTGGACTAAACCAGAGCAGTCAAAACCAGCTGGCGTGTTACCACCCCAAACGTAAGGAACACCACGCATGGAGAGGGCCCGGTTGACGGCGTTTTGTTGCTTGCTTTGCAGCTTACCATTAGCGTCAAATTGGTAGGTAACACCGTTGATTACCTTTTGACCAGTTGCCTTTTGGCCGGTAACGGGGTCGTAGTAGTAGTCACCTTGCCAACCACTATTGATGGAGTAGTTACCAGAAGTAAAGTCAACGTATTGACTGTTGCCGTCAGCAGAGCTGGAGTAACGGTGCAGGATCCGGATTTCCTTGTGTTGCATGTTAGCTTGAACTGGGATATCAACGCTGAAACCGGATTGGCTAGCATTGGCAATCCAGGAGTAGACATTAGCAACGTCATTCCGGTTGATATTCTTTTGGTTGCCGGTCAATTCAGTCCGGTAGAGTTCGTGGTTGTTAGCGTCCAGGACGATGATAAATTGGTGGTTCATCCCGTTAGCGTTAGTAGCGGCGTGCCAACCAGTGTAATGGATGGTGTTGTTGTTTAATGCGTACCCATCAACGTAACCAGTGTTGGAAGCGTAAGTCTTGGAATACTGGTCACTGTAATTACCGTTCCCATTAACGTCATCAGTGTAGCGCATCAAGATTTGCAGGTTACCGCTCAAAAGGGCTTGGTCAACGTTTAATGTTGTGCTGAAACCACTGTGCAGACTGTTGTAAATCGTGCCCTTAGCCTTAGCAACGTCGGCCCGGTCGGTCAGTTGAACCCGGCTCCGGGTTAATTCCTTGCCATCCTTGAGGAGGATCAGGTAGGCGTATGGCTTCGTTGCAGAAGCGTCGTCGGCCATCCAACCAGTAACTTGAAGACCGTTAGCAGTTTGCTTTACGCTGTCAATGCTGTTGGCCTTTTGTTCCTTACCCAGGTTGATTGGGCCAAACCACTTGTCGAAGTATTGCCCTTCACCATTAGCACCGTTGGAGTAACGGCTAATGATTTGCAGACTATCGTTTAAGTATGGGGTCATATCAAGGTCGAAGGTGTTGTTGAAGCCAGAATATTGGGCATTGTATACACCAGGGTAGACCTTTTGCACATCGTTACGTTGCAGGTTCGTAACTGCCTGCCGCCCCAGTTCCTTGCCTTGAGTTTGGTCGTAAACAATCAGGTAGTGGTCTTGGTAGTTGGCGTCTTTATTAGAAGCGTTCCAACCAGAAACGGTTAACTTACCGTCAGCAATGCTGAAGTTATCCAGGTTACCGTAGTTCTTTTGGTCGGCAGCGGATTGGGCTTGTTGGGCATTCAGGTTGGCATCGGCTGGTTGCCATGCAGGAGTAGCAGCGCTAGTTTGGCTAGCAGCAGATTGTTGTTGGGATGAAGCAGCACTAGTTGCTGTACTGGTAGCAGCTGACGTAACCGCAGTTGTTTGCGCGATAGTGTCAGGGGAAACGGTGTCTGCTTGCGCAACGTGGCCACCGGCTACTAAGCCGACAGCAACGGCAACCGTGGTGATTGCGGCGTAGAACCAGTTCTTGTTGCTCTTGTACATCTTGTAGTGTTTCTTAGTATCCATAAACGTTAAATCGCGACTCCTTTATTTGTTCGTTTGTTAATTTCCATTTATAAGGCTAGCATAAGTGACCGCTTTAAAGGGAAACGTGGGCGGATTGTTATTGGAATGATACATCTTGCAATCGCTTTGTAACTCTATTGCAATATCGTTGCCGTTTGGTAATCTACGGCGGGTGGGTGCTTATTTTTCCTATAATAAGGAAGAAACGATTATAATAGAAAGTAACGTGAGTATGGAAAGGAGCCTTTAATGATGGAAAATCCAATTTTGCAGCGGCGGGCGGTCCGTAAGTACGCGTTAACGCCAGTTGCTGGCCCAGATATTGAGAAAATGGTGGCAGCGTTCGAAGCTGCTCCCTTTGGAATGCACCAGGTTGAAGATATGCAGGCAACGGTGGTAACGGACGAAGCATTGTTGAAGAAAATTGCCACGGCAAGCAGTAACGCCTGCTATGGGGCACCGTTACTGTTCGTGATTTCAACCAAGAAGACGAGTCCGTTTGGTGACCGCGATGCTTCGGCCGCGGCGGAAAACGTCATGGTTCAGGCTGCCGCCCTTGATCTCGGGTCGGTCTACGTGATGAGTGGGGCCCAGACCCTGAATGGTCATCCCGACTTGCTAAAGGAGTTGGGAGTTGATGATGGCTACGCGGTAACGGTAATTGTTGCAATCGGTCACCCAGCCGGCAAGGTTGATACGCCAGACCGGACGCACCGCTATAAGCTAGTTCGTCGTTAAAAGTAATCAAAGGAGGGGGAAGGGTGGCCCAGATTAGAATATTTACCAAGAAATTTTGCCCCGGCTGTACGATGACTAAACAACTGATGGACCGGCTTAAGCTGGAGTACCAGACAATTGACATTAGTGATGACCCGGCGGCGATTGAGGCTTTGCGCGCCCTGGGCTATTACAGTATCCCCATTGTAATGGTTGACAACGGTAGTAGCGTTGACGGTTGGACCGGCTTTCGACCGGACAAGATTAAGGGGCTCATTAACAGCTAAACTTAATTTTATTAAGTATATATATTTAAATAATAAGGAATGAGCTAAAAACACTTACGAAGGCAAATCGATTCTGATACAGTAACCAACTGTGCAAAAAAAGAATTGATTAAGGAGTGTTTTTATGAGTAAAAAACCACAAGCGCGTCAGCATGTGCGCCATCCTAAATTGGCAATGGTCAGCATGCTGCTTGGCGCATTTGTGGGGATGTTCAGTGAAACATCATTGAACATCGCCCTGCCAAAGCTAATGTTGGCTCTGCATGTTAATACCGGGACCATTCAGTGGCTGGTAACTGGTTACATGCTGGTGATTGGGATTATCCTGCCGCTGTCCAGCCTCCTGTCCAAGTGGTTCACGACACGGCAAATTATTATTTTTGCCCTCTGCGACTTTATTGTCGGGGCAGCAATTTCGGCGATGGGGAGTACCTTTGCGGTTGTCCTAATCGGTCGGATGATTCAGGGGATTGGGACCGGCCTGATTCTGCCGTTGATGTTCGCTGTCGTTATGCAAATCTTCCCACCGCAAAAGATTGGGGCGGTAATGGGTGTCTGTGCCCTGGTAATTATGTTTGCCCCGGCAATCGGACCCACACTAACGGGGTTGATTTTGGCTAAGCTTTCGTGGAACTGGATTTTTTGGCTATTTATTCCGCTCTTATTAATTGCCCTCTTCTTCGCGATTGCTTCGCTGGAAAACGTCGGTAACGTTACCCGGCCGCACATCGATGTCCTATCGATCTTGGAATCGGCAGTTGGCTGTTCCGGCCTGGTAATCGGGGCCTCACTGTCAAGCCGCGATGGCTGGTTATCGGCGCCCGTTTTGAGTGCCCTGGTAATTGGGGTCGTTGTGTTACTTCTATATATTCACCGGCAATTGCACCTTGAGGAGCCAATCCTTAACCTGCGGGTATTCAAGTACCGTTCCTTTGCCATCGGGGCCACGCTAGTGATGCTCGACTTTGGGATTATCCTGTCAGCAATGTACTTACTACCAATGTACATTCAAAACGGTCTGCTGCTTCCGGTTGCCTTAACGGGGATTATTATGCTGCCCGGTGGAGTGGTTAATGCATTGACGTCGGCCGTTGCCGGACGGATGTACGACAACATCGGTGCTAAGCGCCCAGTCATGATTGGCTTTATCATTGCCCTGGTTGGTGCAGGAATGTTAGCATGTTCTTCGGCCCACTCTTCAATTGCCTACGTGATTGCAGCCCACGTTATTTTGATGATTGGGTGCCCGCTGGCGATGTCGCCATCACAGACGAGTGCGCTAAATTCACTGCCGGGGATGCAGTCAGCAGATGGTAGTACGATTCTGAATACTATGCAGCAAGTGGTTGGTGCCTTAGCCACGGCGCTGGCAACAAGCTTCTTGGAATTAGGACGGAATGCGGGAGTCGGCTCCTCGGCAGTCCGTTTCACCAATGGGGTTCACTACGGCATTTACTTCACGATTGTACTGGTCATCATTGGATTAGCACTGACCTTTATGATGCAAGATAAGGCTAATAGTGCAGATTTGAAATAAAACAGAAAAGGCCTTGAAATTTAAAGGCAAATAACGTAAAGTAGGTAACTGTTGTCTTACAAATACAGTTATCTACTTTTTTTAGTTTTCACAATTTTGTAATAGGCAATTACCTGATACATGGTTTTGAGGACTACATGACATTTAAGTCATATTTATGGTTGACATTAAATAGGCTGGTAGTTATAATTGTGAATGCACTTGTGAGTTAGCAATAAATTAAATCAAATTTGTTGTTGACGAACGGGTGGTAAGATGATATTATAAGTAAGCTGACCGGTTCGGAAAACGAGTAAAACTTCTTGAAAAAAGTTCTTGACTTTCTTGATGGCCAGATGATATAATTAACCGTGTTGGTTAACTACTTAGTTAGCTAACCGGTAGACCTTTGAAAACTGAACAAAGTTTCGACGAATCAAATGTGTAGGGTCTCT
>CAJMLF010000035.1 GCA_905214235.1 uncultured bacterium | reverse complement strand
TTAAATGTCTTAATTGGCATACACCAATCGAGATCTTCCTGCTTAATCTACGTCACTAAATTCGTTCAAGTTATTTCTTGCAATCTGCCTTATTCAATCCGGCGAGCAAGGATTGCCATCCCCTCCTTGCCAGGGAGGCTAACGGTAATTTGGCCGTTGACCCCCGCTACAACCATCTTCTTAGTCATTTGCCAACTGTCAATCACTTCAATCTGGTACTTACCGTCCGTCGGCAAGTTAATCGTTGGCCGGGCGGTACAGTGCCGGTCGTAATAATACAAGAAGGCACTATTGTTAGG
The DNA here is from genome assembly GCA_905214235.1 of uncultured bacterium. Classification (GTDB taxonomy): domain Bacteria; phylum Bacillota; class Bacilli; order Lactobacillales; family Lactobacillaceae; genus Limosilactobacillus; species Limosilactobacillus avium. The sequence continues at coordinate 14,691 of CAJMLF010000035.1, read as the reverse complement.
GCACTTACCAATGAATTCCCGGTTGCTATTCATTAGGCTCTCCGCCTGCTGCCAGTCAAGCTTAGCTAACATATAGTGGGCAAAGCCGGGAAAGTCCGCCGGGTGTTTAGCCGCCCGGGCCTTGAGTTGGTTATACTTTTCCTCATTCATATCATTTCCGGCAAATTCCAAGGGACCGGGGAGGCTTTCGACAATTTTCTTCAAGAAGGCAATCCGTGCTGGACTCTCCCCCTTCAATTTGCCACCGGCTGCCCACCACAGGATGTTGTCCGGCGATAAATATGTTTCCCCGTGTGTACAGTAAGCGCCCTGGGTAATAACTTTCCAGAACCGGTTGACCATTTCAAAGGCGGAAATGTTTCCCCACTCGTCATTAATGTTTCCTTCGTAACGACACTCATCGACCATCATTGGCTTTTGGAACTTACGAATCGTCCGGCTGACGTAGTCCACGTTCTTAATTTGAACGCAGATGTGGGTAGTGGCCGGATTATTGAAGTCCCATGGGATTACCATATGGTGGTTACTTAACAGGTGGTGGTAAGGGTCGTTTTGGTGAAGGTAATCGGCAATCGCCAGCCATTGCTCCTTTTTAAACGGTAAGAGGTCGTACTCGTTTGCCAGGCTCCACCAAATATTGGGGTAGGCACTAAACCGCCGAATAACGTAATTCAAATATGTTAAGCACTGCTTGGTATTAAGCTTAGCTAGTCCCCAGTGGTCGTAGGGGTGGAAAAGAATCAGGTCGGCCTGGATCCCCAACTGGTTCAAACGAGCAATCACCCGATCTAAATTATCCCAGTACGCCCAAACTGGCTGGTCAACATTGAATTGGTCACCGTCCTTTTTAAACGGCAACCAGCGGGGCTCCCGGTGGTTAAATTCATACCACTTGGGGAAAATACAGAGTCGAACCTTATTAAAGGGGGCCGCGGTTAATGACCTAAACGTCTCTTCAATTACCGCTTCACTTTGGTGGGCTAAGGCATAAACGGTTATACCAAAGGGGTAAAACCAGTGACCGGATTCTGTCTTAAAGTGGGTCCCCGCTGCCCGAATAATTCCCGTGGCGGTTTCGTCAGCAGGCTGGCACACCAGGTCGCCGGTGTCCGTGACCACCCCACTTACTTGGTAGTGGTACTGCCCTGCGAACCGGGGATAAAAGCGGACCCGGTATTCCCCATTACCAGCGTAAAAGCCACTGACTGTTTGCGAATGACCATCACTGCTAGTAAACGTTGCCGTTAAGTCAACATCAACGGCTGAACCCGCGGGTGCGGGTGCTTGGTATTCTAGTTCCATCATTTCATATTGTTTCATACGGCATCAGCCTCCTTTATTTTACCGTTATCATAGCGCCCTTGAAACCGATTACAGTAAAAAATAGCGTTTGCTGATAATAATTAGCGTTTTTGCAGTTAAAAGCTAATTATTATCTTTATTGCCCAAAAAGGTAACGACAGATTAACAACTGCCAACCTATAATTCAATGAAAGCGCTATAAAAATGTTAATGAAGGAGAGTATTACCATGAAAATTGACCGTCTACAAGTTAACCACCTCACCCGGCCCCTCGGGTTTGACCTTAGCTCAACAAGCCTTTCCTACCACTTTTCTGGTAGTGAAGGGACCCGGCAAGCCGCTACCCGGATTGTGGTCGCCACTAACCAGGAACTGCAAAACCCGGTTGAAGATACCGGTTGGCAAGCTGATATTTCACCCTTGGGTTATCGCCTGCAAACAAGGCTCGCCCCCCGCACCCGTTACTATTGGCAAGTGAGTGTAAAAAATGATCTTGACCAGACCTTCACCAGTGGTATTGACTGGTTTGAGACCGGCAAGATGACCGAATCATGGAGTGGCCAGTGGATAACCTGCCAGTCAACTACTGACCGCCACCCCATCTTCACCAAAAAATTTAATTGCCAACAGACAGTTACCAAAGCACGCCTGTACATCTGTGGACTTGGTCTTTATGTTCCCTGCCTTAACCACCACCGGGTCGGTAACGAATACCTTGCCCCCGGCACCCATGATTACGCGGCCTGGCTCCAGTACCAGACCTATGACGTAACGGACCAGCTACAAGGTGAAAACCAATTAGCAGTTCTTCTTGGTAATGGATGGTACCGGGGACGGTTCGGACTTAATGCTCCAGCAGTTGATCCTAAGAAGCAGGCCCCCTGGTCACTGATTGCCGAATTACACGTTACCTATGCTGACGGCAGTCAGGAAGTAATTAATTCTGACGAAAGTTGGGCGGTCGGCCGCTCAACAATCACATCTTCCGGAATCTACGACGGTGAACGGCGGGACGATACCCTCCAACCAGTTGAATTGACCCCGGCCCAGCTCGATCAAAGCCAGCACGCCCCACTTCATGACCGCCTATCCTTGCCGGTTAAGATCCATGAAAAGCTACCAGTTAAACGAATCATTCACACTGCTAAGGGCGAAACCGTCCTTGATCTGGGGCAAAACTTTGCGGGGACATTCCAGATTACCGTTGACCGTCCCGCAGAAAGCATCCTCTACTTGCAATTTGGTGAGCACCTTCAGGACGGCGGCTTTTTCCGTGGTAATCTACGGTCGGCCAAGCAAGAATTCTCCTACGTTTCTGACGGGAAGCCGCACACGATTCGTCCCCAATTTACCTACTATGGTTACCGCTATGTTAAGGTTACCGGCTGGGAAAACATTACTAAGGATGACTTTGTCGGTCTTGCCCTCTACTCCGATTTGACCCCCGCTGGGCAGCTCGGTACGGGAAATAAGAATATTAACCAGCTGGTTCATAACGCCCGTTGGGGAATGCACAGCAACTTCATCGATACACCAACAGACTGTCCCCAGCGGGATGAGCGGCTGGGCTGGACAGGGGATGCACAGGTCTTCTGCCCCACAGCAACTTACTTTGCCGACACGGCAGCTTTTTACAAAAAGTACCTCTTTGACATGCGAACGGAACAGGAAAAAGGTGACGGCCGTATCGTCAACGTCATCCCCGACTACATCAAGGATAAGCAGTCAGCAGCTGTTTGGGGAGACGTTGCGACGATTATCCCGTGGACCCTCTACAAGTTCTATGGTGACCGTAACATTCTCAGGGATAACTTCTCTTTAATGCGCGACTGGGTTGACTACATTACTAAAGTTGACGGCAACGACCACGGCTGGGAGCGGGTCTTCCAGTGGGGTGATTGGCTGGCATTAGACAACCCCCGCCATGATCCTAACGAGGTCTTCGGTGGAACAGACGCGGGCTTCATTGCGGACGTATACTACTTCAATAGTGCAATGATTGTTAGCCAGGCCGCTAACCTACTCAGTAACACCAAGCTAGCTGACCGCTACCAAGAGCTTGCTAGCCGGGTTCGCCAGCGAATTGAAGACGAGTTCTTTGCGCCGAACGGGCGGCCGTGCATTGCGACCCAGACCGGGTTGTTACTCGCGCTAAAATACCAGCTCAGCAAGAATCCAGACCAGGTTCGGGCAATGCTGCGGAAAGCCTTTAGCGACAATTGCGACCACCTGCAAACCGGCTTTACTGGGACGCCGTTACTGGGAGACGTCCTTACCCAAAACAAGATGACCGACTTAGTCTACAAGCTCCTCCTCAATACTGATTTTCCTTCCTGGCTATATGCCGTTAAGATGGGCGCAACAACTATTTGGGAACGGTGGAATTCGGTTAACCCCGACGGTAAAATTGAAACCTCAATGTCGAGCCTTAATCACTACTCATACGGGTCCATCGTTGAGTGGCTATTTAGGTATGCCGCTGGTCTCCACCAAGACCCCAACCACATTGGTTTTACTAACCTCGCCTTTGCTCCCCACCCGGATAAGTCGCTGAGGTTTGTCACGGCTTCATACCATGGTGCTGGTGGTGACTGGCACATCAGCTGGCAAATTATCGATAACCACCACCTGAATATCAAACTAACGGTCCCATTCAACTGTCAGGCAACTATTAAGCTGCCCTACTTAGCTGACCAGGAGGCTCCCCTAGCAAACAAGATCTTCGCTAATTTTAATGACCACACCTGCCACCTAAGTGCTGGTCATTATGACGTCACCTACACAAGTGACCGGCCCCTCCTGTATGTCTTTAACACTAACTGTAAAATTAAGGACCTCTTCGCTAATCAAAAGGTCAAGGACTGCCTGCTTACCAGTCTCCCGCAGCTGAGCCGGCTGCCAAAGGATGTCTTTGACCAGCCCCTCCGGCCATTCTTACTCCAATATGGTGGACCACTGGGAATTGACAAAGCCGACCTGGATAAAGTTGACCAGCAACTGCAGGCACTGAAGTAGGAGGGTCGCCATGACAAGTAAAATCAACGCACGCGCTGCTAAATCTGTCCCACTAGCTAATTTCTTAAATTCCGGGGCGATTGTTACCGGTAGTACGGGGCTCGCCCTGTGGACAAAAAGCCTTAATTTGAGCAGTCTTCAAGTTGGAGCTCTGGGAGCCTGTTCTGCTAACGCTTTTGGCGCTGCCTTTGGTGCCCTAATTGGTGGTTGGATTGCTGATCGGTGGGGACGGCAGATGATCTTTCGCTATGATATGCTGGTCTACTTGCTCGGGACGATACTAATTATCTGCGCCCCTAACTTTTTCCTTCTTTTGACCGGCTTTATCGTGACCGGTCTAGCCGTTGGCGGGGGGATTCCTACAACCTGGACCTATGCCGGTGAGTCAACCGATTCTCACGGCCGGGCCCATAGTGTGGGAATCACCCAATTTGCCTGGACAATTGGTCCCGCAATTATCTATGCAATTGGGGGGATGGTCGCACCACTGGGCCTAATTGGTACCCGGATCCTTTTTAGCCTGCTGAGTATCGTCGCCATCATCACTTGGCAACTGCAGTGCCAGCTGGCGAAGATTACGCCGCCAGCAAGTGGTCACCAGGATGCGCACCCGTACCGGGCCCTATTTACTAATCCAACCAACCTCAAGTCGCTGCTCTTCCTCCTGGGGGTCTACCTCTTCTGGAACCTTGTCGCTGGCGCAATGGGCTTTTTCATGCCCTACGTCTACGTCCAAGCCGGGGGACTGACTAATCTTCAAGCCAATGCCCTTCAGATGGTCCTCTGGGCATGCACCGGACTAGGTACCTACTTTTTCTTTGCCAAACTCGGTGACCGTTATCCCTACCGCCAGTTATTTGCCTGCGGGGCCCTGGGAGAAATCGTTGCCTGGGTAATTCTAACCTACGGCGGAATGAACTGGACCTGTTTAATTTTGTTTATCCTCATCTACGGTTTGGCGGCCGGACTGGGGGCCCAACAATGGTACAGCCTATGGACAACTGAACTTTTCCCCGCTAAGTACCGGGCCAGTGCCCAGGGCTTATCCTTCTTCATTGTTTATGGCTGCTCTGGTATCTGGTCACTGTTTTTTCCTTCATTATTGAAGATTGGTGGATTAAAGGTTTTGGGGACTGTCTTGATTCTCTTCCTTGTTATCTCCCTAGTTGTTGGGGTCATCTGGACCCCGCATACCCAGGGAAAGTCCCTGCAAGAGATCATTAAAGAACGATATTAAAACTAAATAACGACGTGGATCAGAAATCTGCAAATGACGATTTCTAATCCACGTCGTTATTTTAATTCCTAACTATTTCACTTGGCAGCCAAAGTGGTAATGACCACTCCCCACATAGTGTTGCTGCCCGTTTGGCAACACCACCCGGGCCCGGGAATTAGCTGGTACCTCAATTTGAATATCAAAATGACCATCCCTTACACGCCAGTCACATTTGGCAGTCCCCTGGCTTGTTACATAGGTCCGCTGGGCGTTGGTAATACCGTATCCAACATGGGGCTGGAAGACCAGCTGAGTAAAGCCATGGTCAGTCTTCTCCTGGTCCAAGCCCCCAATGTCTTTAAACATCCAGTTAGCGACACAGCCATTAGCGTAATGGTTAAAGGAAGTTGGCAGCGGATTACCATCCTTATCATAAGAAATCCAACTCTCCCAAATAGTCGTTGCCCCCCGCTTAACCTCCGCCACCCAGCCTGGCGTTTGTTCCTGCAGTAGTACCCGGTAAGCTAGGTCCCGCCGGCCGATCCTGCACAGGGCGTCAAGTAGGAAGGGGGTGCCGAGAAAACCGGTATCTAACCGGTAGTTATTTTTCCGCAAAATAGTACACAGGCGGCTAGCAAATTTGTCCTTGAACTGGGCCGGAACTAGTTCAAAGACAATCGGCATAACATAGGCCCCCATTAGGTCTGACGGCATGTTGCCATCCGCGTCAATTACCCCGCCGTGCTGAATCGCGTACTTCATTAAGTCAGCCTCAGTCTGATACTTGACCTGGTCACCGGTCTTATGTAGCAATTGCGCTGCTTTAGCCAATTCAACCATTGACAGCCACCCAATAATTGGCGCCGTATAACAAGCCGAGTGCGCCATATTGGCGATAATCTGTTTAAAATCTTGGCTATCCGTAGCTTCACTTGGAATCAGCCATTCACCATACTGAAAGCCAGTGTTCCACAGGTGAAGCTCTATCTTATCTGGCAGGCGACTACCAGGCTTGCGTTGCCGGGCCTGGCGAATAATGTACTCCCCCCAGGCGCGCATACTTGTGTATTGGCGGCGAATGATCGCCAAATTGTCAGTAATGTTATACATCGTGATTGGCAGGTGGATTGCTACGTCCCCCCAACCAGCGGAGTTGACGATGCCATTACAACCAAATTGTTTCCCCATCTTTACTCCCGAATCATGATACTGGCTAGTGTCCGGACAGGTAAAGGTGACAATACCATTGTTTTCCTCTTGGTCAGCAGCCAAATTTTCCAGCCACTCAGTTAAGAGGGGCGTCTCGTTGGCGTTCTCCAGCGCCGTCCGGCCGTAAACCCAAACGTCACCAGTCCAACCGGCCTTTTCTCGTTGGGGGCAATCGGTTGGAATCGAGAAGAAATTCGCCTGCTGACTCCAGAGAATATTATGGTAGAGTTGGTTAACTAGCTGGTTTGAGCACTTAAAGCTCCCTAAATCCTCACCAGTTGAAGAGAGGACAATTGCCGTAAAGTCGTCCAGGTCAATCTTGCTAAAGCCCTTGAGACGAACGTAACGGAAGCCGTGGTAAGTAAAGTCAGGTACGAAGGTCACCGGCTGGCCGTCGGCAATATAGACGTCCTTTTGCTCTGTTACCCCAAGCGCGCTCTTGGTGTTAATAAAGTAGTTGCCATCCTTGTCGAGAACTTCGGTATGTTCCAGGCTAACCTGGTGACCACTTTCTTCGTTGATCCGGCAGCGGACAACCCCTGCTAGGACCTGACCGAAGTCCAAAATCTGGTCACCATTAGGCGCGTGGATTAGCTTGACCGGTTTTAACTCACAGACTGGTCGTACAGGCATCTTTATTTGTGGCCGTAAATTAACCAGGGGATATTCTGTAGCAACTGTCGACCGCCAACCGGAAGTTGCAGCCACGGTATTCCACCCCGCCACCTTCTTAGTGGCATCTTACAGTTCACCAGCATACAGGTCGGCAGCCTGGACCGGGCTTTCTTGCCACTGGGTCGCTTCATCCGAAACTACTAGTTCATGACTGCCGTCTTGGTAATCAATCATTAGCTGAAATAGTACCGCGTGATCCGGTTTCAATCCCTTGATTGGCGGCATTGTCTGTGGGTTACAGTACCAGCCGTCACCGACCTCCATTCCAATGATGTTCTGACCGGCTTGCAACAGCTCAACCACATCGTAGTCTTGAAAATCGAGGATTCGGCGGTAGGCCGTATGGCCGGGCGCCAATTTACGCTTATCAGGATGGTGACCGTTAATTGTTATTTGGTAGGCTCCTAAGGCTGTTGCAAAAATCCGGGCCCGGGCAACCGTCTTATCAGCGAGGCGAAAGATACGACGGAACAAACTGGCTGGTGGTTGGTGGTTAAATCCCTTTTGACGTTGTTGGTAAGGTCGATCCACCCGCCGCCACTGGGCATGCCAATCATGGGGTGACAAAAGACTGGTACTGAACGATGTCGCATTAGTCGCCTGGTTGTGGTGGTTATCTCAAGCCATCACGATTACCCGGTAATCAGCATTGCTCAGCCACTTCTTATCGGGATGAAGTGTAATAAAGGAGTTCTTAGCACTAGTAACTCGCCCGGTATCAAGAACTTGATGTTTCATGTGAAACACCTTCACCTGGTAAGCAACCTGGTTAGTGCTCTTCTGATCACTCTTTAGTTGCCATGAAACATTGACTTCTTGACCAACGCCCAATGGATGGGGCCGGGCATTAATTAAAACATTTTTTATACCTAACATAATTTCCCCTTCTTTAACGATTTACCCCTATCTTAAAAATAAAGGGCAGGTGCTTTAGGAAATTATTCGGCAAAAAGGGAAATACTTCGGCAAAAAGAAAGCGTTTTAAATTTGTCCACTCAGTGACATCATCTCAAGTAGGCTCTGGGCCGTGCTGGCGCCCTCATTGCCCATCTTCAGGCCGGCCCGTTGCATTGCCTGTTCAATGTTATCGGTCGTCAGGATGCCAAAGGTTACCGGGACCTTCCCTTGGAGATTCAGTTCCATGATCCCCCGGGCCACGTTCTGGCAAATCAGGTCATAGTGGTCGGTCTCGCCCTTGATTACCGCCCCGAGGGTCATGATGCCATCAAATTCCCCCTTATCCAGGAGCTTCTTAACCGCAAAGGGAATCTCGAAGGCACCCGGGACGTGGAAAACCGTCACCTGGTCATCTGCCAGGCCAAACTTGGTGAGCGTGGCCACGGCCCCCGTAACCAGCTTACTCGTGACGGCGCCGTTGAAGTCGGCGACCACGATTCCCACACGTGCGTTGCTTTGGTTAAACTTTCCCGTAATTTCTTCCATGATTATGCCTCCAAATCTAATAGGTGGTGGAACTTGTTCTTCTTCGTTGCGAGGTAGCGGCGGTCGTACTTGTTTGCCCGAATTTCCAGTGGCAGGCGGTCATGAATCGTGATCCCCGCTGCCGCTAACTGGTCAATCTTATCCGGATTATTGGTCAAAAGGTCAATCTTCGTGATCCCCAACTGGCGGAGGATCTGCGCAGCCACCTTATACTGGCGCTCATCTGGTTTGAAGCCCAGTGCCGTGTTGGCCTCAACCGTGTCGTACCCCTCCTCCTGGAGGTGGTACGCCCGCAGTTTATTCTCAAGGCCAATCCCGCGACCTTCCTGGCGAAGGTAGAGGACGACGCCCCGACCAACCGCGTTAATCCGCCGCATGGCCTCGTGGAGTTGGGGCCCACAGTCACAACGCAAGGAGCCAAAGACATCCCCCGTAAAGCACTCGGAATGCAGGCGGACCAGCACCGGTTCGTCCCCGGAAACATCACCCTTGATGAGGGCCAGATTATCCCCGGCAAAGTGACGGAGTCGGAAGTCACCATACTCGCTCGGCAGATGGACCTCCTCAGCTGGCTGGCTAACCCGACTGCGCCGGTACTCCTGGAGGTCCTTGATGGTAATGATTGGCAGGCTGAACTCAGCCGCCTTCTCGTGAAGTTCCTTGGACCGGGCCATTTCCCCGTTGGACTTTAAGATCTCGCAGATATAGGCCACCGGCTCCTCCCCAGCCAACTTGGCCAGGTCAACGGCCGCTTCCGTGTGGCCGTCCCGTTCCAGCACCCCGTTTTCCTTGGCAACCAGCGGAAAGATGTGGCCGGGCTTATAGAAGTCCGCGTTGGTGGCCTGTGGGTCGGCCAGGTGGATGATCGTCCGCCAGCGGTCAAAGGCGGAGATCCCAGTAGTCGTCGACTTGTGGTCCACACTGATGGTAAAGGCCGTGCCAAACGGGTCGGTGTTGTCCGCCGTCATCTGGGGCAGGGCCAACCGCTTAGCAACCGCTGGCGCCATCGGGACGCACATTAGCCCCCGGGCATACTTGGTCATGAAGTTGACCTTCTCCGGGGTGGCCTTACTTGCCAGCCCAATCATGTCCCCTTCAGCTTCCCGGTCTAAGTCATCCATTACAATTACCAGGCCACCCTTCTTGAGGTGGTCAATTGCGGCTTGAATCTTTTTAACGTCCATTATTGTGCCCCTTTCTGCAAATTTGCGGCAACGTACTTTCCTAAAATATCAGTTTCCATATTGACCCGGCTGCCCACCTGGAGGTCATCCAGGTTGGTCACCGTCTGGGTATGGGGAATCAGGCCGACGGAGAACCAGTCCGCGCCGGTGTCCATGACGGTCAGGCTCACCCCGTTGATGGCGACGCTCCCCTGGGGAACCACCTGGTTAGCCAGGCGGGCCGGCAGGGCAAAGCGAACCTCAATGGCGTTCTCGTTGGGCGTCACTTCCCGGACCACCGTCACCTCATCGACGTGGCCCGTCACAATGTGCCCTTCCAGGCGGTCACCAACCTGCAGGGACCGCTCGAGGTTTACCAGGTCACCGGGCTGAAGGTCCTTAAACGTCGTCTTCTCAAAGGTCTGGGGCATGAGGGTGACGTGGAAAAGCGTCCCCGTTTGCCCGACCACGGTTAGGCAGGTCCCGTTAATTGCGACCGAATCACCAATTGCCAACTCTTCTACTAGTGCCGGACTGGTCGGGGCGATTGTCAGCTCAATTGTCTCGCCCTGCTCCGCCAGCTTTTGGACCTTCCCAGTTCCCTGAACTAAGCCACTAAACATGTTCCTGCTTCCTTTCTGTGATCCTGACGTTATCTCCTAACAGCTCCACTTGCCGGTCCACAAACGACCACGGGACCGGCGGGGTAAAGGCAGCAACCCCGTTTTGTCCCAGCATCTGGGGGCCAATGTAGGTGGTCACCTCTTCGACCAAGTCAGCCGCCGCAAAGGCCCGGTGAATCGTCGGGCCCCCTTCAACGTACAACGACTGGAGGCCCTCCTTGGCGACCGCCGCAACGACCTCCTCTACCCCACAGGTGGGCAGGCAGAATACTCGGGCAGTGGTTGCGCTGAGTCGGTCAGCGAGGGTTGGGCTGGCCGTAAATACCCAGGTCGGTGCCAGGCCATCGTGGAGGAGTTTCAACTGGGGATGGTCGGCTAACCGCCCCCGCCGGTCGAGAACAATCCGCACGGGCATGAAGGCCGGCTGTGGTTGGGGAACCAATGTTGGGTTATCAACAATTGCCGTGGTGCTGCCAATGACAATCCCCTGAAAGCGGGCCCGTTCCTGGTGGACCCGGTCATAGACCGCCCGGTTAGTGATCACCGTCCGCTGTCCCGGGCCCGCACTGACACGGTGGTCAAGGCTGATGGCCTGTTTAAGCGTGATCCAGGGACGACCGTGGCGGAAGAAGAAGTTGTAGTGGGGGTTCACCTGGGCGGCCGCCTGCTCACTGACCCCGATCACCACCGTAATGCCGTGTTGGCGTAACTGGGCGATCCCCTTCCCCGTCACCAGGGAGTGGGGGTCGGTCTCGGCAATGACCACCCGCTTAATCCCCCGGTCGATGATCAACTGGGTGCAGGGGGGCTGCTTACCGTAGTGGTTGCAGGGTTCCAGGGTTACATAAAGGGTGGCCCCCTGGGTCTGTGCCGACGTGAGTTTGGTCAGGGCGTCCCGTTCCGCGTGGGGTCCACCGAATCGCTGGGTGTGCCCACTCGCAAGGATTTCACCATCTTTGACCACTACGGCACCCACCTGGGGATTCTGCCAGGTGGCTGTCGCCTGTTTGGCCTGGTCAATGGCGATTTTCATAAAGTACTGGTCGTTGATTTCCATCACCCTCCAACAAAAAAGCGTCCCAAGATTTCTCCTGGGGCGCTAAGCTTTCACCTTTGACGGCACTGCGGGTAAAAATAAAACCCGGATAACAAAGGTGTCATCCGGGGTCATTTTAAACTGGTAGTGTTGTACAGCGTTTTTCTTCTCCCATCCAGACTATACTGTCGGTACCAGACTTGCACTGGTTCAACCGCTGGTCACTGTCGACTAGCGGGTCACGGACTTCAAGTTGCCTTGTCACCGTCGGTTGGGAATTTCACCCGGCCCCGAAGAAAACTAACTTTCAATTTACCTATAGTGTACTTGCTCACTAACTTTTTGTAAAGGTTTTCTTTAACATTTGGACCAAATTTGTTTATCCGCCGGGGCTAAATATGCAGGGTCCCACTGGAATAGAGGACGGCGTGACCAGCTAATTTGGTAATGGCCCCCTGGTAGTTGCAGTAGAGGACACCACCCCGCGGGGAGGCCTGGTAAGCCACTAGTTTATCTTTCCCCAGTTTTTTCGCCCAGTACGGAATGATGTGACAGTGGCCACTCCCGCAGACGGGGTCCTCGGCTACTGCTAGTTTGGGGGCAAAGGACCGGGAAACACAGTCGTAGGCGGTCCCTTGAGCGGTGACGTTTTGCAAAAGGCCCGGTAAGTGCTTGAGCTTTTCCTGGTCAGGGTTCATCTGCCGGACTAGCTGTTCGTCATCAAAAACGCAGAGGAGGTCCCGCCCCAAGTAGGCTTCCACCGGCCGGGCTCCGAAGGCCGCCGTCATTTCAGCCGTCACCGCGATTGGCTTCAGGTCATAGGACGGGAAGGCCATCTCGTACTTATCCCCCACCTTCGTTACCGTCAGATCATCGCTCTTAGTGGTTGTGAAGGTAATCGTCGCGGTCGATGCAGGAGCCGCCGTCTGAAAAATGATGAAGGCTGTGGCCAGGGTGGCGTGCCCGCAGAGGTCGATCTCGCCGCCCGGGGTGAACCAGCGAAGGAGGTAGTGGTGGTCGTCCTGCTTGATGGTAAAGGCTGTCTCGGAGAAGCGGTTCTCCATGGCAATCTTTCTCATCAGGTCATCGCTGGGCCACTGGTCAACAAAGCACACGGCCGCCGGGTTACCCTTGAACAGTTCCTTGGTAAAGGCGTCCGCAATATACATTTTCATCATCATAACCGCCACCTTATCGTAGTTTATCCCCCATTATAGGGACGCTGCAGACGGCAATTCAACATCCTTTTGAAAGCTTAACATCTGGTGCGCTCCCCCTCGTTGCCCGATAACTTGTTTTATCATTATCCTCATCACGTCGATAGTGGATACTTTTGCCAAAGGGAATGGCCCTATAAATTAATATTTATCTCCCTGTTGGTACGTTGGGGCCCTGGGCAGTTGCCGCAAGCCAAACACTTGTATTTTCATCAATTCGCAGTAATATGACTCTAGTAAATATGACAAAGAGGACTGAATAATGCAAAATCTAACCCTGAAAAAGGTCATTGCTGGGGTGGTCGTGCTTTTGCTGGTGTTGCTTTTGGGCGTTCACCTGCACCAGCGGAACCACTTCAACCGCAACGTCACCATTAACCACGTGGCGGTTGGTGGCTTAACCGCCCAACAGGCCTATGATAAAGTCAGCAAGACGAAGCGAACGTCAAAGATTTACGTGAAGCAAAAGCTCGTCTACGTCGGGAAGCCGACCCGGTCAGGCTTTACCGCCAGCGACAAGGGGCGGATCGTTAAGGCACTCCATGAGCAGTACACCTTCTTCCCGTCCCGGCGGCGGGTCAACCTGATTGTTGAGCCGGCCAATCTAGATAAGTCGGCACTTGGTGACATCGACGCGGCCGTAAATAACCGCCTCCAGCAGCTCAACAGCGGCCGGCGGGCACCCCACGATGCCTACGCCGTCTACCAGGATGGCAAGGTGAAGGTCATCCCCGCCGTCAAGGGCACCCAGTACAGTGACCAGGGGTTAACCAGGACTGTTAGCCGGGAATTTGTCAATGGGACCGTCCACCTGGAGCCAAAGTTCATCATCCCCCTCAGCGCGAACAGTGCGACTGTGCAAAACGAGAAGAAACAGCTGACCAAGCTTGAGGGCCGGAGCGTGACCTACCGGGTACAAAACAAGGACTACCGGTTCACCACGGCTGAGGTTGTGGCCCGGGCCACCTACCAAAACGGTCATTACAGCTTTAAGACGGGACCGATTAAGGCCAAGATCAACCAGATTAACCGTAAGCAGGCCACTTTGGGAAGGGCCTTCAAGTTCAAGACGGCTTCCGGAAAGGTGGTCACCACCACGAATTCCGGGACTTACGGCTGGAAGATCAGCAGTAAGCAGGCTGGCCAGTCATTGGCAAGTGCCCTGGTCGCCAATAAGAAGCAGGTTAACGCCGAAAACGATATTTACGGCAAGGGCTACAGCCATCTTGGAACAGGGTACAACAATATCAGCAACGACGGGCTTGGAAAAACCTACGTCGCGGTTTCCCTCGCCAAGCAGCACGCCTGGTTCTACAAGAATGGCAAGTGCGTTTTGAGTACCGACATCGTCAGCGGGAGCAATAACGCCGGTAACCGGACTCCCAAGGGCGTATGGTACATCATGTACCAGCAGAGTCCATCGGTCCTGCGGGGCACCAACGATGATGGATCCAAGTACAGCAGTCCAGTCCAGTACTGGTCGCCATTTACCCTTTCTGGTTGTGGTTTCCACGATGCCAGTTGGCGCCACGACTGGTCAAAGACGGCCTACAAGGAAACCGGCGGTGGTTCACACGGCTGCATTAACATGCACCCCGAAAACGCCGGAATTGGTTTCCACGCCCTCTCTAAGGGTGAACCAGTGATTATCTACTAAATAAGTTAATACGGCGTCAGCCTCAATTGCGGGCTGGCGCCGTTTTTCGTGGTTTGTCAAAAAGTATAAAGAAGTATGTGAACTACTCGGCCATTAATGACCGCGCTTCTGGGAACATAGAGTAGTATTTAG
>CAJMLF010000034.1 GCA_905214235.1 uncultured bacterium | reverse complement strand
GTAGAGCACCTGACTGTTAATCAGGTTGTCGTCAGTTCGAGTCTGACTGCCGGAGCTATATTAAGAACCTGCTTTTTGGCGGGTTCTTTTTCTTTTCTAAAGAAAATTATTTTAAAATCATAAGAACTGCTTCCTTATTCTTAATAATATTAAGCAAACGGTGGAAAGTAGTTTATATTTTAAATGATTTATTAAAAAAGTTCCGTCGAATTCCCACAAACAAGGCCTTTTTCTCATTAAAAACTCAGATTTTGATTGACGACTTCCAGGGACACGTATATAATTAATATATTCTGAATTTTTAAAAATAAATTTTAATCTTTTGGAATGAGTATGTAATTTGATCTTATTTATATTGATTTTGGAGGAATAGTATGAGTAAAGAGAGAAATGTGGATACCGCCTTCTTTGGGCAACCACGGGGGCTATCCACGCTGTTCTTCACCGAAATGTGGGAACGGTTTAGTTACTACGGGATGCGGGCCATCCTGCTGTTCTACATGTACTATGCGGTAACTAAGGGTGGTCTGGGCATAGACCAGGCCACGGCCGCTTCAATCATGTCAATCTACGGATCACTGGTTTACCTTTCCGGGGTTGTCGGTGGCTGGTTATCAGACCGTGTTTGGGGACCACGGCGGACAGTTTTCATCGGTGGTGTCCTGATTATGTTCGGGCACATCGCCCTGTCACTGCCGTTTGGGATCTCAGCACTGTACGTTTCAATCGCCTTGATCGTGATTGGGACCGGTTTACTGAAGCCTAACGTTTCCGAAATGGTCGGGGGCCTGTACAGTGCTGAAGACCGGCGTCGTGACTCTGGTTTCAGTATGTTCGTCTTCGGGATTAACCTGGGGGCTGCGGTTGCTCCATGGGCTGTTCCGTGGGCCGCAAACGGCTTTGGCATGAACCTCTTCCATGGCGAAATGAACTTCCATGCCGGGTTCTCACTGGCTGCAATTGGGATGTTCTTTGGCCTGATTCAATACGTCATCGGTGGTCGGAAGTACTTATCTAAGGATAGTCTTTACCCCGACGACCCAATCGAAAAGGACGACCTGCGTCCGGTCCTGATCTGGACGTTGGTTGGGGTGGTAGCCTTGGTAATTATCCTGGGTCTCTTGGCCGCCCTTGGTCAACTGAACATCACTAACATCATCACGTTGATCACGATTATCGCCATTGCACTGCCAATCTACTACTTCGTAATGATGCTGAACTCCAAGAAGGTAACGAAAGAAGAGCACTCCCGGGTATTAGCCTACATCCCGCTGTTCATCGCTGCCGTTATCTTCTGGGCAATTGAAGAATCTGGTTCAGTTGTTTTGGCCCTCTTTGCCGAACAACGGACCATCTTACACATTGGTGGCTGGCATTTTGCCGCTGCTAACTTCCAGACGCTGAACCCCCTGTTCATCATGATCCTGACGCCGGTCTTTGTTACCCTTTGGGACCACTGGAAGAACCAACCAAGTGCTCCTGGTAAGTTTGCTGCCGGGTTGGTATTCGCTGGTTTGTCTTACGCCTTCATGGCCCTGCCAGCCCTGATCCACGGTACGACTGCCGGACGGGTTTCCCCATTCTGGCTGGTCGGCTCCTGGTTTATTGTTGAAATTGGTGAAATGCTGATCTCGCCAATTGGCCTGGCCGTTACGACCCGGTTAGCACCAAAGGCCTTTAAGTCCCAGATGATGAGTATGTGGTTCCTGGCCGATGCTGCTGCCCAAGCGGTTAACGCCCAGATTGTTAAGTTCTACTCATCCTCAACGGAAGTTCCATACTTCCTGACCATTGGTTTGGTAAGTATCGTCTTCGGGATTATCCTGATGTTCTTCGTTAAGAAGATCCACCGTCTGATGGGCGGGGTTGACTAAGTTAAATAGAAATCAAAATGAGAACTAATGCCGGAGAGTGTTGGTTCTCATTTTCTTTTCCAGAGAAATTTAAAAAAGGTCTTGCATTTGATAGCAAGATTAGGTATTATAATAAACGTTGATTGATTACCAATCAGTTTAACGTTGATGGAGGAGTAGCGAAGTCTGGTTAAACGCGACGGTCTGTAAAACCGTTCCTTCGGGTTCGGTGGTTCGAATCCACTCTCCTCCACTTTTTATTATTGGGCTATAGCCAAGCGGTAAGGCAACGGTTTTTGGTACCGTCATGCGCTGGTTCGAATCCAGCTAGCCCAACTGTTTATGAGGACTGGAGAAAAGCTTCTGTTTTTCTTCGGTCCTTTTAGTTTGCAAAGGAGAGATCTTAAGATGCCAAAACAGGGGCACTTTGCCAAATCAACACGGGTTAAGCAGCTAAATAACTTTAAGGCTAAACGCCACGCGAGCGGGGCAACCATCGCTGATGACCAGCTGACGGACTTTCTAGTGGTGCGCTTTGCATTAACGGCCAAGAAGCGGGTTCCCAAGGTTGCTCAGGAAAGCACCCAGCGCTTCCTGATTGAAATTGGTGGGGCCCTGATTGGTGAAAACGGAGACCTTAGTAAAATTGTCCCTGCCCGGCTTAAGAAAGTAAATGCCCAGGTTCCCTGGCAATTCTTTAAGCAAATCGTGGATAATTGGGCCTTGTTACAGAAGTTCCTGGTAAAGGAGGTCCCCGCGGTACCACTGACCAAGCAGTTATTGGTCAAAAATCAGCTTACAACGGCCGAGCTAGGAAGGGCGGTTGCTCAACTCCTGGCTCAAAAAGTTGCTGCCATAAGTCTGGTGAACCAACACCAGTCAGCTGGTGCTAAGCAAAAACAACTGGCCCAGATGCTAATGACGACCATTTGCCCCGCTGGCCACTTAGACTGGGCGAAAGTCAAAGCACTCCTCGGACCACTGCCGTACACACCGGACCCGGCTTTAGACCAGCCGACCCGGGAATGGCTGACCCAACTGAGCCAGCAAGAATGATATTGACGGCAGGAAAGAAAATCTGGTATAACTAACAATGTTATTTAGTGGCTGTGGCGGAGCAATCGCCATGGCCTTTTTATTTTTAGGGGGCGAAAACTTGAATCAGAATAAACATAACCACATCTATTTAGCAATTATTTCTCTGGCACTCTTAACGTTTATCGGCATTTTAAACGAAACTTCAATGAACGTTACCTACCCAAAGCTGTCCCGGCAGTTTGCGGTCTCTTTGGATACCATCCAGTGGATCACAACCGGCTACCTTTTGATGGTGACGGTGACGATGGGGACGACGGCCTACCTGCTTCGGCAGTTTAAGGCCAAGCACCTCCAGCTGGCGGCTGTCTTGGCCTTCACTTTTGGTGACTTGCTGTGCGCCATGGCCCTGAATTTCCCAATGCTGCTGGTGGGGCGGCTCATCCAGGCAATGGCCACGGGGTTATCCACCCCAATCTTGTTCCACCTTATCTTTACGGAAATTCCCCGTGCCCGTCTCGGTGCGACGACGGGCTTTGCCGGGATGGTGATCTCGTTTGCTCCGGCACTAGGCCCAACGTACGGTGGGTGGATCTCAGAAGTCACTTCCTGGCGGCTGATCTTCTGGCTCTTGCTACCTTTTGTCCTGGTAAGTCTGGTCCTTGGTCAGTGCTTTATTCGCAATACACCGTTAGGAAACACGAAGCGCTTTAGCTACGGTAGCTTGATCAGTTTAGCCGTGGCCCTCTTCTCATTTGTTTATGCCTTTTCGACGATTGGCCGGGCCGGGATTGGCTGGCCGCTGGCGGCCTGGTTAGTGGTTGCAGTCATCGCTTTAGCCGTCTTTATCTACATCAATAACCATGGGGAATCACAGCTCTTTGATTTACGGGTCTTTCGGGTAAAGCCGCTCCGCCTGTCGACTTTGACCTACTTTAGTCTGCAGTTCATCAATATCGGGATTTCATTGGTAATTCCCCTGTATGCCCAGTATGTCCTGGGAGCATCATCCACGATTGCTGGCCTGGTCCTGCTACCAGGGTCGGTATGTGGGGCCTTCATTGCACCCTTTGCCGGTCGTCTGGCAGATAACCAGGGCTTTGCCAAACCGGTAACCTTTGGGGGCGCCCTCCTCGTGATTGGGGCCGCTTGCTTTGCATTCCTCCAGGCCCAGCTAACACCATTTTTGATCATGGCCTTCTTCCTGGTTTTGCGGATTGGCTTTAACTTTGCCTTCGGGAATACGATTTCCAACGCCACGGTCTTAGTGGATGCCCGCAACAGTGCTGACGTTAATTCGATCTTCAACATGGTCCAGCAGTTTGCCGGTTCCCTGGGGACGGTCTTCTTGGCCGCCGTCTTGGCCGTTTTCCAGAACAACGGGACGGGAAGCTTGGCCAGTCGGACCTATGCCGGGGGCCGGGTGGACTACATCTTCCTGACGGTTCTGGCGGCGGTTGTCCTTTGTGCAATCATTGTTAACTACCGCCTGCAAAAGCAGGGAAAAAGTATGGTAAAATAGGAGCTTGGATAATAAGACTAGTTTATGAAGAGGGAGTGAGATAAAGTGAGCGAACAACCATTTGTTCCGCTGATTTTAGGAAGCGACTTTAACGCTTACGGGATGGCCCGGTCAATGTATGAAAAGTATGGGGTGAAGTCACACCTGTATGCCCGAGCAGAGCTGGCACCGACCCGGTTCTCAAAGATCGTTGACCTGCACTTTAACCCGGATCTGCAGAAGCCGGAAGTATTTACTAAGACCCTGATCGGGGCCGCAAAGCAGTACATTGCCCAGGGGAAGAAGGTTGTCCTGATCAGCTGTGGGGATGACTACACCGAGTTAGTCAGCAAGAACCGCAGTGAACTTTCTAAGTACATGGCCTGCCCATACGCCGACTACGAGTCCGTTGCCAAGCTGACTAATAAGGAAGAATTCTACAATGTCTGTGAGCAATACGGCCTGCCATACCCGAAGACCGATATCCTGACTCCCGAGACGGACTACAAGAACTACCAGTCGCCGTTTGAGTTCCCGGTTGCCCTCAAGGCTGCTGATGCAGTGCAGTGGCATAAGGGGAACTTTGCCGGTTACGAAAAGGCCTACATCATTAACGACGCCGCCCACCTGGCGGAGGTTTTAGAAACAATCTACGAACACAGCCCATACAAGGGGGACCTGATTTTACAGGAGTTTATTCCTGGTGACGACAGCAACATGCGGACAATCAACTGCTACGTGGGTAAGGACCACCAAGTGAAGTTGATGAGCCTGGGGCACCCCCTGCTGGAGGAATGTGAACCCTCTAATGTTGGTAATTATGTCGCCATCATGCCGGCCTATGACGAAAAAATCTACCAAAACATCAAGCACTTCTTGGAGCAAGTGGGCTTCACTGGCTTCGTAAACTTCGACTTGAAGTATGACCGCCGCGATGGTCAGTTTAAGGTTTTTGATCTAAACCCACGGCAGGGACGGAGTAGCTTCTTCGTTTCCCTAAATGACCACCAGCTGGCAACGTTCCCGGTTGAAGATTACGTATTTGATACACTGAAGGATGCCAAGACAATTTACGCCAACCAGGATCCAAAGAAGTACAAGCTGTGGCTTGGTGTTTCCAAGAAGACCTTCCTGCAATACGCCAAGAATAATGAGATTAAAAAGCAGGCAGAAAAGCTGATTAAAGAAGGCCGTTATGGGACCACTTACCACTACGCCAAGGATATGAACCTGATGCGGTGGATTCTCGAAAAGCGGATCAACGCCGTTTCACAAAAGAACTTTGCCAAGTACTTTGTTGAAAAGAAATAGGTAGTATTAAAGGAAGCTGAGAAGTTATTTCGCCCGGCTTCCTTTTTATAAACGGGCAAGGAAACACGTTCTTTTAAGGACGTGATGAATTGCCTATTTTTTAATCGAACATACGTTTCAGAGTATGATATAATGTCTTTAACAGAGAATGGTGTTCAGATATTAATTAGCTTTGTTGACTGGCCAATGATGAAAGATTGTGGTGAAAATGGCACAAGTTATAAAGGGGATCAAACTTCGCCTATATCCCAATGCCCAGCAAAGGGAACAATTGTGGCAGATGTTTGGCAACGATCGCTTTGTTTGGAACCAAATGTTGGCAATGGCCAAAGAGCGGTATCGAAATAATCCCGGTAGTCACTTCGTCAATGAATACGGAATGAATTATCCACTGAAGAGACTTAAGCAGGAATACCCATTCCTTAGGGCTAGTGACTCAACTAGTTTTCTAGTGGTTAATCACAACCTCGCCCAAGCTTTTAAGATGTTATTTAAACATCGGGGCGGTTACCCACGTTTTAAATCGCGTCGTGCTATTCGCCAAGCTTATACGGGGCGGTCAGTTTGTCGAGTGCTTGCTAGGCGACGGGTTAAGCTGCCTAAGCTGGGCAGTATCCGCACCAGCAAAACAACATTGTTAGCTAGTAGCAAGATTAAGTGCTATACGGTTTGCCTCGAGCCCACTGGCCGCTACTATCTGTCATTACAAGTGGCAGTTGAAGCTCCCAAACACCTGAGAAAAACAGGAAAAGCAGTCGGAATTGATGTTGGCATCGCTAATCTAGCCATTAGTTCTGATGGGATTAAGTACGAAACCTTTAATGCTAAATGGGCGGAAAAGCAAGCAACTAAGTGGCAAAGTAAGTATGCCAAGCGGAAACATCAGGCGACGGTTGTCGTCTGCCAATGGAACCATAACCACAAGACCATTAAGAAAGAACTAAGTGATTACCAAAACTGGCAACGAGCCCAACAACAAAAGGCCTGTTACCAAGTCAAGGTAGCGAACCAGCGCAAAGACTATTTGCATAAACTAACAACGACCTTGGTTAAGCAGTACGACGTAATCGTCATTGAAGATTTGAAAGCCAAAAACCTTCAGAAAAATCATTGCCTAGCTAAAGCGATTGCGAATGCCAGTTGGTATCAGTTCCGGACCATGTTGGCATATAAATGTGCCTGGTATGGTAAGAAATTAGTAACTGTTAAACCGAACTATACCAGTCAAATTTGTAGCCACTGTGGTTACCATAGCGGACCAAAGCCGTTACAAATTCGTGAATGGACTTGCCAAAACTGTGGTGCCCATCACGACCGCGATATTAATGCGGCAGTTAATATCTTGCATCAAGGATTAAAAGCTATTGGCTAGGGACTAGCCATGGTAAAAGAGTGGAGTTCTGTAAGTTAGGTATCCTGAATACAGGCATAACATCCTAAATACTACTCCGTGTTCCCAGAAGCTCGGTCATTAATGGCCGAGTAGTTCACTCGTTGACCTATATTAATATTCGATAACAAGTAATGACCAGCTGTTGAATTGGCCCATAAGCAATGTAATAATGTTGCTGATCAAATATTTAATAAGGAGAAAATCAAGGGATACAGATGATAGATACAATCATTCACTTCATGGTGAATAATCAAACCTTTACCCTATTTGTGTGCGTGGCCCTCGGTTTTGCAATTGGTAACTACAAGATTGCTGGCCGCTTTAACGTTGGTGCCACCGTGGCGACCCTGGTCGTTACCCTGATTGTTGGCCAGGTAGGGGCGTTTCCCCGTAACGAAATGCTGGGTACCATTTTCTTTGGTGCCTTCATGTTCTCAGTTGGTTACCGCATTGGGCCCCAGCTACTGGTGAGCCTTAAGATTTTTGGTGTTCGCATTATTATTGCCAGCCTTTTCTGGATGCTGATTGCCTTTCTGGTTTCGTGGGGGCTGTTTATTGCCTTCCACATCGGTCCGGGGATTGCTGCCGGAATCATTTCTGGCTCCCTGACCCAGTCCGCAACGGTGGCCAGTTCCTTACAGACGATTGGGGCCCTCCCGGTAAGCAAGGCGGTGCGGGCAACGTATGAGGCCCAACTGCCGGTTGCCTACGCGTTGACCTACGTTTTTGGAACCTTGGGTGTCATCATCCTGCTGCGCGACATTGCCCCCAAGATGATGGGAATCAAGATCGAAGAACAGGGACCATTGATGGCCAGGAAGTACCACTTCCATGCTAAGAACCCTAACCCAACCTGGCGGCGGACCTACCTGGTTTCTGTTGACTCACCATTCGTGGGGAAGACAATCGCCCAGCTAAATGACTGGTCTAACTACCACTTGATCGCCCTGGCGGTTTTTCGTGACCACCGGATGACTGACCACCTGGAATATAAAATCCAGGCGGGGGACCTGGTGACCATCATCGGTTACGCGGTTCACTTTGACCGCCTGCACGGAATTAAGGGGATCAAGGAAGTTCTGACGCCAACCAACGCCCCGAAAGAGCGGAAGTTTGTCTTAGGGAAGGGCTTCAAACCAGTGCAACTGGCAATCCTTCGCCAGCATGGGGTCTTTATCAACATTCAGGACCCCATCACGGGAAATGAACAGCTGGTTAACCAGCTTCGTCCGGGGAACGTAATTTCGTTAACTGGTAACACCTCCCGGACGGCCAACATTCTTCATAAGATGGGACGCTGGCACACTGATGAGGACGCCATCAACTACACCCTGTTTTCACTGGGAATTGGTGGTGCTTCCCTTTTAGGAATTCTTGGATTAAAATTAAATGGTATCCCGCTGCAACTCGGGAACGGGACGGCGGCCTTGATCATGGGACTGGTTTTGAGCTCCTGGATCAACCGGCACCGTGACTACAAGTCCATCCCCGAGACCGTAACGACCTTCGCCCAGAGCGTTGGCCTGACGATCTTCGTCGGTACGGTGGGGCTGCAATCTGCTCAGGCGTTCACCTCAGCGATCCAGTCACTAGGCTGGGGCGTTCTGGTTGTGGGCGCAATTATTACGGTGGCGCCTCACCTCTTGACCCTCCTGTTCGGCCGCTACGTTTTACGAATGGAGCCCCTCGCGTTGATTGGGGGCCTTGCCGGTTCGGGAACCAGTGCTGCTTCGATGAGTGAGGTCGTTCAAAAGGCTGGCCTGGAAGGCGGGGCCTACTTTGCGGCCGCCTTTACACCGGCGTTTGTTGTTGGAAACATTGGGATTACTTTATTAGGACCGATCTTTGTGGCCTTATTGGCCTAGAGATAGGAAGAAAGGCGTAATTAAAAATGAAAAAATTCTTTACGGTGTTAGGTGGTATGGGAACCCTGGCCACGGAAAGCTACGTACGGTTATTGGACCAGCGGACCCCAATCCACTGCGACCAGGACTACTTGGATTACATCGTGGTTAACCATGCCAGTGTTCCTGACCGGACCGCCTGGATTTTGGACCACCAGAAACCAGACTATAACTTAGATTTAATTGAAGACATTAAGCAGCAGAGTCTGCTTAAACCGGCCTTCTTTGTGCTGATTTGTAACACCGCCCACTACGCTTTTGACAAGCTCCAGGCGGCAACCGACATCCCCATTCTGAACATGCTGGATGAGACAGTTAAGGAAATTAGAAACGTTAAGCCCGGTGCTAAGAAGGTTGGCTTGTTGGCCACCCGGGGGACCGTAGAAGCGGGCCTGTATGATCAATACATCACCGGTGCCGGTTACGAAGAAATCAAGCCGACTCCGGAGATCTTAGATATGACCGAGGACTTGATTTACCACGATATCAAGGAAGCTGGTCATTCTGACGGGCAGAAATTCCACGAACTGGTCCGGAAAATGGTCGAAGAAGAGGGCGCCGATGCGGTGATCCTCGGTTGTACGGAACTGTCGTATGCCCAAGAAATGAACCCAGAGAAGGAGTTCACCGTGGTGGATTCCCAGTCGACAATCGTTGACCGTTCCCTTGAACTAGGGATGAAGCTAGAAGGGCGGAAGTAAGTTATTTAAACTAGTCCAAAGCGATTGATGTCGCCTTGGACTTTTTATTTTCGCTAAGCCCTTAAATGGTCTAGACTGCAAGAAACGTGGTAAAATAAGGGAACATGTGTAAAGAGAAGTACCTTTGGCATAAGGAGGAATGTATTATGGGTTCACCGGTCTATATCCAGATTCATAATCAGTTACGAGAGAATATTGAGAATGGTAAGTGGCACGTTGGCCAAAAAATTCCTGCAGAACGGGAATTGGCCAGCCACTTCAATGTTAGCCGGATGACCTTGCGGCAGGCAATCCAGGCATTAGTCGATGAGGGAATCCTTGAACGCCGGGTGGGCTCGGGAACCTTTGTTGCCAACCGTAAAGTCCAGGAGAAGATGGCCGGGGTAACGAGTTTCACCGACTTAATGCTGGCAGCGGGGAAAACGCCGTCGAGTAAAACCATCTCCTACCACCTGACGGTTCCCTCGCAGACGGAAATTGAAAAGTTACAGTTACCTGCGGGCGAACAGGTCCTACGGATGGAACGGATTCGTTCCGGTAACAATATCCCCATCTGTTATGAGATTGCCACCGTTCCGGCAAAGCTGGTGGAGAAGTTCAGCCGGGAAGAAATTACGACTTCCTTTTATCGCACGCTAGAACAAAAGGCCCATCTTTACCCAGGCCACGCCACCCAGCACATCTCAGCAACCAAGGCGACTGAACGGATTGCCACTTATCTCCAAGTTAAGCGGGGGGACCCGTTACTACGAATGACACAATTATCATATTTACAGGACGGGCGGCCGTTCGAGTACGTCCATACGCAATACGTTGGCTCCCGCTTTGAATTTGTCCTGGAAAAATAGCCTTTATTCTGGATTTGATTGTTGTTATATTAATAGCATAAATTATTGCTGGATTATTGATACTATTAGATTTAACCGAAGGGAATATACGAAACAATGAAGTTTAATTATCCTGATGATAGCCTGGCTCTTCATACCGACGCCTACGAACTCAGTATGATGCAAACGTACTGGAAAGAGGGGATGGGCAACCGCCGTGCGGTCTTTGAGGCTTTCTTCCGGAAAATGCCGTTTGATAATGGTTACGCCGTTTACGTGGGCCTGGACCACATTATTCGCTACATCAAGAACCTTAAGTTTACCGATAGTGATATTGAATATTTAAAGTCAACGGATCAATTTGATAATGACTTTTTGGAATATCTCCGTAATTTTAAATTTACAGGGA
Source organism: uncultured bacterium (assembly GCA_905214235.1). Lineage (GTDB taxonomy): Bacteria > Bacillota > Bacilli > Lactobacillales > Lactobacillaceae > Limosilactobacillus > Limosilactobacillus avium. The sequence continues at coordinate 4,746 of CAJMLF010000034.1, read as the reverse complement.
CCATTCGGAGCTTCGAGGAAGGGGACTTTGTCTTCAACCACGAACCAGTCATCCAGGTTGACGCACCGATGATTGAGGCCCAATTGATTGAAACGGCAATCTTAAACATCCTGAACTACCAAATCATGGTGGCTACCAAGGCATCGCGGATCCGCTCCATTGTTGGTGACCAAAGCGTCATGGAATTTGGGACCCGGCGTGCCCAGGAGCTGGACGCATCCATTTGGGGAACCCGGGCCGCCTACATTGGGGGCTTCAACGCCACCAGTAATGTCCGGGCCGGTAAGCTCTTCGGAATTCCAATTTCCGGGACCCACGCCCACGCCTTGGTTCAGGCATACATGAGTGATTACGACGCCTTTAAGGCATACGCGGAGACCCACCATGACTGTGTGTTCCTGGTTGACACTTTCGATACCCTGAAGAGTGGGGTGCCGAACGCAATCAAGGTAGCTAAGGAGTTCGGTGACAAGATCAACTTCTTGGGTGTCCGGATCGACAGTGGCGACATGGCCTACCTCTCCAAGCGGGTGCGGGCAATGTTGGATGAAGCCGGCTTCCCGGATGCCAAGATTTTTGCCTCTAACGGCCTAGATGAGAAGACTATCCAGAACCTGAAGATGCAGGGCGCTAAGATCGATGTTTGGGGGATCGGTACCAAGCTGATTACGGCCTATGACCAACCGACCTTAGGAGCAGTGTACAAGCTTGTGGCCTTTGAAGATGAACACGGGAAGATGGTCGACACTATCAAGATTTCAAACAACGTTGCAAAGATGTCGACTCCCGGCAAAAAGCAGGTATGGCGGATCAATGACCGGATTGACGGGAAGAGTGAGGGGGACTACATTACTCTGGCCGATGAGGACCCACGTAAGTTAAGCACGATCAACATGTTTAACCCCCGCTTCCCACTCCAGCAAAAGGATGTCAGTGATTTCACCGCCCGGCCAATGCTGAAGGACATTTGGAAGGATGGCCAGTTTGTCTACGATGAACCAACACTGGATGAAATCCGCGACCATCGGATTGCCAGTCTGGCAGCCCTCTGGGATGAGTACAAGCGGGACCTCAATCCCGAAGTTTACCCGGTCGACCTTTCCCAACGTTGCTATGACAATAAGATGAAGTTGATTCATAAGGTTAACCGTTACGTCAAGGGACTCAGTAATAAGGGGTAATTAGAATGCGTAAACTACAAGAAAAAATCATTAAAGAACTCAAGGTTAGCCCGGAGGTTGATCCTAAAGAAGAGGTCCACAAGCGGGTTAAGTTTATCCATGACTACCTTCAAAAGACGGGGATGAAGACCCTGGTCCTGGGGATTTCCGGTGGTCAGGACTCGAGCTTAGCAGGGCGCCTGGCCCAGCTGGCAGTTGAGAAGCGCCGGCAGGAAACCAATGACGATGGTTACCAGTTCATCGCGGTCCGTCTGCCCTATGGCGAACAAGCGGATGAGTCTGAGGCAATGGCGGCAATCAACGACTTCATTAAGCCGGACCAAACGCTGCGGGTAAACATTAAACCCGCAACGGACGCCATGGTTTCCTCATTGGAAGCAGCCGGCGCAACAATTTCGGACTTCAACAAGGGGAATATCAAGGCCCGTGAACGGATGATTGTCCAGTACGGGATTGCGGGTGCCCATGGCGGAGTAGTTGTCGGTACTGATCATGCGGCCGAGGCCGTTACCGGTTTTTACACCAAGTTTGGTGATGGTGGTGCCGATATCACCCCATTGTCAGGCCTCGATAAGCGGCAGGGCAAGGCCCTTTTAAAGTACCTGGGTGCGCCTGCATCGCTGTACGAGAAGGTGCCAACTGCTGACCTAGAAGACGACCAACCCATGCGGCCGGATGAAGAGGCCCTTGGGGTTCGCTACCAGGACATTGATAATTATCTTGAAGGGCACCAGGTTGCCGATGAAACGGCAGAAAAGATTGAAAACTGGTACCTTAAGACGCAACACAAGCGTCACCAGCCAATTACCCCTTTGGATACTTGGTGGAAGTAGTTTTGATGTGGAGGATGTATGGATCAACAAACAATTCAGCTTGTCAATAAGCAGTTACCGGACTTAAAGCGTCATCAAATTGAAGCGGCGTTAAAACTAATGGATGAGGGGAACACCATCCCCTTCATTGCCCGTTACCGGAAAGAGATGACCGGGACGCTAGATGAAGTCCAACTGCAGTCAATTCGTGACGAATACCGGCACGTGACTAACCTGCACGAACGGCAGGAAACGGTCATTAACAAGATCAAGGAACAGGGGAAGTTAACGCCGGCCCTTGAAAAGCAGATCAGGGCCGCAACCGAACTCCAAATGGTGGAGGACCTGTACCTTCCTTATAAGCAGAAGCGGCAGACCAAGGCCCAGAAGGCTAAAGCCAACGGTCTGGCACCGCTGGCCAACTGGCTACTCACTTATCCGGATGGTGACTTGGCAACGGAAGCGGCCAAGTACGTTAATGACAACGTTGTCGATGCACAGGCTGCTCTTGATGGGGCCCATGAAATTCTTGCAGAAGCAATTAGTGAAATGGTAACGGTTCGGGCGTGGTTGCGGAACTACACGAGCAACCATGGTGAGTTAGTCACCGGCCTGAAACACAACGGTAAGGAAAAGGACGAACTAAAGACCTACCAGCAGTACTATGACTTTTCCAGTGCCGTGAAGGATCTGAGCTCCTACCAGGTCCTAGCAATCAACCGGGGTGAAAAGGAGGGCGTTTTGAGTGTTAAGGTTGCCGTTGACGAGGCGGTTGTCCTAAACTACCTGTCCTTCCGGCTGATCCGGACCAGGGCAGAGAACGCGGCGACGGCCTTTATCAAGGCGGCGGCTGAGGATGCCTACAAGCGCTTCTTGGGCCCGGCCATTGAGCGGGAGATCCGTCACCAACTGACCGAAGACGCTGATAAGCAGGCGATTCGCGTGTTTGGCGAGAACCTGTACCACCTGTTGATGCAGGCACCAATCAAGGGGAAGGTTGTTCTCGGTTTTGACCCGGCTTACCGGACTGGTTGTAAGCTGGCCGTCCTTGATGAAAATGGGAAATTTCTCACGAAGGCGGTTATCTACCCCCACAAGCCCGCTCCAGAAAAGCAGCGGGCCGCTGCGGAAGGCGAGTTCATTGACCTGCTTGAAAAATACCACGTTGAGATGGTGGCAATCGGGAATGGGACCGCTAGCCGGGAGTCCGAGCAGTTTGTCGCTAAGGCACTGAAGAAAATTGACCGCCCAATTTACTACGTCATCGTCAATGAGGCGGGGGCGTCAGTCTATTCGGCTAGTCAAGAGGCCCGGGACGAATTTCCTGACCTCCATGTTGAACAGCGGAGTGCCATCAGCATTGGCCGCCGTCTCCAGGACCCATTGGCTGAACTGGTAAAGATCGATCCCCAGTCAATTGGGGTCGGCCAGTACCAGCACGATTTGCCTAAGAAAGAACTGTCCAGCGAGCTGGATGCCGTCGTTGAACGGGCGGTGAACCGGGTTGGGGTCAACCTCAACACGGCCAGTTACCAGCTGCTCAGTCAGATTTCTGGTTTAAACAAGACGATTGCTAAAAACATCGTCAAGTACCGTGACGACCACGGTCGCTACACTAACCGGAAGCAGCTTAAGGATGTTCCGCGCTTGGGTCCGAAGGCATTCCAGCAGTCAGTCGGCTTCCTTAGAATCGTTAATGGTGAAAATCCCCTGGATAATACCGACGTCCACCCGGAAAGCTACCCAGTTGCTGCTAAGATGATGAAGGCAGCAGACGTGGCGGTTGCCGACCTTGGAACGCCAGCGGCGACGAAGAGGCTTGAGAAGCTGAACATCGCAGACTTTACGACTGAGAAGGCAGGAGCCGCCACGGTTAGTGATATCGTTGACTCCCTACAAAAGCCGGGACGGGACCTCCGGGATTCCATGCCGGCACCATTACTGCGCCATGATGTGATGACGATTGAGGACTTGAAGCCGGGGATGCAATTACAGGGGACGGTCCGCAACGTTGTTGACTTTGGGGCCTTTGTGGATATTGGTGTTAAGCACGATGGCCTGGTCCACATCTCGAAGATGACGAAGAAGTTTACCAAGGATCCCCGGTCGGTGGTTTCGGTTGGTGACATTGTGGATGTTTGGATCGACAGTGTCGACTTAAAGCGGCAACGTATCCAGCTGACCATGCTGAATCCGGCAGGAGACGATAATGAATAACCAAGAACTGCAGCGGCTAACTGAAAAGTGGTCGCTGCAGTATTTTAACCGTCCCTTTACCCACCGGATCTTTTTCAATCCCCGCTTGCGGACCACCGGTGGGCGCTACCACTTAAATGATGGTCATATTGATATCAATCCCTTGATGTACACCGAGTTTGATATCAGTAACCTGAAGCGGGTTGTCCTCCACGAGCTGTGTCACTACCACCTCCACCAAGCCGGGCGTGACTACCACCACCGGAGCAAGGACTTCCGGACCCTGTTGGCCCAGGTCGATGGCTCACGGTACGCTCCGGTGACAAGTAAGGCCCGGCCGCCCAAACGGCACCTGTTTTACCAGTGCCAAGGCTGTGGCGTTGTTATCGCCCGCCAGCGGCATTTCAATACCCACCGGTACGTTTGCCGGCGGTGTGGGCACCACTTCAAACTAATAAAGGATGTTTCCTGATTGAATTGGGGGCAGTTACAAGATGCATTTTTTAATCCGAAATGTCAATTTAAGTTAGAAAGAAAATAGTTGCTCATCAGTGACG
>CAJMLF010000033.1 GCA_905214235.1 uncultured bacterium | reverse complement strand
AAAAGTCTATCACAAATGACTTTTTTATTTTTCTAACTTAATTTTACAAACCGCGTCCTAAAAAAGCGCCCCAACCCCGGTAAAGGGGATGGAGCGCTAGGGTCACTACCTGAGTAACCACTTAATTAGGCGTTTAACGTGCTTACTAGGCACAATGATGAATAAGATACACTAATGCAATGGGAACACCTCCCACTATACGCATAAAATGGAGCTGGTCAGGCTCCCGGCGTACTCAGTTATTGTATCACGGGAAAGCTATGCTATAATATAGCTATGATGAATAAGATACCGGTGTACAAAAACGATGCTTGTTGGTCGCTTGCATCGAACCGGTTGGGGCGCTTAATAGGCGTCCTTTTTTAGTTAGCATGAAATCTAGCAATTGCTCCAGTAACCGTAAAATTTGCTCGTCTATCTATACTTTTATCACCGCATTTTAAGAAAAGCGCCCCAACCCCGGTAAAGGGGATGGAGCGCTAGGGTCACTACCCGAGCAACCACTTAATTAGTCGTTTAACGTGCTTACTGGGCACAATCAGGATTATAAGGAACCAATGTCCCACAGGAGTCACCTCCCATTGCACATGGTTTAAGTGGGAGCTGCCCACCCGATGTGCAATGTTAATTGTACCATGCCTTAAATATGGTATAATAAATGTATCAGGATTATAAGGCCGGTGTGCAAAATGATAGTGAGGTAGCTCCTCACTATTGAACCGGTTGGGGGCGCTTAATAGGCGTCCTTTTTTAGTTAGCATGAAATCTAGCCATTGCTCCAGTAACCGTAAAGTTTGCTCGTCTATCTATACTTTTATCACCGCATCTTTAAGAAAAGCGCCCCAACCCCGGTAAAGGGGATGGAGCGCTAGGGTCACTACCCGAGCAACCACTTAATTAGGCGTTTAACGTGCTTGCTAGGCACGATAAAGATGACTAGCCAAAAATGGCTCATGGTGTTTCACCACCTTATTGCACATTTTCGAAAGTGATTGGGTTCCGGTGTGCAATAATTAGTGTACCATGTTATACTTAGTTCACAAAGATGATTAGCCGGTGTGCAAAATGGCTTCAGTTGATTACTTAAGCCGAACCGGTTGGGGGCGCTTAATAGGCGTCCTTTTTGTTTGGTACGAAAATTTAAAATTGGTTGTTTGCCTTTACTTCAGCACTATCTCTGAATTTCTCAACAGAAAAGCGCCCCAGTCCCGGAAAGTGGACGGAGCGCTTATTAATTGTATATAATATATGTATCAAGAGAATTATACTGGTGTGTAAAATGGCTTCAGTTGATTACTTGAGCTGCACCGATGGGAGTGAGACAGAACTAGCTTGCTAGTTCGTTTTCGAACCCCCGTCGACGCGAAGCTAGCCTGTGGAAGCACAAAGAGGGCTCTAGCGTTCGGTTTTTCTGAACGCTAGAGCCCCTTTGTGTACTGCGCTATTGCATTTTTAACTATATAGGAGGCTTATGTCACGGCTCCTTTATATCTAGTTATCCTTTGCGGCCGCCTCTTCACGAGCGTGCTTGGCACGAAGGTCCGCTTCCATCTTGTCTTGGAAACTGTCAACGTGGTAGAAGAGCAGGGCAATTGCGGAAAGACCGAACCCCATGATGGGAATCCAGACATAGTTCCAGGTAATTGCGTTGAGGGCCGACTGTGTTTGGGTTTGGTTGGCAACGTAGCCACCCAGGGCCAAGACCCAACCGGTAATTGCCCCACCAAGACCCATACCTAGTTGGGCACCAAAGCTGGAGAAGGCGGTAATGATTCCTTCCGCCCGGACACCGTTCTTCCATTCACCATAGTCAACAGCATCAGCCAACATAACGGCAATTAGACCGGAGATAAAGCCCAGACCAAGGTTAACGATGATGTTAGCGGCAATGATGATTGGGACGTTTTGAACCTTTGCCCCAACCCACATTACTAATTGGCCGGTGATTGAAACGAGCCAACCAACCATCATCGTGTTCCGCTTACCGATTCGTTTAGAGAACCACGGTGTGACGGCAACGGTGATCGAGCCAAACAAGCCCAGGCCGAGCATGATGGAGGTCAGTCAGGCCGCGTGCATGTTGTACTTGAAGAAGTAAACCGTTACCTGGTTCCGGGTCTGCATCCCAATCCAGTAAACGAAGTCAATGAAGACGATGATTGCCCATGGCCAGTTACCCTTCAAGGCCTTCAGTGAGGTCTTGATTGGCAGTGACCGCCGTTCGGCAACGCTCTGAACCCGTTCTCGGGTGTTGAAGAAGGCGTTAAGTAGGATGACGCAGGAAAGAAAAGCAAGGATAAGGCCCAACCAGAAGAAGCCCTTCTGGTTATTCCCCTGACCAAACGCCTTGACAAGGGGGAGGGCAATCACGTAAATCAGTGTACTGCCGGCGGTAGCGAAGAGGGCACTAATGGTAGAAAGGGTGACCCGTTCGTTGGCGTTGCTCGTCAGGTTAGGCAGGATCGACGTCAGGGGGATGTTAACCCCGGAGTATAAGACGTCAACACCGATATAAGTTATGTAGGCCCACAGGATCTTGCCACCCAGATTCAGGTGCGGGGTGGTAAACACCAGCACACAGAAGATGGAGTACGGGATCGAGAACCATAGCCAGTAGGGCCGTCTTTTCCCCCAACGGGTATGGGTATGATCGATTAAAATTCCCCAGAATGGCCCGTTAAAGGTATCGATGACCCGGGCGACCAAGAATAGGGTCCCCACGGCCGCCGCGGAAATTCCGTAGGCGTCCGTGTAGAAGTACATGAGGAAGTTCCCAATTAAACCAAAGGACAGGCAGCAGGCAAAGTTACTTGCACCGTAGCTTAACCTTTCTGGCCAGCGAACCTGGTGTTCATTATTAAGTGTATTAACTGATTTATCCATAGTTTTCGCCTCTAGAATTGCTGAATAAGAATTGATTCGTTAACAAATTAATACTTTCACGTTTGAACAGCTCAATTCTAAAGCGCTTCCAAGCAAATGTAAATGTTTTTTAAATAAAAAATACGTTTTTTAATAAAAAGATATTCATTTTGTTAAAACAGTGTATACTGAAGGCAGAAATAACTCACAAGGGGAGGAAAACATTTTGGACAAACAAAAAATGCCCCGGGACTTTTTCTGGGGGAACTCGGTTTCGAGCATGCAGACTGAAGGGGCCTACGACATTGATGGGAAGAGCAAGTCGGTTTACGATGTCCGGCCCGCAACGGCGATTAGTACTGACTGGCACGTTGCCATTGATGAATACCACCGTTATGAGGAAGACCTCGACCTGATGCAGAAAATGCACTTCAACATGTACCGCATTCAGATTTCCTGGTCCCGGGTTGTGAAGGACGGGGACGGTGAACTCAACCCCGCGGGCATTGCTTTTTATGACCGCCTGATCAACGCCATGCTGGCTCGTGGCATTCAGCCGATGGTCTGCCTCTACCACTTTGACATGCCACTAAAGCTTGCCAAGGAAGATAACGGCTTTATGTCCCGGAAAACGGTGGCGGCCTTTGTTAGGTACGGCAAGGCCATGATTGACCATTTCGCTGACCGAGTAAAGTACTGGATTGTCTTTAACGAACACAACCTCTACTTCACTGACGAGGCGTTTAACATCGCCGGCTACACGAAGGGGGACAAGTCGCTTGACGACCTGTACACCATCTTCCACCACACGATGCTTTGCTATGCACAGCTCAGTGCTTACCTCCACACTAATTATCCGGACGTTAAAATCGGGGGCATGATTGCCTACACGCCAGTTTATCCGGCCACGTCTAAGCCCAACGACGTTTTCTACGCCCGCAAGTCGAATGAGTTTTTGAACGAGAACCTCAACAAGTTGTACACCAGTGGTGAGTACTCGACCGAAGTCCAGGCCTATATTAAAAATCACCAGGTCAATAACGACTACCAGGATGGTGACGGGGAAATCTTGGCACAGATTCACGCCGACTTCCTGGCGTTTAGCTACTACCGGTCAACGACCCTGAACGCTGACAAGCTTCGCCCAGACTGTGCACCCAACCGCTACCTCAACGCGGGGATGGAAGCCAACCGCTTTACCCCCAAGACTGACTGGGGCTGGGATATTGACCCGCTCGGTTTTCGCAACATCATCACCCACCTTTATAACTGCTACCACTTGCCGGTCTTCCCAATCGAAAACGGGATTGGTTGCCAAGAAGAGTGGGATGGCCAGCACCCAATTGAGGATGACCAGCGGATCAAGTACCACCGCGACCATATTCGGGCGATGAAGGCGGCAATGTTTGAAGACGGTGCCAAGGTGTTAGGCTACCTGGGTTGGGGCCTGATTGACATTCCCAGCTCCCATGCCGACGTTAACAAGCGATACGGGGCCGTCTACGTAAACCGGACCAACCACGACCTTAGGGACCTTAAGCGGGTACCGAAGAAGTCTTTCTACTGGTTCCAAAAGGTGCTCGCTGATAACGGTGATCAGATTTAGGAAAGGGGAAACGACGATGAGAGCGCTGATGACGGTTGATGTTGGTGGCACGAGCATTAAATTTGGCTACTACGCCAACCACCAGCTTCATAAATTGACGGACTGTCCCACCCCCGCCACACTTGTGGATTACTACCGGGTAATTGCAGCGCAAAAGGACGCGCTGGCAGACGACTTTGACCTGGTTGGCGTTGCCGTTTCCTCGCCGGGAGCCGTCAATAAGAAAAAGGGGGTAATTGAGGGAAGCAGTGCCATCAAGTACATCCATAACTTCCCCATCCGCCAGCAACTTGCCCAGCGCTTAAACACGCGGGTCAGCCTTGAAAATGACGCCAACTGTGCCGGCCTGGGCGAGAGTTTCTTCGGTGCCGGCAAGGACTGCCACACCATCGTTGCCATCGTGATTGGCAGCGGGGTCGGTGGGGCGATTATTGAGGACCACCGGGTTCGCCACGGGGCCCACCTGTTTGGTGGCGAGTTTGGCTACATGATTATGCGCCCAACCAGCGGGGCCACGCTAAGTCACCTGGTTTCACCAGTAGCGGCTGCCAAGGCCTTTAGTAAAAAAGTGGGGACGCCGGTTACTGGCAAGGAATTGTTTGCCCGTGCCCAGGATGGGGACCGCAACGCCCAACAGTTTGTCGACCAGATCACGACCTACCTAGCCCTTGCCTGTTATAATTTACAAAATTCCTTTGACCCTGATAGAATTGTCATTGGTGGGGCGGTTTCGGCTAACCCGGTATTGCTTCCGGCCGTTAAGCGGCACATCGCTGCCTGGCAGGAGAAGAATACGGATGTTGGCCAGTGCCCCGAAGTTGTTATCAGTAAATTCCATAATCAGGCTAACCGGCTGGGGGCGGTGATTGACTTCTGCCAGAGCTATGGCCTGACGATTGATCAAATATAATTAGGCGGGTCAGCGATGAAAAAATACGAGGCAGTTGCAGAGAAAATCAAGAAACGAATATTTGACGGGACGTACCAGCCGCGGACACTCCTTCCCAACCAGCTGGAACTGGCGGACGAATTTAACGTCAGCAAGATCACCGTTAAGCGGGCCCTGGATTACTTGGAAAGCATCGGCTTGCTCTATAAGCAGTCGGGGCTGGGAACCTATGTCCTGGGCAATATTTCACTGATGGGTGAAAATGATTCCCCAGTAGGAGCCTTTCAGGGCCTGAAGTCCCAACTAGGTGACCGGGTTTCCAGTCGGGTAATTAAATTTGAGGTTACCTTCCCGACCAAGGACCTTTGCCGGCGGTTGGACATCAAGGAAACGGAGCCGGTCTACCAGATCATCCGTCTCCGCCTCCTCGATAAGCAGCCCTTTATCATTGAACACTCCTACATGCCGGTCCGGCTGGTCCCTTCCCTGTCTGAGGATGTCCTGGAGCAGTCGATTTATAAGTACATTCACCAGAAGCTGCAGATTAAGTTTGGCGGGGCCTTTCGAAAAATCAATGCCGACCGGGCGGACCAGTATGATATCAAGTACCTGGGTGCCAAAAAGGATACCCCAATTCTGGAAGTCGAACAGATCGTCTGGACCAGTAACGGGCAGAACATTGAGTACTCGCGGAGCCGGAACCTCTACAATAAGCGTTCGTATACCGTTGTCGAGACTAATTACGATTAAAAATATATCTTTTAATAAAAAGAGCATGATGATTATTTACAAACGCTGCCAAAAGGCATATTATTTAGACAGTCAATGGCTAATGTGGAGCCGTTGAATACGGATAATATTTGATAAGGAACGTGAGATAAATGGCAGAACCAATGTTTTTGAAACCCGTTTTTCATGAAAAATTTGGGGTGGCCGGCGCTTGGCCACCGATTTTAACTACAACCTTCCTGCGGGAACGATTGGTGAATGTTGGGCAATTTCTGGCCACCCTCACGGTCCCAATGAGATTGAGAATGGTGAGTTTAAGGGCCAACTCCTTCCGGACGTCTACGCTAAGCACCCGGAGGTCTTTGGCAATCCGCAGTCACCAGTGTTTCCACTGCTGACCAAGATCCTGGACGCGGAGGCCAGCCTCTCTGTTCAGGTGCACTCCGACAACGCTTACGCGGAGAAGCACGAGCACGAACTGGGCAAGACCGAGTGCTGGTACATCATCCACGCCGACGAAGGCGCCTACTTAACCTATGGTCACACTGCTAAGACCCGGGAAGAACTCAAAGAAATGATTGAAAAGCATGAGTGGGGGAAGCTTTTCGGCAAGAAGCCGGTTAAGACTGGGGACTTTGTATACGTCCCGTCCGGTACCATTCATGCCCTCAACAAGGGAATCATGGCCTTAGAGACCCAGCAGAGCTCTGACACAACTTACCGGATCTATGACTACGACCGGGTGGACAAGAAGACCGGCAAGAAGCGTGCCCTCCACCTCAAGCAGTCAATTGACGTCACCACCGTACCGTTCAAGGAACCACAACTTAACAGCACGGTAGAAAAGGTGGGCGATTCGGTCGTCACGACCCTGATCACCCAACCAGATTCACCGTTCTTCAGTGTTTACAAGTGGGAAGTCAATGGCCACCTTACCCGGCAGCACGAGCATGGTCCCTACACTTTAATGTCAATCATTGATGGCCAGGGAACCTTAACCGTGGACGGCAAGGAATACGAACTGAAGAAGGGGACTCACCTGATTATCCCCGCAACCGTTAAGGAGTGGTCAATGGACGGCAAGATGCTGGTCATTGCCTCGGAATCAGTTGAATAATTATCTTAAAGTTGTGGCACCCGTATAGAAAAATGCTACAGCACGGTATACAAAAGGACTCTAGCGTTCGATTCTTTTGAACACTAGAGCCCTCTTTGTGCTTTTTAAGGGCTTGCTTGCTTCGACGGGGGTGCGAAATGTTTGTTATTTAGGTTTGCGTGCCCTTTAATAATTCTATAAGCCAAAAAAATGATTGGGGTGAGAATTTGGAGATTAACAAACTAAGGGCCTTTGTAGATTTGGCGCAAACGCTGAGCTTTTCGAAGACGGCCGAAAACCTATACACTAGTCAAAGTGCAATTTCCAAGCAAATTAAGTCACTGGAAAGGGAACTAGGGCGTAGCCTATTTAGGCGAACTAATAAGAATGTCGAAATATCGGCTTTCGGCAAGGAAATCTTGGCGGATGCCACCGCGGTAGTCGAGTTAAACAAACGAATGGTAAATAAGGCAAGGAATTTTGACGTGGAAAAGAGTAACCAAATTACCTTGGGTGTAATTCCGAGCTTTTCCAATAATGACATTTTTCGCAAGGTGATCGACTACCAGGCCCTCCGCCCCACGGTTAAGATCGCGATTCATGAAGATGAGACCTGCAACCTTTTGAACCTGCTTGATGAGGGGAAAATCGACGTGGCCTACACGCGGTCCCTCGATCCGACCAGGTTAAACTACGATCGAGTTATTGTCACCAGGGAAGAATTTGTCGCTTGTTTAAATAAGAAGCACCCCCTCGCCACCGCACAGCGCATTAACCTCCGCCAATTAAAAGACGAAAAGTTCATCATGCTCTCGCGACAGAGCCTCCTTTATCAGCCCGTTGTTGATTTGTGCCACGCGGTTGGCTTTGACCCCCAAGTATCATTCACGAGTGAACGGGTTAGTTCAATCTTCCAAATGGTTAAGGAAAACCAGGGGGTTGCCATAATGATGCAGCCAGACCGTCCAAGACCAGACATCGCAATTTGCCCACTAGTACCCACACGCCCTAGTTACTTGCTTTTTGCGAAGAGTAGGCAAAGTGATACCAAGTTGGTTACGGACTTTTGGAACTACCTCCAACAATTTGCGATGCCAAAGTGGAATGATTAACGGCTAAAACGGAATTGATGTTTACTTATCATCCTTTTCATAATAAAGGCAAAAATAAAAGTAGGTGACTTATCATGACAGAACTACCTAAGGATCCTTGGGATTTAAGAAAAGTGTTACGGGAAATTAAGGATAATCCAGCTGATTATCACGAGACTGATGTTGAAATTGATCCGGACGCGGAAATCTCTGGTGTTTACCGTTATATTGGGGCCGGGGGGACCGTTGAACGGCCGACCCAGGAGGGACCAGCCATGATGTTCAACAATCTGAAGGGCTTCCCCCACACCCGGGTTTTAACTGGCTTAATGGCCAGCCGGAAGCGTGATGGCCGGATCCTTCACCATGATTACAGGACGCTGGGCCGCTTCTTAAAGGATGCGGTTGAAAACCCAGTCCACCCAGTTAAGGTGGAAAAGAAGGACGCTCCTGCTCAGGAAGTGGTACACCTTGCCAGTGACCCCGACTTTGACATTAGAAAACTAGTGCCAGCACCAACGAATACTGAATACGATACCGGTCCCTACATTACTTGTGGCCTTGTCAAGGGCTCTAGTCCGGATAAGTCGATGAGTGACGTTACCATTCACCGGATGGTACTGGAGGATAAGGACACCTTAGGAATGTATGTTATGCCTGGTGGCCGTCATATTGGACACTTCCAAAAGGAATTTGAAAAGCTAAACAAGCCGATGCCAATCACAATCAACATTGGCCTGGACCCAGCGGTAACGATTGGTGCCACCTTCGAACCACCAACAACGCCGCTCGGCTACGATGAGTTGGACGTTGCCGGGGCCCTCCGGCAGGAACCGGTTCAGTTAGTAGATGGGGTTTCTGTAGACGAAACCGCATTGGCCAGGAGCGAATACGTGATTGAGGGCTACATTATGCCTAACCAAACGATGCAAGAGGACATTAACACCAACACCGGTTTTGCAATGCCTGAGTTCCCGGGTTACAACGGGGTGGCTAATCCGGCGGTCAACGTGGTTAAAGTAACGGCGGTGACCCACCGGAAGGATAATCCAATCATGCAGTCCGTAATTGGGCCAAGTGAGGAACACGTCTCAATGGCGGGAATTCCGACAGAGGCGTCAATTCTGGAAATGGTCGATAAGGCAATTCCCGGAAAGGTGGTTAACGTTTACAATCCGCCAGCCGGGGGTGGTAAGCTCATGACCATTATGCAGATCCACAAGGACAACCCCGCGGACGAAGGAATTCAACGCCAAGCAGCCATTCTAGCCTTTGCTGCCTTTAAGGAATTAAAGACCGTTTGGCTAGTTGATGAGGACGTCGATATCTTTGACATGAATGATGTGGTATGGACGATGAACACCCGTTTCCAAGCAGACCAGGACTTTGTCTGCCTTCCGGGCATGCGGAATCACCCGCTTGACCCTTCAGAGCGGCCCCAGTACGATCCTAAGTCAATCCGGGTCAAGGGGATGAGCGCGAAGACAATTATTGACGGGACCGTTCCATTTGATATGAAGGACCAGTTCGTTCCAAGTTCAAGGAAATGCCGGACTGGAAGAAATATTTGAAATAAGGGTTGATTAATTTGAAAAAGATCATTATAGGCATCTCCGGGGCCTCCGGCAGTATTTACGGAATTGACCTGCTTAAAAAGTTAAAACAGGTTGAAGGCATTGAAACCCACCTGGTAATGAGTGACTGGGCTAAGGAGAACATTAAGCTTGAAACTGACTACCAGCCGGAAGAAGTAGAAAAGCTGGCCGACTTTGTTTATGATGACCATAATTTAGGGGCCAGCATTGCCAGCGGATCCTTTCGGGTTGATGCAATGGTGGTTGCACCAGCCAGTATGAAGACCGTTGCTGGGATTAGCGTTGGCTTTGATGATGATCTGATCATCCGTGCGGCGGGTGTAATGCTAAAGGAACAGCGAAAGCTGATTCTTGTTCCCCGTGAAACGCCCCTTTCAGCAATTCACCTGGAAAACCTAACCAAGCTGGCAAAACTTGGTGTCCAGATTATTCCACCCATCCCGTCCTTCTACGACCATCCGCAAACCATCCAGGACATCATTGACCACCAGTCAATGAAGGTAGTTGACGCGTTGGGAATCGATAACGAAATAGGGCGGCGGTGGAATGGCTAACTTGATTCATAAACAAATTTTCACAGTCAAGCAGGAAGGGTACACGATTACCGCTAGTGCGACCTTAATGAACAAGGACCTGCTGGTTAACCTAACTGGCGGTAATGTTCCCCACCTAGGTGGAATCGTCAGTTACGACAAGAAGACTGGCAAGGTCACAAAGGTCCACTTTGCTAGTCATGATGGTCGAATCCATAAGGATATTATGCTCGCTGAGCAGTTTGTAAAAAGGGTTGTTGATCAGGCTCCCGGCAATATCTGCGTCACCGCTGGCGTACATGTTGACGGTATTACTGCTGCCCAGATTAACGCGTCGTTTGCGATGGTCGATAATCTAGCCGTGCAGGTTATTACATGGTTTGCTGGGTTTGCCCAAGAATTTAGTGATCCCCAATACACGACGCACCTGCAGAACTTTGAAGTCGGGAAGGGTGAAGTTCATGAAGAAAATAATGACAGACGCTGAGCTGAGCGGGATGCCGCAGGACTACGTTGAACCTTTTGAAATGGCAAAAGACGAATTTCCACAGGCGACCGATGATCCTGCAGGGATGAAGACATTGGACGTGGACCTGAAGCCCCATTATCCGCAGGTACACCTCAACGTGGTGTATGCCTATAAGGATAGCCTGAAATTACACCTGCACATTATTGTGCCGGCTGGGGAGCGGCGTTTTCCCCTTATCATGTGGGTTCAGGGTTCGGCTTTTCATAAGCAGAACCTCGGTAACCACCTTGCCCACATGGTTGAAGTTGCCAAACACGGCTATGTGGTTGCAATGGTGGAGTACCGTTACGCACCCCGCTGGTCCTTCCCCGTTCAGGTTCGGGATTTGAACACGGCAACCAGGTTTATGCTGATGCATGCGGAGCAGTACCATGTTGACCCCAAGCGATACGGTGCCTGGGGAGATTCTTCCGGTGGTCATACTGTGACCCTTGCTACCGTGACGGAAGGCAACCAGTTTTTCAGTGATGAGGATGTCGAAACAATGCCGCTTAATTTTAAGGCTTGCGTTGATTTCTATGGGCCAACGGATATTAGCCGTATGAATAAGGTCCCATCGACACAGGACCACGTCACCGCCCACAGCCTAGAGGGCGAATTCCTAGGCACAAAGGACATTTACCAAAACCCAGAACTGGTGCAAAAAGCAAATCCAATTAACTATATTAAGCCGGATAAGGAGCTACCACCATTTTTAATCATGCACGGCAACAAGGACCGCTTTGTGCCATTTGAACAGAGCTGCTTGTTGTACCAGGCATTAAAGAAAAATGGCCACCGGGCGGACTTCTATTGCCTGGCGGGGAGCGACCACGGCAGTGACGGCTTCTTTGCACCGAAAACGTTAGACACTGTCTTTGAATTCCTGCGAGTCATAGTTGGCTAATTAAGTGTTGACAATAGCTTAAGATTAAACTATACTAACCACAATTTAATTTAACTCTAATTTTATAAGTGCGTTGATGAGAAGAGTAGAGACATCTTGTTTCAGGCAGTGACCGCTGATGGTGAGAAGGCGGGTAACGGGGTGTCTTGAAGATGAGCTCGGAGCAACGAAGCGTGGTCGGCCAATTGCCGGCTGTAATTCCGGCAGGATCCGTTACCATCCCTGGTATTTAACTTGTTAAGTACTGTTGAGGCTGATTTTATCGGTGAAATTGGGTGGTACCACGCTATGTGCGTCCCTAGGTAGAATTTTTCTACTTAGGGGCGCTTTTTTTGTTTAGGAGGGGAAGTAAAATGACGAATTTCAATACACGACTTGTACACCAACCCGCACAGGGAGATAACGGCACCGGGGCAGTGACCGTTCCCATTTATAAGGCAACCACTTTTGAGTACCCGGCAGTGGGCGCCCCCATCAAGGACGACTACTCACGTTCAGGCAACCCAACCCGGCGGGCACTGGAGGACCAGTTAGCCGACCTTGAAGGTGGGTACCAGGGCTTTTGTTTCTCTTCGGGGATGGCAGCGATTCATGCGGCCCTCGCAATCTTCAAGCAGGGGGACCACATCATCGTTGGGGACCAGATTTACGGTGGCACCTTCCGCTTGCTCCACCAGTTCTTTGCCCGCTGGGGCCTATCCATTACGGCGGTCGACACCCGGGACTTAGCGGCAATCGAAGGGGCTATCCGGCCGAACACCAAGGCCATTTACTTTGAACCGGTGACGAACCCCCTGCTTCAGGTGACCTCCGTCAGTGATGTTGCTCAACTGGCCCACCAGCACCAGCTGTTGACGATTGTGGACAATACCTTCCTCAGTCCCTACCTCTTGCGGCCGTTGACCCTGGGGGCCGACGTTGTCATCCATAGTGCCACCAAGTACCTTTCCGGCCACTCCGACGTTTCCGCCGGCGCCGTCATCGTCAAGGATCCGGCACTCGCCCGGCGGGTCTACTTCATTCAAAATGCCCTCGGCGCGGTTCTGTCGCCTGAAGATAGCAACGAACTGGCCCGGGGGGTGAAGACCCTCAGCCTGCGCCTCGACCGGCAGATTGCCAACGTCAAGGAGTTGGTTAACTACCTGCGGCCCCGGCCGGACATTGCGCAAATTTACTATCCTGGGGTCAAGGGCCTGGCGGGGTACGAAGCCCTGCAAAAAGAGGCGACCGGTGCAGGCGGTGTCTTCTCCTTCGAGCTCAGTACGGGGATCGACCCGGTTCGCTTTGTCAACCAGCTTAAGCTTTTCAAGCTGGCGGTCAGCCTGGGAGCGGTGGAAAGCCTGGTCGAGCTTCCCAGCAAGATGAGTCACGCGGAGTTGAGTCCTGAAGAACAATTAGCCGCGGGAATCAAGCCGGGGTTGATTCGGATGGCCGTGGGAATCGAGGACTACCGTGATCAAATTGCCGATATTAAGCAAGCCCTGGATAAGGCACAAAAGTAAGGAGGAAGAACTATGTCAGAAAAATCACTCGATACAATCATTGCCCAGGCTGGCAACCACCTGGATGGTAAAAAGGCCGTTGCCCTGCCCCTGTACTTCTCATCGAACTACCGCCACGATTCACTAGCGGAGGCCAAGAATTTTGACCCCCACCGTGGCTACACCTATTCACGGCTTGCCACCCCTAACCGGCGGGCGCTTGAGGAAACGATGGCCCGGTTAGAGAAGGGGACCGCTGCCTTTGATGTCAGCTCGGGGATGGCGGCCATCCAGCTGGCACTGAGTATCCTCAAGACGGGGGACCAGCTAATCTCGTTGGACGACCTCTATGGCGGCGATTTTCGCTACTTCCGTTACCTGCATGACCACGCCGGGGTCGACTTTGACCAGTGGGACGGCCGATCAATTGCTGACCTGGTGGCCAAAGTTTCCACGAAAACGAAACTCGTGTGGCTGGAGACGCCATCAAACCCGATGATGAAGAAGGTTGACATTCAGGCAGTGGCAACTGCGGTACACGAGAAGAACCCGCAGACCCTGGTGGCGGTTGATAATACCTTCTACACACCGGTTTACCAGCAACCACTGACCCTGGGGGCTGACATTGTGGTTCATTCGGCAACGAAGTACCTTTCGGGGCACAATGACCTGCTGGGTGGGATCTTAGTCTGTAAGGACCCCGACCTCGCCGCCAAGTACTACGAATACTACATTACCACCGGCGACACCCTCGACTCGTTTGACTCCTGGCTCTTGTTGCGAAGCCTGAAGACGCTGACGGTCCGGGTTGAGCGCCACACCAGCAATGCCCAGCAGGTCGTTAAATACCTGCAAGGTGAACCTCACGTTAGTAAGGTCCTCTATCCCGGCAAGGGCGGCATCATTAGCTTCTACCTTAAGGATGAGGGCGACGTCGAAAAGATCTTGAACAACGTGAAGGTGATTACCTTTGCGGAGAGCCTCGGGGGAGTCGAAAGCCTAATCACAATCCCGTTTTACCAGACTCACGCGGACGTGGAGCTTGACCAACGGCAGCGGCTCGGCATCACGCCCCGCCTCCTCCGGCTGTCCGTTGGCCTGGAGGATCCAACAGACCTGGTTAACGACCTTAAACAAGCACTTGGTAAATAAAAGGCGCCCCGCACGGTGAGCACGGGACGCTAATATCAATTATTTACGGTGACGCGGGGCAACTGCCCGGCGGATTGCCGGGTAGCGGGCCAAGAGGGAAATGCCATAGGCGAAGCTGGTCGCCATGGTAAGGGCCCAGACGAACCATTCGTTGCTGAAGCTAAAGAAGGCGATTGAGGAAAGGTCCTTGAGGATTTCCTTGAACAACTCCTCAAACACCGCGGCCCCACTGACCGCGGCCTGGTCGGCAAATTCAATGATGATGTCAATTACGAACACAACAATCCAGCCGAACAGGTATGGCCAGTTGCGCTTGACCTTAATGATGGGCCGGCCGTAGCGGTCCTTCCCCTGGGGGCCAGTGACCGAGACCCGGGTCGCCTGGAAGAAGCCGATGAGGATGCCGATTATTAACAGGAGGATGGTCAAAAGAACTTTGTGGGCAAAGTGTTCTTCATGCAGGGCCAGGACCATCATGACAAAAGCGTAAGCGGGGATGATGATTAGGCTCCGCCGGGTGACGGGCTCAAACTCAAATGTCCCCTTTATAAATGAATATATTAATAGGATGAAAAGGATGATAACCCACATTTTTAACTAGTCCCCCTCCTGGTAGTTATTGTTTCCATTATAGTTCACAACGGGGTGGACAGCAGCACCGATTCAGGTAAAATAAGGATAAATTCAACTGGAGGAGAAAAACGATGCAAAAGTACACACGTCAGGCTAAGCTGGCCGACTTGGCCCGGATAATGTCAATCATTCAAGACGCCAAGGCCCAGCTGAAGGCCGCCGGGAGTTCCCAGTGGCAGGGGGCCTATCCTGCTGAAGACGATATTGCCGCGGATATCAAGGAGGGTCACGGCTTTGTCTTCATCAACGGGCAGGAGATTGCTGGTTACGCGGCGGTAATCGTGGGGGCCGAGCCAACCTACCAGAAGATTGACGGAGCGTGGCAAAATGACCAGGATCCTTACGCCACCATCCACCGCATTTGCTTTAGTTCCGCATACCAGGGGGAAGGGCTGGCGAAGATCTTCATGGCCGACCTCTTAAGCCTACAGGTTGCCCAGGGGGTTGCCAATTTCCGGATTGATACGTCGAAGTATAACCAGCCAATGCAGGCGGTTGCCAAACGCAGCGGTTTTGCTTACCGGGGGATTATTCAGGTCACCGAGGACAAGGAGAACCCTGACCGGTTAGCATATGAATTGAATTTAAAGTAAGAAAATGGGAGTGAGACAGAACTAGCTTGCTAGTTCGTCTTCGAACCCCCGCAAGCACAAA
>CAJMLF010000032.1 GCA_905214235.1 uncultured bacterium | reverse complement strand
ATGATCCCATCCGGGCTTGAACCGGAATCGACCGCTTAGGAGGCGGATGCACTATCCAATTATGCTATGGGACCAAACAAAGAATATTATCGCATTTACCTTGGTGAAGGTAAAGCGATAATGTTCTTTTATTTTGAATTTTGCCGACGGTGCTTCAGACGGATTCCCTTATTCTTGCGGTTCTTCTTGTGACGGTGCTTCTTGGGCTTGGAGAAGCCTGCAAAGGTCTTATCCACCGACTTCTTCAACCGCGGTTCACCCGTCAGCTGCTTCTTTTGCAGGCGGTGGTCAGCCTTTTTGACATAGGGAACTGTCCGTTCACCAGCAACCGGCTTCTGGTCAGTCAGCTGGTCTTCACTGATGTAGAAGTGCTTGATGTCCACGTCGAGGTCCTTGACGAGCTTACGCAGGTCACGGATATCGTGGTCATCCCCGAGGTTAATGACCATCCCCCGTTCACCCTGCCGGCCGGTCCGTCCTGCCCTGTGGACGTAGGTATTGGTTGCGGTTGGCAAATCAAAGTTCACCACCCCGGGCAGCTTCGGAATATCCAGCCCCCGGGCCGCCAGATCGGTGGTTAAGAGCAACTTAATTTGGCGCTTACGGAACATCCGCATTGCCTTTTCCCGCTCGGTTTGCCGTTGGCGCCCACCGAGGATGCCGACATTGACGTGCTCGTGTTTTAACCGGCTGGCCGCGTAATGAAGTGTCCGGGTACTATTGAAGAAGACCAGGGCCCGGAAGTCCTTCATGCTAGCTAGCCGCCGGAGGGTCGCCGTCTTCTGGGCGTTCGTCCGGGCAGCGAGGTAGACGTGGCGGACAGGACCGCGTGAATGGTCGGACTCACGGACATCGAAGGTCACGATGTCGCGACCAAACATCACGTTCAACTGGTTGAGGACTGGGGACATCGTGGCCGAGAAGAAGGCCAGCTGGGTGGTCAGCGGGGTCGCCCGCTCAATGTCCTCAACAAATGCCAGGGTATCGTCTTGCAGGAGGTCATCTGCTTCATCGATCACCAGTGTTTGTAGGTGGCCGAGCTTCAGGTGGTGGTTATCCAGCATGTGCAGGACCCGGCCGGGCGTCCCGACGACGACATCGGGGTGCTTGTGCAGGTGCATTACCTGCCGGCGGAGGTTAGCGCCCCCAGTCAGGGACTGAACCTTAACACCAATGATTGTCCCCCACTCCCGCATCACCCGGGCCGTCTGGAGGGCCAGTTCTTGTGATGGAGCGAGGACCAGGATCTGGGTACCAGAACCCGGCATCACCTTGGGCAAAAGCGGCAGGGTGAAGGCCAGGGTCTTACCGGAACCAGTCGGGGCAATCCCCAGGACGGATTTATCGGTCTGGAGGGCCTTTTCAACCGCCGACTGGATTGCCGTTGGTTGCTTGTACAGCTTATCAAAATGTTCCTTAAATTGTTCGATCAAATACTATCATCCTATTCTTGATCATTGTCTGCTGGGAATACTAAGTTAGCTGATTGCCGGAGGGAGTACATGACGGAGTTAACCGTCCGTGCCAGGTCCATCCAGTGTTGGTACTTCTTCATTTCGGCTGGGTCATCCGGATTGTTGAAGAGGTCGGCGAAGTCGTTCATTTCATCGGTCATGGAGTTTTCTTCAACCGGGACGTCCAACGGGTGGGCATTCTTGTCGGCATCGTAGTAGACAACCTTCTTGGTGTTGAAGATGCTGTCGAAGACCAGGGTGTCCTTTAAGCCGTAAACTTCTGATGGCAAGTGTGAGTTAGCGGTCTTACCGAAGTTCAGGGTAACGGAGAACTTGTCATAGTCAAGGATGGCAACTCCCTTGGCATCGACACCCGTCTTCGCAAGGGTTGGATAGTATACGACCGTGCTTGGTTCACCGAATAGGGTTACCGCACCGTAGACGGCGTAAACTCCCAGGTCCATCAGGGCCCCACCGGCAAAGTCGAGAGTGAAGATATTTGGATATGGCTTATCACCAGCTAAGACCTTATCGTAACGGGATGAGTACTTCATCACCGTAATTGTGGCCCCTTGGCAGTGGTTTTCCTTCATCTCGGCAACCTTTTCAGCGGCCTTCTTGTAAAGCGGCGTATGGATGTGCCGGGCGGCTTCGACTAAGCGGGCCTTCGGGTGGGCAGCAAGGAGGGATTCGATGGCGCTGAATTCGTCAGGATTAGCGAACGACGGCTTTTCAACGATGATGAACTTATCGTTTTCGATTGCCTTGCGGACCTGTTGGTAGTGGAGGCTGTTTGGTGAAGCAACGTAAACTACGTCAAAGTCCCCTTCAGTGAAGAACTTGTCGAGGTCGTCGTAGAATTCGGTGGCGCCATATGGCTGGCCATATTCCTTGGCCCGGTCCATCGTCCGTGAATAAACGGCCGTCAGCTTATACTTGCCAGTAGTCTTAGCGGCGTCTAACATCTGATCAGTGATAATGTGAGTTCCGATAATTCCTAACTTGAGCATAATGCAATTCTCTCCTTTAAATATAAATACGATTGTTACAACTAATTTTACCAATTATTGCGGCTTTTTAACAGAATTGAAATCTTCCCATAACACAAATGTGTGTATAATAAGCATGGAAGTTAAATGACTTATCACATACTTAATTGAGGAGATCGATGGAATATGAAGAAAAAGGGAATGTTACTTTTCGGCGCGGGACTTATGGCTGGACTCAGCAGTACCTTCGGGTTCAGCCGCGCAAAGAAGAGTAGCACGACAACAGCGCTACCAATTTTTTACACTGGTACTTGGAAATATTATGACAAGGAACGCAATCGATCCCATAAAATCACCATTTCTCCTGAACTTAAATTGGGCATCGACAATCAGATAATTCCGGCAACTGTTCAACAAATTAAGAATGACAAATTAGTATTCCTTGATAAGTTTGGTTACCACATAACGATTCGAGCCAATGAACAACGGCCAGTTTCCCTTTCCGATGAGGCTGACGACCAGGTTTACACAATTCAACCAGTTCAATAATTATTGGAGCGCTGTAACACAGCGTTTTTTATTTTAAAATTTATTTGTCGTAGGTGCGGTGGTGCGGGGCCTGGTAGTCATTCATGAATTTAATGATCGTGCCCAGGTCATCCCCAAAGTACAGACTCTTCAGATATTCCTCCTCCAAAAAGCCGGCCTTAGTCATCTCAACCAGTTGCTTTTGCAGATTATCGTAGTAACCGCGGTAATTGTAAAAGGCAACTGGCTTTTTATTATCACCGATTGTGACCCAGGAGGCCGCCTGGCTAATCTCTTCCAGGGTCCCTACGCCGCCGGGAAAGGCCAGCATCCCATCCGCCAGGTTCATCATCTTTTCCTTACGGATGTCCATGTTGGCAACGATCTGCCGGTCCGTGACCCCGTCCAAGGCCACGCCGCGGTCGTACAGTTCCTGGGTAATCACGCTGTGGACCTGACCGCCATTCAGGAGGGTCCCCCGGGCAATTGCCCCCATCAGGCCGTGACGGCCACCGCCATAGACCAGGTCAATCTGGTGGGCGGCCAGCCACTCGCCGAGCTTTTCCGCCTCCACCATGTAGTGCTTGTCCTTGCCTTCTAAGGCTCCACAGTAAACTGCTAACTTGTTAATTGTCATCTACTTTCCCCTCTTTGCTTAATTCTTGAAGTGCCGCCAACTGCTGTTTGATATCAGCCGCGGCGGTCTTAACGGCCATCTCTTCAACCGGGTATAACTTGAGCAGCAACAGGTTCCCCACACCCTGGCGCCCAATTAGTGCCGGAAAACTTACGTAGATCGAATACTGCGGCTGGAAGATGGCCACCGGCAAGGCCAACTGCTCATCGGTAAAGATCGCCTGGATAATCCGCCGGGCCCAGGCAACCGCCGCACTAGCGTTGTAGCCCAGTCCCTTCAGGGTGTACCAACCACTGAGATCTGCCTGAACCTTGAGCTGGCTCTCGTCCAGCCGGTGACCATTGATGGATTCACCGATCCCCTGGCCGTTAACCCGGACAGTGGACCAGGCAAAGCTCTGCCGGCCGTTATGCTGGCCGTAGACAAAGCCGGTCACATTGGCGGCGGACAAGTGGGCCGCGTGGGCCACTGCCCGCCGCATCCGGGCAGTATCGACCACCGTTCCTAGGCCAATCACCTGCTTGGGTGGCAGGAGTAGTTCCTGCTGGAGGAAGGCGGTGATGGCCTCGTTCGGGTCGGTCAGGTTGAGGACGATTCCCTGAAAGCCGCTGGCCTTGATTTGCGGGGCGATTTCTCTTACTGCCTGGCCGCTGGTGGTGAGTTCGGCCATCGGCTGTTCCTTAGCCAAGGCACTCTTGCCGACCGCCACGACAATGACTTGGGCCCCACCAAGCGCCGCATAGTCCTGGATGGTGATTTTTAGGTGGTGGGCGCTGGCCGTGGCCGCGTCCGCCAGGTCAGTTTGTACTGCTAAGGCGCGGTCGTCATCCTGGTCGATCAGGACCAACTCGTCCGCTTCGCCAGTGACCGCCAGTTCATTTGCCAGGAGGCGCCCCACGTGGCCTAATCCAATAATTCCAATTTTTCTCATGCCTGCACCTCGCTAATTACAAAGGAGAGGCTGACGCTGTCTGCGCCAACCTCCGCTTATTATTTTAGGATATTTATTCTTGTGGTTCCTGCAACTTCTGAGCTTCGGGGAAGGCGTTCAAGACAAATTCCCGTGGGCCCTTACTAAAGTCGAGGGGTTCTTCTGCCTGGTACATTTCCTTATGGCCCCCCACATAGAGGGTGACCATATCTGGCTGTAATTCAAAATGAACCCCCAGCTCGATTGCTGCCCGCAACAGGCGCTGGACGTCATCCGAGTAGTCCTTGCTGATGGCCTGGAGCGGGTGCTGGTAGTTGATATTGTTAGTGTACCGGTCGTTCGCAATCTTCAAGCCGAATGACAGGAGGTTCCCATTTTCAATCCGGTCAGCCAATTGACCACTGATGGTCAGGGCCGGGTCTTCCACCCGCCGCTTAGCAAAGGTCAACGCTAGCTTGTACTCCCGCGGAGCGTTGAACTCTTCCACGAAGGCCTGGAGCTCGTCAATCAGCTTGTTGGCAGCGTCCTTCATCCAGTCGGTCTCATCCGTCGGCTTCTGCAGGGCGACCTCGTTATTCAGTTCACGCGCCTTTGCCAGACGGGTCGTCAAGTCATCCGGAAGGGGTGAGACGATGGCGTCTAACAAGAGGAGCTCCAAGAAGTTCAGGGTATCATCACTGATTCCTGTCCGGGAGAGCGGGTCAAGGTCGAAGTTTCGGAATTCGAGGTAGTCAATGCCGGCAGCCATTGCCCCCCGCAGGTCCCGCATGTCCTGGTCGTGGTGACGAAGGCGGACGGGCCCGAAGAATTCCTTGAGGCTGTAGAAGGTTCCGTTGTCGACGTACTCCTGCAGCTGGTCAACGTGCTCTTCGAGAGAGTTGTAGGTAATCCGTTCACTGGCCTTGTTATCGTCCCCGTACTCACTGGCCCGAATGCTCCGGACCGGGAGTTCGATATTGTCCGGGAAGCTCTGCGGCATGTTCTCGGCAACTGGGCTGGCCCCGTACAGGTAGGTGAACAGCCATTGGTAGAGGTAGTAGGCCTGGGCGAGCTTGAAGTAGAGGTGGTTGCGGAAGGCAACCTCATTATCGTACTCGTCAGTGTAGAAACGCTGGTAGAGCGTTGATACGAGGTCACTATCCAAGCCAAAGTTGATGTGGACATCACCCATGATTTCCTTGGCAACCCCATATTTATTTCCCAGGTAATCATGGTCGGCCTGGGCCCACGGCTTGGAGTAGGCGTCCTTCAGGTAGTCCATGTCGTGTTGGTAGACCGGCGCGGGGGCCATGCTAAGTGGCCACAGGCGCTCATCGCTGTGAAGCTGCTCAATCATAATCTGTTCCAGCATCTTCAAGTGAGTAACCGCATGGCGGCTCCCCACTACCGGTGGTGTCTCAAAGTCAATCATGTCATCGGTAAATCCTGAATTCAGGTAAATGTTGTATTGACGTGACCGCAGATTAGCCGGATATGGGTACCGACTGGCCCGGCCGTTCGTCAACACACGATGCTTTTTAGCTTCTAAGCCGAACTGGCAGGCAAACATTTTGGCGTTCAGTTCGGGCTCTTTCAAAGCTGACTTGATTTGGTCATATTTATCAGCCATCTAGCATCCTCCCAATCATAATATATCATTCTCACTCTAACACTTTTGGAACATAATGGGCAATCTTTTTAGAAACAATGTCAATAAATTGTCTTACTAGGTGCCGGTATTAGTCGTTAAAAGTGCCTGCAGAAGATCCTACAAGTCCAGAATTTGCACGGGGTTGCCCCACTCCTTGACGAGGTTAAGGAGGCGGTCGACGGGAATGATTACCGTTTTAGTGTTGTCGTTGGGGTGACAACCAAGCGGTAGATTCGACTCGAGAAGCTGCCGCGCAACGACCAAGGTAACCTGGTGGTCGCGGTCGTTGATAAGATTAAAAGGAGATACAGCCCCGGGGGCGATGGCAAGGATTTTTTTCAACTCATCTGGGCGCGCAAAAGAGAGTCGCGATGTGTCCAACTGCTTTTTCAACTGACGCATGTTCAAGCGTTGGCTATCAGGAAGCATAATAAGAAAGAAGCCCTGCCGGCTGTGCAGAAAGAGGTTTTTGGCGCGTGCAAAGGTGTAGCCGTTGACATATTGGTCAGCTTCCGCGGCTGTGTAGACCGGGGGATGGTTAATCAATTGGTAAGGAATCTGTCGTTCTTTCAATAATATTAGGATTTGATTAGTCATTGCTGGAACCTCCTGATTATTTCCCGGGAAATATGTGACGACTGCTGGTAGATGGACCGCGCGTACAAAGCTTTGGGCTGCGGGAGTTGGGTTGTTTGCAGCCTGCTGGATAAGGTAGCGGACACGGGACGTAGCAAGCCAATGGTCACCGACAAGGGTTTGGGCCCTTCTGGGAGCAGCATCTTTGCCGTAGCCCTTTCCGGGATGGATCCGGTCGAGTTGCCAGCTTGGATAGGTGATGATTTGAGCGGTGGGGACCCGACTATGCCAGCGGGCTTCGTAATGCCAGCCGGCCACTACCCAGGTGTATTTGACCTGGACGTAGCCATTTTTGGCTTGGCGCTGGGCGGTAGCATGGCACGGGATTGGCCACGGAGCCAGCTTGCGGGAACTAGATGCCGCGCCAAAAGCATTTTCGAATGTCGACATGGGTCGCATCTTTGAACGGCACCCCCTCCGCTTCTAGCATGGGCCGCTGGTCAATCCAGCCAGGCGCCAACCGACCGTTTGCCGTGACTACCCGGTGGCAGGGATGCTTACCGCACCCGCCAAATTTACCCAGTGCCTTACCAACGAGGCGGGCGTTACGCGGGCGGCAAATCATGCGGGCAATCTGGCCATAGGTCGTGACTCGCCCGTACGGGATTAGGTCCACTGTGTTGAGGACGTCCTGAGTGAATTGCTTGTCTAATTTGGCTGCCATGGGGCACCTCCTTTTTAGGATTTGCTTATAAAAGTCCGTAATATATTTTCTATTAATAAGTGAAAAATAATTTCAAGAGAAAAGTAGTCACTTTTAAAAAAGCAATAAAGGAAAGTATTAAGAATAAGGCAAACCACAACTTTAGCTCTTCAAGTACAAAGTAAATAACCGCTGTAGCGATTATAAATAAAACTAACGCCACAGCGGGAATAAAGTATTTGCTTCTATAGAATGCAGTAACTTTTTCTTTCAAGAATTGTCTCTCCTCACAACTACTCTTCATTAAATTGAAAATTGTACTTTATCATGCATCAATAATTCCCCCATATATATGGGGATTATGAAATATTAAAGAATCAATCGAAGTAGTATTAGGGATTCCCCCCATACACATGGGGATTAACTTAAAGGTCCTTATTAATGCACCACTTTTCTCCAAAGATCTCTTTCATTTAGTTTATCATACTACTATAAATCGATATCAAGTAAAATCCATCATTAATAGTATTCTCTAAACCTTTTCGAAAGATTAAATCAAGAACTGATTAAATATCCCTATTTCCCCGATAATAATTGGATACTTACTCTGCCATCAGCTTTTGCCTAGCTATATTGGGGCACGCATGGTCTACGACGATTAATAATAACAAGCAGTGGTAAAATTCTTCATATAGCAATGAGTCCTAACCGTCGATATCTGGTCCCCCACTCAATTTCTGACGTATCAACGCTTCCATAAACTACTTGTTGCCTTTTAACAATATCCCACAAATTATAATTAGCGTTTTTAACCGTTACGTTCCCGCTAATACCAACGGTCCATTCAATAGAATCACCTGAGTTAACCTTAAGGACTTCACGAATGCTTCGTGGTACAGTTACCTGGTTTTTACTGGTAATCTTTGATACCACTTTGACTAGTGGCCCCATATCTAAACTCACTCCTTACTCAAATTTCATTATTCCGTTAAATTAGCAATATATTTTACACAAGGTTTCGATATCCACAACATCATTATAATAGTTTTTTACCTACTTCCATTGCATTCAACTTACCAAGTCAGATAAGGATAATGGTTGCTCATAAAATTTCATGCGTCATTAAGCCACTACTGCTTGGAGCATGAATCAATCATACTTGTTTCTTATTGTTTTCCTTTGAACATCTATAATACTGAAAATCAGGTCGTGATCCGTTATCTCTTTGATCTTTATAGAGTTACTCCCAACGTGAAATAGTACTTTTATTAATTGAGTTTTTATAGTAATTTTTTAGCACTAGAATGACATGATTTTCTGCACTATTCTTTGCATTCCTGGTTTTAGAAAATGTCTTCCAAACAGATAATGATTTTTTTATTTCATCTGTCTGCTTAGATGACATTATAGTCCCGCCGTTTTCCTACATTTTAATTCCGCCCTGTGTATCTCGCAAAAACGTTAAAAATCAATTTGGTTATTAACACTGAAATATACGGAGTACAGTAATAACCTACTCAAGTAATACCAAGGGGTGTAAGTATTACCTGGGTAGGTTATTCATTTATAACTAGGTTTTATTTAGAGAGTATTTTCACCCTCTTTCCAATTATCTTTGGCGACAAAGGGAGTCGTGTCTTGGGGAGCAATAAATGAGAAGAAATTAAGTTGATTCTCCCAGTCCGCAGAATTGCCCCAATCCATTTCCCGCAAGTTACGATTATCGTACGTAAAGGCCAGCAATCGTTTTTGCTTAATATCATAACCAGCGGTATATTGTGTCCAAGCATAGATGGTTTCACCATTATTATTAATTCTTAGAGAACCCTTAGGTGTATTTTCTGGAGTAAGGAGTTGGAAAATTTGATTAAGTGTTTCTCTATCATCCGTTGATGGTGAAAGCAATTTGGCAAATGCTGCGTGTAGGAAGCGTGATTCAGGTTTATAGTCAGCCGGAATGCCAACCATCCCACTGGTTACTTCTCCTAGTTCAATTGGTTTAATTGTCTCACTTAAGTCATAATCATAAGTTCGGTTAGTAGTACGTTCCAGCCATAATTTAACGTTATTAATATGCCAATCAAACTTTGGCGCATTCGTAAATACACCTAATTTATTTTCATAAATCTGAAATCCGTTGGGAATTGACGGCTCAACCACAATCGAACGGCCAGTTTCATCAATGAATACACAGTGCTGCGGTACTGACATCCCCATCATTGGACCCGGATCGTTGGTCACACCAACATCTTGGTTCAACCGTTCTTTAATTTCATCGAGGCTACTGTAGTGGGTTAAAATCCAACTACAGATTTCTTCACCCCGAATTGGGATTTTACCACTCGCTTTGATTTCTTCTGTCGAAACGTATCGGTAAAAGTGATCAAAATAGAATGAACCACCACAAATTCCACTTTCGTTAATTCCATCCAATAGCACAGGAGATTTATGCAGATCCTTGGCCCACATAATCCCCATTACTGCTTGACGGGTAACAAATGGTGAATACATCGATGAAAAGTGGTATCCTTTGGGAATTTTAACCCCCGAATATTCAAAATGTTGTTCAAAATCTTGAGTTCGTCCCCAATAAGGATTACCCTGCTTACTAATCAATTCAATACCAGTACAAGCCATTTTCCAGCCACCTCCTTAATTAACTGACTTTGCCTTCTTTTGAGAAGGAATCATTGCAATCCCAGCACCAATTAATGCTACCAAGGCACCTAAAACAGTTACTAAGTATACATGCGCACCTAGTTGCGGAATTAATAAGTCCATTAAAACGGAGCCAATCAGCTGACCAGCAGTCGATGCCAGACCTAACAGTAATAGTCCAAGTCCACGTACTAACAATGCCATTAAGGCAATCGATAACAATCCTAATGGGCCACCAAGATACATCCACCAAACATGTGGAAGTACAAAGGTTGCTTGGCCCATGCCAATTCTAATTAGTAGGATAATCGTTAAAATGGAGAAACCTACGATAAAGTTCCAGGTAATCGATACCAGCATTGATCCTGTTTCCTTTGCAATAGCAGAATTACCAGCAGGTTGCCACCCCGCAAGAACTCCGGCTAAAAAGGGAAGAACGGCTAAACCAATTACTTTTGGTGCTGACCAGTTTGGTAATACAACCAAGATGGTTGCGGCAACTGCACAAAGCGCACCCACGATACGAGCAAAATTAAATGGCTGTTTAACATCAACACCTATCCCAAAGCGATCGCAAAGTAACCCAGAAATAACTAAACCGGAAATCAAAGTTGTTTGAAAAGTTGCTACTCCAAGTACTGATGCTGAGGCACCTTCAGAGAAAACAACCATTGCACCACAAATCCCAGCGATCCAATTCCACCAAGGCAAGTCGTGAGCTCGCATCTTTCTTGGAATTGATGCAAACTGAGCTCTAGTCGAATGACGTGCTAGGATAATGACTGCCATCACTACTAAACCCGAACCAAACGAAATTACTGCTGCGGCATTTCCATCACCCTTTAATGTGCTACCCAATTGTCCATTAACGGCAGATTGCAGCGGTGAAAGCATCCCCGCAAGAATAGTCGCCAGCACGAGCAAAGGAATAACAACACCCTTTTTCATCTTATTATTTGCTGAATCCATCTTCGAGCCTTCTTTCGATCTCAATCTCAGTTATTGGATAACCAATTAATGCAACGCGAGAAAAACTCGCCGTAATTTTGCCAATTCATAAATTCATCTGATGCCCAGTGGGGACCAATGTCACTCATATATGCTAGTGACTTTCCCTTGCCAAATGATGCTGTAACCAACAACGGATCACCAGCTACCTTCAGCAAAATATCACTACCTTCCTTAGGAGTTGCTACTTGATAACCAAGGACCTGCGGAAAACGCCCTAAATTTTCAGTTATTAAACTTTCTTTAGTCACCTGGGGGGTAAGCCCTTGGGGAACTTCACGACGATCATCATACGGAAGGATATTTACAGGTAAAACTTCCTCAACTGGGGTGCCATGATAATGCGCCTTACCTTCAAAGCCAGCAAATGACAGATATCCTCCTGCCATCATCAATGCACCACCGTTTAATACCCAGTGCTTTAACACTTCAAGTCGATTAACGGTTGGCTTCCCTTGGTCGAAAACTCGTTCTGAAAGTAAAATTGAATTAGCACCAATATCGGAAAGAATAATTACATCATATTCAGCCATATCGTCTTCTGACCACGGAAATTGTTCAGGAACATCGTGAGCAAATAAATGAGTTACTGAATGACCACGTGCTTCTAGCTCTTTAACAAGGTGACTACACCCATTCTCTAATTTAGTACTAGCAAAAGAGTCATAACCCTTATATTCGACAGTGGAAGAAATCCACGACTCACCCGCAATTAAAACATTCGCCATATAGCAGCCTCCTTTTACAAGCAAAATTTGAAGTAATTAAATGATTCTTGAAGTGATAAATCGCTTTATCAAATTGCTAAAAAAAATCTTTTAATCTGAATGCTTTTTAAAACCAACAAAACGTGTACAACTGACATTCAAATTAAAAGAATCATTAACAAACTTCACCTTAAATATAACACATTAATCTGAAATGTAAACACTTTCATAGAAAAACGTTACTCTTTGATTGACCGAACCGACTGCCGTCTTATTAATTCGGGCGCAATAACCAAATGTTGGTAGGTAATTTTCTTAGTAGATATCATCTTTAATAAGGCGGTGACACCCTTGCTAACCATTGGTGGTATGTTCTGGTCAACCGTGGTCAACGGATACTGAGTAATTACATCATAGGGGTCATTATCAAAGCCAATCATTGAAAAGCGGCTAAAAGCATTCAAGCCATGTTCATTAGCCCACTTTATGATTCCAAAAAGCATCATATCACTGGAACTTAGTATAGCTGTAACTTCCCTATTTTTGATAATTGCATCAGCCGCGCGATAACCACTTGTAATTGAATAATCTCCTTCATAAAGGAAGTCTGACCTAAACGGAATATCATTCTCCTCCAGCGTATGTACGTACCCCTCATAACGTTCCGGCGCATTGACATACTGCTTTTTCCCCTGAATAAACGCAATATTACGATGCCCATGGTCAATTAATTCTTGGGTAGCCATTGCAGCCCCCTTAAAATTATCAAAATTAACCGAGCACACTTTTAGCATATCAGCCGTTGCGTTAACTAAAACAATCGGTTTTCCAGTCTCATCGATCTGCTTTTGGAGCTTATCCATGTCTTGATAGAAAAATTCATTCGATGGTACCAGTAAAATTCCATCGACACCACGCGAAACCATATTATGGAGAATATGCCGCTCTTTCTCTGCTGAGTTATTACTGTCAGCAAATAAAGTGGAGTAACCATGCTTGGCAAGCTGATTATTGATTTCTCTTGTCATCTGCGCAAAGAACGGGTTCGTAATATCAGGAACAATTAAACCAATATTATAGCTAACGTTTCGGCTTAAAGAAACTGCGGCTGCGTTAGGTTGATAATGAATTTCCGAGGCAATTTGTTTAATTCGCTTACGAGTTTTGTCACTAACCCGAACAGGTCGATCATTAAGTACTAAAGACACCGTACTCAACGATACTCCAGCGGCTTTAGCAATATCCTTCATCGTATATTTCATTAATTTCAGTCCAATACAAGTTATTAGTTTAATTATAGCAGTGTTTGGTTTAGTGAAGGAATAACTAAGGTCCATAATCCTAGAGAATATCTAAACTTTCATGAGTTACTACGTAAATGGTCATGACATATTATTCTTAGAAAATTTAATTATTAAGACAGATTGCAAGAAATAAATTGAACGATTTATTGACACAAATTAAGCAAAAAGATCTCAAAACGTCACTTTTTTATTATATGTTTCCATTGGGCAAACCATAGTACATAGTCCAATTCCGTTCCTTACCAATAAGCACCATAAATGGCAACTTACTTTAAAGCATATCACAAACAGTACATCATTATTTTCACTAATCGATACTTCTTTTACCGAACCAGTGCTTACCTTCTTACCACAAATGGAATACAATGAAGCAAACTTAAGTAAAGGAGTAAACTCATATGTGCACATCTATTTATTACGAAACCAAAGATCATACACACTTTCTTGCCCGCACACTGGACTTTGCGCAAGATATGCATCTGACACCCGTCATCATCGAAAATGGGCACCACTTCTCATCCCAACTTTCTCCTAACGGATTTGATAGTAAGTACCGCTTTATTGGTGCCGGTAAAAATGATACATTCGCTGACGGCTTCAACGAAAAGGGTCTCGCAATCGCCTCACTGTATTTCAATGAAAATGCCGTATACGCTAAAGAACCCAAGACTAACGCCATCAATCTTGCAGCTACAGAGGTTATTCCGTGGGTGTTGGGAAATACTGCTAGTGTCAGTGAATTCAAACAAGTGGCTAACCAGCTGAATGTCTGCCAAGTCGAAAATAGTTTTGTCAAAGGAGTCATGCCACTACATTGGATCCTCTATGACCATCATGGCGATAGTCTGGTAATGGAGATTACTAAGACGGGGATGCACCTTTATGACAATCCAGTGGGCGTCATGACCAACTCGCCAACTTTCCCGTGGCAACTGACCAATTTGGGCCATCACTCACACATCCAGCCTCAGGATTTCCCAGCGAAAAAATACGGCGACTATCAGATTGTCTCCGATGGTCCTGGTAACGGTGCAATCGGCTTGCCTGGTGACTACACATCCACTTCCCGTTTCGTGCGGACTGCCTTTTTACGTCAGTATACTGATCAAGCAACTGATGCCCAATCCGGTTTAATAACCCTTAATCACATTCTCAACAACGTCGACATTCCCCGCGGTGTAAAAGTCAACACTAAGGGGCAAGCCGACTACACGCAGTACAAGGGTTTCATGGATCTCGACCACTTAACTTACTACTACCTACCTTATAACCAACTCAAAATGACAGAAATGAGTCTTTAAAACAATGGAGGCTGGGGATATATTTTTCCCCAACCTTTTTTTTTAGTTTTCGAATATTACATAGTAATCGCGGAAAAAAGCTTTCCAAGGCGAATAGAAATATCAATTGTGAATAAGAAAAACGGGTATAGCAAATACATTACTTGTTATTAGCCCTAAAACTACTCCTATCTTCTACCAATTTCTCTAAATAATTAGTTGGTCAAGTAATTACTGCCAGGTGTGGTCCTAACTCAGTCTTGCCTTCAGGATTTTCCCTGCCTCATCAAGACTCGAGTAGTAGTTAATATCATTAAAATGCTTTGTCCCGGAAATCATGGCTGACAGGTGGCGCTCCTGATTACGGTGCAGGATTAACACAGGCTTGTTAATCCTTTCGGCATAGCCAAGTTCATAACCAACACCTAAGCTTGGTTGGGTAGTTTCGGCGACAACAATGTCACTTTCCTTCAGCCAGTGAATATCTCGGTCACGGATCTCCTGCGGTGATAGTTCCGTTTCCCCATTTTTGGAAATATTGTGATTGCCAATATGCTCGGTTAGAACCTGGTGCCCCATCTGCTTCATCATGTCAATTAGTTGACGATAAAGTCCCTGGTCATTCCGACCACCGCTAATTGAAGCCGCAAAATAAATTTTCATGAATGCACTTCCTTTACGGGTCTACATTGTCCAATATTGATGCTATTTTTTGTATTATCACTGCTTAATCGATTGATATTCTTTGATTTGATTATATTCCTCACTATTTTTGCTTTCGGCATTTCTAAAATTAATGTCATTCTGTAAGTTAAGAAAATAACGGTCCGAAACGCCAAAAAGTCTTCCAAGACGAATAGAGGTGTCAATCGTGACATCCCGTCGATCATGGAGAAGATCTTGAATTCGCGAAACCGGTACGCCAATCTCTTTTGCCAAACGGTAAGCAGAAATACCCAATGGATCCATAAATTCACTTTTTAATATCTCACTAATTTTGGGCACGGCGATTTGCTTCATATTATAACCTCCTCCAGTTTAATGATAATTAGTGATTTCAACATCACAAACGAGATTATTTGGCATTACTGAAAACCAAATACGATACTTACTATTAATTCTAATACTGTACTGCCCTTTTCGATCTCCTGCCAGTTTTTCTAAATGATTAGCTGGCGGCTGACGCAAGTCGTTTAAATTTTCAGCATTATCAACTATGATTAATTTTCTTAATGCAGTATGTTGAATTGATTGGGGAAACTTTTTAGAGAAACATTGATTAAATATTTTCTCGGTTTCTTTATCCGCAAAGTTTTTGATAATAGCTCCTATTTATTCTTTACATTCAAATTATACCTGTCGCTCGGGTATGAGTAAAGACGAAAGTATTAAGTTAACTAGCTGCTTACTTTTTAAATACGTCATATTAATCAAGGATTACTAATATTCGCAGGTGAACTACTCGGCCATTAATGACCGCGCTTCTGGGAACATAGAGTAGTATTTAGGATGTTGTACCTGTATTCAGGATACCTAACTTACAGAACTCCACTCTTTTACCAAGTCTGCCCAGTCCAGCGCAGTTGGTAACTTTTTAACTCTAATCTCGTTATTTTTAATCTCATCCGAAATGTCAATTTAAGTTAGAAAGAAAATAGTTGCTCATCAGTGACGTAAG
>CAJMLF010000031.1 GCA_905214235.1 uncultured bacterium | reverse complement strand
ATCCAGCGCAACAAGTTCTGCCCAGTCTAGTGCAGCAAGCTCTGCACAATCCAGCGCAACGAGCTCCGCACAATCCAGTGCCACGAGTTCTGCGACATCCAGCGCAACAAGTTCTGCCCAGTCTAGTGCAGCAAGCTCTGCACAATCCAGCGCAACGAGCTCCGCACAATCCAGTGCCACGAGTTCTGCGACATCCAGCGCAACAAGTTCTGCCCAGTCTAGTGCAGCAAGCTCTGCACAATCCAGCGCAACGAGCTCCGCACAATCCAGCGCAACAAGTTCCGCACAATCCAGTGCAACAAGCTCTGCCCAATCTAGCGCAACGAGTTCTGCACAATCTAGTGCAGCAAGTTCTGTAGCATCTGAAGCAACTAACTCTGGTGAAATCAATGCCAACAACTCAGATATGTTTGGCAACACAACTGACCACAACAACGCTGCAACGAACGCCGCATCTGCCGAAGCAGGTAACAACCAAGCCACTGCTAGTGCAACCGTAACTGCTGAAGGCCAAGGTGCTAACGCTACTAAGACGGCCGCTGCTAACCAGACCTTACCACAAACTGGTAACAACAAGGCCGTTTCCCTGGTTGCTCTGGGAATGGTAAGCATGAGCGCAATGCTGGGCTTAGGCTTACGGAAGAAGCGTAACTAAAACCGCTTTTTTACAATTACAATGATCTATAAAGGAGGCTGGTAGAAAACTTTGTTTTCTCACCAGCCTCTTTTAGTTCTCCGAATATTACACAGTAATCGCGGAAAAAAAGCGTGCTCCTAGTGTCTAGTTACGGACAATCATTGGCCCGTACCGTGCCAACAATCGTCCTATACTAGCCATACGGAGCACTCTGAAGCTTTTTTCCCAGCTTCTTTATTTTTGACCTACAGAGGAACATACAATGCTTTACTTTATCAACTTTGGAATGCCCGATTACAAGTCCGGCATTGAACACGCCGAGCTCAAGCGCCTGCGCCTGTTCGAACAGCACCACTACCCATGCAAAATCATCATTCACGACTGGACCCGGGACCTCCACGCCACCGCGGCCCGGGCGGGGGTCGATGACCAGCACCTTTTGTCCATGTTTGACTACTTCCAAGATACGGTCGCTCTTCCCCAGCAAAGGGTCACGGTCAAGGACCTCGACCTGGGGGTTGCCAACCCTAATCTGGTAAAAGACGATGCCAACCACCGCTACCTGGTGTCGCGTCCCGACGGCCGGCTCCTGGCCCGGGTCAACTACGATCCAGACAACAATGAACAAGTGACCACGGTCGAACTGTTCGATGGCTATGGCAACCTTTACCGGGTCGACAACTACGACACCCGGGGCTTCCGGACCCTCCTGCAGTGGTATTCACCGGACAACAAGATTGACAATGAGGAATGGCTCACCCCGGATGGCGAAGTCGTGATCCGCGCCTTTCACAATTACGACGCCGACGGCAAGCTGACCACGACCGGTTGGTGGCTGCGTGACCACCACCAGCTTGTCCACCAGTTTGCCACCATGGACCAACTCTTTGCCTTTTTCTTGAACACGGTTAACGCCAGTGGCCAGAACACCTTTATTCTGGACCGGTCACTGTTGGCGGACGATGCCCTGATCCACCTGGACCGGCCGGCATACACGGTCATGCACCTCCACAACTCGCAGGCTGGTGATGCCCAGGACCCTCTCCACTCAATTCTTAATGACAATTACGAATACGCCCTAACCAATATCAACCGCTACTCGGCCTACATCTGTGCGACCGCCCGGCAGACACGCGACGTCATCGCCCGCTTCCACCCGACCTGCGACATGTTCACGATTCCGGTGGGGATTGTCCCGGAGAGCCAGCTCACGGCGCCCCGCGTTCCGGAAAGTCAGCGGACCTTTGGTAAAATCATCGCGGTGGCCCGGATTGCCCGGGAGAAGAACCTCGGGGCCCTGATCAAGGCGGTCAAGATTGCCCACGACCAGGTGCCAGCGGTAACCTTGGACCTCTACGGCTACCCTGATTCGGCCAATAACTACGAGGAAAAGCGGAAGCTCACCAAACTCATCACCGACCTGGACCTCACCAATGTGGTGTCCTTTAAGGGCTACACCAGTGACCTGGCGGCAATCGAGGACCGGGCCCAGATCTTTGGTCTGACCTCAACCATGGAAGGGTTCAATCTGTCAATCATGGAGGCCATCTCCCACGGGGTCGTCGGCGTGACCTACGACGTTAACTACGGGCCCAACGACATCATCCAGGATGGCAAGAATGGCTACGTGGTGGACTACGGTGACTACCGGGCCCTCGGCAGGCGCCTGGTTGAGCTCTTACAGGATTCGAATCTAATGCAAAAGATGAGCGACGGGGCCTATGATTCTGCCCGTCGCTACTCACCGGATAGCG
The DNA here is from genome assembly GCA_905214235.1 of uncultured bacterium. Taxonomy (GTDB): domain Bacteria; phylum Bacillota; class Bacilli; order Lactobacillales; family Lactobacillaceae; genus Limosilactobacillus; species Limosilactobacillus avium. The sequence continues at coordinate 14,723 of CAJMLF010000031.1, read as the reverse complement.
TTTGGCAGGATTGGCAGAAACTAATCACGACCGCCCAGGAGCGGTTGAAGGGGGTGCAGTAAATGATTTACCTTGTTGGTGAAAATATCTTTAGCCTGAACTCAGGAACGGAATTTTCCCAAATCCAACGCCTGCAAGCACTGAAGCGGGCGGGGCACCAGGTAAAAATCGTGACCCGCAACTACAACCGCTTCCTCAGTCAGAACCTTGCCCAGCATGGCTTGGACCAGACGGACTCAATCAACATGTATGACTTCTTCCAGGGGGCCCTGGACGTGCCGCGGAAAAAGCAGCACCTCCGTTACCTGAAGAGCATCCCCCTAGCGGACTACCACATCGTTGGCGTTGACAATAATCTCTCAGAAATCCGCTACCAAGGGAAGGCCTTGGCAAGAATCCACGTGATGCCAGCAACGGTCGGCCTGGTCGGCGACGTCGAATACCTCGATGACCTGGGCCACCCGGCCGTCCGTGAATACTGGGACTGGCGGGGGTTCAAGTCCATGGTTCAGACCTACCACCCGGACGGGACCGTGGGGAGCGAGCGCTTCTTCAGCCCAGCGGGGCAGCCGGTCCTGGAAATCACCCACATGCATATCGGCGACCAGGTCCGGCCAACGATGTGGAAATTAATCCACTACCAGGGACAGGACCGGATTTTCGACTCAGAAGGGGACCTCTTCACCTTCTTCCTGAACGAACTGAACCGCCAAGAACAAGCAACCTTCGTCAGTGACAGGCGGAGCGTCGATGCTAACGTCCTGGCCGTTGACCAGCCTGTTCAGACGATTGCGGTCATCCACAGTCAGGCCGCCAATAAGCAGGGGGTCTACCAGGATTACCAAGTCGCCCTGAACGGGAATGCAGCGGGCCACTTCACCAAGGTGGCCTTGCCCAGCAAGCAGGAGGCTCGGGCCCTACAGAAGTTTGTCACCTACCGGAAGGCCCTTCACCCGGTCATGGACTGTTACTACCCAACCGTGGCGACGGACCGCCAGCTGAGCAGTCAGCCAACCCTGGTGTACCGGGGGATGCTGACGCCGGTTAAGCGGATCACCGACCTGGTCCGGGCCTTCCAGCTCGTCCACCAGCAACTGCCCAAGGCCCGCCTGGTCATGCAGGGCTACTTCACCGCCAGCTACCAGCCGCAGGTGACGGGCCTGATTAACCAGTTGGGACTGACCGCAAGTGTCGACTTGGTGGACTACGGCCTTGAGCCAACCATTTATGACCATGCTGACCTCTTCATCAACGCCAGTGAGAACGAGGGGCTGGGGATGAACATGGTCGAGGCCCTGAGCCACGGCGTCCCGGTGATCAGCTACAACGTTCCCGACGTCAAGGCCTTGCTGCCTAACCAGGCCCTGGTGCAAAACGCCAACCCCGCAGCCCTGGCCCGGCAGGCGGTGGCCATCCTGAGTGCCCCCCAGGGTTACCCGGCCAGGTCGAACGCGGCCCGGCAGATTGCCGCCCAATATAACGAGGCTGCCTTTGTTAAGCAGTGGGAAGACCTATTGAAATAGAAAAAGACCGCTAACGTTCGGTTGCTACCGAATGCTAGCGGTCATGTTGTTTTACAGGTTTTCGTCTGTATTGAAGTTAAGCGGCGAGTAGTCGGTCATCTTGGTGATCAGTTCCAGGGCCAGCTTCTTGTAGGCGTTCATGGTGTCGACCGCGAAGTTGTTGCTCTGCTGGGTCAGGTAGGCCGGGCGTTTGTCGGCGGCCAGCTTGGCGACGACGGCGTCCGTTTCCTGGATCATCTTGATGGCGGCACGCTTGCGCTCCTTTTGGACATCCTCTAAGAGGGGTAGGAAGTCGTGGAGGTGGCTGTCAACGAGGACGCTGGCGTGTTTGAAAATCCAGTAGGCTGAGTTGAGCTGGGCGGGAAGCTTGCCCCGCTTGTAAGGCGCCGGAACATCGGTGATGCCGTTGAAGAAGGGCACGTAGGTACTTTGTGCCGCCACGCCCATTGCCAGCCAGTGGATGTTGGCCCCCGGCTGCCGGTTCATCTGCAGGACGTGGGACTCCTGGGTCTTGGCCAGGCTGATTGGCCGGTACTTATGGGCATCGGGACCCTTGCCGAGCGGGTCATATGGTGTGCCTTCAAAGTGGTTGGCCAGGTACTGCTGGGCATCGAAGACCGATAGCTTCTTTTCTGACTTCATGATGAAGGGGAGGTCGGTATCCTCGGGGTGCTCGTCCTTAGCGGCGTTAGGGCTGAACATCTGGTGGCCAACCCAGACCCGGGGCTCGCTGTAGATGGCGTCCGACCGGTCGGCGGTGCCGAAGATTTGTCGGAAGTTAAAGCCCTCCTTGGCCGGGTTGAGGTGGTTGGCGGCCACGAAATCCTGGATGCCAGGGTGGAACATGTAGTTATCCGGGTCCTGGAAGTCAATTTCCTGGATGGCTAGCTGGTTAGCGACCACCGCGTAGGAGTTGTCTGGAATCCGCTGGGCCACCCAGTAGTGACCACTGCCGCTCTCAAAGTACCAGGCCTCGTCGTTGTCGGCGAAGAGGACCCCGTTGGTTTCACCGGTCCCGTACTGGGCAATCAAGTTGCCGAGCCGCTGGACCCCTTCACGAGCGGTCTTGACGAAGGGGAGGACGACGGTGATCATCGCCTCCTCATTCAGCCCATCCGGTACCAGGGGGTCGCAGCCCAGGACCAGCGGGTTGGCGTAGGCACTCTCGGTCGCACTCATGGCCACGTCGTATTCGTTGATGCCGTCTTCTTCAAACAGGCCCTCCTTGTCCGTCCATTCCGGAGTGGCCGTGTAGCGAGCGCTGTTTCCGGGCAGCTCCAGCTCGAACTTCGAGTCCTTGGAGATGAAGCGTTTGCTAAGGGCCCCGTGCGGGTGGACGACCATGTGCTTAGGCCAGGCGGCCTTGGCGTCTTCGTTTCGCCCAATCATGATTGTGCCGTCGATACTGGCGTTTTTACCAATTAAAATGCTTGTGCAGGCACTTAACTTATTTGTCATGGAATTTAGAAACTCCTTTTTTGTAATTATTAACGTTTATCAATTGTACATTGAAAATCACCGAAAGTCGACTGGGACGCTGGCAAAATAGTTGTTTTCATTTACAGGCGCCGATTATATAATAGTGAAGATAAAAAGTAAGGGAGCGAAAACTATGGAGCAAGTCTCTGTATTGATTGTAATGGTAGCGGCCCTGATTATTCCCATCATCATGGCCCGCTTTAAAGTTTCCACCGTCCCCACCGCGGTGGCGGAAATCGTGATGGGGATTATTCTCGGCAAGAGTGCGTTTAACATCGTGGCCCCCAACGAGATCCTCAACATGATGTCGACCTTTGGGGTGATCATGCTGATGTTTCTCTCGGGGATGGAGATCAACTTTGACCTCTTCAAGCGCCAGCCGGGGAAGAAACCCGACAGTAAGTCGCCGGTCAGCCTGGCCAGCATGTCCTTTGTCGTGGTCATCGTGACCGCGGCGATTCTCGGGATTATCCTCCGCCTGGTGGGGCTCTTCTCGGACGTCTTCTTAGCCACCATCCTCTTCTCGACGGTGGCCCTCGGGGTGGTTATCGCTACCCTGAAGGAAAAGGAGATCCTCGGCCGGCCAGCGGGGCAGACCATCCTATTGACGGCGGTGCTGGGGGAAGTTGTGCCGATGCTGTCCCTCACCATCTACGCCTCCATTAACGGGGGCAATGCCAAGCGGCTGTGGTTGATCCTCCTTCTTTTCTTAGCCGCCATCATCCTCTTGATGCGGTTCAAGCAACCCTACATGTGGTTTAACCGGATTTCTAAGTCGACGACCCAGCTCGACATTCGCCTGGCCTTCTCACTGATCTTCATCCTGGTGACGATTGCGGAAAGTGTCGGGGCGGAAAACATCCTGGGGGCCTTTCTGGCCGGGATGGTAATGAAGCTCCTCGAGCCGACCGAGTCCACGAAGGATAAGCTGACCTCGATTGGGTACGGCTTCTTGATCCCGTTCTTCTTCATCATGACCGGGGTCCGGCTTGACCTGCGGACCCTGATCACCCACCCCCAGGCCCTGGCCCTGATTCCCGTTTTGGTCGCTTGCTTCATCATTGCCAAGCTGCCGATCATGTTCATCTACAAGCGGCGGTTTTCGACGCGGAACTCCTTTGCGGGCAGCTTCCTGGTCGTTACGACGATCACCCTGGTCCTGCCAGCGCTGGCGGTGGCCCGCAACCTGCACGCCATCACCACTACCCAGTCAGACGCCTTTGTTCTGGCGGCCGTGGTGGTCTGCCTGATTGCGCCGGTGGTCTTCAATTCGGTCTACAAGCTGGAGAAGGCCGACCTGATCAAGCAGCGGGTGGTCTTCATTGGGACCAACACCTTCAGTGTGCCGGTTACCCAGCAACTTTCGAAGAACTGGTACGATGTCCGGATGGTGACGGACAGCGAAGAAAACTACAAGACCTTTAACAGCGAGGTCAATGACCTGACCTACCTGCCGGAATTGACGGCAGAAAGCCTGCAAAAGGGCCACTTCTTTGACACCGACGTCCTGGTCCTGGCCTTCCCGAGTGACAAGAAAAACGCGCGGCTGGCGATTATGGCTAAAAAGGCCGGGGTCAACCGGGTCATCGCCGGGCAAAACGCCCCCGGGCGGAACCGGGAGAAGGTCGGCAACCTCGTCGACATGGGGATTGAGATTTACAACACCTTCAATGTCCAGATCAGTGTCTTGCGCTCCTTGATTGAGACGCCATCGATTCTGGAAATGCTGATGGACACCGATGCCGGCCTGTACGAAGCGGTTGTCCGCAACCCCCGCTTCATTGGTAGTGAATTACACACCCTGCCGTTTATCGACCAGATCACGGTCAGCCGGATTTACCGGAACCACCGGGCAATCTCGCCCCATGGTGACACGGTCTTAGAGGAAGGTGACCACATGATCTTCACTGGTGACCAGACCGCGGCCGAGGAGGCCCGTCGGCAGTTGCGGCGGCGGAATTAATCGCTTTCAGGGATACCCTTATTACTATATTTATGGTAAGATTAAGTGAGATTATTCGAGGAGGGTATTACTTATGCCATTGGTTCATATTGACCTAATCGAAGGCCGGAGTGAAGAACAACTCAAGGGCCTCGTTAAGGACGTTACCGCAGCAATTTCCAAGAACGCCAATGTTCCAGCAGACCGGGTACACATTGTCTTAAACGAGATGCGTAAGGACCGTTACAGTGTTGGCGGGACGATGGTAAGCGACAAATAATTGTTAATCTGGAGGCTGGAAAGATTACTTTTCCAGCCTCTTTGTTGTTTTAGGTATTTATAGGCAATCGCGGAAATCGACGAGTTGCGCGGCGCTTTTCCAGCTTGCTTGAAAGGATGAACAACTTTGAATGAGCAACAGTATATAATGGCGATTGATGAGGGGACCACGAGTGCCCGGGCAATTATCTTTGACCACGCCGGTAATAAGGTCGGCATGAGCCAGCAGGAATTCCCCCAGTACTTCCCCAAGCCCGGCTGGGTCGAGCACGATGCGATGGAAATCTGGGACAGTGTCCAGGCCGTCATTTCGGACGTGATGATCAAGACCCAGATTAAGCCTTACAAGATTGCGGCCATTGGGATTACCAACCAGCGGGAAACCACCGTTATCTGGGACAAGAAGACGGGCAAGCCGATTTACCACGCGGTTGTCTGGCAGTCAAAGCAGACGAGTGATATCGCTGAGCAGTTGATCAAGGACGGCTACAAGGATATGATCCACGCCAAGACCGGGTTAGTAATCGATTCCTACTTTGCCGCCACTAAGATCAAGTGGATTTTGGACCGGGTCCCGGGGGCCCGTGAGCGCGCCGCTAAGGGTGAGTTGATGTTTGGCACCATCGACACTTGGCTCTTGTGGAACCTGAGTGGGCGGCGGGTCCACGCCACCGACGTGACTAACGCCAGCCGGACGATGCTCTTCAACATCCATAAGCTGGAGTGGGACCAGGACATCTTAGACTTGCTGGACATCCCACGGGCTATCCTGCCGGAGGTTAAGCCCAGTTCGGCCATTTTCGGCTACACCGGTGACTACCACTTCTACGGTGTCCAGATCCCGATTGCTGGAATCGCCGGGGACCAGCAGGCAGCCCTCTTTGGCCAGGCCGCTTATGAAAAGGGGTCGGTCAAAAATACCTACGGGACCGGGGCCTTTATCGTGATGAACACCGGCCTGGAACCGACCTTGTCGGACAACGGCCTGCTGACCACGATTGCTTACGGGGTCGGCGGTAAGACCTACTATGCCCTGGAAGGGAGTATCTTTGTCGCCGGGTCCGCTGTCCAGTGGCTCCGCGATGGCCTGCAGCTGTTTAAACACGCCAGTGAGTCCGAGCAGATGGCCCTGGATGCCCAGACGACCGGGGGCGTCTACGTGGTTCCGTCCTTTACCGGACTCGGGGCACCATACTGGGACCAGGAAGTGCGGGGCGCCATCTTTGGCCTGACCCGGGGGACGAACCGCAAGCACCTGGTTCGGGCCACCCTGGAGTCGATTGCCCTTCAGACCCGGGACGTCGTTGACACAATGGTCAAGGATACCAAGCTCCCGTTGACGGCTCTGACGGTTAACGGGGGGGCCTCCCGGAATAATTTCATGATGCAATTCCAGGCGGACATTCTGCAGACGCCAATTAAGCGGGCGGCCATGGAGGAGACGACCGCGTTGGGTGCTGCCTTCTTGGCGGGCCTGGCGGTTGACTTCTGGGCCGACCAGGATGAGCTGCGCAAGCTTTCCAAGATTGGTGACGAATTTAACTCGCAGATGACCGCAGAACAGGCTGACAAGATCTACGCCGGCTGGCAACAGGCTATTAAGGCGGCTCAGTTCTTCAGCCACGGCAAATAAATTAAAAATAATAGGTGAATTAAATGGAACAAAAACAACCCAACCAGATGATTGCTGAGCTCCGTAAGTTTGTAGAGGACAACCGGGAGGACCAGTTTGGCCCCCACGAGTCCCTGTATTTTGAGATCCTGAAGCAGTGGGAAAGCCTGAACCGGTACTCGATGTCCTGGGCTGACCCGCAGAGTAAAAAGTTGGCGACGGACTATTGGCGGGGGATGGCCTCCTGGTACAAGAAGTTTGACCGTCAAAGGGACCAGGTTCTGGAGCCCCAGGCCTTTAAGAACCGGGAACTGTTCAACCTCTTTGATCAAACGGCCAACCAGATGGCGACGGATATCTTGTTAATGCTGCCGGATGGTCAGACCAAGCAGCCAGTGGTCAAGATCAACGACTTTGCCTTCCGCCTGCGGAACGAACTACTGGAATTTAACCAGTTGAACCGGGACGGCTTGACCCCAGCAGACTTTGAGCTCCTGCTGGAATACTGGCACGAGCTTTATCAGCTGGTCGGGCTGCAAGATGAAGAAGTAAAATAAAAAGCTGGAGGAAATTTTCCTCCAGCTTTTTGTGCTTTAAAAGTGTTTGATGACATTTGTATATCTAGGTTAAAATGTGGATATACAAGCGTATACTATAACTAGTCCTAAATTGTGAGAATACGCACGGATACTCGGAGGAATCGTCATGGAGGAAACGCTTAAATTAAGAAAATGGGGTAATTCCAATGTAATTCGCCTTCCTAAAGAGATGCTAAAACAAGTTGGCATTACCCCTGGTGATGATGAGGTTTGTGTAGATATCACGGACGATGCAATCGTGATAAAACCTAAAAGGGAAGGAAAATTGTTAGATAGATTATTTGAAAGCTATGATAGTAAGCACCCTTATCCATTTGAAGTGGTGGACAAGGGTGGTGCTATCGGCAAGGAACTTTACTAAAAAGGTTATCGTGCGAGTGAGGATAGCAGTGCCTTAACACGAAATAACTAATATGGTGAGGAGTTAATGCTTATGGTATTTAACCACGAGCATTACGAACGAAGTGACATTATTACAGTGTCAAATAATCCAAAATCCAAGAATAACAATGAGCGTGAACTACACGGCCATCAATGACCGCGCTTCTGGGAACATGAAGTAGTATTTAGGATATTATACCTGTATTCAAGATACCTAACTTACAGAACTCCACTCTTTTACCATGGCTAGTCCCTAGCCAATAGCTTTTAATCCTTGATGCAAGATATTAACTGCCGCATTAATATCGCGGTCGTGATGGGCACCACAGTTTTGGCAAGTCCATTCACGAATTTGTAACGGCTTTGGTCCGCTATGGTAACCACAGTGGCTACAAATTTGGCTGGTATAGTTTGGTTTAACAGTTACTAATTTCTTACCATACCAGGCACACTTATACGCCAACATGGTCCGGAACTGATACCAACTGGCATTTGCAATGGCCTTAGCTAGGCAATGATTTTTTTGAAGGTTTTTGGCTTTCAAATCTTCAATGACGATTACGTCGTATTGCTTAACCAAGGTCGTTGTTAGTTTATGCAAATAATCTTTACGCTGGCTCGCTACCTTAGCTTGGTAACGGGCCTTTTGCTGCTGTGCTCGTTGCCAGTTTTGGTAATCACTTAGTTCTTTCTTGAAGGTTTTGTGGTTATGGTTCCACTGACAGACGGCAACCGTCGCCTGATGCTTCCGTTTGGCATACTTACTTTGCCACCTGATTGCTTGTTTTTTCACCCATTTAGAATTAAATGTTCCGTACTTGATTGCATCAGAACTAATGGCTAGATTAGTGATGCCAACATCAATTCCAACTGCTTTTCCCGTCTTCCTTAAGTGTTCGGGAGCCTCAATCGCCACTTGTAAGGACAGGTAGTAGCGGCCGGTGGGCTCAAGGCAAACCGTATAGCATTTAATCTTGCCATTAGCTAACAAGGTTGTTTTGCTGGTGCGGATGCTGCCCAGCTTAGGCAACCTCACCCGCCGTTTAGCAAGTACCCGACAAACTGACCGCCCCGTATAAGCCTGCCGAATAGCACGACGCGATTTAAAACGTGGGTAACCGCCCCGATGTTTAAATAAAATCTTAAAGGCTTGGGCGAGGTTGTGATTAACCACTAGAAAACTAGTTGAGTCACTCGCCCGAAGGAATGGGTATTCCTGCTTGAGTCTCTTCAGTAGATAATTCATCCCGTATTCATTGACGAAATGACTGCTGGGATTATTTTGATATCGTTCCTTGGCCATCACCAACATTTGGTTCCAAACGAAGCGATTGTTACCAAACATCTGCCATAATTGGTCCCTTTGCTGGGCATTGGGATATAGGCGAAGTTTGATCCCCTTTATAATTTGCGCCATTTTCACCACAATCTTTCATCATTGGCTAGTCAACAAAGCTAATTAATACCTGAATACCACTCTCTGTTAAGTACATTATATCATATTTCAAAACGTATGTTCGATTAAAAGATTAAAAAATAGGCAATTCATCACGTCCTTAAAAGGACGTGTTTCCTTGCCCGTTTTCAAAAAGGGGGAGTGCGTTCCTGGGTTGATAGTAAAAAGGAAACCGCTAAATGAGCGTGGCCCCTTTATATGGGCCGTGTCCTTTACAACGACTGAAAGGGAGTATCCTTTAGCGTATGATTGGACAAAGAAGGACCCCAATACGGAAACGCACGTGGCCCTGCTATGTGACCAACTTATTACTTTGGATGTTCATCATTACCGGACTAAACTTGTTGAGCATACTGAGGTGCCAGCAATTTTTGGAACATATAAATAAAAATCGGTGCAGAACAATTAAGGTTGGCACCGATTTTTTTAATAAAAGAGAGAAAAAGTTCGCCTTTCGTTACTTCATCTGGTCATTTTGTGGATATTTCATTTCGATCCAGGCACCGAAGCCCTGGTGAAGGGTCTTGAGGTCGTCCGCCCGGTTAATCGGAATGCCCAGTTGTGGGGCAGAGAAGGTATCAATCAGTCCTTGGGTCAGGTGACCAGCCTTGGCCTGAGCAGCGGTCAGCGTGGTGATAACCTCATCGGCGTGACCGTTCAAGACCTTATCGGCAAACAGGGGGTCAATCAAAGTTTCCCGCCCGGCAGCAACTAGGTCGGCAAGTTCCAGGGCCTTTTCGGCGTCTTCCTTGCTGGTGATGCTACCGACAATGATTTCCTTGGCACCGTTCAGGTATGGCTTGAAGAGGGTGGCAAATGGCTTGGCCGAGTCGTCAAACTTCTGGTCGGCCTGCTCCCGGTCCATCAGGAGGGCGTCCCCTGGCTTGGAGTCATACTTCAGCATTGACAGGTGGATGTAGTCTAGGTTAAATTCCTTAGTCAGGCGATCAATCAGCTGGGTAGCCTCGTGCCAGGTATAGCCGACGTTCTTACCGTGAATTTCTTCGGGGGAGATCCGGTAACCAACGATGAAGTCCTTCGGGGCGTACTTCTTGACAACGTCCGTTACTGACTTAACGACTGCAACTGGGAAGTTCATCCGCTTCTCCAAACTGCCACCCCAGTGATCCGTCCGCCGGTTGGAGTACTGGGAGAAGAACTGCTGGATTAGGTAGTGGTTGGCACCGTGGATTTCGACACCGTCAAAACCAGCCTCAATTGCCCGCTTGGCGGCAGCACCGAAGTCGGCGACGACCTGCTTGACCTGCTCATCGGTAAATTCGTGGACCTTGTACGGCAGGAACGGGAAGTCGATGGCGCTCGGTGAGTAAACCGGCTTATCCTGCATGGCCCGGTAGTTGGCTTCCCGGCCGGTGTGGGCAATCTGGAGGATCGCCTTGTTACCGGAATGCTTGATTGCGGCGGCGAGCTTCTTCAGCTGGGGGATGAACTTATCGTCATAGACGGCCAGTTGTTCCCGGCCCCGCTTCCAGGTCATGGCAGGACCACCGTTTTCGCTGACGTAGTGGTATTCGGTGATGATCATTCCACCCGCCTTGGACCGGGCATTGTAGTAGTCAAGGGTGTCCTGGGTGGCGTAACCATCTTCACCACTGTTGGTGAGCATTGGCGGCATGACAAAGCGATTGGCCACTGTTGCTCCGTTTGGAAAGGTAAGCGAATCATTCAAATTAGCCATAGCAAAATACCTCCTAAAAAGCTTCAAAATTTACTTACAAATATATAGTAACCTGAAAGCGCTACCGATGCAAACAAAAAAGGCCGCTAACGAATTGTTAGTGACCTTAATTTTATTTAACCTCCCGCACCGCCAGTCGGTCGGGAACGTGGTAGACCTTGGGATGGGTCCATTCCAACATGTCACCAGTCAGCTGGAGCTTGGTGGTATCGCCCCGGTGGTAGGATTGGAAATAGTATTCCCGCCCTTCAGAGACCGTCACGGACCGGTAAACCGAGTAGGTCGGCTGGTGGCGACTGTTCTGGGGAACCGTCACGCTGTCCAGCAGGTGAAATTCACTGGTGATCCCACTGGCCTTATCCTGGGGCACATCGGAACGCTCCCGTAAGTACGCTGCCCGAATGAAGCGGGCACTAGGTGAATAATAGCCCGGTGGGTTAGCCTTCCCCGAGAGGCGCCCGGTGGTTACCCGCGGGGTATTTAAGGGCACCTTCCCGGCCCGAAAGTCAGCTGTAAAGTCCACGTACTTCTCCATTTGCTTGAGCTGGCGGTCGTAGTCGGGACTGTTGGTTACCACGCCCAACGGGTTTTCAATAATCCGCATCGGCTGGCTGGTTGGTTCCACGACCACAATCCGCCCGGTCCGGTCAGCCACGGCAAAGTGCATCTCCGACTTCCCAAACTTGATATCGTTATGGACGTCGCTCATCAGGTCAATTTCCCCGATGTGGTCCGCTAGGTCGGCGACTGACTTGAAGTTGCCCAGAATATAGAAGGCAAACTCGTACGCCGCCAGCTGCACCCGGGAGTCATCCGATTGGTCGACCAAAGTGGCCCCGTTGTCAAAGGTCAGCTTCTGGGGCATCAGGCCGTACTCGTTAACCCCGTCGGAAACGTCAACGTGGTGGGCAGAGAGACTGCCGCCACCGACCAGGGCGTACTTGTTCTGGTACACCCGTTGGTTATAGACCGACTGCCAGCGGAAGTTCCGGGGGACAAAGAGCGGGGAAACGGCCAGCACTGGCCAATCCATCGTCCGTGCCAGAAGGTGGGTCCGGTCGTCCGTTACTTGGTAAATACTTGTACACATGGTTACCCCTCACTTTCATCTTAGGATTATTGTAAGGGGAAGCGTACGATTACCAAAACAATTTGCCTCAGCAATGGCGCTTTAGCCAGGCCTGCAAAAAGGCACTGAGCTTCTCCACATCCCCCTTCTGCAGTGCAAAGGTGTCGTCATGACTTTCGTCGTCAAAGCCGGGATTGCTGACGAGCAGGTCAAGCTGGCTTCCTGCAGGATCAGTAGACAGGCTGAGCTCGTTTGCGCAGCCGTCGTCCCGGTCCTCGCCCCGGTAGTAACAGTGGAACCAATCCTGGTCCCCATTGACTTGGTGTTTACTCATTTTCTCACCTCAAATTCATTCCCATTGTAGCTGAGCCGGCGGGCCTTTGCAATCAAGCCCGTCTTCCACTGGTGAACGGCGCTAGGACTGACCTTGTAATGGTCGGCAATCTCCTTATCGCTCCACTGTCGGTTCAGTTTGGCATCTAGGTAGCGTCGCTGGTTAGGTGAACAGTGCGCCGCCAGGGAGGTGAAGAAGGCGGCATTGACAAGGTGCTCCTCCTCCCAAGTGGGCCGGGGGTCGACGACGAGTTCAACCGGGTCCTGGTCCGCATCACCGGTGACTGTCTGCTGGTCATGCTGGCTATTTTGCCGGAGAAGATCGAGCAGGCGCCAGTAGATCCGCTGGTAGGCGTAGGCCATAAAACGGTCATCCGCCTGTGGGCAGCCGGGGTAGGAGGCGAAGGCTTCAGCAAAGGCGAGGCAGCCCTCCTGAAAGAGGTCGTCGTAGCAGTCACTGTAATAGGAGACGTGCAGACGCTTCAAAACACCGTACACAACGGCGATTCGCTTATCGGTAACCAAGAAAGTTAGTCCGTTAGTAATTTTTTCACAATTCATTATTTATATCATTCCTGAGGATAAATTCTCAGGAGCCCTTGAGTACCGTCATTTTATCTGAAAAGGGGGTAGCTAAACGAACGATAAAACAGGCGTTTAGACCGGAAAAAAGGTGTTGACGGGGGTAAAGACAATTGATATCTTAATATTCGCGGAAACGGTTTCATATTTTCGGGAGAATTCCGTTATTTTTAGATTTGATGTGGGGGAATTTACGTGGATAAAATACGGGTTTTTGATTTTAGTGACCCAGCTTCATTAACAGTTGACGTGACAACGGAGTGCTTTCAGCCCCGTTTTGACAATACGGTCGCGATGACTGCCTACCAGAAGCAAACCTTGATCCTAACGACGGAGGGGCAGGTGGTGGCCCTCAAGCAGCCGCTGCGGGAATGTTTGAAGAGCTTCTGTATCCAAAACGGGATTTACCAGTACGAGATGGACGCCTACTATGCCCGGGTCAAGTGCCGGACACAGGGCCTCATCGCGGGCCATAACCGCCTCGTGCCCAGTCAGGGGACCAGCAATGCCCGGGTGGTTTACTACATGGCCCACTTTCTCGGCAATTACTGCTACTCGACCGAGCGCGACCGCCTCCTGGTATCGTTCGAAGATTTTCACCTGCAGATATACATCGATGCCAGCCTGAAGGCCTTTCAGCGGATTGTGAATGCGGCCGACCGGGTGAGTGTCCTTCAGCTGCAGAATATCCAAAATAAGATTGCCCTCTACGGGATGTGGCGGACGGAAAGCAACCTGATTCGGGCCAGCGATACCTACTGCAGCCGGCAGGACGGCCTCCGCTTGAACCAGGATGTTCGCTTGCAAATGATGCTCAATGCTGTCCGGACCTCCTTTATCAACACCTTTGGCGAGGAGCCGGATACCAACTTCCAGCACCAGTTAGCGCGGTGCGTTAACCGTCGCTTCCGTGGCTAATATACTAAAATTAAACATTTGTCTCTTAATCAGGTATAATAAGGGGGATAAGGAAATAGATTTTGGGAATGGAAGTGGAATAATGACTGAAAAGAAGACTGAAAGTGGCTTGGCCTATACTTTGAAGATCATGGCCAGTCAATGGCAGCCAACGATGATCTACTGGTTAGGCTTTCGGCCATTGACGAAGGGGGAACTGCTGCATCTGCTCCCGAAGTTAACTAGCGACCAGCTGGCGGCGGAATTACACGCCCTGCAAAACCTCCGGGTCGTAAATCCAGTCATGGATGATGCAAATCAGTATTCACTAACGGATGATGGCGACCAGTTACGGCAGTTGATCATTTCGTCGAGCCTGTGGGGACTTCAGCAACAAGACGATAATGAGGACCGTATTTCGACAAACGTCGTTGAACCAGAGAACACGGCCAGCATAAAGGACCTGGTTAAGTATAATGGCGTTGTGGAAAAGTACCTCGGTTAGTCTTTAACCAGGAAAGGGCCTATAATAATCATTAAAAGGGGGCCTGTTCATGAACAAGGTATTTATGACTGGTTATTACCAGGGAGTTGTAGAAGTGGCACCGGCCTCGCTATCAGCAGCGAAGGTGGAGGAGCTGGCCGTGGCAATGACGGTTCAGCACCTTCGTCATGCGGGGGTGGCCATCACGACTATCCATGATTTTCTGGTCGACGACATCGGGGCGGACCAGCGGGTCGTCAACCGCTTCATCAATTTGACGGCGGACGAGCTGGAAAGCGCCCAGGCAAAGATCTTGGCGATTGCGTTTTAAACTCCCGGAATGTCAATTTAAATTAGAAATTGGTCATCTGTAATATACTTCATGAAT
>CAJMLF010000030.1 GCA_905214235.1 uncultured bacterium | reverse complement strand
AGACAGAACTAGCTTGCTAGTTCGTCTTCGAACCCCCGCAAGCACAAAGAGGACTCTAGCGTTCGGATTTGCCGAACGCTAGAGTCCCTTTGTGTACTGCGCTGTAGCATTTTTAACTATATAGGGGACTTATGTCACAGCCTCATTTTTGCTTACTTTATGGTCGTTGACCGAGGCCACCTTCTAATGTGATGGTCTCTCCCGTCATGTACTTAAAGTCGGGTGAAGCTAGTTGAACGCAAACCTGGCCGATTTCCTTTTCGGCATCCCCAAAGTGGCCCATCGGGGGAACGTGGACGTTAGCCTTGAAGGCGTCCGGGAAGGCGGTCTTAAACTGTTCCAATTTGGCAGTCCAGGCGAGCGGGCAGACGACGTTAACATTCACCCCGTCCTTAGCCCATTCGGTGGCGGCCACCCGGCTCATCCCCCGGATACCCTCCTTTGCGGCGGCGTAGGCACACTGGCCATAGTTGCCGAAGAGGCCGGCACCGGAGGCAAAGTTGATTACTGACCCACCGTTTTCCTTCAAGTATGGGTAGCAGGCCTGCATGTAGTAGAAGGCCGCGTACAAACCGGAGTAAATTGCCAGGTCAAACTGGTCCTTGGTGTGGTCAACCAGCGTGACGCCGGAAGCGGACGCCTGGGCATTATTGATCAATACGTCAAGGCGGCCGAACTTGGCAATCGCCTTGTCGACGACGTCCTTGACCACGGCCTGGTTGTCAGCCTGGGGGTTGATGTCCGCCGGCACTGCCAGTACCTCAATTCCGTAATTCTTCTCTAGCTCGTCCTTAGCGGCGGCAAGCTTATTTTCGTTACGACCGGTAATAACCAGGTTGGCCCCCTCCTTGGCGTAGGCGGTGGCGATACCGTAACCAATCGAACCACAGCGGCCGTCACTTAAAACGGCCCGCCCCGCACCAGTGATCAGAGCTACTTTTCCCTTTAGAAAACCCATGTTGTTTCCTCCTTTAAATGATCAAACTCTATAGGTTGATTTTATCATGGCCCTGGCTAACGTCAGTTATAGGAGCAATTATCTTAATAAAAAAATAATAAAGCAGTCGCTGAATGCTTGGGCCAGCGACTGCTTTACTACTACTTTTCGAATGTCATCTCTTCACGCAGGGCGTCGTAGATGAATGGCTGTGACCCGAGGGCCATGCTGGTGTAGTAGGCCACGAAGGTCACGATTGCCATCGGGAGGATTTGTTCGATTGAACCAATCATTTCCGTGGCCAAAAGGATCGAGGTAAATGGTGTTCCTTCCGTGGCGGCAATGTAGGCGGTCATCCCCAGGACAATCATGTTCAGATAACAGGCGGCCGGAAGAATACCCGCGTGAACCATCAGTAGGCCGAAGATGGCTCCCCAGATACCGCCGAGGACAAAGATGGGCATAAAAATACCGCCGGGTACGGTGGCCCCGTAAGAAACCATGGTACCGACAAAGCGGATTACCAGGAAGGCGACCAGGAGGATGAGGTAGTGCCACCATCCCCGGCTGTTGGGCATGATGCTCAAAAACTGGATTACCTTGTGGCTTCCCCCCAGCAGTTTCGCATTCCACAGGCCGACGGGAATCACGAGGAGGAGGGGGATAATACTATGGAAGCGGTCGGGGATGATGGTCAGCTTGCCGTACCACCACTTCAGGTTCAGGATACAGTACTGGAAGCCGTATGCTCCCGCCCCAATTACAACCCCGGCAACCAGCAGCCACGGGTAGGCAGTGAAGGGGAGGTTCATCTTGATTGGTAAATACAGGCAGGGCCGGGTCCCAAAGTAGAGGAAGGTCGCAAAGTCAGCCGCAATGCAGGCAGCCAGGGTGGGCACCCAGACCCGGTTCTTGAAGTCGTGGGTAACTTCTTCCAGCAGGAAGACGGTCCCGGCGAGGGGGGGCACTGAAGGCTGCCGCAAGCCCTGCCGCGGCCCCGCACTGCAAAAGAAGGTGGCGGTCGTCATCACTGAGGTGGAAGACCCGCTCCGAGAAGCCCTCACCAATGCAGGCCCCCATTTGGATGCAGGACCCTTCCCGCCCCAGGAAGAGACCGGGACAGATTGCCAGGAGACCACCGACGAACTTCCGCCATAAAACGGCCCACCACTTCATCCGGTGCTTGCCAAGCAGAATGGCCTCAATCTGGGGAATTCCGGACCCGAGGAGGTCGAGCTCTTCGCCCCGGATGGTACGGGCAATTAGCCCGGCGATGAGAAACATCAACAGGACGTAGGGGATGAGCAACCAGGGGTGGCGAGCCATCTGGGGATAGATGAACCAGAGGACTTCCAGGGTGTGATCAATGATCCACCGGAAGGCCCCAACGAGCAGGCCGGTAAAGAAGCCGACCACGATTCCCGCCCCGACGTGTTTGAGAAAGGGGTTGGTGAATGGGCGCCGCAATAAGTCACGCGCCCGCATGGGTTGTGCAGTTTGCAAAATCGTTTCCTCCCAAAAATAAGTTCACTTCAAATTATATCCTTTCTTGCTGGTTCGTGCTGAAACTTATGCTATCATTAGTCTCAGTTACTAAGTGAAGTGGAGGAAAGAAAATGGAATTTATTGCAACCCTGGCGGGGCTGTTGCTGATGACCCAAATTGTTGCGCACTACTGCCGACGGGTGGAAATCCCTGAGGTAATCGGGCAGATCATTGTCGGCATCATCGTGGGCCCGGCAATGCTGAACTGGGTCCACCTCAATTCGATGATGAACGAGTTTCAGGAGATTGGGGTCATTATTTTGATGTTCATTGCGGGGCTCGAAAGTGACCTCTCGCAGTTAAAGAAATACCTAAAGCCCGCCTTCGCGGTGGCAATGGCGGGGGCCATCGTCCCGGTCATCGTGATGTCGCCGGTGGCCTACTTCTTTGGCTTCACCAAGACTGAGTCCGTCTTTATCGGGGTTATCTTTGCCGCCACGTCCGTCAGCATTTCAGTGGCGGTTTTGCGGGAGTTTAACCAACTCAGCAGCCGGGAAGGGGCAACCATCCTCGGGGCCGCGGTTGCCGATGACATTATCGGCGTCATGATGTTATCGATCATGATCAGTGTGATCAACGGTGAGGGCGGCGACGCCCACACCAGTTTGCCGCTCTGGCTGGCCCTGTGTCTGCAGGTTCTCTTCTTCGGTGGGACCTATCTGTTGGTCCGCTGGTTGGCACCCTATTTGATGCACCTCAGTGAAAAGATGCTGACCGAGTCGGCGCCGTCCGTCATGGCGATGATCATCTGCCTGGGGATGGCCTCAATTGCACACTACGTTGGCCTGAGCGGGGCGGTCGGGTCCTTCTTTGCCGGAATTGCGGTTGCTAACACCCACCGGAAGGAGACAATTGACCGGAGCTTTGAGCCCATTGGTTACGCCATCTTCATCCCCCTTTTCTTCGTCAGCGTCGGCCTGAACATGCGCTTTGATAACATCCAGCGGTCCCTGCTGTTCGTGATCTTGATGACGGTGTTGGCCTGCCTGACCAAGCTGGTCGGCTGTGGGGCCGGGGCCCGGATCGCCGGTTTCAACATGGTGAGCTCCTACGTTGTTGGTAGCGGGATGATTGCCCGGGGGGAGATGGCCCTGATCACCGCCCAGATTGGGTATGAGGCCCACCTCCTGTCGCCGATGTACTATTCAGACGTTATTACCGTGATCATCCTGGCAACGATCTTGGCGCCGTTTATTTTGAAACATTCATTGAAAAAATTACCTACTGCTTGAAATTAAAAGGGATTGGCGAAGCGTTTCGTCAATCCTTTTTGTAGCCCCAGTCGCTTTTGGTTGGGTCCCCGTGGATAAAATGCTAAAATAGATAATCACGATTACAGAGAAAAGGGGAACGAAAATGGAAGACGGAGAGCAACGCGTTGAACAGCAGCGGGTCGACCGGGTCGATGAGGAAATTGCCCGCCAGATCACGGAAACCAAGGAATCGGTCGCTGCTGCCCATAAGGAAACCCGGGCGGTCGAAAAGAACTACAGCGAGAACGCCTCAATCAACCGTTACGAAGTTGATGATATTGCCGAATCGCGGTCCGAACTTGAACAGCAGCGGCGACTAGTTTCCCAAGCGGCCGAGAACGAAACCATCCTAAACCACCAGCTCCGCACCCTAAAGAACCTCCAGGGGTCCCCGTACTTTGGCCGAATCGATATTCTGGACCCGGGCGAAGACGAGCCGGAGAGCCTCTACATTGGGACGGCATCGCTGATGAATAGCGACAAGACCGACTTCTTGGTCTACGACTGGCGGGCGCCCATCTCCGGGGTCTATTACAACGGAACGCTCGGTAAAGTTAAGTACGAGACACCGGCGGGAACGCAGACCACCAATCTGGTTAAGAAGCGCCAGTTCACGATCAAGGATGGTAAGATCACCAATATGTTCGATACCAACGAAACGGTTGGTGACGAGCTCCTCCAGGCCGCCCTCGGTGAGCAGAACGACCAGTACATGCACAACATCGTGGCGACGATCCAGCAGGAACAAAACGACATTATCCGGGATACCCGCAGTGACCTCCTCCTTGTCCAGGGAGTTGCTGGTTCCGGAAAGACCTCCGCAATTTTGCAGCGGATTGCCTACCTCCTCTACCACAGCCGGGCGGAACTGAACGCCGACCAAATTGTCCTCTTCAGTCCGAACAACCTCTTTAGCCACTATATCTCGGAGGTCCTGCCGAGCCTGGGGGAGCGGAATATGCGCCAGGTTACCCTGGCCGGCTTCCTCCGCCGGCGGTTTGAAGGCCTCCAGGTGGAAACCCTCTTTGACCGCTACGAGGAACGGCAGAAAAACAGCGGGGACCATGTTGTTGCTGACTTCTTGGAAGGCGCCCCAATAATGGCGGCCGTCTTTGACTACGTTCACCAGTTACCCGTGGAACAGATCCAGTTTGCCGACCTGACCTTCAATAGCCAGGTCTTCTTCAGTGCGGATCACATCCGCGACCTTTACCAAGCCCTTCCCAAGACGATGACAGCGGCGGACCGTTTAGTTCACCTGAAGAACAAGCTAATTCGTGAACTCCAGCACCGGGTGCGGGAAGAGGCGAAGAAGGACTGGGTTGCCAAGGCCCTCGATGACCTGGACGTCCAGCAACTACACCGTCTGTACGGCAAAAAGACGGTTGACGACTTTAAAGATGAGGACACCCAGTACGCCTACCTGGCCCGCCGCCTGGCCAAGCGCCGTCTGCGGGTGGTAGCCGACGCAATTTACAACAATTACTTCATTGACTTTTACAACCAGTACGAACGCTTCCTCCGCCAGGTTGACCTTCCGGAGAACATCAGTAAGCGGGACTGGATCAACACGATTACCGACTACCAAAATGAAATCGAGTACCACCGTCTGAAGCTGATGCACACGGTTCCGCTGATGTATTTACGGGACTTGATGACGGGGAGTGGGCAGAACCAGTCCTTCCAGTACGTCTTCATTGACGAGATGCAGGACTACCCACTGGCAATGCTGATCTACCTCCGCCACGCCTTCCCCCGGGCCAAGTTTACCGTCCTGGGTGACAGTGAGCAGGCGCTGTTCAAGCCTCTCCGTTTGCCCCAGGAGATGCTTAAAGAATTAAGCACGGCTCTGCAAGCCAAGCACCCCAACCTGATTGCCCTGAACCGGAGTTACCGGTCGACCAAGGAGATTACTGACTTCGCTAAGGCCCTCCTGCCCGATGGGGACCAGGTTATTTCCTTTACCCGTCACGGGGAGCGCCCGGCCCTCTATGTTCGCTATGATCAGGTGGCCTGCGACCAGTGTGTGGCGGCGGTGGTAGCCAAGCACCGGCAGAAATTTGAGACGGTGGCGGTCCTGACCAAGAACCGCGACCAGGCGGAACACATTTACCGTCACCTGCACCAGCAGGGGGTTAGTGACCTTCACTTGCTCAGCGCCCGCGATAGTGCCCTACCAACGGGGATCCTTGTTTTGCCAATATACCTCGCCAAGGGCCTCGAGTTTGACGCCGTCATTGCCTACGATATTTCCCAGGAAAACATGGCAAACGTCGATGCCGTGGGGATGATCTACACAATGGCAACCCGGGCAATGCACCAGTTGACCCTGGTAAGCAACGGTCCGGTTGCTAAGGCAATTACTCCTCGGGCCGGTAAGCAGGTCGTGATTGAGCATGAATTAACCGATAAACAATAAAAACGCTTTCACGGCCTAGGGGAATATGTTACTCTATTAGTAGCGATTTATAAGGAGATGTTCCGTATGGTAAAAGATGAATATACTTTGGTACTGGTAAAGCCGGATGGTGTTAAGACACGGCACATCGGTGATATCATTACCCGAATCGAACGGAAGGGTTACACCATTGAAGCCCTGAAGATGATCATCCCAACCGAGGAAAAGCTGCGTCAACACTATTCTGACAAGGTGGACAAGCCATTCTTCCCTGAACTTTTGGAATACATGACTGAAGGCCCAATTGTCGGAATTGTGGTTTCCGGGACGAACGTTGTCCAGGCCATCCACAACATGGCCGGGGCTACTAACCCTGGCGAGGCCGAGTGGGGGACCATCCGTGGGGACTACGGTCGTGAATGGCCAGATGGTAACCTGCGGAACATCATCCACACCTCTGATACGGTAGACAGTGCCACCCGGGAAATCGGTATCTGGTTCCCCGAATTTGACGTGGAACAAGCTCGTAAGGCAAAGCTGGAAAATAATTAATACTCTTAAAATAAAGAAACTGGTGAAAAGTCACTTGCTTTTCACCAGTTTCTTTAAGTTCTAATACAGATTTCGCCGGTACACCGTCGGGCTAAAGCCGCTGTAGCGTTTAAAGGCCTTGGAGAAGGTGAATTCGTCCCGATAACCAACCTGGTGGGCAACCTCCTGGACGGTCTGGTCCGTACTGCGAAGGAGCTGGCAGGCCTCTTCCATCCGCAAGTGGGTGAGGTAGCTCTGGGCTGAAATGTTGAGGTCCTTCTTAAAGATGGTGTAGAGGTAACTGCGCGAGATATTAAGGTGGTGGCACAGGTCCTCAACGGTGCACGACTGTTTGGCAAAGTTCTTTTGCAGGTAGTAGGTGGCTAACTTGAGCTGGTCATGGGCCTTACTGCCGGCCTTAGGGGCCTGACCCGGGTATTCCGTCACCAGGTGGTAGAACATCTGGTAGGTCAGTGTTTCGACCAGGATGTCGTTGGCTAAGGAGCTTTTCTTCTTCAGTGCGGCGAAGAGGCGGGAGAGGCTGTCATAAAAGTGGCTCCCCTGGACCTGACGGAGGTACCGCTTGGTAAACAGGGACGACCCGGCCAGCATTGTCTTGATCTTTGTTCCCGAAAGGCCAATCCAAAAGTACTTCCAAGGGTGCTGACCATCGGCCTGGTAGAAGCAGGGGACCCCCTTAGGTAAGAGGAAGACGTCGCCTTTTTTCAGGGTTACGGCCGGGTGGTTGGCCGAGGAGAAGGTTCCCTGGCCATCCATGACGTAGTGAATCACGTAATTATCGCGGACGTTATTTCCCCGGTAGAAGTAGTTGGGCCGGCAGTTGTCCTGGCCAATAAACAGGATGTTACTTTCAAAACTTTTGCCAGTGAGGCTTTTGTATTCACCGTCCATGTTTTTTCTCTTCCTTCCATGTTGATTTGTTCAATCACGATTACTCTTTATCACCATTGTATCATGGAACATCAAAATTACATGTCGATTTGTTAGTAAAATTATTTTGCCCATACTGGAACTTTTTAGCCATGGAATGATAAACGGTTATCAAATATAATAATCTCGAATTATGAAAGCGGATACAGAAACCGCTTTTAAAGTTAAAGAGAGAAGGAAAGATTATGAGTACTGAAAATAAGAACAAGATGCCGATGCGGCAACGTCTTGCTTATAGTTTTGGTGCCTTTGGTAACGACTCGTTCTACGGCCTCCTTTGCGGCTACCTGATCATGTTCATTACCTCGCACCTGTTTGATACCGGCAACCAAAGCCTTGATAATAAGATGATTAGCATTGTGACCCTGATCATCATGTGCCTGCGGTTTGTCGAATTGTTCATTGATCCCTTCATTGGGAACGCGATTGACCGGACTAAAACCCGGTGGGGCCACTTCCGTCCGTGGGTGGTAATCGGTGGGACCGTCTCCGCGGTGATCCTCCTCTTGCTCTTCACCAACATGGGTGGCCTGTACAAGAAGAGTGCGATTGGCTACCTCGTCTTGTTCGGCGTCCTCTACATCACCATGGACATCTTCTATTCCTTTAAGGACGTCGGTTTTTGGTCGATGTTGCCATCGCTGACGACCGATTCCCGAGAACGGGAAAAGACCGCCACCTTCGCCCGGGTTGGTTCAACCATCGGTGGGGGAATGGTCGGAATCATTGTCATGCCGGCCGTCATCTACTTCTCCGCAACCAAGACCAGTACCGGTGACAACTGTGGTTGGTTCGTCTTTGCCCTGATTATCTGTTCTTTGGCCCTGTTGTCTGCCTGGGGTGTGGGGATCTTCACCCGGGAGACCAACAGTGAAATTCGGAAGAATAAGAAGGACACGGTTGGTGTCGTCGGTATCTTCAAGGCCCTCTCCGGTAATGACCAACTGATGTGGGTGGCCTGTGCCTACCTCTTCTACTGTGTTGGAATTAACATCATTAACTCCCTGGAAGTTTACTACTTCACCTACATCATGGGGGCCCCGAAGGCCTTCTCGATTTTCTCCACGATCAACGTCTTCTTAGGAATCATCGGGACGTCCTTATTCCCGTTCTTCTCTAAGCACCTCAGCCGGAAGGCCCTCTTTACCAGCCTGCTGGTCTTCATGCTGTGCGGGATTGCCCTCTTTACCGTCGCGGGCGACAACCTGGCGTTAGTTCTGATTGCCGCTTCGATGTTCGGCTTCCCTCAACCAATGGTCTTTTTGATTGTCCTGATGGTTATCACTGACTCCGTTGAATACGGGCAGCTGAAGTTAGGCCACCGTGACGAATCCCTGGCCTTGTCCGTCCGGCCGCTACTCGATAAGTTCGGTGGCGCCGTCGCCAATGGGGTTGTTGGTCAAGTTGCCATCCTGGCGGGGATGACAACTGGAGCCACCGCTTCTTCGATTACCGCCACGGGACGGATGAACTTCAAACTGATGATGTTTGCCGTGCCAGCAGTTCTTTTGGTCATCTCCATCTGCGTCTTTGCCAAGAAGGTAATCCTGAGTGAGGAAAAGCACGCCGAGATTGTTGCCGAACTGGAGAAGACCTGGGGCAAGCACATCAAGGACGACGACCAGCCCGCTAAGGATGTTGACATCCCCACACCAATTGCTGGAACCCTGATGAAGATGAGCGACGTTAAGGATAACGTCTTCTCTACCGGGGCCGCTGGTGACGGCTTTGCAATTAAGCCAAGCGATGGACGGGTCCTTGCCCCGTTTGATGCCACGGTCAAGCAGGTCTTTACAACCCGGCACGCGGTTGGCCTAATCAGCGATGACGGGATTGCCCTCCTTATCCATGTCGGTATTGGGACCGTCAAGCTGAAGGGGACCGGCTTTGTTTCCTACGTTGAAGAGGGGCAGCGGGTCAAGAAGGGTCAAGAACTGATTGAGTTCTGGGACCCAACGATCAAGAAGGCGGGCCTCGATGATACCGTGGTGGTTGCCGTGACGAACACCAAGAAGCTGGGACCAATTTCGCTAACTGCCAAGCCGGGAACAAACGTCCAGGCCGGGGATGATGTTTTGCAGGTTCAACTGCAGGACCAACCGGAGGAAAATGACGAAGAACTAGTGCCGGCGACCGATTAAGTTTATAATAGGTAATGTAAATGCTTACAAAAAGGGGTTATTTAAAATGAGTATCCATGTTAACGAAGAACACAAGCTTTTCCACTTGCAAACTGCCAAGACAAGCTATGTTTTCCAAATCCTGGAAAATGGTGAAGCGGGACAGCTTTACTACGGACCACGGATTCCAGTAAAGGCTGCCTACACGAACCTGGCCAGCCGGGAAGAACACGACTGCACGAACACGCTGACCGTTGAACAAGCGGACTTCCAACTGGAATTAATCAAGCAGGAATACGCTGGTCTGGGTAAGGGTGACTACCGCTACCCGGCCTACCAAATCACCTACAACGATGGGTCCCGGACATCCGAGTTCAAGTACATGGGCTACAAGATTACCGATGGCAAGCAACGGCTAAACGATATGCCATCATCGTTTGATGACCAGGGTGATGATGCCCAAAACCTGGACGTGGAATTCAAAGATGAATACGCAGACGTTGCCTTGACCCTCCACTACACCATCTTTGACAAGGAAGACGTCATTGTCCGTAGCGCCACCTTTAAGAACCGGGGCAAGGACATTGTCTTGAACCGGGCGCTCAGTGCCCAACTTGACCTGCCGGACGCCAACTACGATATGGTCCAATTCTCCGGTAGCTGGGCCCGGGAACGTCATTTGATTCGGACCCCACTCCGTGCCGGGGTGCAGAGCATCTCCAGTTTGCGGGACGCATCCAGCCACCAGCACAACCCATTCTTCATGCTGGCCCGGCCACACACCGATAACAACCACGGTGGTGTCTTCGGTTTTAACTTCATCTACTCCGGGAACTTCCTCGACTCCGTAGAAGTAGACCAGTTCGATACGACCCGGGTCCTGGTCGGCATCAACCCGGACGAGTTTGGCTGGCACCTATCCGATGGGGAGAGCTTCCAGACGCCAGAAGCAGTGATGACCTACACCAGTGACGGCTTCAACCAGATGAGCCATCAGCTGGCTGACTTCTACCAGGACCACCTGATCAACCCCCACTTTGCTCGTCAGGAACGGCCAATCCTGATCAATAACTGGGAAGCAACCTTCATGGACTTCAACGAAGACAAGCTGATGCCAATCGTTGACGAAGCCCACAAGTTGGGAATCGAAATGTTTGTCCTCGATGATGGTTGGTTCGGTCACCGGGACGACGATAAGTCCAGTTTGGGGGACTGGTTTGTTGACGAAAAGAAGTTTGCTACCGGGATTGACGGCTTTGCCAAGAAGGTCCACGACAAGGGGATGAAGTTCGGTCTCTGGTTCGAACCGGAAATGATCTCCATCGATAGTAAGCTCTATGAAGAACACCCTGATTGGATGATTGCTACCCCTGGCCGGCAGAGCACACCTGCCCGGAACCAGTTTGTCCTCGACATGACCCGCAAGGAAGTTGTCGACTACTTAGTTGACCACATCAGTGCCATCATCAAGAAGACCCAACTGGACTACATCAAGTGGGACATGAACCGGAACATTACGGAAATGTTTGGGGCCAAGCTACCCGCTGACCGCCAGCTTGAATTTGCCCACCGCTACATTCTCGGGGTTTACCAATTATATGCCCGCCTGACGAGTGCCTTCCCGAAGGTCCTCTTTGAATCATGTGCTTCCGGTGGTGGCCGGTTCGATCTCGGGATGATGTACTACGCACCACAAGCATGGTGCAGTGACGACACCGATGCCGTTGAACGGATCAAGATTCAAGACGGGACTTCCTATGGTTACCAACAATCAATGTGGGGTGCCCACGTCTCTGCAGTGCCAAATGACCAGGTTGGCCGGCTGACTTCGCTGGCAACCCGGGCAGCCGTGGCATACTTCGGCGACTTTGGCTACGAACTGGATATTACCAAGCTGCCAAAGGACCAACTGGCCGAGATCAAGGACCAAGTGGCCTTCTACAAGAAGTACCGGAAGCTCTTCCAGTTCGGGAAGTTCTACCGTTTGGAAAACGCCGACACGGCAACCGATAACGTTTACGACTGGGAAGTTGTTAATGATGACAAGACAAAAGCGATCATGGCACGCTTCCAGATTCTCAATGGTGCCAACCCAGCTTACATCCGGGTATACTTTTCCGGTCTCGACCCTGAAAAGCAATACACGGTTAACGGCGGGGACGAGAAGTTCTCTGGTGCTGAACTGATGAACGCCGGTTACTTTGTTCCACGGATCATGGACCGGACGAAGCCAGAGAAGGACCCATCGGACTTCAGTTCACGGCTCTTCGTTGCGGAAGAAGCTTAAAATAATAGTTGAATAATAAAAAAGGTTTGGCTGCGATGACTTTCGCAGCCAAACCTTTTTTGTTAGGACTCAATTCCCAGCACCCGCATGTGGCCATCCAATGCCAGCCTGATTAGGTTGTGGGCCAGCTGGCGGGCACTCATGTCATGGGCCTGCCCCTCATGGAGCCACCAGGCAAGGACACTGATGAAAATTGAGAGAATGTAGGTGATAACTAGGTCAGAAGGAATCGTGCTCTTTCTATCAATGCCGAATTCCTTCAGAATACCACTGATGTTGGTACTGAGAATCGGGTCAGCTGGTTCTGGAGGGTACGCGAGGGCGTCCCGTCAATGATCAGGAGGAGGAGGTCCCGGTTTTCAGAACATTTTTCCAGGACCCCAGTCAGGGTATCCTCCAACTTGGTGAACATGATCTTACGGTTCAAAAAGAGGAGGGGGTTCCGCAGGGGGGTGAAGAGGCCGATTGCCTGCTTGAAAACTTGGTCGTACAGGTCCTGCTTATCGCGGTAGTGGGCATAGAAGGTGGCCCGGTTAACCATCGCCTTGTCCGCAATCTCCTGGACGGTAATGGCGTCGATGCTCTTCTCCTTCGTTAGGGCGACAAAGGCATTGACGATGTTTTGTTTGGTCCGTCGTACCCGAATATCTTCTTGGAGTGTCACGTCAATTCCCCCTTTAAATCAAATCCAACACAATGTTGGAATCTGTTGTCTAACAAACAAACCCGTAAATTTTGCCGATTGAATGTTGATAATTTTCATTTAAAAATATACTTAATTATATTATACACGCTGTTGGAAAAGTACGGTGTATGTCAGGGGAGGAATTTAACGATGACAGAGAAACTCTATGGAGGGATCGATGTTGGTTCAACTACGGTTAAGCTGGTAGTGATGAACGATGCCCACCAGACCCTTTTCTCTCGATACGAACGCCACTATGCAGATGTCAAAGCGGCTAGTGAGCGCGTAATCAAGGAAGCAATTGCTGAACTGGGTGGCGACACCCCAATTGCCTTCACGATTACGGGGTCCGGTGGGATTGGTCTAGCCAACCTATTGCAACTGAAGTTTATCCAGGAAGTGATTGCCTGCACCAAGACCGTTGAGCAGCTGATTCCCGAGACGGATGTGGCGATTGAGCTAGGTGGTGAAGATGCCAAGATCACCTTCTTCGGCGACTCCCTGGAACAACGGATGAACGGGAGCTGTGCCGGGGGTACCGGGGCCTTCATCGACCAGATGGCGGTCCTTTTAGACACCGATGCCGATGGACTGAACAAGCTAGCCCGGAACGCGGAAAAAATTTACCCGATTGCCAGTCGCTGTGGAGTCTTCGCCAAGACGGATGTCCAGCCGCTGATCAATGATGGGGCCCGGAAGGAAGACATTGCGGCAAGTATTTTCCAAGCCGTGGTTAACCAGACGATTTCCGGCCTGGCTGCTGGTCACAAGATCAGTGGACACGTTGCCTTTCTGGGTGGTCCCCTCTACTTCATGGACCAACTGCGCCACCGCTTTATTGAGACCCTCCACCTCACTGACGATGAAGTGATCTTCCCAGAGAACCCGCAACTCTTCGTGGCCCAGGGGGCGGCCCTTTATGCTAATGACCAGCCGACGCTGTCTTTGGACATCTTGCTGGACCGGCTGGAACACGGTGATTCCTCCGTTCTGGCACCATCACACTCCCTCGACCCGCTCTTCAATAACGAAGACGAGCTGGCGGCCTTCCGTCAGCGGCATGCCAAGGACCGGGTTGAGGCCGGGGACCTGGCAAACTACCACGGAACGGCCTTCTTGGGAATTGATGCTGGTTCGACGACCACCAAGATTGTCCTGATGTCAGCGGACCACAAACTCCTGTTTACCGAATATGACAACAACGATGGCGACCCATTGGAGAAGACCAAGCAGATGCTCCGGGACCTGAACCTGAAGATGCCGGCCGACGTGAAAATCGGTAAGGCCTGCGTTACCGGGTATGGTGAGCACCTGATCAAGAACGCCCTCAACGTTGACCTTGGCGAAGTGGAAACGGTGGCCCACTACCAGGCGGCCCACTACTTCCAGCCAGACGTTGACTTTATCCTGGACATTGGTGGCCAGGATATGAAGGCGATGACGGTCAAGAACGGGGCCCTGGCCGACATCAAGCTGAATGAAGCCTGCTCATCTGGTTGCGGGTCCTTCTTGGAAACCTTCGCTACCGGTCTGAAGTACAATATCCGGGACTTTGCCCAAGCTGCCTTGCTGGCTAAGCACCCGGCCGACCTGGGCTCCCGGTGCACGGTCTTCATGAACTCAAAGGTTAAGCAGGTCCAAAAGGAAGGGGCCACAATCGGTGACATTTCCGCCGGCCTGTCATTTTCCATCATCAAGAACGCCCTCTTCAAGGTAATCAAGATGCGGAGTGCCGACGAACTGGGTGACCACATCGTCTGCCAAGGGGGAACCTTCTATAATGATGCCGTTTTGCGGGCCTTTGAAAAGATCGCTGGTGTCGACGTGATTCGGCCAAACATCGCCGGATTAATGGGGGCCTACGGTGCGGCACTGATTGCTGAACATAACTACCAAGCCGGGGACCAGACCAGCCTCCTCTCCATCAAGGAGATGGAAAACCTGACCTTTGAAAAGGAGTACATGCACTGTGGTGGCTGTGCCAACAACTGTGAGCTGACTTTGACCATCTTCAATGACGGCCGGAAGTTTGTCACCGGTAACCGCTGTGAACGGGGTGAGGCCCGGGCCCTCCGCCTGCACGGCCAGCGGCCCCGGAATAACGGGAAGGTCAACCTGGTAGAACGGAAGTACAAGGAGCTCTTTAAGTACCGACCGCTCCGCAGTAAGTTAGCTAAGCACGGAACAATCGGCCTTCCACGGGTTCTGAACATGTACGAAGATTACCCGTTGTGGGCTACCTTCTTTAGGAAACTGGGCTTCCGGACGATCCTGTCGCCAAAGGGGAGTAAGGAGCAGTACGAGAAGGGGATGGAGACCATCCCGTCCGACACGGTCTGTTACCCGGCCAAGAACGTCCATGGCCACATCATGGCATTGATTGCCAACCGCCACGTTGACCGGATCTTCTACCCGGCAATTGTCTACGAGCTCCAGGAGAAGAAGGCGGCTAACAACCACTACAACTGCCCAATTGTTCAGTCGTATCCCGAAGTAATCCGGAATAACGTCGACGAGATTCGGAGTGGTCAGGTCGACTTCCGGGACCCATTCCTGAACCTGGCGGACCACCAGTCAACGGCGGAAAACCTCTACGAATGTTTCAAGGACCTGGGTATAACGAAGCAGGAGGTCCGCGATGCCCTCGAGGCCGGTTACCAGGAGCTGGACAACTTCCACCAGAAGATTCATAACTGGGGTGAAGATACCCTGATGATGCTGAAGCAGAAGGGGGAGCACGGGGTTGTCCTTGCCGGGCGGCCATACCACCTCGACCCGATGATCAACCACGGAATTTCCCAGATGATCACGGCTGCCGGTTTCCACGTCCTGACCGAGGACTCGATTGCCCACCTGGGCGACGTCAAGGGCCTCCGGGTAGTTAACCAGTGGTCCTATCACTCCCGCCTGTATGCGGCGGCCCGGATTGCGGCCAAGACGCCGGAACTGGAATTTGTTCAACTGAACTCCTTTGGTTGTGGCCTGGATGCCATTGATACCGACCAGGTTGAAGAAATCATGAACCAGTACAACCGTCTCTATACCTGCCTGAAGATTGATGAAGGGGATAACCTCGGGGCCATCCGGATTCGAATTCGGTCACTGAAGGCGGCCATCAAGGAGCGGACGGAAAAGGAGATTCATCCGGAAAAGCTCTACGACAACCCAACGCCGGTCAAGTTTACCAAGGAAATGAAGAAGGAGAAGTACACCCTCCTCTTGCCGATGCTATCGCCAATTCACCAGCATAACCTGGTTGACGTGGCTCTCCAGGCATCGGGTTACAACGTTGTTAACCTGCCAATCAAGGACCGCCGTTCCGTTGATGTCGGGACCCGGTACGTGAACAACGATGCCTGCTACCCGGCAATCATATCAATTGGTCAAATGATTGAGGCCCTGCAGAGTGGCAAGTACGACCTGAACCATACAGCCGTAATGATGAGCCAGACTGGTGGGGGCTGCCGGGCCACCAACTACGTGCCATTGATTCGCAAGGCCTTGAAGGACGCCGGCTTCTCGCAGGTACCGGTTGTTTCGATTTCCTTGGGAAACCAGGGGGTTGAATCGACACCGGGCTTTACCTTCACCCTGCCGCTGATTAAGCGGGCGTCGATTGCCTTCCTGTATGGTGACCTCTTCGAACGGCTGGTTTACCACACCCGGCCGTATGAGGTGGAGAAGGGCGCCACAAACGCCCTCTATGCTGACTGGCTCGACCGGGTACGGCCAAACGTGGAGAACGGGAGCTTCAAGGAATTCAAGCGGAACGTTCACGCAATTGTGCACGACTTCGATACCCTCCCGGTACGAGACATTGTTAAGCCAAAGGTCGGCGTGGTTGGTGAAATTCTGGTCAAGTACTCGCCAATTGCCAACAATGACATTGTGGGGACCCTGGAAAGGGAAGGGGCCGAAGCAGTGGTTCCGGACATTGTAGGCTTCATGAACTACTCCCTGTACAACCAGGTTTACCGTCACCAACACCTTGGTGCCAAGAAGAGTTCGCAACTATTTGCAGCTGTCCTGTTGAAGCTGATTCGTCAGGCCGAGAAGCCAATGGATGAGGCTTTGCGGGCTTCAAAGCACTTTGAAGGGATTACCCCGTGGGATGAAGTGGTTGCCGGTGCTAAGCCGGTCCTTTCCCTGGGAAACATGACCGGTGAAGGCTGGTTCCTGCCAGGTGAAATGGTAGAACTCCTCCGTTCCGGCGTTAACAACATCGTCTGCATGCAGCCGTTTGGGTGCTTGCCAAACCACATCGTTGGTAAGGGGATGTTGAAAGAACTGCGTCGTGAATACAAGGGCGCCAACCTGATGCCAATCGACTACGACCCTGGTGCTTCGGTGGTCAACCAGCTTAACCGGATCCGGTTAATGATGGCCACCGCCAAGAAGAAAGTGGCCGCAGAAGAAGCAGTAACAAGTGAATAAGTAATAGAAAACGGCTAAGGATAGTGATTTATCCTTAGCCGTTTTGTGATAGGCAGATTGCAAGAAATAACTTGAACAAATCTATTGGCGCAGATTAAGCAAA
>CAJMLF010000029.1 GCA_905214235.1 uncultured bacterium | reverse complement strand
CATGAAGTATATTACAGATGACCAATTTCTAATTTAAATTGACATTCCGGGGGATTAAAAAAAGAGAAACACCCTTATATCAGCATCCTCCCATTTCACTAGAGCCGTCTGGCAGAGTTACAATCCTTTTTAAGGGTTAACAACGGCTCTTAATTCCTTTAATATCAGCGTTTAAAACACCTTTATTCATGGTTAAAAAGCATTGAAAATTGAAACTGTGGGAAAGCTGTGGGAAAACTATTTTTCACTAACAGGCAAGGCCGACGATGAACGTTCTGTTCACCGTCTTTTTTCGCCAATAAAAAAGGACGCCTATTAAGCGCCCCAACCGGTTCGGAATAAGTAACCAACTGATTCCATTTTGCACTCCGGCTAATCATTATCATAGTTATATTATAGCATGAAATTAGTATGATACAATGAGTAAGCACTCCGGGACTACCAATCCCAAATTGTAAGTGCAACTGGGGGTGAACCCCATGGGCCATATTTGGCTAATCATTATCATTGTGCCTAGTAAGCACGTTAAACACCTAATTAAGTGGTTGCTCAGGTAGTGACCCTGGCGCTCCATCCCCTTTACCCGGGGGTGGGGCGCTTTTTTAGGATAAAAAAAGAGGAACGCCCTTATATCAGCGTCCTCCCATTTCACTAGAGCCGTCTGGCAGAGTTGAACTGCCGTGTCACCCTTACCATGGATGTGCTCTACCTATCTGAGCTAAGACGGCACTTAAATTATAACCGAGATCAATTCACCAAGGCAAGGCGGCGCGCAAAAAAGCGACCGTGGAGGATCTCCCCACCGGTCGCTTTGTCCTTATTCAGTAATTACTTCTTATTTTTCTTTGCCAGGAAGGAGTGCCGGACCCCGTAGCTAAAGTAGATGATTAGCCCGAGGACGAACCAAATTCCGGCATACAGCTTGGCCTGGTAATCCAGCCCCATGAACACAAACAGGGCGGCCAGGAAGCCAAGTGCGGGCATCACTGGGTAGAACGGCATCTTAAAGGATGGATCCGCGATGTCCTTACCTTCTCGCTTCCGCAGGGCGTAAATCCCCAGGGATACGAACATGAAGGCAATCAGAGTCCCTGCAGAAACCAGCTGGGATAAGAAGGCAAACGGGAAGAAGGCCGCAATCACAATGGCCACAATCGTCAGTGTCCAGAGGGCCCGGTTTGGCCGGCCAGCCTTATCCAATTTACCAATCCATTTTGGCAACATTCCGTCACGGCCGAATGAGTAAATCAACCGGGAACCGGCCAAGCTCATCCCAATCAGGGCGGTAAACATCCCCACAACGGCGATTGACTGAACAACCACGGCCACGCCACCGTGACCAGCAGCCCGCAGTGCTAACCCAACTGGTTCGGCGCTGTTAGCGTACTTACTGTACGGAAGAACCCCCATCAGAACCATGGCAACGGAAACGAAGAGGACCACAGCAATCAGCAGGGAACCCAGGATCCCCCGCGGCATTGTCTTTTGTGGGTTGATGGCTTCTGCCGAGTTAGCGGCAATAGAATCAAAACCGATGTAGGAGAGGAAAATCATCGAAACCCCGGCATAGATTCCTTGCCAGCCACCAAACGGACCGTTAGCCGTTTCGTGGTACTTCGGGATAAATGGTACGTAGTTGCTGGTCTTAATAGCGGTCAACCCCACAACAACGAAGAGCAGGATGGCGAAAACCTTTAAACAGACCAAGAGAGTTTCCACCCGGGCCGCCTTAGAAGCCCCGTGGGCAATCAAGATTGCCACCAGGGCAATAACAACAACTGAGATCAGGTCAACGACCCCACCTTCAGTCCCAAAAGCGTTGGATAAAGACGCCGGCAGCTTGATTCCCGCCGGGGCGAGCAGGGCCCGTAAGTTGGCCGAGAGCCCGGCTCCAACGAAGGCTAAGGCAATAAAATATTCTGCTAGCAGGGCCCATCCGGCGATCCAGCCGAAGAACTCCCCAAAGACAACGTTAATCCAAGAATACGCGGACCCGGCAAATGGCATGGCCGCCGCCATTTCAGCGTAAGCAAATGCCACCAGACCGGCAACAACGGCAGCAACGACGAATGAGATAGCTACCGCTGGCCCCGTATGCATCGCTGCCACTTCACCAGGAAGAGTAAAAATGGAAGCCGACACAATCGTCCCCACACCGAGGGCGAGGAAGTCCCGAACCTTTAATGATCGCACCAAGTGGCCATCTTTATTTTCGTAAACGCGCGGGTCTTCTTTTCGCGTGATTGTTTTCCAAAAACTCATGACTCTTCCTCCCTTAATTAAAAATATATTAGAATTATAAGAAAAGCTTTAATTTATTTTACCAACCGTTCTTCTTATGGTCAAATATTAATTTTATTTGTAAGCCTTTTCGCTTAATAGCAGGGTCCTAATAATATTTTGCGGAAGCCCGGCAGACCGGCAACCAGGCCCCAATGAATAAAAATTAAATTTTCATTGGGAAAATCACTAATAATTCACTAATTTGAGGGGTAAACTAGGACTAGTTAGTTCGTTTGGAGTGATTTTTAATGCTTAACAATCAAGAAATCTATGACGCAATTAAGACAATGCGGCGCGAGTACCCTGATGCCGGGACTACCCTCTATGCCGACACCCACTTCCACTTCCTTTTGGCCGTCATCCTCAGTGCCCAGTCAACTGACCAGTCCGTCAATAACCTGACGCCGGCCCTGTTTGACCGCTTTCCAACTCCCCAGGACCTGGCGGCTGCCGAACCAGTTGATGTCGAGCCCTACATCAAACGGCTGGGCCTCTACCACAACAAGGCCAAGTACCTGGTCAACTGTTCACGGAAGCTGGTCACCAACTTTAATGGTAAAGTTCCCCGAACCCTGAAGGAGCTGACCTCCCTGCCCGGGGTCGGCCGTAAGGTGGCCAACGTCGTGATGGCCGAGTGCTTCGCCATCCCCGCCTTCCCAGTCGACACCCACGTTAGCCGGGTGGCCCGTCGGCTAGCAATGGTCCCACCCAAGGCCACCGTTTTGGCGATTGAGAAGCGATTGCGGGAGGCCGTTCCCAAAGAAAAGTGGCTGGACGCCCACCACAGCATGATTTTCTGGGGGCGCTACCGGTGTATGGCGAAAAATCCCCGCTGTAACGATTGCCCGCTGCTTCCCATTTGCGTAACCGGACAACAAAACGTGATTTAGGAAGTTTATCCGCCAATCTTCTCCTTTATCTGAAAAAGAACTATAATAAAGCTGTTAGCGCTTACATACTTGATAATACTCACATACTTGATAATTATTTAGGAAGGCGAAGATTATGGCTAAAGTATATCTATCAGCAAAACTGCCAACGGTTGCAACGGAGCTTTTGCAGAAGGCGGGAATTGACTTTGCGGTTTACGATGGTGACGGTTTGATCACCACCGATGAATTGATCAAGCACGTTGCTGACTGTCAAGTTCTCATCACCCCGCTCTCTACCCAGGTCAACAAGGTGGTTATTGATGCTGCTCCCCAGCTCAAATTGATTGCTAACTTCGGGGCCGGCTTCAATAACATTGACGTTAAGTACGCCCGCGAAAAGGGAATCGATGTTACAAATACCCCGTTTGTTTCATCAACCGCTACGGCGGAAGTTGCCTGCGGCTTAATGATTGCCCTGATGCGGCGGATTGTTGAGGGTGACCACCGGATGCGGACAATCGGCTTTGATGGCTGGGCACCGCTCTTCTTCCTCGGTCCCGAACTCGCCGGTAAGACCCTCGGCATTGTCGGCCTGGGGAGCATTGGCCAGGCGGTTGCCAAGCGGATGCACGCCTTTAACATGAAGGTCATTTACACCCAACGGCACCAAGCAAGCCCAGCGGTTGAGGCCGCCTGTTCCGCAGACTATGTCAGCCTGGACGAATTGCTCAAGCAGGCCGACGTGGTTACCCTGCACTGCCCACTCACTGATGAAACGCACCACATGATCGATAGCGCCCAGCTGGCGGAGATGAAGAAGACCGCCGTCCTCATCAACTGTGCCCGGGGCCCCGTCATTAATGAAGCGGCCGTCCTTACGGCATTGCAAAAGAAGGACATTGCCGGTGCAGCGCTCGATGTTTACGAGCGGGAACCAGAAGTCGATGACCAGTACAAAAAGCTTAGTAACGTTATCTTGACGCCCCATATCGGAAACGCCTCAATCGAAGCCCGGGATGCAATGGGCAAGATTGTGGCCAACAACGCGATTGCGGCAATTAAGGGAACGACGATTAAGTACATCATTAATTAATCAAGATCCTAAAAAGACCACGGTCGAGAATTTTCTTGACCGTGGTCTTCTTTTTGTTATAAGGCTGTCCGAACCCCCATCACGATGATAAAGACGCCCATGAAGAGCTTAACAATCCGGGCCCGGTTCGGCTTGGCCGTCATCCACAGGACCACCGGCGGCGCCAAGAAGGCCCCCACCAGTGAACCAGCAATTAGGCCGCCCGCGGCGTGCCAATCAATGTTGCCCCCGCTGATGTGCAGGAGGGCGCCGACAATTGACATCCCCACTAAAACGTAGGATGAGGTAGCGGCCGCTTCGGCCATCGAGGCCCCCAAAAGAAGGAGACCGGTAGTGATTGGGCCCCCACCACTTAGGCCAGCGATACCAACCATCAGGCCCCCCATAATGCCGTAGAGGACACTCGCGGTTTTAGCCGACATCCGGCCTTCCTTTTTACTGTCAGTCTGCCGGTAGACCTTGTAAATCAGCTGGGCCCCGAGAAAGGCCAGGATTGCCCCAATGATGATTTTATAAACCCTTTCCGGGAAGAATGGCGAGATGAAGAAGCCGACGAAGATGCTAGGGATGGCGGCAATCATCATCCGGTTGCCCAGGCTGAAGTCAATCAGCCCGCGGCGGTAGTAGGACCAGGACCCCATGATCAGGGCCGGAAGTGAGGTGACGATTGACGTCGCGGCTGCGGCCCCTGGTGATAGTTGAAAAATCGCTGTCAAGACACCAAGGTAGATTGCTCCGCCCCCGCCGCCAAGCGAGATCACAAAGATACCGACCGCTAAGCCGACAATTACCATCAATAATATGTTCCCCACAATTGGGTCCCCTCCTTATGCGTTTTGTTTCCGTAAGTGCTGTAATCCAAAGGTGATGATGAACGATCCCATCAAGAAGACGATGACAATCCAGTACGGGTACTGGTAGTTGATGTCCAGCAGGGCCCCCGAAATCAGCGGGCCGATGATGTTGCCGACACTAGTCAGCGACATGTTGACCCCGTTTAGCAAGCCCTGGTTATCCCTACTCATCTTCGTCAGCAGGGTCGTGATTGCTGGCCGCAACATGTCAAAGGCCTCAAAGACGACCAGGGTGGCCACAATCAGTTGCCAGTGAGAGTGGTCGTAAATAACAAAGACCGTTCCGATGGCGCTGGCGAAGAAGCAGTAGCGGATCACCCGGATTTCACCCCACCATTGTACCATCCGGTCAAAGAAGAAGACCTGGAGGATCAGGGAGATGATCCCGTTCAAAGTCAGGACTAAAGCGATGGACTGGAGGTCAAAGTTGTGGACCTCGTTAACGTACAGGCTGTAAATGCTCTCGAAGCCCGCCAGGCCAAATGCCATGATGAAGATCATCAGAAACAGGGTGACCATCACCGGGGAAAGGAGCTTTTTGACCTGCGCCCAGCCACCAGACAGAAGGTCGCCTTCCGGGTTGTCGGTCGTGCTCTTAAAGCGCTCGTCGCGATCGCTCGGCAGCAAGGACATGGCGACGAGGGTACTGATGATGCCCAGGATGCCGGCAACCCAGAAGGGAAACTTGTAATTAATGTTAGCCAGGATGCCGCCGAGGCCGGGTCCCAAGATCAGGCCCCCGCTAAAGGCCGCCGATAGCCAGCCGATTACCTTGGCCCGGTCCTTAACGCTCGTCAGGTCCGCCGCCAAGGCCATCGAGGTGGGCACGAACATCGCTGCCGACAGGCCGTCAACCGCCCGGGAGACGTCGAAGAGCCAGAGCTGGTTGGCCAGGGCAAAGACGAATTCGGCTAAGGAGAAGATTAACAGCCCCCACACCAGCATTGGCTTTCGGCCCATCTTGTCGGAAACTCGTCCGACCACTGGGGAGGCGACGAACTGGACAAAGGCAAAGAGTGACGACATAACCCCCATGTCGAAGGCGGAAAAATGGTACTCATTCTTGATAAACGGCATTACCGGGAAAATCAGGCTCATCCCCAAGCAGATCAGGAATTCGCAGAAGATCACCACGGCAATGATTTTCTTCACTTCTCTTGTCATCGATAATATTTCCTTTCATCAGTAGTGAGACAAAAGAAAAGCGGTGTCGAATGAACGACGCCACTTTCCGTGTGTTTAATGATTAGTGTAACATTATCGACCCTACTGCGCTAGTTTTAGGCCTTCTTGTTGGCTTCCAGACTTTCCTGGTACTTTTCCTTGATGAAGTTAGCGGAGGTCTGCAGCTTGTCAAGTTCTTCATCAGTCAGGTGGAGTTGCACTTGTTCTTCAATCCCGTTCCGGCCAACAACTGCGGGGTATGAAAGGTAGCAGTCGTATTCTTCACGGAAGTTGGAAACCGGCATAACGGTGTGGGCGTCGGAAAGGATGGTGTTAACCAGACGAACAGCCGCAGTGGCGACCCCGTAACTGGTGTACTTCTTACCGGAGAAGACCTTCCAGCCCCCCATCCGGGCTTCGTGGTCCAGTTCGTCCAGGTCTAAGCCGCGCTTCTTGGCCAGTTCAGTGATTGGTTGTTCCAGAACACGGACCGTGGACCAGGCCGTAAATTGTGAGTTCCCGTGTTCACCAAGGTTGTAGCCCTCAACGGAACGGGGGTCAACGTTAAGGCGACTGGCCACGGCGCGCTTCATCCGGGCGGAGTCAAGCAGGGTCCCGGTACCGATGACTTGGTTCTTTGGCAGGCCGGTTACGGATTGGTAAATGGAGGTGATAACGTCAACGGGGTTGGTAATGGCAACAATCTTGCCGTTGAAGCCACTCTCCTTAATCTTTTCGGCAACCTTTGGCACCGCGTCCCGGGTGAATGGAAGTTCCGCAAAACGGTCGGCGTCTGGGTTGTCCTGGAGCTTAATGTTCCCCAGAGCAGAGACGATGACGTCGGTATCCTTTAATTGTCCGTAGTCATTGACGTAAATGTTGGTGTGGTGAAGGAGGTTAGCCATGGCGTCCTCAAAGTCCAAGGCATCGGCGTTAACCTTCTTTTCATTAGTGTCAATTAAAACCAGGTCGTCAGCGAAACCATTAGCAACGATGTAATGCGCCACCGTTGAACCAACGTGTCCCATCCCAATTACGGCAACCTTTCGTGTCACTATTAAGACCCCTTTCATTAATCTCAGATGTGATTATTTCTCATTAGATTTTAATATAGCATAATAGGTTCACATTGACCAGGGAATTTTAAAAAAACCTGGTGGGACTCCAATAAGGGGTCCCACCAGGTAAAAGCGGTTAATTAAGTTTTATTTTCAAGTTTAGGCGTCTTCGCCGGCAACCTTAACGATGGCCTTGGAAATGTTACCAAGCTTACCACTTACGAAGTCTTCAACGTGGGCGAAGTCCAAAACGTTGGAAATCAGTGGCAGTGGGTCAACATCGCCGGATTGCAGCAGGGCGATTGAATCTTCGAAGGTGTATGGGTTAATGAAGGAACCTTGGATGTGCAGTTGCTTCTGGTAAACCTTGTAAGTATTAACCTTAAATTCGGAGTCAGGGTTACCAACACCGAACATCAGAACTTGGCCGCCACGACGAGCAGCTTCAACGGCTTGTTCCTGAGTCTTTGGCAGACCAACGGCTTCAACAACAATGTCGTAGCTGTCTGGCTTAATAGCGTCTGGTTCCTTGATGTTGTTGATGGTCTTGAAGCCAAAGTGCTTCTTGTTGTTTTCTAGCTTCTCATCAACAGTCCCGGCTAAGGTAACTTCCTTAACACCACGGGACTTCAGGATTTGGGCAATCAGTTGACCTTCGAAACCATCACCAATAATCAAAGCGGTTTGGTATGGGTGAGTTTCCAGCAGGTCAACACCGTGGGCAGCACAGGAAATTGGTTCAATAACCGCAGCGGCTTCCAAGGAAACGTTGTCCGGAACGTGGTAAACAACTTCTTCAGGGGCAGTGAAGAATTCAGCGAAGCCACCATCACGGGTAACACCAACGGCATCCAGGTGTTCACAAAGTTCGGGACGAGAAGTCCGGCAGTAGAAGCACTTGTGGCAGTAAATGTTCGGGTCAACGCTTACCCGGTCACCAACCTTGAAGTCTTGAACATCGCTACCAACGGCGGCAATTACACCGGAGTTTTCGTGCCCTAAAACAATCGGTGGAACAGCGTCAGCGGAACCTGGCAGACCATTATAGAGGGCCTTATCAGTCCCACAAATACCAGCCCAAGCGGTGTGGACTAAGACTTCATTTGGCTTAACTTCTGGCTTCTTGTAGTCGTTTTCGACTTCTAACTTCTTAACACCTGTCATAACTAATGCTTTCATGATTTTTTCCTCCTTAAATTGATGGTGGTTTTTAACCCTTTACAACTTCACAGAATTCAATGGTTTCATCGTTTGGTCCCACGATGTTGAAGTACTTAATGCCGTGCTTCCAGTAGTCAAGGTGTTGGACTTCATCTTCCTTGATATTGAAGCCCTCTTCCTTAGCAGCCTTGTAAGCACCATCGGCATCTTCAACGTTCAGTGAGATGTGGTTGATGGCCCCGGTCTTGTGAACAGCACCATCACTGTCCCAGATTTCAAGCATCAAGTGGGCGAACTTCATGAAGACCACTTGGTGTCCCTGGTCATCAGTGTCGAATTCCCCTTGCTTCTTGAAACCTAACTTTTCCCAAAAAGCAATTGTCTTCTTTAGATCATCAGTTGGGATTCCCACATGTGCGATATCATCAAAATAACCGGCAAGACTCTTATTAAATGCCATTGCACGACGCCTCCTTGAAATTTGTCTATTTCCTTTTGACAACTATTATGATAGGGCTTACATTTTCATCTGTCAACCGGTTAACATCTACGAAAACGTTTGACAATACGGCATGTTAAGCGGTTACCATATCAAAAAGCGGTCGCTCTTCCATTCGGAGAGTAAGGGATTGCCGCCATCACTTTTTGCCTTTTTACTAGTAAAAAAATTTTTTAACTTTTTTGAAGTGATAACAAAATAAGGCTGGGAGAAAACTTGTTTTCTCACCAGCCTCGTTTAGTTCTCCGAATATCACACAGTAATCGCGGAAAAACCAAATAGGCTTGCTCCGCGTCGAAGCGTGCTCCTAGTGTCTAGCGCCGCGAAGCAAGTCCATTGATTACGGACAATCGCCGGCCCGTACCGTGCCAACGATCGCCCTATACTAGCCATACGGAGCACTCTGATGCTTTTTTTCCAGCTTGTTTGTTATGCCGTTGTTCCGTGAATCAGCTTAACCGGTAACTGGACTGAATTGGTGGTCTTCTTACCATCAATCTGGTCCTGGAGGAGTTGGACCGCCGCGGTGGCCATCTGCTGGATGGGCTGCTGGATGGTCGTTAGTTCCGGCAAGAGTGTCCGGGTCATGTTGGCCCCGTCAAAGCCGACCACCTTGAGGTCTTCGGGAACTCGCCGGCCCCGTTCCCGGGCCACCTGCATAATCAGGCTGGCGTTCGTGTCGTTATCGGCGAAGACCCCGTCAACTTCCGGGTGCTCATCAAAGAGACGGTGGAAGATTTTGATCTTCTCCGCGGTCGAACTATCGAAACTAACCTCATACGTATACATTGGTAAGTCGTGCTTGCGCATCAGCTCCTCATAGGCCCGCCGCCGTTCCATGTTTGGCGAGGCTAGGCCATGCGGGTAGTTGGTGTGGATAATGTGCTGGCAGCCATCATCTAGCAGCTGCTGGGTCGCCAAGACACCGCCAGCATAGTTGTCCGCAGCCACGACCGGGATGTCCTTAGAAACCAATCGTTCAATGGAAACCACCGGCAGCTGAATATTACGATACTGCTCAATACCCTCGTTGTGGGCCCCAACAATCAGGCCATCTACCTGCCCGTTC
The DNA here is from genome assembly GCA_905214235.1 of uncultured bacterium. GTDB lineage: Bacteria > Bacillota > Bacilli > Lactobacillales > Lactobacillaceae > Limosilactobacillus > Limosilactobacillus avium. The sequence continues at coordinate 9,513 of CAJMLF010000029.1, read as the reverse complement.
AGTAGTTGGCGAAGGTAGGCCCGCTCACGGTCGGGGTTATTCTGGCTGTTCCCCATTAGTACCCGGTAACCCCGCTTGTACAGTTCATGGTCCAGGCAGGCTTCCAGCTGGCCAAAGAACGGGTTGTCGACGGTTGGAAAGACCAAGCCCACCAGGTTAGTCCGCTGCTGGTAAAGCTGGCGAGCAATGATATTGGGCCGGTAGTGTAGCTCCTGCATTGCCTTATGGACCTTATCAATTGTTGCCTGGCTCAGGTAACCCCGGTTGTTAAGGACCCGGGAAACGGTGGTCTTTGAGACCCCGGCGACCGCCGCCACATCTTCTAATTTTACTGCTTGCTTTTTCATAAAACCTACTTCAATCCCCATTAAGTTTACTTTATATTATACCGCTTCCACTAAAATAAAAAATTAAAAAAGCTGTTGACAAAAATGAGAATGTCATTATAATTAGTGACAACAAATTAATTGAACGTTAAAACATGTTGAAAGGCAGAGTAAGTGCTCAAGCTTTCTAGAGAGCTGCTGGTTGGTGGAAAGCAGTAAGTGGCCGCACCGAAGATGGGCCTGGAATGGTACCGGTGATTATTAGCCGGTAACGGGTTAGCACACGTTAATCGTGCTGGGTAATTCTAATTGTTTTGTTAGAGTGACCCACTGAGGCTGAGTCAGCGATGGCCCAGCGAACAAAGGTGGTAACGCGAAGCACTCGTCCTTTACTGATTGGGACGGGTGCTTTTTCTGTTCTAACGTTCGGTTAATCGCAATTATTCATAAGGATTGAAAGGGAGTATTTACTATGAAGAGAAGAAAGAAAAGAAACGCAATTATCTGGGCTGTCGTTGTTGTTTTGATCCTAATCGCCGGTTACTTCAGCTTTGTTCGGCCCCACCAACAAGCTGCCAAGACGGTGACGGTCGGAATCATGGCTAGTTCCAAGGCTGACGATAAGATTTGGAACTCCGTCGCCAAGACCGCCAAGGATAAGTATGGGGTCACGGTCAAGTTCCGCCGGTTCACCGACTACAACCAGCCAAACAAGGCCCTGCAAAACGGTGACGTTGACCTGAACGCCTTCCAACACAAGCTCTTCTTGAAGTCATGGAATAAGGCCCACCACACTGACATCGTGTCCGACGGTGATACCTTCATCACCCCAATCCGGGTCTACTCCAACAAGTACAAGAACATCAAGGACCTGCCAGACGGGGCAACCATTGCGGTACCAAATGACGCCACTAACGAATCCCGGGCCCTTTACGCATTAAAGAACGCCGGTCTCTTCAAGCTTAAGAAGGGCACTGACCTGGCAACAGCATCTTCCATCATTGACAACAAGAAGAACATCAAGATCAAGGAAATTGCTGCTGACCAAACGGCCCGGACTTTAGACGACGTTGACGCCGCCGTGGTCAACACCAACTACGCCCAAGCAGCCGGCCTGAACTACAAGAAGGCCATCTTCGTTGAACCACTCAACAAGGATTCCGCACAATGGGTCAACATCATCGCTGTTAAGAAGCAGGACAAGAACAACAAGGCCTACAAGGACGTTGTTAAGGCTTACCAAACTGAAAAGACCAAGCACCTGATCAAGAAGTACTACGGTTCATCTGAATTACCAGCATGGGACCGGAATTTTAACAAGTAGGAGGAGCGAGTATGGCGAAACCAATTATTGACTTGGCAAACATTAACGTCACTTTCAAGCAGGGCAAGGAAGTTGTCCACGCCGTCAAGGATGTGTCGTTATCAATTGAAAAAGGTGATATTTACGGGATCGTCGGTTACTCAGGCGCCGGAAAGTCAACCCTGGTCCGGACAATCAACCTCCTGCAGAAGCCGACGGACGGTTCCGTCACCATCGACGGTGAATCCTTCTTCAAGGACCACCAGCAGCAGTTAAGCAACAAGGAACTCCAGGAGAAGCGGCGGAACATCGGGATGATCTTCCAACACTTCAACCTATTAAACGAAACGACGGTCATCGAAAACGTCCTCTTTGCCTTGAAGCATAGCAAACTGGATGACGATGCCCAGGAAAAGAAGGCCCTGGAACTACTCGAACTGGTCGGGCTCAAGGACAAGGCAGACTTCTACCCCGTCCAACTCTCCGGTGGTGAACAACAGCGGGTTTCCATCGCCCGGGCACTGGCTAACGACCCAGAAATTTTGATTTCTGACGAAGCCACCTCGGCCCTGGACCCCCAAAACACCAACCAGATTCTCGACCTGCTCAAGCAGCTAAACGATAAGCTTGACCTGACCATTGTCCTGATCACCCACGAGATGGACGCCGTCAAGCGGGTTGCCAACAAGATTGCCGTCATGGAGCACGGCCAGATCATCGAACGGGGCCCACTGCAAAAGGTCTTCCTGCAACCACAACAAGAGTTGACCCGCCAGTTCGTCGGGGGCTCCCTCGCCGCGGTTGACACCCTGAAGGCCTTCAACCTGGACCACCTGGCAGACAACGAGGAGCTCTTCCAGCTGGTTTACAACGGCAACAACGTCACGAAGTCAATTATCATCGCCCTCTACAAGGAACTCGGGGTTGAAGCAAGTATGCTTTACGGGAACATCGAAATCCTCGGCGGTGAACCAGTCGGTACCCTCTTCGTCGTGGTTAAGGGGGACGACCAGCAGCGGCAAGCGGCCGTTAAGTTCTTAGAAGATAACAAAGTTACTGTAACCAAGATTGATGATAGGAGGATTTGGAATGAGTAGTTTTTTACCAAACGTCGTACAACTAGGCTGGGGCGGTGACAATGGCTGGGGAACCTCCATTATTCAGACCATCTACATGACCGTTTGGCCGGCCATCATTGGGGGCCTGATTGGTCTGATCTTCGGGATCGCCCTCGTGGTCACCGAACCCGGTGGAATCTTGGAAAACAAGGTTCTCTACAGCATCTGCGATAAGATTGTCTCGGTTTTCCGGGCCATCCCGTTCATCATCCTGCTGGCCTTCATCGCGCCAGTTACCCAGGCAATCGTTGGTACCCAGATTGGGACCACGGCTGCCCTGGTGCCCCTGTCCATCGGTTTCTTCGCCTTCTACGCACGACAAGTGCAAGTGGCACTGAAGAGTGTTGACCAGGGAAAAATTGAAGCCGCCCAGGCCATCGGTTCCACTAACAAGGACATCATCTTTGACGTCTACCTGCGGGAATCCCGCTCCGAACTGATCCGGGTCTCCACCGTTTCCTTGATCAGCCTGGTCAGCCTGACCGCAATGGCCGGAGCAATTGGTGCCGGTGGTTTAGGTAACACCGCTATTTCATATGGTTACGACCGTTTCAACAACGACGTCACCCTGGTGGCAACGTTGCTGGTCCTCCTCTTCGTGCTGATCATCCAAGTGGTCGGTGACTTACTCGCTAAGAAGTTAAACCACCAAGACTGTTAATAGTATAGGGGGAATTTTCATGGAAGCCAGTCCAGAAGTTAAGGTATTACAAGATTTGATTCAAATTCATTCCACTAATGGTAACGAGGTCGCGGTGGCCAAGTACTTGCAAAAGCTACTCGCGGCGCACGGCATTACCGCCACGGTTGACGAATTCGGCGACCGCCGGGCCGACCTGACCGCGCAAGTCGGGGCGGGCACGGACAAACGAATTCTGGGACTGACAGGTCACATGGATACGGTTGCCGTCAGTGACCCCACGAGCTGGCACCATGACCCCTTCGCCGGTAGCATCGTTGGCGACAAGGTCTACGGACGGGGCGCCGCCGACATGAAGAGCGGCCTCGCCGCCCAGGTTCTGGCGCTAATCAAGCTCAAGGAAGCCGACCGCTTACCAGCGGGCACGGTTAAACTAATCGCCACTGCTGGTGAAGAACTGGGGACGCCCGGGGCCTTCCGCCTGGCCAAACAAGGGGTGGCTAACGACTTGGACGCCCTGGTGGTCGGGGAACCAACCGGAGGCAACGTCGTCTTCGCCCACTCCGGAAGTTTGAACTACTCGGTTGAAAGCACTGGGAAGTCCGCCCACAGCTCCATGCCTGACCGCGGTGTCAACGCTATCACGGGTCTGTTAAAGTACGTGGAAGCAGAGAGCCACCTCTTTGACGATGCCCCGGCGGACCCTTACTTAGGAAAAGTCCAGCACAGTGTGACCGTCATTGAAGGTGGGGACCAGATTAACACCATCCCCGACCACGCTAAACTGGAGGGGAACATCCGGCCAACGGCGGCCTTTAATAACCAGGCCGTTGCCGACCGGCTTAACGAGGCGATCGATAAGATCAACCGCGAGACGCCCTACCAGTTGAAACTGGACATTTTCTGGGACTACCATCCCATCAGCACGGACCCGGCAAGTGACTTTGTCCAGTCGGCGCTCAAGTCCGCCAAGCAGCACTACCCCCACCCCGTTAAGACGGACATCATCAACGGGGCAACGGACGCCAGCGTCTTCACGGTCGACCGGCCTGACCTGCCGGTAATTGTCCTCGGGAGTGATGCCTGGAATGAGGCCCACCAAACGGACGAGTTTACGACCATTCCGAGTTTCCTGGCAACCATCCAAACCTACCAAGACATCATTGTTAATTTCTTTAAGTAAGCACCCAACCGTCAGCTGGTCTTAACGATCACTGGCGGTTTTCCTTATGGGCGGATTCCTTGGGCCCGTAGCGAAGTCCGTTTAAGCTGATGCTCAGTGTTTAACAATCTTTTTGGACCGACTTTCGCTTCGTTAGCATTGGCCTTTATTAAATTAAGTATGCTCAGTGATTAGCTTAATAATAAAAAGAAAATGATGGGCGATTTCTTAATTTTATATAAGCAAATGGTAAGCAAAATAAGCACTTTGCTTAGTGAAAAATTACCCAATTATTATCTCTCATCCCCACCATCGTTGCTATAATAAGGGTGTAAAGAAATGATATAAAAAATATGAAAGGGTGTTTAACCATGATGTCAGCTTTAAGTAACGCAATTGCTGTTGTAAGTTTTCTCGGAATCCTGATTGCCTCTGCCGCGGGGATGTTTATGGGTAAACCTCAACACTAATTATTAATTGCAATTATTCATTATTAAAGAAGCGACCGGAGAAGATTTTCTTCGGTCGCTTCTTTTGTTATCTTATTCAAATAGTGATTGGTACTCCCCGTACCCGGCTTCCGCCAGTTTGGCCGCGGGGATGAAGCGGAGGGCCGCCGAATTAATGCAGTAACGCAGGCCGCCCCGGTCTAAGGGTCCGTCCGTGAAAACGTGGCCGAGGTGGGAGTTGGCCTTTTGGCTGCGGACCTCCGTCCGTTCCATACCAAAGGACTGGTCGCGTTTTTCTTTGACTACCCGCTTGGCAATCGGCTTAGTAAAGGCCGGCCAGCCGCAGCCGGAATCGTACTTATCGAGCGAGGAGAAGAGTGGCTCCCCACTGACTACGTCGACGTAGATGCCGGGCTCAGCGAAGTGGTCGTACTTTCCGGTAAACGGGCGCTCCGTTGCCGCCTCCTGGGTCACGGCATACTGAATTGGCGAAAGTTTCTTCTTTAATTCTTCCCTGTTCATGAACAGGCCCCCTTCTCTTTGGTGACCTGATCATAACATAGCTAGTGGTGAAAAGCCGCTACAATGCTCAAAGAGCAAGTCGGTGAGGAAACCTGCCGACTTGCTCTTTTAAATTCTACTTTTTCTTTTTCAACTGCTTCCGGTACTGCTCACGGGTCAAGGTGACCTGGTCATCATCAGCCGCACCCTTCTTTGGGGTCGCCGGCTTCTTTTCCCGGTCCGGCTTTTCATCCTGTTGGCTGGACTTGCGGATCACGTCGGCCTGCCACTGGCTGGCCTTTTGAGCGGCCTGGTTATTCTTCCCACTGACAAAGTCATCCGTCGTTGGGAAGTATATCGTGGCAGCGCTCCCTGGCAGCTTAACCGCGTTCGGGTCGATTACCTTCTTCTTCTGCGCCGAGGTAGCCGATGCCGGTTTAGCGGCTGGCTTGACGGCTGCCTTACCGACTGGTTGGGCCATCAACTTAGCCATCTGTTTGACGTTTGCCAGGTTCCGGCGGGCATTTTCATAGTTGGCCTTCATTACCGCAAGCAGTGGCGATTTCTCGTCCTCTGCTGACTGCTGGGCATGCTCGTATTGCTGCTTGGCGTCAGCAAGGTTTTTTTCTGCAGTTTTTAAAAGTTCATCCGTACTACTCATACTACAAACCTACTTCCCCATTTTGATTGTATCTCAATTATAGAACAGAAGTCCCGCCGAGTCGAACCGGCAGCCAGCCCCCAGATGTGATAAACTCAATTATGAGTAAATATAAGGAGATATTGAAATGTTATTCTTTCTAAATGATGGCATTCAGACCAACATGTCGGGAATCGAACATGCCCAGATCCAGCGTCTGCACCTGTTCGAACACTTCAAGGAACCGGCAAAGATCGTTACTCGGCAGTACTCAAACGAGCTCCACATGGTAACTAGCGCTGCCGGAATTAAAGACGAAGACTTCGTCAACATGTATGACTACTTCCAAGACGCCCGCGAGGTCCCTACCAAGGACGTCACCATCAAGGACATTCAGATTGACCCCAACTGGCGACGGCAGGCCGACGGGATCAACTACAACTACTACCGTGATGGTCACCGAATCATGTACATCCGCCGGCGGAACGATAAGAAGAAGCACATCATCAACCTCCAGTACTTCGACCACTTCGGCAAGCTCCTCAAGGTGACCTGGTACGACAACCGAGGCTTTGTTTCCGTCGAACACCTCTATGACTGGTCCAACAAGGTCACGACCGAGAACTACTTCACCCCGGCTGGCAAATTAGCCTTACAGGTGAACAACCAGACCGACAAGCGTGACAAAGACTCCAAGAGCTTCCACCTCTTTGACTTCCGGGGCCACGACTACCAGTTCAACGGCTTCGACGCCCTCACGGCTTTCTTCCTCGACCAGCTGGTCACGGATAAGGAAATCTGCGGTGACGGTCCCGTCGGCTTGGTTACCGACCGGGTTTACGAAATTGGCTGGTCCGTCCTCCACATGAAGCACCGGGTTCCCCGTTACATGCAATTGCATAACGACCACGTCAACGACAACAACGACATCCTCCACTCGACCTTGAACTTCAACTACGAATGGGGACTCAACCACCTGACCGACTGGGACGGGGTAATCGCCTTGACACCTCAGCAGCAGGACGATGTTAAGGCTCGTTATGCCAAGACCGGCGTCCCGGTCTTCCGGGTTCCGGGACCAATTGTTACCAGCGATGTTCTTAACCGGCCGCACGTCCCGTTCGAAAAACGCCACAAGCACGAGGTCGTCACCGTCGCCCGGCTCTCCCCCGAAAAGCAGCAGGAACACCTTATTGCTGCCTGGCCACAGGTTCTAAAAGCCGTGCCGGATGCCCAGCTCAACCTGTGGGGCTACGCTAACGATAACTATGATAAGAAGCTCCGCAAGCAGGTTAAGGACCTCGGCCTCGAAAGCAGCGTCCACTTCAAGGGCTACACGAATGACGTTGCCGACGTTGACGACCACGCCCAGCTAATGGTCCTGCCGAGCCGGGTTGAGGGTCTGCCCCTCACCCTGGTGGAAGCGGAGGCCCACGGGCTGCCGGCCATTGCCAACGACATCAAGTACGGACCGAGTGACGTCATCATTGACGGTCAGGACGGTTTGCTGACCAAGAACGGCGATATTGACGGTTTAGCCAAGGCAGTCATCAGCCTGCTGACCGACCAGGACCGCCTGGCCAAGATGAGCGCTAACGCTTACGAGGACTGCAAACGTTACTCCGAACCGAGCGTAATGAAGCTATGGCAAAAGATTCTTGATAACATGAACGAAAAGGAGGCCAAGTAACCGTGTTCTTCTTTGTAAACCAGTACCTGCTCAGCAGTAATTCCAGTATCGAGCACGCCGAAATCAAGCGGCTGAAGCTCTTCAAAGAACACCAGACAGCCGCCAAATTGGTGACCCGGGACTTTGACAATATCATCCACGCTACTCTGGGGCGGTTCGGCCTCAGCGACGACCAGCTGGTCAACATGTTTGACTTCTTCGCCGGCACGACCGACTACCAGGGCCACAACCTCCACACCAAGGACCTCGGTTTGCCAATTGACTACCAGGTTAGCAGCGGGTCTAACTCCCGGACGGTCAAGGATGGTGACCGCCTAGTTGCCGAGGTCTTCTTCATTGGCGGTACCTACGGCCTGGTAGACCACGTCGACTACTACGATGCCGCGGGCAACATCAACCTGCGCGCGAAGTACGACATCCGGGGATTCAAGGCTGTCGATATCTTCTTCGGCAAGAATAACCGGCCGTACTACGAACGCTACTACCGGTCGGACGGTAGCAATTACATGGAGCGCTACTACGTTCAATCGACTGAGGACACCCCGATTAACTCCCTGAACGTCCTCAAAAACTACCAGGGCAAGGACCGCTTCTTCGACGACTTTGATAGTCTCTTTGCCTTCTTCCTCAAGGAGCTAAACGACCAGGTCGCCGGGACCAACACCTTCATTGCCGACCGGCCAGCCATGGCCATCAAACCGGTCCAGCAGCTGGGCAAGCGGGCCCGGAAGTTCCTCTGGCTGCCAATCAGCCACATTGACGATGGCCAGGACCTGATCAACGGGCCGCTGAATGGCTTCCTCAATGATCCTTTGACCAAGGACCGCAGCAAGTGGGACGGCATCATTGTCATGACCGCCATGCAGGCAGCGGTCCTGCAACAACGGCTGGGCAAGGGCACCCCAATCTACACGATTAACGGTTCCCCGGTTCACCCGGCAAGCAAGCGGGTACCAATGGCGGACCGGACACCAAACCAGCTGATCTACGTTGGCCGACTAGGGAGTGATAAGGGGACTGACCTGCTGATCAAGCTCTTTGCCAAGGTTCACCAGGCCGTCCGGGGCAGCAAGTTGACCTTCTACGGTTACGGGTCGAATGAAGATACCAAGAACTACCAGGGCCTGGTCAAGAAGCTCAATCTGGAGAAGGCCGTCACCTTTGCCGGTTACCAACCGAAGCTGGATGACGTCTACAACCAGGCTCAGCTCTTTGTTGATCCGGGCCGGCTCGACGGTCAGCCACTAGCGATGGCGGAGGCCTTAGCCCACGGGGTCCCGGTCGTCAGTTTCAACTACCTGTACGGACCGAGTGGGTTCGTCAAGGATGGGGTCAACGGTCAACTGATTCGGCTGGATAATATGGACAAGATGCCGGCAACGATTATTGACCTTTTGAAGAACCCGGCAAAGCTCCAGCAACTCAGCACCGGGGCGTACGAGAATTGCCAGGCATTTGATGCCGACCATACTTGGGCGCAATGGCAAGCAATTATGAATAAGTAACCACCACTTCGGCGGCAAAAAGGCGCATGACAACTAGTCACGCGCCTTTTTGAGTCCTCCCACCACCCCACCTGAATAAGGAAAAGAAATTTAAAGAAGGAAAAATTAAAAACGCCTGGTCCGTGGAATTCTATTATCTAATCGAACATAATTGATTTCTGGGCTATATATACTTAATT
>CAJMLF010000028.1 GCA_905214235.1 uncultured bacterium | reverse complement strand
TCTTTTCAGCTTATAGCCGATGTGCAAACCACCCGTTTGACGGGTGGTTATGATTTCGTTGTCTGCCAGAATGGGTACTGGGTAACGTCCGTACGGAGATCGACAAAGCGGTTACCCAATGGCTCACCATCACTTTGTTCAAACTCAAGGGAGGTAGTTGTGTAGTGGAATTGGGGCCCTGTTAAGTGGTCGGCAAAACGGGAATTTGGCAGCTTCCCTCGGGAAAACTGGATCAGTTGCCAAAAGGTGATTGGCCAGCCCTTTTGTTCCGCCACAAGCAGGTCTAATTGAGGTTGACTAAGACTACTTGTGGGCGCAACCTTGACGCCACCGCCAATGAAGGGATGGTTGACAAGCAGGACGATGTACGCCCGGGGATAAAAATTCCGTGAGCTTCCTTGTTGGACCATTAGCTGGAAGGGCTGCTGGTCATAAACGACCCCTAAGGCCTGACGAAGGTAGCCGGAGTGCCAAAGATGAAAGGCGGTAGACTGCTTTCTGGCGCTTTTCCCATTAACCCGACTAACGATTGCGGCATCAAAACCAACGCCGATGTTATTTAGAAAATAGCCTTCTTCATTTTTGATTGCCTCATGGTAGTGGCCAATATTGACATTGGTTACCGTTGTGGTATTAAGAATTTGCTGGAGGGCATCCAGCGGCTTTAATGGTACCCCAAAAGCACGGGCAAAGTCATTATTAATACCCGCCGGAATAAAGGCCAGGGGGAGGGGACTAGTGTGGAGACGGTGACTCTCCTTAATAAGGCCGTTTAAGACTTGGTGAAGGGTCCCATCACCGCCAATTACCATGACAATATCCTTTTTGCGCCTTTGGACGAGACGGGTTGCAAAATATTCAGCGCTTGAGCGGTCCTTGGTTGTGTGGATGTCAAAGCTAGCCTGCGCTTGGATTAATTGGGGCTCAATTAATTGCCATTCTTTTTGCGCTTTACCGTTACCGGCAGTTGGGTTAAGGATGATTGAGTAATGCATAGTGATCTTCCTTCTTGATCTTAATAACTATATAACCGGATAAGAAGTTAATTAATCTTCAAAATAAGTTGGGCTCTTCATGAATGCAATAGGGCCCAGCGTTCGGTTCATCCGAATGTTGGACCCCATTGGTATTCAGCATCATATGTATGTGGGGACACCCGTGGACCCCTGACCTGAAATTTAGAAACTCGTCATTTTGAAGTTTGGATTTTGCTTTTCGTACGCAAGAGCCTTTTCATCAAGTTGTTCGACATACTCGATACTGTAGTCGGTGTTATGTTCAACCATTAAAAGGGCCTCTGGTTCGGAGTCAGCTTCGATATAAAGTGACTTGGTGTTTTCACGAACGGGGCGCTTGGTACTATCTGGTTGATAATATACTTTAAAGATCATTCTACTAAAAACTCCTTAAAAGATGTTATTTTCAGTGTTTTACCTTATCCATTTTAGCACATCTAAGTTTAGCTGTCCTCAGAATTGGCAACATGGTATGATTAATTTAACAAAGAGGCTTATGGGGGTTACGAGATGAAGACAATTATAATTTGCTTAATCGCTGTTGTGGTGGTGGCGTGCTTGTACACCGTTGTTCACCGTATCTTGATTAACCGGGCAACAATTATTTTACGACGTCAAGCGCAGGAAACAACCGACGCTGCGGTTAATGACAGTTTACAGACATTATTAGGGTGGAATCGTTCTCTAAATTCACAACTCGTTGCCGATGTTTGGGGAAAAGGCGTCTTAGCCTTTGAATATCACTTTGATGGGGACGAAAAACGGGACGCTACGCTGACGCCCCAGAGCCTTAATGAACAGTTAGCTAAATACGCTAACGACCACCAGTTAACGGCGGTTAACACAAAGTTTAGTGTGTTTAAGGTTACGGACTGGTGGCAATATGAAGGCGTCCTCCATATTGATGTCGCGTATATTTTAAATGAAGCCACGGCGGAATATGTCGCTGACCTAAAGAAACTCAAGCAACACAGTAAATAGAAGAAGCGACTTTTGGTACCCATGATAGCGGGTGCCAAAAGTCGCTTTTAATATTTTAGCTGATCATCACTGTATCAGCAGGGGCCTCAAATGGGGCTTGTTTATTAATGTGGTCGTAGAATAAGACGCCGTGGAGGTGGTCAATTTCGTGCTGGCAAACAATTGCCGGATAATTCTTTAACCGAACCTGGTGTTTCTTGCCGTCCGTATCCTGGTAGCGGAGGGTGATCCGATCGTGACGTGGTACGTATCCGGGCACGTCCTTATCAACGGAGAGGCAACCTTCACCTTCAGTCAACGCCCCATACTGCACAGATTCACTAACAATTACCGGGTTAATAATAACATCCTTAAATTCTGGTTGACCATCCTTTTCCAATGGTGGGACTAAAACAGCCGCCATTTGTTTAGAAACCCCGACCTGTGGTGCGGCTAAGCCAACACCAGCCCGCAACTTATATTTTTCACAAAGTTTGGGATCCTGGCTGACTTCCAAATATTCCATCATCTTTTTGGCCAACTGCTGGTCTTCCTCAGAGAGGGGGAATTCAACCTTAGCGGCCCGCTTTCTTAATACCGGGTCGCCGTCACGAACAATATCCTTCATTAAATACACTTTTTCCGCCTCCATTAATAGTTATCAATACTAGTCTATCATAATGCCTATCGATGACAACGCCCAAAATTAGTCTCATTATTATACAAAACTATTAAGTTAGCGTTTTCACATGCGCAACTTATAGTCAAAACATAATAAAAAAGTATATGAAAGCGCTTGTATTATGTCCAGAATTAGGTATACTAGAAACTGTAAGTAGGCAATCGCTTATATATGATGTTAATTGGATTTGGAAAGGGATGTTTATAATGGCCGAAGCCAAAGCTGTAGACTTTGCTAAGATTAAAGCCGAAGAAGGCGCTGCATTTGCAAAGCCCGTTCAAATTCTTGATAACGATGGTAAAGTCGTTAACAAGGATTTAATGGCTAATTTTACTGATGACCAATTAGTCGACCTGATGAAGAAGATGGTATGGGAACGTGCACTTCACGAACAAACCATGTCATTCTCACAACAAGGTCGTTTAGGATTCTATGCTCCTACCTGGGGTGAAGAAGCATCCGAAATGGGGACCGCTTCTGCATTTAAGAAGCAAGACTTCATGTTCCCAGCATACCGTGACTTACCACAACTGATTCAACACGGTGCTACTGTTGCTCAAATGTACTTATGGTCAAAGGGTCACGTTAAGGGTAACCTGTTCGACGCTCGTGCTCTTCGTCCACAAATTATCATTGGTGCACAAATGGTTGAAATGGCCGGTGCTGCTTTAGGTATCAAGAAGAACAAGGAAAAGGATACCGTTGCATATGCATACACCGGTGAAGGTGGAAGTTCACAAGGTGACACCTACGAAGGGATGAACTTTGCTGGTGCCTTCCAATCACCTGCTGTCTTCATTATTCAAAACAACGGCTGGGCTATTTCTTACCCACGTAAGAAGCAAACTCATGCGCAAACAATTGCCCAAAAGGGTGTTGCTGCTGGTATCCCAGCTGTCCAAGTTGATGGGATGGATGTTCTGGCATGTTACGAAGTTGCCAAGGAAGCTCGTGAATTCGCTGCTGCTGGTAACGGTCCAGTTCTGATTGAAACCTTGACTTACCGGTTCGGTGCCCACAGTTCCGCTGGTGATGATCCTAGTCGTTACCGGACTAAGGAAGAAGAAAAACCATGGTTCGACAAGGACCCACTGATTCGTCTCCGCAAGTACTTGACTGAAAAGGGTCTCTGGTCTGAAGACGAAGAAAAGAAGTACGCTGATGAATGCAAAGACGACTTCAAGAAGGCCATGAAGGAAGCAGACGCTGTTGAACCTGAAAAGGTTACGGATATGCTGAAGCGGACCTTTGAAGTACCAACCCCTGATATTAAAGAACAAATTAAGAAGTACGAAGCAAAGGAGTCGAAGTAATCATGGCTAAAAAGACTTATATCAAAGCTATTACTGAAGGTATTGACATTGCTTTAGCTGAAGATCCTAAGACCCTCGTTTTCGGTGAAGATGTTGGTAAAAACGGTGGGGTCTTCCGTGCTACTAACGGTTTACAAAAGAAGTATGGTGCTGACCGGGTATTCAGTACACCACTGGCTGAATCTGGTATCCTCGGGATGTCAATTGGTTTAGCTGTTACCGGCTGGCGTCCAGTTCCTGAAATCCAATTCTCTGGTTTCATCTTTGAAGCCTTAGACTCAATTGTTGCCCAAATGTCACGGATTCGTTTCCAATACAATGGTACTAAGAACGCGCCAATTACTATCCGGACTCCATACGGTGGTGGTACTCACACCGCTGAACTGCACGGGGACGACTTTGAAAACTTCTTCGTTGGTGTACCAGGACTGCGGGTTGTTACCCCAAGTTCTGCCTACGATGCTAAGGGTCTGATCATTTCTGCCATCGAAAACAACGACCCAGTTGTCTTCCTTGAAAACCTGCGTCTCTACCGTTCAGTTAAGGGTGAAGTTCCTGACGACAAGTACACTGTTCCGTTGGACAAGGCTAACGTCGTTCAAGAAGGTAAGGATGTTACCATCATCGCTTACGGTGGTGAAGTATCCGAAGCCCAAAAGGCTGCTAAGAAGTTAGCTAAGGACAATATTTCTGCTGAAATTATTGACCTTCGTTCACTTTACCCACTTGACACTGACACTATCTTTGAATCCGTCAAGAAGACGCACCATGTTGTCATTGTTCAAGAATCTCAGAAGCAGGCTGGTGTTGGTGCACAAGTTGCTTCTGCCATTTCTGAAGGTGCAATTATGTACCTTGACGCACCAGTTAGCCGGGTAGCTGCACCAAACTCTGTTTACCCATTCCCACAAGCAGAAAATGTTTGGCTCCCAACTGCTAACGACATTGAAGAAGCTGCGCGCGAGACAGTTAATTATTAATCATAGCTAGATTGCTATTGGTTATGAAAGGAAGTTAATTCGATATGGCATACAAATTTAGATTACCAGAAATGGGTGAAGGTCTGACCGAAGGGGATGTTGCTTCTTGGTTGGTAAAGGAAGGCGACCAAATTAAGGCCGACGACCCATTAATTGAAATTCAAACTGATAAGTCAACTACTCAATTGGTATCACCAGTTGACGGGACCGTTAAGACCCTTAACGTCAAGGAAGACGACCACGTTGAAAAGGGTGATGACCTGCTCTTAATTGATGATGGTAAGGACGGCGTAAGCACAAACGTTGAAGCCGAAGGTGGCGACGACGATGATGAAGACGAAGCTCCAGCAGAAGAGGAAGCACCGAAGGACGAAGCTCCTAAGGAAGATGCCGCTCCAGCTAAGGGTGGCGTAGCTCCACTGGCCGAACCTAACAAGCTTGTTATGGCAATGCCTTCTGTTCGTCAATATGCTCGTGACAAGGGCGTTGACATTTCACTTGTTCAACCAAGTGGCAAGCATGGTCAAGTTCTGAAAGAAGATATTGACAACTTCAATGGCGCTGCTGCCCCAGCTAATGGTGCTGCCTCAGCTGCCGCCGCTGCTCCAGCTAAGGCTGCTGGTAACACCATCAAGCCTTACAAGGGTGCTGGTGAAGACGCTGAAACCCGTGAACCACTTTCCAACATGCGGAAGATCATCGCTAAGAACATGCGGAAGTCCGTTGACATCAGTCCAATGATCACATTGCTGGACGATGTTGAAGTTTCCGCAATGATGGCTAACCGGAAGAAGTACAAGCCAGTTGCTGCTGATCAAGGTGTTCACTTGACATTCTTGCCATACGTTGTTAAGGCCCTGGTTGCCACAATGAAGAAGTTCCCTGAATTCAACTGCTCCATTGATGACAGCACGATGGAATTAGTTCAAAAGCACTACTACAACATTGGTATTGCTACGAACACTGACCACGGTCTGTATGTACCAAACATCAAGAAGGCTGACTCCAAGAGCATGATTGAAATTGCCAAGGAAATTGCTGACAATGCTCAAGCTGCTGAAGACAATAAGCTTTCACCAGATTCCATGGCCGGGACTTCAATGACTATTTCTAACATTGGTTCCATGCGTGGTAAGTGGTTCACCCCAATTATCAACCAACCAGAAGTTGCTATCTTAGGTATTGGTACGATTGCTACTGAACCAATTGTTAATGACAAGGGTGAAATTGTTGTTGGCCACATGATGAAGTTATCATTAACTGTTGATCACCGGCTGATTGATGGTGGCTTAGGTCAAAACGCAATGAACTACCTGAAGAAGCTGTTACACGACCCAGAATTGCTCGCTTTGGAGGCTTAATTTACTATGGCAGATGTTGAACAAAAGGATACAGTTATTGTTGGTGGAGGCCCAGGTGGTTATGTTGCCGCTATCCGGGCTTCGGAATTAGGTCAAAAGGTTACTTTAATCGAAAAGGGTGACCCAGGCCTAGGTGGTGTATGTCTGAACGTTGGGTGTGTCCCATCAAAGGCATTGATCGCTGCCGGACACCGTCTCCAAGAAGCAAAGGATTCCTCAACCTATGGTGTTTCTAAGACCGACGCTACAATCGACTTCAAGAAGACCCAGGAATGGAAGCAAAAGAAGGTTGTTGACCGGATGACCCGTGGGGTTAAGATGCTTCTCAAGAAGCACAAGGTAGAAATTATCGATGGTGAAGCCATCATGGATAATGATCACCAACTCCGGGTTATCAAGCCAGGTCCAAAGCAATTCATGGACAATGACGCCGGCCGGACCATTACTTGGAAGAACCTTATCTTAGCAACGGGTTCCCGTCCAGTTGAAATTCCAAACTTCAAGTTTGAAGGCCGGGTTATTGACTCTACTGGTGGCCTGAACCTGCCAGAAATCCCTAAAGAACTTGTTGTTATCGGTGGTGGTTACATCGGTTCCGAATTGGCTGGTGCATATGCTAACCTTGGTTCCCATGTTACGATTATCGAAGGCCTTCCTTCAATCCTGAACGGCTTTGACAAGGATATGGTTAAGGTTGTTGAAAAGAACATGAAGAAGAAGGGCATTGACATCATCACTGGTGCAATGGCTAAGAACTCAGAACAAGACGACAACAGTGTTACGGTTACTTACGAAGTTGATGGTAAGGAAAGCTCGATCAAGGCCGACTACTGCATGGTCTCCGTTGGTCGGAAGCCAAACACCGACAACTTCGGTCTTGACATGACCGGTGTCAAGCTTAATGACCACCACCAAGTTATCGTTGACCAACAAGGTCGGACAAACGTTGATGGTATCTGGGCAATTGGTGACATTGTTCCAGGTCCTGCCCTGGCTCACAAGGCCTTCTTTGAAGCAAAGACTGCCGCTGGTGCGATTGCCGGAAAGAACACTGCTAACGACTGGGTAGGAGTTCCTGCTGTCTGCTTCACTGATCCTGAAATGGCAGAAGTTGGTATGAATGTTGACCAAGCTAAGGACAAGGGAATTGAAGTTGCTACTGCACAATTCCCATTTGCCGGTAATGCCCGGGCCGTTTCCCTGGACGAACCAGATGGCTTCGTTCGTTTGATTTACACTAAGGACGAAAAGAACGTCGTTGGTGCCCAAATCGTTGGCCCTGGTGCTAGTGACATGGCTGGTGAATTGTCATTAATTGTTAACTGCGGAATGAATGTTGAAGACGTCGACTTAACTATTCACCCACACCCAACTCTTAATGAACCAATCCAAGAAGCTGCTGATATTGCGCTTGGTCTGCCAACCCACATTTAGCACTGAACGTTAATATAAGTGAACAAGGAGTTACGACTGCGGTTGTAACTCCTTGTTTTTTGGGTCTCGCCATCTTTTAGCAAGCAGGTTATAATATAGCCAGTTAGCGTTAAAGGGGAGAGGTAAATTCATGAAACAGCAAAGTTATTCATACCCACTTGATCCTGACTGGACGACGGATGAGATGGAGACAGTGATTGCTTTTTTACGGATAGTTGAGGATGCATATGAAATTGGCGCTCCCCGTAGCAAGGTCTTGGAAAAGTACCGTGCATTTAAAAAGGTCGTCAACAGCAAAGCGGGGGAAAAGCAACTGGGGCGGCAGTTCGCTAAGAATTCTGGCTATCAGCTCTATACTGTTGTGAAACTTGCTTCAACGAGTCAAAAGAAAATGATTAAGGTGGCTGATGATTAATGACTGAAGAGATCGACGCGGCCGTTATTAAGTTGATTCAAAATGTTAATGAAATGACCCTCAAGCGAATGAACGAGCCCTTTCATGTCGCAGAAAAGACCAATTACAATGACTTGGTAACCACTGTTGATAAGGAAAACGAACGTTTTATTGACCAGCAACTGAAAATAATTGATCCGGGCTGTCGGATCTTAAGTGAGGAAGGATTTGGCACTCATAATCTGACGAGCCTTAGCGGTCATGTTTGGATTGTGGATCCAATCGATGGGACGCTTAACTTTGTCCGCCAGCATGATAATTTTGGTATTATGTTAGCCCTGTATGTTGATGGTCAGCCGACTCTGGGATATATCATGGACTGTGTTAACCGCCGCCTGTACCATGGTGGCAGGGGACAGGGCGTCTACGTTAATGAAAAACGGGTTGCGCCCCCAGTTAATCTCGACCTTCACCATGGCCTGGTGGCAATTAGTAGTCCCTTAATCTTAAGCAATGTTCATCACCTACCAGCGGTTGCCCAAGCAGCCAGCGGCCTTCGGATGTACGGCAGTGCGGCTAAGGAAATGATTGGTGTCTTAAGCGGTGAGTTAGTAGCTTACATTTCACACTTACGGCCGTGGGATCTGGCCGCTGGACGTGTTTTGGCCGAAGAACTGGGCCTTGTCGTTAAATCAATTGACGGCACCACGCCAGATGTGCTATCATCTAACCTTGTATTGGTAGCTACAACACAAGCCAGTGAGGATATTGCAAAGATTACTGGTTAGCTGTTAAGCTGTGACTAAATTGTCACAGTTTTTTTGTGAAATCGAAGCTGGAAGAGTGTATACTTATCCAGGAATAATTGTTTAAATGAAAGGAAGAACCAAGCAATGAAAAGACGTGACGACATTCGTAACATTGCGATCATTGCCCACGTTGACCACGGTAAGACAACCCTGGTTAACGAAATGCTGAAGCAATCAGATACTTTACCAGAGCACTTCTCAATTGAAGATCGTGCGATGGATACTAACGCAATCGAACGTGAACGGGGTATCACTATCCTGTCTAAGAACACTGCTGTTAAGTACGGTAAGTACCAAATCAACATCCTGGATACCCCAGGACACGCCGATTTCGGTGGTGAAGTGGAACGGGTTATGAAGATGGTTGACGGTGTCCTCCTGGTTGTTGATGCCTTTGAAGGAACGATGCCACAAACCCGCTTCGTTTTAAAGAAAGCATTGGAACAACACTTAACCCCAATTGTTGTCATCAACAAGGTTGATCGTAAGGGTGCTCGTCCGGAAGAAGTAGTTGACGAAGTTCTGGACCTCTTTATTGAATTAGGGGCCGATGAAGACCAACTTGACTTCCCAGTTGTTTACACTTCTGCCATGAATGGGACTTCTAGTTACGATTCCGACATTTCTACACAGGAACACACTATGAAGCCGCTGTTTGATACAATTATCAAGACCATTCCGGCGCCAGTTGACAACTCTGATGAACCACTTCAATTCCAAGTTGCTATCCTTGACTACAACGACTTTGTTGGCCGGATCGGTATTGGCCGGGTATTCCGGGGAACCATTAAGGTTGGGGATAACGTTACCCTCTTGAAACTTGATGGTTCTAAGAAGAACTTCCGGGTTACTAAGCTGTTTGGGTTCTTCGGGCTTAAGCGACTGGAAATTAAGGAAGCAAAAGCTGGGGACTTAATTGCTGTTTCCGGGATGGAAGACATCAACGTTGGTGAAACGGTTGCTGATCCTGACCACCCAGAAGCACTGACGCCACTGCGGATTGATCCACCGACACTGCGGATGACTTTCCGGACCAACGATTCACCATTTGCGGGCCGGGAAGGTAAGTTTGTGACTGCTCGTCAACTGGAAACTCGTCTGAAGCGTGAAATGCAGACCGATGTTTCCCTGAAGGTTGAAGACACGGATGATCCAGGTGCCTGGACGGTTTCTGGACGTGGTGAACTGCACCTTTCAATCCTGATTGAAACTTTGCGTCGTGAGGGTTACGAACTGTCTGTTTCACGGCCAGAAGTTATTTACCGTGAAGTTGATGGAACAATGTGCGAACCATTCGAAGAAGTCCAGATTGATACCCCTGATGAATACACCGGTGGTGTTATCGACAGCTTATCCAAGCGTAAGGGTGAAATGCAAAACATGGAACCCGGTGAAAATGGTCAGACGCGCCTGATCTTCCTCGCACCTTCACGGGGCTTGATTGGTTACTCCACTGAATTCATGACTCTTACCCGGGGATACGGAATCATGAGCCACACCTTTGAAAAGTACGCACCAGTTATCAAGAACTGGAACCCTGGTCGGCAAAAGGGAACGCTGGTTTCAATGAATGCCGGTAAGGCAACGACTTACGCAATGATGGGGATTGAAAGTCGTGGTCGTCTCCTGATTGACCCAGGTACGGAAGTTTACGAAGGGATGATCGTTGGTGAAAACAGCCGTGAAAACGACATTACTGTTAACATCACCAAGGGTAAGAACTTGACTAACGTTCGTGCAGCAGGTTCTGATGAAATGGCCCACATCAAGACACCAACTCACTTCTCCCTTGAAGAATCGCTTGAATTCTTGAACGAGGATGAATACTGTGAAGTAACTCCAGAAAACATTCGTCTACGGAAGAAGATTTTGAACACTAATGCACGTGAAAAGGAAGCAAAGCGCCGTCGTGCTGCTTCGCGGAAATAGTTACTGACTACGGAGGGAACTGGAAAGGACATTGGTCCTTAACCGGTTCCCTTTTTTCATCCGCGTAACCTTTTCTAAATTTAACATTAACGATTAATGTTATAATTAAATCTGTATTTTATTGGTTAAGGTAGGTGGCAGTTAATTAAAATGAGAAAATTACGGCTCCGGCGGCTTCCACTGAAGAGCGCATGGCAGGATATGCGCTACTGGGATTACTACTTACTTGTCCCGTTTTTAGTGCTTTGCTTGGCCGGAATAATCATGGTTTATTCTTCTAGTGCGGGCATCGAGATGCAAAACGGGGGAAGTCCGCAAAGCTACTTAGTAAAGCAGTCAATCTACGCCTTACTGGGAATGGGCTGTGTATTCTTCTTCGCTAACCTGTCGATGAAGCACTTACGAACACGGCGCTTTTTGCGGGATTCAACCTTCATAATGCTTTTCTTGCTGTTATTCGTCCTGGTTGTTGGCCGGGCAGTTAACGGGGCCAAGGGTTGGATTTCCCTGGGGCCAATTAATATTCAGCCAGCGGAATTTTGTAAGTTGTACTTAATCTTGTACCTGGCCGACCGGATGGCCAGGGCGCGGCAGAGTGGGTCCCACTTTCTGGACTCGGGTGCTGCCGCTGGTCCCCTCCTGTTTGCGTTCGCGTTTTTGATCCTGATCCTCGTTCAACCTGATACGGGGGGCTTCGCAATCAACTTCGCAATTATTGCGGTGATGTTGCTCGCCTGTGACTTCCGCTGGGGTTTCGGTATCGGCCTAATTGTTGGTGTGCCCACTGTTTGCTACTTCCTTTTGGAAAAAGCCATTGAGTCCGGACTCTTTCACGGTGGTTACCGGGCCCAACGATTCATTGCCTTTATGAACCCCTTTGGCAATGCCAGTGGCTCAGGGAGTCAACTGGTTAATTCCTATTACGCGATTAGTAACGGGGGAATTTTTGGTGTGGGCCTTGGTAATAGTATTCAAAAGATGGGTTACCTTCCCGAACCAAATACCGACTTTATCATGTCAATTGTGAGTGAGGAGTTGGGCCTGGTTGGGGTAACAGTCATTTTGGGTCTTTTACTATGTCTGATCTGTCGGATTATCCTGGTCGGTGTCCGGAGTAATTCACTATACCAAACCTTGATTTGTTATGGGACAGCGACTTTTATGATCATTGAAACGGCCTTTAACATTGGTGGTGTCTTGGGCCTTCTCCCAATCACCGGGGTTACTTTTCCCTTCATCAGTTACGGGGGATCTAGTATGCTGGTTTTGTCCAGTGCAGTGGGGATCATCATGAACATCAGTATCCAACAAAATAAGGGTCGCCTCCAAATGGGGAGACCGTTTGTGGCGAATGAAAGGGGTAATTATTAATGTTCAAATTAACCGCACGGCGCGCCCTAATTGTTTACATTAATGGTAACCGTGTTATTCGGACCCTCCGCCACTACGGAATGGTTCGTTATGTCTCGCGGCGGATGCACTATGTTGTACTGTATGTTGACCAGGACCAAGTAACAGCTGTTACAGACAGGCTAAAGAAACTGCGGGCAGTACGCAGGGTCGAGCAGTCCTACCGGCCAGACCTTGACCCCACCCTTACCGATTTGGAAATGACGGGAATATACAAATTGCATGATGAGGATGATAAAACATGAGAGTAGTTGCAGGAAAATTTGGTGGTCGCCGGCTTAGTGCGGTCCCGGGGATGGCGACCCGGCCGACCACTGACAAAGTCAAGGAAGCCCTGTTTAACATTATTGGCCCCTACTTTGACGGTGGACAGAGCCTGGACCTATTTGGCGGGAGTGGAGGTCTGAGTATTGAGGCCGTTTCCCGGGGAATCGATATGGCGGTATTGGTTGACCGCCAATACCAAGCCATTAAGACAATTAAGAAAAACATTGCGACCACCAAACATCCAGACCAATTCCAAGTCTATAAGATGGACGCCCACAAGGCTCTTAAGCTCTTGGGTAAGAAAGGGCAGGCTTTTAACCTGGTCTTTCTTGATCCCCCATACGCCAAGCAGCAAATCGTTAAGGACATGTCATTGATGGCGGAAAACGACCTGTTGGCAAATGGTGCAGTCATTGTTGCCGAGACAAATCAGGAAGCCAAGTTGCCAGACCATGACTGGGACCATTTTAAGTTCTGTAAACGGCAGTCCTATGGGATCACCGTCCTAACAATCTACCAATACGAAAAGGAGTAGAAATATGAAAATTGCATTATTTCCAGGAACCTTTGACCCCCTGACGCTGGGTCATCTTGACCTTATTAAGCGGGGGAGCGCCCTGTTTGACCAACTCGCGGTGGCGGTAATGACCAACGAGAGTAAGAAACCACTGTTTACCGTTGATGAACGTGTTGCGCAGGTAAAGGAAGCAGTTAGTGGGCTCGCTAATGTATCAGTCATCACTGCTCAGGGATTGACTGTTGACCTAATGAATAAAATTGGGGCCGATTACTTGATGCGGGGACTACGTAACACCGAAGACTTTCGCTATGAGCGTGATATTTCGGCAATGAATAACTACCTTGATGACCAGTGTGAAACGGTCTTCTTCTTGGCAAAGCCGGAATACCAGCACCTGTCGAGTAGTTTACTGAAGGAAGTAACCGCTGCAGGCGGTGATATTTCAGCCTACCTTCCCGCCAATATTAATACGGCCTTGAAGAAGCGTCTTGAAGAACGTCAACTGATGCAGGTGAAGGAAAGTAATGAAAAGACAAGATAAAAAGGTTCTGCGGTGGATTGGTGTTGCCCTGGTTGCCGTCCTCTTCGTTGCGTGGTCGCTTTTGTGGCCACTCAACTCCTACATTGAAGCACCCGGCAACGCCAGTAACCTCCGCTCATTTGTAAAAATTAAGGGACACCCGGACCCGGGGAAGGGAAGCTTTATGATTACTTCAGTTGCCCTCCAGCAGGCCCGGCCAGCAACTTACCTCATGGCAAAGATGGTCCCTTATTTGTCAATCGAGAGTGCTGATGACGTTACGGGCGGGCAAAATAACGCAACCTTTGACCGAGTACAAAAGTTTTATATGCAAAGCTCGATAAATGAAGCCATTGCGGTTGCCTATAAGGCCGCTCACCAGCCAGTAAGTAAGAAGTACCTGGGAATTTATGTCTTGCAGGTTCAACCGTCTTCAAAGTTTAAGAAGGTTATTCACGTTGGGGATACGATTACCAAGGTAAATGGCCGCCATTTCAACACGGCCCAGGGCTACCAAAAGTACATTGGTCGGCAAAGAGTTGGCAGTCCGTTGAAGGTGACCTTTAAGCGGAACGGTAAAGAACATACTGCCACGAGGAAACTCGTTCGGCTAACCAAAAAGCGCGCCGGAATTGGTATCATGTTGACCAATAATATGAAGGTTCACACGAGACCGGCCGTCAAGGTTGATCCAGGACAATTAGGGGGACCTTCTGGCGGACTGATGTTTACTTTGCAAATCTACCAGCAGATCAGTGGTCACGACTTACAACGGGGGCGCAAGATTGCCGGGACTGGGACAATTGACTCTGCCGGTCGGGTCGGTGAAATTGGCGGAATTGACAAGAAGGTTATCGCCGCCCACCGTGCCGGGGCAACGATTTTCTTTGCACCGTACGTTAAGCCCTCTAAGTTGCTTTTAAAATACGAGGAGGGTCACCAGACGAATTACCAGATGGCCAAGGCAACGGCCAAAAAATATGCACCAAACATGAAAGTTGTTCCGGTGACCAGCTTTAAGCAGGCGGTTAACTACCTGGAAAGCCACCGTTAACCATTTTAATAAAGAAACGGAAGATTAAGCTTTTCCGTTTCTTTTTTGTTTATTACCGTATTTATTAGGTGGAGGGGATGAAATGGAAAAAATAAGGGAATTATGGATGAACTACCGCAGCCAGCTAATTGGTGGAGCAATTGTCGTTACCCTCCTCCTCTTTTTTGTTGGCCGTTCGGTGACTAATCACGAAGCAAGCACTGATCAAAAATTTACAACCCCTGCTAGTACGTCGTCAACAAGCACTAGTTCGCTACACACCGGGCGAATTTGTGTTGATGTAAAAGGGGCGGTTAAGCGTCCCGGAGTATACCGCTTGGCTGGGGGCGCGCGGGTTGATGAAGCACTCCGCGCCGCTGGTGGACCATTACCCACGGCAGATATGCGCCAGGTCAATTTAGCAAAGGAACTTACTGACCAGCAAGCACTTTATGTGCCAACCCAGGGTGAGCAGGTACCAGCGGAATTGGCAGTGGGGAGCAGCACAACTCCTAGTGAAAGTAATGATAACAAGCCAATTGTTAATCTTAATTCGGCTAGCAAGGAGCAGCTTTGTCAAATTTCGGGGATCGGTGATAAGAAAGCGGATTTGATTTTGGAGTACCGCCAGCAGCATGGCCAATTTAAGAGTGTCGACGAGCTAAACCAGGTTTCGGGATTTGGCGAGAAAACCGTTGCTAAAATAAAAGATCAATTATCTGTCTAATTTTTTTGGCTAATGAACATTTTTTGCTATACTAAACTTAAATTAAGGGAGTGATAGAGTGAAAAAACGGATTGACTGGGATCAGTATTTTATGATCCAAGCAGCTTTGCTCGCCTCACGAAGCACGTGTACACGGCTTTCGGTGGGGGCGGTACTTGTTCGTGATAAACGAATCATTGCTGGTGGTTATAACGGGTCTGTTTCCGGCGATGACCACTGTATCGACAAAGGATGTTACCTTCGTGCGGGGCACTGTGTCCGGACAATTCACGCCGAGATGAATGCCTTGCTTCAGTGTGCTAAGTTCGGTATGTCAATGGATGGCGCCAGCCTGTACGTTACTGATTTTCCCTGCTTGCAATGCACGAAGAGCCTCCTCCAGGCGGGGATTAAGGAGATAAACTACATCCGTAACTACCACAATGATGATTACGCGATGAAGTTAATAAAGATGAAGAATGTCAAATTACGCCAAATTAAATTAGACACCAATATTCTTGATGAAGTTCACCTGGACCAGTACATCGATCCAGGTAACGGAGAAAAGTAGATTCGTCATTATTGGATTTTCCCGGCAATGCTAGCGGGAACTTTAGCAACGGCAATTGCGGCAGAAAATAAGTGGCTTCTTTTGATTGCTGGTTATCTTTTCTGGCGCATTTTTAAATTACGCCAACGAAAAGTACTGTTGATAAGCACCCTCGTTGCTGTCGGTTTAGCTCTCCTGACAGGATATTTTATTCATTGGGTCGGTGCCCACACGCTTCGGAATGTGCAAGCAGGGACCTGGCGAATTGTCGTCTATCCGGATGAGGTCAGGCATAATGGAAGTTTAGTCTTTTTTACGGCCCACTATCCTGGCGCACGGCAAAAGGACACAGCAATGGTCCGGGCACGGACGCCAGAAGAGTTATCCCGTTTTACCCGGTCAAAATTACCCACGGTTTGGCAGGTAACGGGGGACCGGCAGCCCATTATCCCGGCGACCAATGATAACCAATTTGATACCCAGCGCTACTATAATCAACGACGAATTTGCAATGAATTGCGCATCAAAGAGGTTAAAACGATACGACCGTTGCGTCGGTACAACATTGCAGTTAGCTGTCACGTTATCCGCAAGCAACTGATTACGTTTTTTAACCGGATGCCCCGACCGCTCGCCGGTTATTGTCAACAATTGATAATCGGTGAGCAGACCCAGGACAATGGGGAATTGATGGAGAATGCAAAACGGCTGGGAATCATCCACCTTTTCTGTATCTCCGGAATGCACGTCGTCCTGTTGGTTACTTTGGTACGGATGGCCGCCACTTACTTGTGGCTCGACCTCGAACTGGTTAACTGGTGTTTATTATTCTTCTTGCCAGCCTATTTAATAATTGGCGGGGGCTCGGTTAGCCTTATTCGGGCGGTAATTATGATGGAGCTTATTCTTGGTCACCGAATACTAAAAATCGATGCCTTGGATGGCTGGGCAATTAGCCTTCTCATTGGAATGGCATGGAATCCCTATTTATTGTTAAACCTGGGTGGGCAACTGACTTATTTATTATCATTAGTCCTCCACGTGATCAACCCTCAGATAGGTAATTTTAAGCGGTGTTGGTGGCTTAGCCTCGTGAGCTTACCGTCAATATTAGCAAATGTCTATGAGGTTCACTGGCTAAGTTTTTTTGCCAGCTTTGTTATGATTCCATTCTTCTCTGTCGTTATTTTTCCGTTGGTGATGGTTAGCGCAGTTACCTATGACTGCGTTCCTTTGGTCAGACAGTTCGCAAACGAGGTGCTGATCTTCTTTCAGCACTCCTTGAGTACTGTCGGACAAATTCCGGGGATGATTCCCTTTGGAAAGCCACCACTGTTTTGGAGTCTTACCTTTTTTATCTTGACGCTCTGGCTTCTTGAGCGGCCATCATTTAAAAAATACGGTTACCTACTTGTTGCCTATCTGGTATGCTTCACGGCCATCCACCTTCCGCTCACGGGGGAAGTTACCTTCGTGGATATTGGTCAAGGAGACAGCATTCTGGTTCGGACCCCCCTTAACCGACGGGTGATGTTGATTGATACCGGGGGCAAGTTAAATTTTAAACAACCGCAGTGGGCGCGGGTGACCGTGCATAGCGACGGCGCGAAAAGGGCAACGATCAATTATTTGAAAAGTCGGGGAATTACGACCATTGATACGATTTATCTTAGCCATCATGATGCGGACCATATCGGCTATTTACCGACCTTTCTGAAGGAAATGCGGGTGCGTAAGATCGCCGTGCCGGCGGGGATGGAGGATCAGACACAGCTAATCAAACGGTTAAATGATGGTCACTTCACTGGACAGCTCCGGGGAGTTACCGACCGCAACCAAGTTGATCCGGAGTTAAGAATCCTTCATCCCTTTAATCGTGGTGATGGTAAGAACGAGGATTCGATGGCCTTAACTGGTAATTTTGGCGGGCAGTCGTTTATCTTCACCGGTGATTTAGACCGGCAAGGTGAACGGGCTATTTTACAACGTTATCCCGGCTTGAGGACTGACGTTCTTAAATTAGGGCACCACGGGAGTCGAACCGCCAGTGATCCCCAGTTTTTAGATGCCATTCGTCCCCAAATTGGAATTATCTCTGCTGGTCGGTTTAACCGCTATCACCACCCCAATGACGACGTTGTTGAAGAATTGAAGTGCAGAAACATAAAGCCACTTTCCACGCAGCAGTATGGAATGATAAAATACAATTATCGCGGCCAAAGTGGAAAGTGGCAGACTAAATTAAGGGGAGACGAGATAAAATGGACGTTGCCGAGCTCACTAAGCAATTGAAGACAAAAACACCAGCAATGGTGTACCTGGTATTAGGAACTCAGCAGGTGCTCTTAGATGAAGCCGTACAGCAGTTTATTAAGTTGGTTCCGCCTGAACAGCGGGTCATGAATGTTGGTCGCTACGACATGGAAACAGCCCCTGTGGCAACGGCCCTTGATGATGCAATGTCGGCGCCTTTCTTTGGGGAACGACGTCTGGTGCTGGTCAATAAACCCTTCTTTTTGACTAACGAAAGGGGAAAGGGAAAGATTGATCATGATATTCCCGGTCTCTTAACATACCTTGAACACCCTGAACCATCGACGACATTAGTGTTCTTGGCACCATATGAGAAACTTGATGGGCGCAAAAAGGTTGTTAAGGAACTAAAAAAGAGTGCAGTGGTGGTCGACGCGGCGCCATTGGATGAACGTCAGGCACGGCAACAAGTTGCTCGTGAACTAAAGGTCGCGGGATTCACCATTGACCAAGCGGCAATGGATGAACTTGTCCAACGAACCAATGCGGACTACGGGCTGATGAAAGCAAACGTGGAAAAATTAAAGATTCTTGCTTACCAAGAGAAGCATATTGATTCATCGATGGTGCAAAACTTGGTACCGCAATCACTCGACGAAAATGTGTTTGACCTGGTTACGGCGGTTTTAAAACACGACCAACCACGTTCTTTAAGCCTCTACCAGCAGCTACTAGCAGGGCAGCAGCAACCACTACAAATAAACGCCGTGCTGGTAAGCCAATTCCGCTTGCTGATCCAGCTTAAGGTCCTTGCTCACCGGGGCCTAAGTCAAGGAAGCATGGCGAGTCAACTAAATGTTCACCCGTACCGGGTAAAACTGGGCTTGCGGACGGTTCGACAGTTTTCAATGACGGCATTAGAGAATGCCTATCTAGGTCTAATTAATATCGAGCGGTCGTTAAAGACTACCCAACGCGATCCGGAGCTTCTCTTTCAGCTTTTTATGTTAAAGTATAGCCAGCGTTAAAATGAATCTAGGAAATAGAAAAAGGCCAGCAGAAACCTGCTGACCTTTTAATGTATGTTGAAGAAAGAAAAAAGGCAACTTCACACAAGTTGCCTTAACAAACTCACTACTTGTTGTAACGAGCTGACAGACGGGACTTGTCCCGAGCTGCTTTATTAGCCTTGATAAGACCCTTTGAGTGGGCACGGTCAATTGCTGAAATAGCGTCCTTGTATAATTGATCAAGGTCACCTTCACCAGCAAGCTTGGCCTTGTCGAACTTCTTAATAGCAGTCCGCATGTGGCTTAATTGGGAAGCGTTACGTGCTTCGGCCTTTTCACTAGTCTTAACACGTTCGATCGCTGATTTGATAATTGGCATGAGTTTCACCTCCGATACCCGGTATTCAGTTGACCAGAATTTTCAACATTTGTCATTATACAAAAGACTGGGCCTTATTGCAATAGTTTACCGGTAATAGCACGGCAATTGACGAAAAGAGTTGCAAAAATCCGGTAAATGACGTATATTATTATCGACGTTTAACGTCCTGCCTCTTCTCAGTTTGACGATCCTCACCGACGTCGTACTTAGAACTAGGCATACACAAATTTGAAAGGTGGGAAATTGATCATGGCTCTTTCTAAAGAACGTAAAGATCAAATCATTAAGCAATTTGCAACACACGAAGGCGACACTGGTTCTACTCAAGTTCAAGTCGCAGTATTAACCGCTGACATTAACGAACTGAACGAACACCTTCGTACTCACAAGCACGATTACCACTCACAACGTGGTCTGATGAAGAAGATCGGTCACCGTCGTAACCTCCTGGCTTACTTACGCCGGACTGACCTTCCTGCTTACCGTGAATTGATTAAGGAACTGGGATTACGTCGGTAATTTCAGTCGCAGGGGTACCCCGTTTAGTGGGGTGCTTTTTTATAAACGGGCAAGGGAACACGTCCTTAAAAGAACGTGTTTCCTTGCCCATTTTTTAATCTTTTAATCGAACGCATGTTTTAAGATATGATATAATATCCTTAACAGAGAATGGTATTCAGGTATTAATTAGCTTTGTTGACTGGTCAATGATGAAAGATTGTGGTGAAAATGGCACAAGTTATAAAGGGAATCAAACTTCGCCTATATCCCAATGGCCGACAAAGGGAACAATTGTGGCAGATGTTTGGTAACGATCGCTTTGTTTGGAATCAAATGTTGGCGATGGCGAAGGAACGCTATCAAAATAATCCCAGCAGTCACTTCGTCAATAAATACGGGATGAATTATCTACTGAAGAGACTCAAGCAGGAATACCCATTCCTTAAGGCTAGTGACTCAACTAGTTTTCTAGTGGTTAATCACAACCTCGCCCAAGCCTTTTAAATGTTATTTAAACATCGGGGTGGTTACCCACGTTTTAAATCGCGTCGTGCTATTCGCCAAGCTTATACGGGGCGGTCAGTGTGTCGAGTGCTTGCTAAGCGGCGAGTGAGATTACCTAAGCTGGGCAGTATTCGGACTAGTAAAACAACCCGGTTAGCTAATAGCAAGATTAAGTGCTATACGGTTTGCTTTGAGCCAACTGGCCGTTACTATCTATCATTACAAGTGGCTGTTGAAACTCCCAAACACCTGAGAAAAACAGGAAAAGCAGTCGGAATTGATGTTGGCATCGCTAATCTAGCCATTAGTTCTGATGGGATTAAGTACGGAACCTTTAATGCTAAATGGGCGGAAAAGCAAGTAACCAAGTGGCAGAGTAAGT
>CAJMLF010000027.1 GCA_905214235.1 uncultured bacterium | reverse complement strand
GGCCGGCGATAATTGGAAATACACCTGAAAGCTTATCAGTACTGAGGAAGACGGTTAATCGGCGGTGATTGTTCAGTGGGTTGCAAAAGAAAAAAGCCCCGGCAGCCGTCCTTCATTTTGAAGGGTGGTGCCAGAACTTTTCTCCCTAGTGATTAGTACTGCTTATTATATTCGTAAACCAGTTCGGGTTCGCGACCAGTACGCTTGTATTCGTTTAGGGCATCGATTTGCTGCATTTCATCACTGGTTAATTCAAAGTCATAGATATCTGCGTTCTGGGTAATTCGGGCCTCGTGAACGGACTTTGGAATAAAGGAAACGCCGTTTTGCAGGTGCCAGCGCAGGATTACCTGGGCAGGTGACTTGTGGTGGCGGTCACCAATTTCCTTGAGGATCGCTTCATTAAGAACCGCGCCCCGCCCAAGCGGACTCCACGCCTGGGTAACGATGTGGTGGTCGTGATTAAACTTGAGAAGCGGCTTTTGGGTAAGCAGGGGGTGGAGTTCGATTTGGTCCACGACCGGCATTTCGTGTGCTTGGGTGGCGAGGTACTGGAGGTGAATCATCTCAAAGTTGCTAACCCCGATTGACTTGGCGAGCCCGGCCTTCTTGAGATCTTCAAATGCCCGCCAGGTATCAAAGAAGGCGTGCTGAATTGGCCAGTGAACCAGCAAGAGGTCTACGTAATCCATCTGGAGCTTCTTTAAGGATTCCTTGACGGAGGCGATTGCCCGGTCATAGCCCTGGTTGTCTTCGCTGACCTTGGTGGTTACGAAAATATCCTTACGGGGGATGGCTAACTTCTGCAGGGCCGTTCCGACCTCAGCTTCGTTGCCGTATAGTTGGGCGGTATCAAAGAGCCGGTAGCCGTCTTGGTAGGCGTTTTGGATTGATTTTGTCATCGTTTCTTGACCATCGACCTTGTACAGGCCAAAGCCCTCTTGGGGCATCTTATTACCATCAGCAAGGGTTAAAAGGTTACTTTTGATATCCATTGAATACACTTCCTTACAAATCGATAGTAACACATCAAAAAATAAATGTTTACTTCATTGCGTTCTTGGTTACCCGGGCGAGTTGCTCGATGGTTTGTTGGCCTCCCGCCATTGAGGAGTTATCATCCGTGTACACGGCAATCGTGTAGTCCGTACCGTTGTTGTTCTTTACGTAACCAATACTGTTGACAATCCAGTCAGAACCTTCGTAACTTAACCAGCCGTTTTTAATGGCAAAGTTGTTACTGTCCGCAGAGATTCCCCAGTTTTGATCGGCGTCAACGTTACTCATCAAGGAACGAATCGTCTGTTGTTGCTGACTAGAGAGGATGTCGGACTTATAGAAAATGTTATTGAGCAACTTGATCTGGTCACGCGGTGTGGTCGTTGACAAGCCCCAGTTTTCCCGGGCGGTAGAATCGGTCATCCCAAACTTATCAAAGGTTTGCTGGAGCCCCGCTTGCTTACCTAAGTAGTTTTCAAAGAGTTCAGTCGTTGCGGTGTTATCACTTTGTTCAATCATGGCCTTAGCCAGGTTTTCCTGGTGGGCGGTCAGGCCGTTTGGCTGTTTGAGCAGGATTCCTGCCAAGATTGCAACCTTGACAGTACTGGCGGCATGAAACTTATGGTTAGGCTTGTTGGCAGCGGAATACACCCGGTGTGTCTTGGGCGAATAGACCGCGATGCTCACGTTTCCATTTGAGGTGTAAATAATCTTGTTCCAGGCGCTAGTGAGGCGGTTATTAAGGGAACCATAGCGGTGGACTCCCCATATTCCCAAAATAATCAGGATAATAACTAGCCAAATTCTTCTCTTGCGGTGGTGTGTTCTTTGCTGCATATCACTTGTCCCCTTAATCATGAAATCCACATAAATACAATGATACCGATAATAATGAAAAAATAAAGCCAGGGGAATAATCTTAAGGATACTTTTTAACTTTTAGGTTTTCGGAACCGATTTGTTAACAAAACGTCATATTAAATTACTTGTTTTTCGGCTATGATATGAAGGTATGTAAAAGAAACAAGCGGGAGTGATAGTAATTAAGAAATTAGTTATAAGGGTGTTACTGATCATAATCAGCTTAAACATCAGCATAGTTAGTGGGATTACCGGTGTGATGGCTAGCAGTAAGAACCCGGCCTTCTTTAATATGAAGGCCCGGTCTGCTTACGCAATTGACGCCGAAAGTGGCCAGGTCCTTTACCAAAAGAACGCCACCAAGCGCTACCCGATTGCTTCGGTCACCAAGATTTTGACACTGGCGGTAATCGAACAGGATATTCGTGACCACAAGATGAGTTGGAAGCAGAAGATCACCATTACGCCGGAGGTTGCTAAGGTCGCCAACGACTGGCACTTCTCAAATGTTCAGCTGAACGCCGGGGAAAAGTACAGTGTTAAGCAGTTGGTTGATTCGATGATGTTGGTTTCCGCTGATGGGAGTACGGAAGCCTTAGCATTGGCAAGTGCCGGGAGCACGGCCGCCTTCAACAAGAAGATGCAGCGCGTTGCCCATGCCGCTGGCGTCCACGATGCCAAGATTTATAACATGATTGGCCTCCCTAATGGTGACTTGGGGAAAAACGCCATTAAGGGGGTCGATAAAAACGCGGAGAACCTCTTTTCCGCCCGTGACATGGCTCTAATTTCCAAGTACGTGATTGAAAAGTATCCAGAAACGCTCAACATTACCAAGGAAAAATTTGCCGACTTTGATGTTAGTGCCGACCATAAGGAGCACATGGTAAACATCAATTCCCTGTTACCACAGAATGGGGCGGCACCAAAGGATTGGCAGATTGACGGTCTGAAGACGGGGAACACGGATGCGGCTGGTAAGTGTATTGTTAGTACCGGGACGTATGCTGGCCGGCGGGTCATCGTCGTTGCCCTCCATACTAAGGGTGGCTGGAATGACCAATCTAAGAACCAAAAGGCCTTTTATGAACAGCTGGCCGCCAGTTACCAGCCCCAAATGCTAACGAGTATCAAGGGATTACCTAAGTCCCTGCGGACACAGCGGGTGGTTCACGCTAAGAAGCACCATTCCACGCAATTGGCCCTTACCAAGCCCGTGACGGTTTGGTTGCCGAAGAACACAAGTTGGGCCCAGGCAAAGCCAACCCTCCGGATTGATAAGCAGCACCGGTCAGTGACCGGCAAACTTAAGGCACCTCTGAAGAAGGGCGAAAAGGTGGGGGTTATCAAACTTCACCCGGCTGGTTTACCAACCATGAAGGTTCCGGTTAAGAGTACCCACGCAATTCAAAAGACGTTCTTCTAAAATAGGAAACGAAGAAAAAGCACCAGGGCGCCCCGTAATAAAAAAGAAGAGAGGGTAGGAAAATTCACAGTTTTCCTACCCTCTCTTAAATATTTAGAAATATGAATTAGTATTCAACATGCCACTTGACAGTGTAAGTCTTTTCTTCACCAGGGTGAAGGTCGACGTTACCAAATTCAGGGTGGTGTGGTGTGTCAGAAAGCGTTTGGGCTTCCATGGCAATCCCCGTATGTGGTTGGACCTTACCGTGGTTGTAAACGGTTGGGTCGTCCGAGTTCATGGTGTACATGACCAAGCCGTTCCGGTCAGAGTACAGGGTCATCTTCCGGCCACTTTCTGGATCTTCAAGGGTGGCAACCGGCTTGTCCAGGCTTGGTTCAACTTCCCAAATATCGTCAAAACCATTTTCCTTCGTTGCGGCCATTGGCTTCAGGGCATCGGCCAGCTTGGTTGGTGTACTAAAGTCGAATGGGGTTCCGGCATTGGCAACCTTTTCGCCCGTTGGAATCTTGCCATCATCAACGGCCAAGTGGTTCTTGGAGTTGACGTAGAGCTTTAAGTTGTCAATCGTCTTTACAGCGGCGTTTGACAGGTTCCAGTAGGTGTGGTTGGTTGGGTTGAAGAGGGTGTCGGCATCGGTGGTGGCACTGAACTTCAGGCTCAGGTTATCGTTGTTGTCAAGCGTGTAGGTAGCGACAACGTGCATCTTACCAGGGAAGGTATCCATTTCTGGTGTTAAAGTCAGGCTGAGGGTTAGAGAAACAGCATCGTCCGTTACCTTGGTACCGTCAACATGCCAAACGTGGTTGTAGAAACCGTTCTTACCACCGTGGAGGGTGTTCTTCCCTTCGTTTTGTTCAACGTGGTATTCCTTGCCGTCGATCTTAAATTCACCGTCGCCAATCCGGCCAGCAACCCGACCGATCAGACGGTTGGTGCAGAAACCATTCCCGGTGAATTCATCTAAGTTTTCGGAAGTCAAAACCATATCGGCCTTACCGCCATCCTTGGTTGGGACCTTGAAAGATTGCAGTAAACCGGCAAAATCCAGGATGCCAGCTTGAACGCCGTTGTCATTAGTCAATACGTACTTAGTTACAGCTTGGCCATTAAATTTACCAAATGGCACTTTAACGATATCCATAAATTAAATTCCTCCTTGAAAGTAAGCGCTTTATGTATACATAATATTCTACCACAGTTTTCAAAGTGATGAACAAATGAAGGAAAGATTGTCTGTTTAATGGCGAAGGGGATAAAATAGTCGTAAAGGGGATGGCAACATGCGGCAGGATTGATGGCCACGTTTTAAGAAGAGCTTTCAACGCAATTTCATCGACTTCCTGATGATCTTTGCGGCCGAAGACGAGTTCATTCACAAACATAAGCGTAGGAGCAGTATGATTGCGGAACAGAAACGCTACGGTAAGAATGAAAAGGATAAATAAATGAGTAAAACAACTCCTTGCATTTTTAAACGCAAGGAGTTGTTTTACTCATTAGGCTTTTTCAACCGCCTTCTTGAAGGCGGTATAATCGGCGGTCACCTGGTCAACATAGCGCAGTGACCAGTCGGCGAGGCCCTTGTCCAAGGCCTTCTGGTGCTTGAGGTAGCCCCGGATCATTGGTGAAGTTGGGCTCTCAGTATGGGCCATTGCCAAAAGGAGGGCACATACCTGGCAGTATAGTTGGAAACTATCGAAGTCAAGCTTGTTGACCTTGACGGATTCCTTCATGTCACGGAACTGCCGAACGTAGTAACTCCGTCCGCCGAAGCGTGTGCTGGCCAGGAAGGGGTCGGAACTTGACTGGAGGACCCGCTGGGCGGTCACAATACGGCGTCCGGCCTGGATTCCGTTTTGAATGGCCTGTTGGACCTGGAGGTTGAGCAGGTTGTAACGCAGGGGTAGGGCCTCCTTGACCTGGAGAACGAGGTGACTACCGTCAATCCCCGTCAGGAGAATCAAGTAACACCGGGTCCCAAAACTGCCGACACCAACGCTGTAACGGATGATGTCCGAAATGTGGAAGTTGGCGAGGAGTACGCGGACGTCCTCCCGAGCGTTTTGCCGGTAGAAGTTGTAGCCGGCGACAACCTGCTGGTAGAGGATGGGGCCCAGGTGCTTAGCACGGGGCGGGTTATCCTTAAAGACCAGGTTACCCTGGTCATCCTCCGTTCCCATCTTTTGGATGATTTTTTCAGAGTTGCTGTGCTGGCTCTTCTTCATGATCTTTTGCAGGCGGTAATTCATCTGGTCATTGCCGTCCCCTAACGAATCGATTGTCTGGATCATATCATTGATTTCAAAGGAAAAGTAGAAGACGTCAGACAGGGTCATCCGGTTGGCACGCTTGATGGCGTGACGGTAGGTCTTGGTGGTCAGTTGGAGCAGACTGTACAAGTCCTCCTTGGCAAAGCCATTTTCCTCACCCGCCAGCTCGGCGCTGACCAGCAGCCGCTTTAGGTCACTTTCCCAGTTACCAATCCGGGCTTCGTCAAAGTCGTTGAGGCCAAATAACAGTTGCCGTTCGGGAGAGGCGTAGAAGCCAAAGTTGTTGACGTGCGCGTCCCCACTGATGACGATGGGGATATTGCTTTGGGCCTGCTTCTTGAGGTCCTGTTCCATCAGTTCGGCTGTTCCCCGGAAAAATGAGAAGCGATTGGCCAGCATCCGTTCGTGGCGCAGGGGGAGAAGTTCGGGAATCATCTTGGACTCGGTCAGCCCGATGGCGGCGACGGGGTCACGGTCGACCGGCGTGAAGGTTGCCAGTTGCGAGCTCGGGACTGCTGCCTGCTGTTTCTTCCCCGCTTCCACCAGCTCCTGCTTACTTTTGGGGATCTGTAGTCGTTTCAAGTCAAAAATATCAAGCTGTGAATTGATCATGATGAGCTTCCTTTCCAGTTACAGTTAATAAACCTATTTTAGTATTTTCTTTAAGTTTAGGGAACAATGTTTGTCATCAAAAGTCCAATCTGTCAAAATGAAAGTGAACAT
The DNA here is from genome assembly GCA_905214235.1 of uncultured bacterium. Taxonomy (GTDB): domain Bacteria; phylum Bacillota; class Bacilli; order Lactobacillales; family Lactobacillaceae; genus Limosilactobacillus; species Limosilactobacillus avium. Next base: position 14,964 of record CAJMLF010000027.1, on the reverse strand, counting down.
AATTAAGGAGGGGTTTAAGTGATTATCGCAGTTGATAGTTCCTTTGCTCAACACCTGCATGTTAACCCGCATGAAGTTGCTGAACAGGATTTAAATGATGCCCAGGCCTGGTCGGTACACCTCATTGGTGACTTCATGGTTGTAATGAATAACCAGCTTGCCGTGCCGGTAATTGTCCGCCACCCGCAGCGTTTTAACGACTCCCGGTCTTTTATCGCCGGCTTCAAGCGCGAATTTTTGCGCCTGATGGAGGCCGCCAGCCTGCCCCATGCCAAAATTCGCTTGATCCGTGATGACCAGTTAGCCACGGTCCAATTTACATATTTGATGACACCGGCTATTGAGCGCCAGCTAAAAAAGTGTGAGGAGATGCTTACGGGAACGGGGGCCCTGATTGACTGGGATGAACAACCTAACAATACGGAGATTGCCCTCCAACTGGCAGATAAGCTCCAGGTAATGGACCCGCAGCTAGAGGACACGGTCCCCGTCATGGACATGCTTGAGAAGTATTCCCTTGATGAATTCCACCTGCCGGCCCACCCGGCCTTTAATGAACAGAACCGTCGCTACCTTTATCACGATGAATCACTGGTCGACATTACCAGCGCTGTTGCCGTGAGTCAGCTCTTTTTGACGGACTACCAGAAGTACCTGGCAAAGCGGCAAAGAAATGACCAGGTTATTGACCGCGACAAGGACATTGCGACGGAATACTGCTCTTATTGTGAAGCCCGCGGCCTTTCACCGCTGGATGACCTGACTTTGCCGTACTACTACCTCCTCCACTATGAGGAGATCACGGAGGAAAACATCTCCGATGCGGAAGCTAAGGCAATTGTGGCGGCCCTCAGTGACTTTGGGCACTTTATGCACGACCAGCACTTCTTTGCCGATGAGGACTTCGATAACTTTATCCAGGCGGCCGGTCAGGGCCTGGAGGATCGCCACTCGCCCCAGTACCTGTTCCGCCTCCAGCAGCTTTTGCATAACATGCAAGAGGAACTGACCCGGCAGCGGCAGAGCCTAGGGCGTTCCCGGTCCATGGCCAAAAAGCGGCTAAGGGTCCGGGCGGTCCTGAAAGGTTACCGCCCAACCATGTGGCGGGAATTTGAGGTCGGTGGGGACACCCGGCTTGATAAACTCTGCTTCCAAGTGCTTGCCAGCTTTGGGGCCACCGGCGACCACCTCTTTGAACTTAACATTGGGGAAAAAGTTTACCAACTACCGGTCCTCAACCGGGGCAAGCAGTCGGGAGAGGCTTTGACGACCCACTGGCTAGGCGAATTTAACCCCGGGGATGAATTTGTCCTGGAATATGATTTTGGTGACTCGTGGACGTTTACCATCACAGTTGAAAAGGAAACCACCCTCCGTCGCCTGCAGAATAACCGTCACGCCTACCTGCTGGATGGGTACGGCAGTGGCATTATTGAAGATATTGGTGGAACAAGCGGCCTAATGCAGGCGGCTGAAGATGACCCGACAATCAACCACGAGATTGACCTTAAGGTAAAGCAGAGTCAGTGGGGCGAGCAGATTGCCCGCCTCCAGCACCGTTATGAATAAGGTGATGTTATTCACAAATTCCGGCTTAGCGTTACAATAAGAATAAAAATCAGGAAAGTGAGGACTTAAGATGTCAGGAGAAAGTGAAAACATTCCAGAAACAATGCGGGCCTGGGCAGTTACCACCCCGGGACCAATTGACGGGGAAAAGGCGCCCATTAAGCTGGTCGAAAAACCGGTTCCCCACCCGCAACGGGGCGAAGTGCTTGTTAAGGTTTTGACCTGTGGGGTCTGTCACACCGACCTCCACGTAACGGAGGGGGACCTGCCAGTCCACCGTGAACACGTCACCCCGGGCCACGAAATTGTCGGTAAAGTGGTTGCCCAGGGTCCCGAGACACGGCGCTTTGAACTGGGCGAACGGATTGGGATTCCGTGGTTCCGTCACGCCTGTGGGGTATGTAAGTTCTGTCGATCCGGTCACGAAAACCTCTGTCCCCACTCGATTTACACGGGCTGGGACCACGATGGTGGCTATGCTGAATACGTTACCGTCCCTGAAGGATTTGCCTACCGGATTCCCGAACGCTTTGACGATTTGACGGCGGCCCCTCTCCTGTGTGCCGGCATTATCGGTTACCGGGCATTTGAGCGGGCAAATATCCCCGCCGGTGGTCGCCTCGGCCTGTACGGCTTTGGTGGGTCTGCCCACATCACCGCCCAAATTGCCTTAGCCCAGGGGATTGAGGTGCACGTCTTCACCCGGGGGAAAGATGCCCAGAAGTTTGCCCTCCAGCTGGGATGTGCTTCTGCCCAGGGCGCCTATGACCCATCGCCAGTACCGCTGGACTCGTCCATTATGTTTGCCCCGGTTGGTGACATGGTCCTCCCCGCTCTGAAGAGCCTGACCCCAGGGGGGACCCTGGCCTTGGCCGGAATTCACATGTCGGATATTCCAACCATGAACTACCAGGATGACATTTTCCACGAAAAGGTCCTGACCAGCGTTGAGAGTAACACCCGTCGTGATGGCGAAGAGTTCTTGACTCTCGCGGACCGGCTCAAGATTGAACCGGCCGTAACCGAATACCCGTTTGAAAAGGCGGACATGGCCCTGCGCCACGTCAAAGGTGGTAATATTAAGGGTGCGTGTGTCCTGCGGATCAGTAAGGACTAACTGAAGTAAAAAGAAATGAGGAAATGCTATGAACTATCCACAGTTAAACTTGGACCAAGCAACTGGTCCTAAGGCAACCATCAAGACTAACCAGGGGGAAATCAAAATCCAACTCTTCCCAAAGCAAGCTCCTAAGACGGTTGAAAACTTTACTAAGCTGGCCGAAAAGGGCTACTACGACGGGGTCATCTTCCACCGGGTTATTCCTGACTTCATGATCCAGGGTGGGGACCCGACTGGGACTGGCCGTGGTGGCGAAAGCATTTACGGCCAGGCGTTCGAGGATGAATTCTCAACAGCACTCTTTAACTTTAACGGGGCCTTGTCGATGGCCAACGCTGGTCCTAACACCAATGGCAGTCAGTTCTTTATCGTTTCGGCCACCCGGGTCCCAGCCAACATGCTGGACGAAATGAAGACGGTCGGTTATCCCCAAGAGGTGATTGACTATTACAAGAAAAACGGGGGGACGCCGTGGCTTGACCACCGTCACACTGTCTTTGGCCAGGTAATCGCCGGGATGGATGTTGTTCAAAAAATCAGCAAGGTTGCCCGCGACCAGATGGACAAACCAAAAGACGACGTGGTAATGGAAAAGGTTACGATTGAAAAGTAATATAAAATGTAAGTAGAATAAAAAAGCCGCTGGCGCTCAGTCTTGAACGTCAGCGGCTTCTTGAATATTTACTTACCCTGCTTTACCAGCAGTTGCCAGAGCTTCTCTTCGTTACTTGATAAGAGCGCGGTTTCCCGCCGGGCCAGCGATAAGCGAAAGTGGGGCTGGTCATTATCGGTAATGTCTAAGGTGGTCACCTGGTCGGCCGGTGAAATTGCCAGGCTGGTCAAAAAGGAAATACCGAGGTTTTCCGCCACCATTGCCTTAATGACGTGGATGTCGGGGGTCCGGAACAGGACGTGGGGACGGAAGTGGGCGCCGTGGCACATCTGCTTGAAGGCCTGCTCATGGAAGAATTCACTACCAGGGATAATGAACTGTTCGTCTTTAAGCTCGCGGAAGGTTACCGCTGCCTTGTTTGCTAGGGGATGGTCCTTACTGATAATCACCTTGAAGGGGTAGTGGGCAAACTCCTCCGTTTTGAGGCGGGGCTGGTCAAGTGACTCGAGTGAACCGAGGAGGGCAATGTCGAGTTGGCCATGTTCAAGCATCTTTAACAGCTCCCGTGAACCGTGCTCGAAGGTGTCGAGGAGGGGCATCAGGTTGGCTCGCATCAGCATGGGCGTCAGCGGTGGGAAGTAATAGTTACCAATGATTGGCGGCAAACCAAAGCGAATCCGGGTGGACTTGGTCCGGTCAATTTCCTGGCGGGCAATGGTGAGCTCGTTCAGGATGACGTTGACATGGTTGGCAAACTGCTGGCCCGCCGGGGTAACGTGGAGTTCCTTGTGGGCATGGTCCCGGATAAAGAAGGTTGTCGCAAAGTCACTTTCCAGGCGCTTGATCGACATCGTGATTGTTGGCTGGCTGACTTTAAAATCGGCCGCCACTTTTGAAAAGTTGTTCTCCTGAATTAATTTTTGATAATATTCTAAATCTTTGATCTTCATAATTTGTTCCCTCTGTATCAGTAAAAATAGCCGGGTATATTAATTATATTTATAGCATAGCATAAATTTGACTATAATTTTACGGGCCGACTATGATGGGGACAATCATAAAGCAAAGGAAAGTGACTAAGTGATGCGCAAGGGAATGCAAATTTTAAACGATCCATTTAAGAACAAGGGAACGGCCTTTACGATGGCGGAACGAAAGGAACTCGGCCTATTGGGCTTGCTCCCTAACCACGTCCGGACGATTGAAGAGCAGGCGGCAGAAACCTACGCCCTGTACGAATCAAAGGATAGTGGGATCGAAAAGCGCCACCTCTTAATGGAGATCTTTAACACCAACCGGACCCTCTTCTTCTACCTGATGAAGGAGCACATCACGGAATTCATGCCGGTGGTTTACGACCCGGTAATTGCCGAATCAATCGAACAGTATGACGAACGCTACCTCCGGCCCCAGGACGCTGCCTACCTGGACATCAACCACCCCGAAGACATTAAGGAGGAATTAGCGGATGCTGCTGACGGCCGGTATATCCGCCTGATTGTGGTTACCGACGCGGAAGGAATCCTTGGTATTGGTGACTGGGGGGTTAACGGTGTTGATATTTCAGTTGGTAAGCTGATGGTTTATACCGCAGCTGCTGGAATCAACCCGGCTCAGGTCCTGCCAGTTTCCATTGATGTCGGGACCGACAACGAGAAGTTACTTAATGACCCTAACTACTTAGGTAACCGGGAGAAGCGGGTCCGGGGTGACCAGTACTTTGCCTTCATTGACCGTTTCGTTACTGAAGTTGAGAGTCTCTTCCCCAAGAGCCTACTCCACTTCGAAGACTTCGGTCGGGGAAGCGCCGCTAGGATTCTTGATAAGTACCAGGATAAGATTCTGACCTTCAACGATGATATTCAGGGAACCGGGATTATCTCCCTGGCCGGGGTCCTCGGTGCGATGAACATTTCCAAGGAAAAGATCACCGACCAGACCTTTCTGACCTTTGGTGCCGGAACAGCCGGAATGGGGATTGCTAAGATGCTCTTTGAAGAGTTAGTCCGGCAAGGCCTCTCCCCAGAAGAAGCCAAGAAACGTTTCTACCTGGTTGACAAGCAGGGACTACTCTTCGACGATACGGAAGGGCTGACGCCAAAGCAGAAGCCGTTTACTCGTCAGCGGTCTGAATTTGATAATCCGGATGAGTTAACCAACCTGCTCGCTGTGGTTAAGTCCGTCCACCCAACGGTAATGATCGGGACCTCGACCCAGCCGGGGGCATTTAACGAAGAAGTTGTTAAAGAAATGGCCAGCCACACAAAACGGCCAGTGATCTTCCCGCTCTCCAACCCAACTAAGCTGGCTGAGGCCAAGGCCGCAGACCTGTTGAAGTGGACAGATGGTCGGGCACTGGTAGCAACCGGGATCCCAGCCGGGACAATCGACTACAACGGCGTTTCCTATGATATTGGTCAGGCCAATAACGCGTTGATCTATCCTGGTGTTGGCTTTGGGGCCCTTGCTGCCCAGGCTAAGGTATTGAACAACGACATGATTGCGGCAGCAGCCCACGCCCTGAGTGGCATTGTTGACCCTGACCAGCCGGGTGCCGCGGTTCTGCCGCCAGTTAATAAGCTGACAGAATTTTCCAAAAAGGTCGCCATCACGGTTGCCCAGTCGGCAATTGACCAGGGCCTGGCTGGTGAAGATATTACCGATGCCAAAAAAGCCGTTGAGGAAATGACCTGGGAAGCCAAATACTAGAAAAATAAATTAATTTGGTTGCTGAGAGAAGTTTATTAGCGGATAACGACTTATCAGACTTTATACATCAAAAATGTATAATTGGTTTGTGATATTAACCGGGAAATGATAATCGCTTGTGATTTATTTTCAAAATTGCAAGCGATTTTTTATTTTAAAAGCGCTTGTGAAATAAATTCTTGCACCGGCTGAAAAGGCTATCATTCCGCCAACCTTCGCCCGAGCCATAAGTGAAATTTATAGAATCTTAAAGATTTGACTATCATATTTATAATGCGTTACGATAATGGCGTAATGATGTGTAACATTTCACAAGTTGTTATTGCATGATAATACATTGGAGGTATTTATTATGTCAGATTACCGAACAGAAGAAGACACTCTCGGTCCAGTAAAAATCCCTGCAGACGCATTATGGGGACCACAAACTGAACGGAGTCGTAACAATTTCCCTACTGGTCAGTACATGCCATTAGCAATTATCCGTGCACTACTGAACATTAAGAAGGCTGCTGCTCAAGCAAACATGGAAACCAAGGCCATCTCTGATGAGAAGGGTAACTTGATTGTTAAGGCAATTGATGAATTGCTCGCATTAAGTGATGAAGATTTGCGGAAGGACTTCCCATTGAAGGTTTACCAAACCGGTTCTGGTACGCAAACCAACATGAACACCAATGAAGTTGTTGCCCACAAGGCCCACCAACTTAACCCGGACATTGAAATTTTGCCTAATGACGACGTCAACAAGGGGCAAAGTTCTAATGATACTTTCCCGACAGCCATGAACGTGGTTGCCCTGGAAGCCCTTGAAAAGCTGAAGCCGGCTGTTCAACACTTGATTGACGAATTAAAGGTTAAGCAGGACAAGTACTGGAAGACTGTTAAGGTCGGCCGGACCCACCTGCAAGATGCTGTTCCGTTGACGTTTGGTCAAGAAGTTTCCGGCTACGTTGCTGCTCTGGAACACGACTTAGACTACATCAAGACCTTGGAACCAACCTTAAACGAACTGGCTATTGGTGGGACCGCCGTTGGTACTGGTCTGAACGCTGCTGAAGGTATGCCAGAAAAGATTGCCGAAAAGCTTTCTGCCGTTTACGGTCTGAACCTGACTGCCAAGAGCAACAAGTTCTATGGCCTGGCAAACCACTCTGGCTTAGACGTTGTTCACGGTGCTTTGAAGACCCTGGCCGCTGATATGTTCAAGATTGCCCAAGACATTCGTTTCTTGGCTTCTGGTCCCCGGGCTGGTTACGACGAATTAAACATTCCGGCTAACGAACCGGGTTCCTCGATTATGCCTGGTAAGGTTAACCCAACCCAAGCAGAAGCTGTTACGATGGCTGCACTGCGGGTCTTCGGTAACGATACCGTTGTTACCATGGCCTCCTCACAAGGGAACTTCGAAATGAACGTTTACAAACCAGTCATGATTGACGCCTTCCTTGAATCAGCTGACCTGCTGGCCGGCACGATTACTGGCTTCACTGACCGTTGTGTCAAGGGCCTGACCGTTAACGAGAAGCGGATGGCTGAACTGGTTGACAACTCACTGATGACCGTCACTGCTCTGTCACCACACATTGGTTACCACGACAGTGCCAAGATTGCCCAAGCCGCTGATAAGGCCGGCAGTACCCTGAAGGAAGCAGCATTGAAGTCTGGCAAGGTTACTGAAGAACAGTACGACGAATGGATGGACATGCTCAAGATGACTAACGCGGACCGTAAGGACTAGTCATTGAGAAAGGAAGATCTTAATAATGGCAGAAAATTTTCAACCATTATCAGTTAGCAAGTTAAACGACAGCTATGATGTTGTCATCATCGGTTCCGGTGGGACCGGATTAGCGGCCGCAATTCAGGCTAACGAATTGGGGATGAAGGTTGCCGTATTAGAAAAGGAAGAAGAACTTGGTGGTAACACTAACCGGGCCTCTTCCGGAATGAACGCGGCGGAAACCAACGTCCAACTGAAGCACCGGGTAATTGATAATGTTGCCGACTTCTACCACGAAACCTACAAGGATGGTGGTCGGTTGAACGACAAGGACATGCTCGGTTACTTTGTTTACCACACCGCCCCTGCCGTTGACTGGTTAGCTGACCACGATATCAAACTGGATGACATCACCGTCACCGGGGGGATGTCGAAGAAGCGGACCCACCGTCCCGCAAGTATGGCCCCAATTGGTGGTTTCTTGGTAAAGAGCCTCCTCGGTGTAGTTGCAAAGGAAAACATCCCGGTATTCAACAACACCAAGGTTACGAAGCTCCTCCAAGCTGCTGATGGCCGGATCAACGGGGTTGAAGTTAAGTCAGGTGACCTCACCAAGAAGGTCGATGCTAAGGCGGTAATCCTGGCAACTGGTGGCTTCGGTGCCTCTAAGGAATACATCGAACGCTTCCGTCCTGACCTGAAGGACTACAAGACTACTAACCAACCGGGCGCAACCGGTGATGGCCTGAAGCTGGCAGAAAATGTTGGCGCAGAACTGATGCAGATGAACCTGGTTCAGGTCCACCCGACAGTTCAACAGGACCACCCACACGTTTACCTGATTGGTGAAGCGGTTCGTGGTGAAGGGGCCATCCTGGTTAATGCCCAGGGAGAACGGTTCGTTAACGAATTGAACACCCGGAAGATTGTTTCTAACGCCATCACGGCATTACCAGAACACAGCGCCTACTTGATTTTTGACCAAGGAATCCGGGACCGGGCCAAGGCGATTGAATTCTATGACAAGACTGGCTTAGTCGTTCATGGGGACACCATTGAAGACCTTGCCCAGAACTTAAACATGGATCCAGCAACGCTGAAGGCAACGGTTAACACCTGGAATCAGGCTGTTACGAACCATGATGATGAACAGTTCCACCGGACAACCGGGATGGACCGGGGCATCACCAAGCCGGGCTTCTTTGCAATCCACATTGCACCTGCTATCCACTACACGATGGGTGGTATCCACATTACACCAAAGACCCAGGTACTTGACGGTAATGGTGACATTATCAAGGGCCTGTTTGCTGCCGGTGAAGTTGCGGGTGGCTTGCACGGTAACAACCGGGTCGGTGGTAACTCAATCGCCGAAACGATTGTCTTCGGTCGTCAGGCGGGGCAACAGGTTACCCTGTACGCACGTGGTCTGAAGTAAGACCTTATTTGGGGCTTGATTGGCCCCGAGCAATTATTTAATTCTCAATTATGGGAGGAATTCTTTATGATTAAACGTCGCCACAAGGTTCTCTTAGTTGGTGATGGTGCGGTTGGTTCATCATTCGCATACTCGCTTTTACAAACGACCCCCGAAGTCGATGAACTGGTAATCGTTGATCTCAACAAGGACAAGTCATACGGTGATGCCCTAGACTTACAAGACATTACCCCATTGGAATCACCAACCACCATTCGCTCCGGTGAATACAGTGACGCTAGCGACGCTGACGTTGCCGTTATCACCGCTGGTGTTCCCCGGAAGCCTGGGGAAACCCGTTTGGACCTGGTTAACAAAAACGTCAAGATTTTGAAGACCATCGTCCAACCAATCGTTGACAGTGGTTTCCACGGTATCTTCGTGGTTTCCAGCAACCCGGTTGATATCCTGACCACTTTGACGCAAAAGCTGTCAGGCTTCCCTAAGGAACGGGTTATTGGGACCGGGACTTCGCTCGATAGTGCCCGCTTGAACGTGTTGCTGGCCGAAAAGTTGGATGTCCCCGTTAGTGAAATTGATGCCCACATTATGGGTGAACACGGTGATACCTCGTTTGCCGCCTTTGATGAAGCCACCGTTAATGGTGAACCGCTTAAGACGGCTACCGACTTGACCGCTGATGATTACGCCGCCCTCGAAGAAGCCGTTAAGAAGCGTGGTGGCGAAATCATTGCGCATAAGGGAGCAACCTTCTACGGGGTTGCCAAGTGCCTGGCTTACATTGTTAAGGCCATCTTGGAAAACCGTAACGTGACCCTGCCAATTTCCGCACCGCTTAATGGTGAATATGGCGTCAAGGACCTCTACTTAGGGGTACCGGCCGTCATCAAGACCAGTGGGATTGTCAAGGTACTGGAACATGACCTTTCTGCTGAAGAAAGTAAAAAGATGATCAACTCTGCTGCTAAGATGAAGGAAGTCTTGGACGGGGTAGAGCTGTAATTGATTAGATTTTAGGTAAATAAGAAAGAGAGAAATAATAATGGGATTAGCTAAATTCAAGGCTAAGGCGTGGGCCTGGCCACTTGTTATTGGATTAATTCTGTGGTTCTGCGGCCCAATTCGCCCTGCCGGCGTTTCAATGGCTGCCTGGCATATGTTTGCCATTTTCGTTGCCACAATTGTTGGATGTATCACACAACCACTGCCCATTGCCGGAACAACCTTAGTTGGTTTTACGGTCATGGTCCTGGTGGGCTTAGCACCAATGAAGGAAGCATTAACGGCCTTCAGTAATTCATCTGCTTGGCTGATTGCAATGGCCTTCATGCTCTCACGGGGCTTCATCAAGACCGGTCTTGGTCGGCGGATTGCCCTCGTCTTTGTGCGGAGCTTCGGTCACCGGAGCTTGGGTCTGGCCTACTCAATCATGGGAATCGACCTGGTTACTTCACCAGCCATCCCAAGTAACACCGCCCGTGCCGGTGGGGTTGTTTACCCAATTGTAAAGTCACTGGCAGAAACTTACGGGTCTGACCCTAAGAAAGGGACCCGGAAGAAGATTGGTTCCTTCCTGGTATTCTCTGAATTCCACAGTAACCTGGTTACTTCTGCAACCTTCATGACTGCCATGGCTCCTAACCTGGTTATCGTGGCCTTAGCCAAGACATTGCACATTAACATTACCTGGTTAGGTTGGTTCGTTGCCGGTGTTGTACCAAGTATTATCTGTTTGATTGCGACCCCGTACATCATCTACAAGATGTACCCGCCTGAGGTTAAGGAAACCCCTAACGCTAAGGAATGGGCAAACAAGGAATTAAAGGAAATGGGAGCAATGAAGCTTTCTGAAAAGCTGATGGCTGCCATCTTCATCCTGACCCTGATTCTTTGGATGCTGACGAGTTTCATTCCGGCTATTGATGCAACCTTTGTTGCCTTTTTGGCCATCGCCCTCTTACTGGTTACCGGGGTTCTGGAAACCAAGGATATCTTGAAGGAAACTGGTGCTTGGAACGTTCTGATTTGGCTGTCAATCCTGGTTTACATGGCTGACCAACTGGCTGAATTAGGCTTTATCAAGTGGTTCTCCAACTCAATTGGTTCCGCCTTACACGGTATCAGCTGGGTATGGGTATTGGCAGTACTGATGATCGTTTACTTCTACGCTCACTACTTCTTTGCCAGTGCAACGGCCCACGTTACTGCAATGTACGCGGCCTTCGTATCAGTTGCGATCGCCGCGGGTGCACCAGCAATGCTGACTGCCATGCTGTTGGCCTTCACATCTGCATTCATGAGTTCAACCACTCACTATGCCAACGGTCCAGCCTCCGTCCTTTCGTCCTCTGGTTACGTTACCCAGTCCGAATGGTGGAAGATGAACTTCGTAATGGGGATTTTCTACCTCTTGGTATACGGAATCATCGGTTCCCTCTGGATGAAGATTATCGGTCTTTGGTAATTTGAAATTGAATAGTTTGTTTGCTACTGAATAGGATTAATTTGTAAGTTGCTTTCCAGTAGTAAAAGAAAAGTGGCTTAGCAAATTATGCTGAGCCACTTTTGTTTAAATATCTAGTGCTTCGGTAATTCTAATGGCGACCGATTCAGTCATAATCATGTCGGTGAAGAGCTGCCCAGCCAGGGCGCCCATTGCCGCTTGGTACTTTGACTTGCGCTGGACAATGGCAATCCGGCGGGGGACCTTTTCAATTGTTGCTAAAGAAATTGACAATGTCTTGTCGGTGCCGGGCCCAACCAGAAAGTGGCCATCAATATCAAAGGGACGGCCAAAAGCCATCCCGGCAACCGCCTTAGTATTAACCCCGGGGAAAATTTCCTTGATGTGGTCGTGCCAGGCGGGGATGCTGTTTACCGATTGTAAGGTACCAAGCCCGCAAACGACCATGTCCATTTGGGCGGCCTTGTTAAACGCTTCAGTAAAGGCCGGTTCTTGATAGAGGGCTTGTCGGGCCTGGTCGTTAACTACGTACAGGGGCCCCGGAATGGTGCAATAGGGAGCGTCGTAGCGGGCGGCCGCCTTTTGGACCATCCGCATGGAGGCCGCTGAGGAGTGGTACTTCATGTTCTCACCCATGAACTGGGTGAAGGTTAGTTGCTTCGCCGCCTGCTTGTTGAAGTGGTCAAGCATCGTGTAAATTGTTTCCCCCCAGGTGAGCCCGACCGTGTGGCAGTTCCTAATCAGGGATTGAACCTGGTTAGCGGCGAAGGTCGCAATGATTTCGTCCCGGTCGAGTGGATTACTGGGGTCCTTGATAACGGCCAGGTTCTTAACCGGGTAGTGGCGTTTTAAGGCCCGCTCCAGTTTGTCGTTGCGGTCGTAGTTGGTGTGAATATTGATACTGACGATTCCAGAAGCCAGTGCTTCATCAAGGTACTTCATGATTAGGTAGCGGCTGAGGTGATACTTCTTAGAAATGTCACTGATGGCCATCTTGCCCAGGTAATAGTCCTGAGCCAGGTCGGCCAGGAGCTGGTTGTGTTCTGCATCCATCGTTTTTTCCCCGCTTTACTATAGAGTCTTTGCCTTTGATTATATCATCTTCCCCCTCCAAAATATTTTAAATATTTAAAAATTACGTTTGATATTTGCAATATTTAAAAAACATTGTAAGATGGTAGTAGTGATTGGAGGATGTTACTAATGGAAGATGAAGAATTACTGTCACTACACGCAAAGCACCACGGTGTCCTAGCAATTTCACCAGAATTTGCGGTTCACAACAAGAAAGAATTAGGTGAAGCTTACACACCAGGTGTTGCCGTAATCTCTAAGCTGATTGAGCGTTATCCAGAATTGAAGGATAAGTACACGATGAGCGGGAAATTAGTGGCCCTGGTGACAGATGGTTCCGCAGTCCTGGGCCTGGGCAACATCGGCCCCGCTGGTGGATTGCCGATTGTTGAAGGGAAGGCCTTGCTCTACAAAGACCTCTCTGGTGTGAACGCTATTCCACTGACGGTTGAGCAGGTTTCCCCAGATGAAGTTGTAGCCACCCTGAAGAACATGCAGGAATCCTTTGCTGGTTTCCACCTCGAAGACATTGCCGCACCGCGCTGCTTTGAAATCGAGGAGAAATTAGCTAAGGAAGTCAATATTCCGGTTTACCATGACGACCAGGAGGGGACGGCAATTGTTGTTCTGGCCGGCCTGATCAACGCCGCAAAAGTGGCTGGTAAGAAGCTTACCGACTTGAAGGTTGTTATCAACGGTGTCGGAGCATCCGGGGTTGCAACTGCCCGCCTCCTCTTTGCTGCCGGCATTAAGAACATCACCTTCGTTGATATCAATGGCCCTGTGCACGCAGACAGCAAGGAATACAACCACTTCCAAACGGACCTCGTTAAGCAGAGCAGTGACCAAACGGCTTACGTAAACCTGGACGAGGCGGTCAAGGACCGGGACGTCTTCATCGGTTTGTCTGACGCCGACGTCTTAAGTGCTGACCAGGTAAAGACAATGGCTGATAACCCCATTATCTTCGCCCTGGCTAACCCGAAGTCGGAAATTGATCCTCAAGTAGCACATGATGCTGGGGTCCAGATCATGGCCACCGGTTCGAGTCAGTACCCGAACCAGGTTAACAACATTCTGGTCTTCCCTGGCCTCTACAAGGGTCTGTTGGCAACGGACCTCCACAAGGTTGACTACGGCCTAGAAACGGCGATTGCCGAGGGGATTGCCAGTCTGGTTCCCGAACCAACAGCCGACCGCTTTGTTCCAGGCGTCTTTGACAAGGGTGTGGTTGACACCGTTGCCAAGGCCGTTCGCGACTACGCAGCAAGTAAGTAATTAAAACGAGGAGGGACGTTGATGGAGATTCGCGAGATCAACATCCATATCAAGCGCAATTTCAATAAGTGGCGGAAGTTCTTGGAGAAGACGGGAATCACCACTTTCTCACCAAAGGAGACGGACCAGGTTGAACGCACCTTTGTCTGGGAAGACGACGGTGAGATCATGGCGACCGGTTCAATTGCCGGTAACGTCTTGAAGTACATCGCGGTGTGCTCCAAAGTTAAGGGGCATGGTGAGACCTTCAACCAACTGGTTAGCAAGCTGGTCAACGAGGCCGCCACGATGGGGCGCTTCCACCTCTTCGTCTTCACCAAGCCAAAGTACGTGCAAAGCTTTGGCTACGTCGGCTTTCATGTTCTGGCCCAGGTGGAAGATGGGGCCATCTTGGAAGCAGGGACCCCGGATGTCCATGATTACATCAAGAACTTGCCCCACTTCGCCGATCAGGAAAATAGCCGGATTGCCGGGGTGGTCATGAACGCCAACCCCTTCACTAACGGTCACCGTTACTTGGTGGAACAGGCAAGTCGAGAAAACGACCACGTCTATGTCTTCGTGGTTAGCCAGGAAGCGTCACTCTTTACCTTTGCCGAGCGCTTTAAGCTGGTCAAAGAGGGTTGTCGCGACCTAGCAAACGTCACGGTGGTACCGGGAGACAGTTACATGGTTTCTTATGCCACCTTCCCGGCCTACTTCTTGAAGGACAACCAAGACGTCGCTCACTTTCAGGCGGCCCTCGATGCCCAGCTGTTCAAGCAGCAGGTCGCCGGTCCACTAAATATTACCCGCCGTTACGTGGGCAGCGAGCCCTTCTCAAAAACAACTAATATTTATAATCAAGAATTAACTAGGGTTCTACCACCTGATGTTGAGGTTAAGATCATCGAGCGCGCCAGCAACGCCAACAATGATGTAATTTCGGCAACGAAGGTACGAGCAGCGATTGCTAATGATGAATTAGCGGTGGTGC
>CAJMLF010000026.1 GCA_905214235.1 uncultured bacterium | reverse complement strand
CAGTATAGGAGGATTGGCTGACCATGCCTAGACGTGTCGTTATTGACTGCTTACAAATACCGTAACAAAGTGCTGAAAGGACACGCCAAAGCAGTCTTCCGAAAGCAAGTTCGTGAGATTGCCAATAAATACGGCTTTACAGTGGCCCACATGGAAATTGACAAAGACGATTATGTACACATGCTGGTTAGCGCCCCGCCTAAGTTGTCAGTAACAAATATTATGCGATGGCTTAAAGGTATTACCGCTTACCAACTTTTCCGGCAATGCCCGGAGTTACAGACCAGTTACTGGAAGAAGCAAGGGCGACACCTTTGGTCGCCTAGTTACTACGTTGAAAGCATTGGTGCAGTGAATGAGCAGGCGGTAGCTAAATATATTGACGATCAACGTAAAAAGGAGAAATAGTTGATGCTTAAACTACCAAGTACAACTGAATATGTCAGAGTGCGTCGCTATCGGCTGGTAGCTACACCAGAGTTGGTCAAGAAGCATCAAGCCAATCTGGCGGTTGAAAATCAGTTGCACAACTACGCCCTTAAATATCTTGAAAGAGCCTACGGCTATAAGCATCTTTCTCGTAAATTCCCTGGTACACGTACTGGGAAGACTTATGTTATCAAAGATGAAATCCTGCCTGGCTTCTTAAAAGAAAACTATGGGCTAAAGCGGTGGAACGCTCACAAAGTTGGCTTACATTCGCAGGCTGCTTATCAGTTTCTACTCACGCTCCTAACTAATTTTGGTGAGTACCGTAAGGTACTTAGAAAAGCGACCAAGATGACCGACCAAGAGAAAGAGGACTACTGGAATAATAAGCATCACAATAATCCTCGTCACCGTTCCTGGTACCGCAAAGGATCACTAAATTATTTACGGAATGGAGCTAGTCACCAAACAGTTTCACTCCCGGATAACGGTCAGATAGCGGTGCTGTCGGCTCACCATATTAAAATTCAAGACTATGACAGTCTCCGGGTGGTTGAAAATATTGTCAACTTGAAACATCAGAAAATTGTCACCTCTAAAATCAAGCATAGGCGAGATAACTCTTATGAACTTCAACTAGTGTTTAAAGATAAGCTGCCTCGTCGAAAGCCAACAGACGTATGCGGCGTTGACTGGAATATGAAAGATCGTAAGATCTTTCATACGTCTGATAACAAGAAACTCTACCTCGACAATTTTGTCTCAGTTAAGGCTGACAAATACGAGCGTATTATTGATGGCCTCAAAAGCCGTAGAGATAAGGCAACTTGGCTGGGCCAACACTCACGGCGTATACAAAGGCTAAACAATTTAATCAGGTTCTATAACATTCACCGGGCAAATATTCTTACTAACCATTATCGGCACCTGACTAAGCAATTGTTCAATGACTACGACCTATTGGTCATTGAAAAACTAGGTGCTAAAGAGATGCGGCAAAAGTCGCAGAACTTAGATGCCAATGGCAATCACACTAAGAATCGGCGCCTAGCTAAAATAAAGACTTATGAGCTACAGCAATGCCTCAAGCAAGTGGCCGATAAGAGCGGTAAAACCCTAGTCTTAGTAGACAGCTACAAGACCAGTCAAGTTGAATATGGTACTAACTATCAAGAGAAACATAGCCTTGACAGCCCACGGGAGTGGACATCCAAGTACACTGGAAAGAAAATTGATCGTGACCTTAATGCTAGTCAAAATATCCTAGAATGGGGTCTCAACCCTGAAAAACACGTCAAATTAAAAGACTACCCGGCGTTAAAGCCAAGTAGTCTAGTCACTATTAACTAAACGATTATATGGGGCGAGACAGAACCTAGTCGTCCTTAAAGGCAGTGAGAGCTACTAATGGCGTATCACCCTGAGCTTGCAAAACGGGTGCGAATTAGTAGCTGAGTCCCCTTAAATGGGGAACCAGGACGTTAGCCCTGCATAGCCTAAACGTTTTCCAGAACCTATATGCGCTACTGTAGCCGTGTAGATTTGGAAGCTCGGTCATTTATGGCCGAGTTCGTTCACTATTTGCTAGTTGATAGTAGTATTGAGCCTGTTGAGGGGAAAGTTTACGGATATTGATAAGAAAGTTTTCAGCTTGTTCTTTAGTCTGGCCACTACTAATTAGGTCCCTAACAAGTGCCAGCCTTTCTTCATCTACTCCCTCACTACGACCTTCTTGACGACCCTCTTGAAGACCCTCTTTACGACCTTCAAGGACAGCACGGCGGCGATCGTTTTCAATATCCATTTCGTATAAGGTACGTTGCATATATTCCTTCCTCCATTTCCGGTCCTGCTTTACGTGGGCAATCCTTTGCCTTAATTGTACGATAAAGTCATCCTCCCCATCAACTTTACGACCAGCAAGGAGGTCCAGGAAGTTTTGGAGCTTCGGACCAACCGTCTGGCGGAGGTTGGTGATGTCAAAGAAGAGGGTCGTCTCGCCATCACGGTATGGGTAGTCTGGGTACTTACTGACCTGCCGCTTGATCTCGTAGCGCTGTTCCCCCAGGCCAAAGGGATCAAAACAGCAGAAGAAAATAACGTAGGCGTTATCGGCCTGACTGTAGTTTTGTCCCCGTTCAAAGGCATCGTTTGCCAGGTTGGACTGGTAAAAGCGCGTTCGTTGCGGTAGGTTTTGATGGTTAACAACCTGCATCTCGACGTCATAGTGGTTCCCGTCCTCGTCCTCGGCATAAATGTCGAACCGCACTCCCTTTGCATCGTACGTACTCGTCAGTTTCTGCTGGCTATTAAGGATTGTCACCTTGCCCAGCGGTAGTTCCGGCAACACCCGGTGGATCATCTCCCTGGCAATCACTGGGTCCAAGAAAACCTTACTAAAGATGAAGTCGTCAGTTAAGCCGGCCTGTTCCCAACGTTTTTCTAAGTCGGTTTGTGCCATAAAAAGCCCTCCTTACATTATTAGTGGGTTACCCCTACTTATTAAGGACGGCAAAAGGGACTTGTTTCACTATCTTTTAGGTGGTGTCCTATTGAATGCTTGTTGGGACAGCGTTAAACTAATTAGGATGAGATAATAGGCTTTTTAAGGATTTTCTATGGGAGGATTAATCATGAAAATTAACAAGAAACGCCTGGTAGCAGCCTTTATGACGGCCGTATTAGCCGGTCCCGTAATGGCTACTTCGGTTGCAATGGCGGACAATAACGCAAGCGGTTCACCAGAGGAACAGGCGGACATTACCAACTGGATTGCCAACACGCCACAACAAATTTCTAACAACATGGCAATGCAACACATTAGTATGGACAACCTCAACGGAACCCGTTACATCATCCAATGGGGCGATACCTTGTCTGGTATCTCCGCCGCAACAGGAATCTCCGTGGCTAAGCTGTGCTACGACAACAACATTCAAAACGCTAACCTGATTTACGCTGGTGACGTCTTGATACTGAACCGCGATGGTGATGTTCCTGCCGGCTACACGCCAGACGTTAACCCATATGCTGTGGCGCAAACGAAGGTTACCATTAATAATGGACCAACTAACGTCCACATTACCGTACGGCCACAAACAATTACTAAGAACGATGATCACTCTACCAATATTTACTCTGCTAATAACGATAACAATAACGGCAGCAACAATAATAACAACAGTGATAACACTATTGAGAGCGAATCATCCAGCAGCACAACAAAGCACAAGAAGAACACGAAGCACAATAAGGTTAAGCTGACTGCTGACAGTATTGAGTCGGCCTTAGATGGTGCTAACAGCGATGATAAAGTGTCATTCGATACTGATAGTGACGCCGATGACAGTCACAGCATCAGTAGTAGTGTTGCTGCTGAGGTTAAGAAGGACCTTGAAAACGGCGACGCAGACGCGGCGGTAGAAGCAATCGAGGATTCCCTGCCAGACTCTGACAAGGATGTAACTGTCCACATTTCCTTGAACGGCAAGACGCTGTCATTAAGCTACAGCCAAAGTGATGATGATGACGATGACAGCAGCAGTAGCGACAGTAACAAGGATAACAAGGACAATGACAGCAACGACGATGATAGCGACAGTGAAGACAGTCAAAGTGATAGCGATAGCGACAGCAATAACCAAGCTACGACCGATGACCAAAGCACTGACTCCACTGATGAGGACGACTAATAGGAGTTAGGTATCGATGCAAAAAAAGAACAAGATTATTATTGCGATTATTGTAGTTCTCGTGGTTATCTTTGGAGGCGGCTACTTCTACGCTAGTCATTCCGTTGCGCGCCACGTTCCGGGGCATGTTTACCAGTACACGTCCGTTTCGGGGAACCAGAGCGCCTACATGACCTTCGCTAAGAGCGGTGATGAAGTGGTCGTTACGCCAAGTAAGTCTAAGGCACTAAAAGCCAACGATAGCCAGAGTGACTTTGAGGACGTTTACCACAGCGAGTCCAAGCAAGGAACTTGGAATTACAGTGCCAAGGGCAGCAAACTGACCCTTTCCAAGAGCCAGGATGGCAAGGTGTCACTGTGGCAATATAATCATGTCTTAGCACTCGGTAAGAAACTGCACTCCAGCAGCTTTACTTACCAGATTGCTAATGCTGGTCAGGGGGTTGACCACAAGTCCACTTCATTTAAGCAAATTGAATAATCGTAAAAATTAACCGTCTACCCTTTAAATACGGGGGTAGGCGGTTTTTCTATTTCGTAATCCGTGATAATTCTTTTAAAGCAAGTGGAAATTGAGTATAACCATCAGCGCCCAAAAAGTGGCCGCCAGTTGCCTGGACAATCAGTTTAGCACCGAGTTGGTGGGCAACTTCAACACTGCCCTTATACGGGGCAATCGGGTCATCCTTGGCCGTAATGACCGTTGCCTGGCCAACCTTTGGGGTAACCTTCTGGTAGTCGAGCCTGGGCTGGACAAAGCCGTTCAGCTGGGGATACATCGGGAGCGGTTCATCAAATGCGCCCACCAAAAGAAGGCGGGCATCATGCAGGTCGTGCCGTTCCACAAAGCGGAGGGTACTGATGCAGCCCAGGCTGTGAGCAATAAGGATTACGCCATCCTGAGCGGGCACCTGCTGGTCAATTGCATCTGCCCACTCCTGGGGATCCGGAGCAAACGGGTTCGGTAGCATAATGCGGTCAACGGCGATGTTCGGCTTGGCAGCCTGTTCTAGCCAGGGAAACCAGTCGTCGTCCCGTGTCGATGTTCCGTGAATTAGGTAGGCTTTCTTCATTCAAACGCACCTCTTTGAAATTGATTTCCCCTCTATTATAAGCAAAATGGCTCTCTAGCTGCTAGCAGAAGGCAGTTAGAAAGCCATTTTCGTAGACTTAGTGCATCCGCATCTGGTCCATCCGTTTAACCAGGTAGAGGATTGGTAGGCCAACGATGACAATCCCGATGAATAGGACCACGCCGGCAAAGTCATTGACGATTTCACTAGCGAGGACGAACACACCACCGGCGATAGCAATAATCGGGATCCATGGGTACAGCGGCGTACTAAACGGCCGCGGCTCCTTATTCCGGCGCCGTAAGATGAAGATGCCGAAAAAGGCCAGGAGGTAGAAGCAGTAAACGGTGAAGACGCAGAGGTCCGACAGGTGGTCAGGATCAAAGAAGATCATCATGATGGTAGCCAAAACAATGATAAACATGGTGGCAACAACTGGCGACTTTCCCTTAGGGGTAACGTAAGCCAGGTAACGCGAGAACGGTAGGTCGCCCCGCTTAGCCATTGCGTAGACAATCCGGGGGAAAGTGATCATTTTACCGTTCAAAGTCCCCATCATCGAGATGATGATCCCGGCCGACAGTAACTTACCACCGATGTTCCCAAATGCCTTCACAGCTAAGTAGGCTGTGGCGTTTTCACCCAAACGGTGGATCAGGTTGACGGGGAGGAACTTGATGATGCCGATGGTGATCAGGGTGTAGATAATCAGCACGGCGGTGATCCCCACGATGATGGCCTTAGGCAACAGCTTCTGCGGGTTCTTCATTTCACCACCGAGGTTGGCAATTAAAATCCAACCATCATAACCGAACAGGGTCGCCAGGACCGCCACCCCAAAGCCACCGGTTGCCTGGTGGACTTCAGTGACGGTTTGGCCAAAGGCATCCTGGTGCCCCCAGAAGAGCCCAAAGATGATGATTGCCGCGATCGGGATCATTTTCCCGGCCGTGGTGATGATTGCAAAGATGGCCCCCACCTTGTTTTCAAAGAGGTTCATAATCCCGATTGCCAAAACGGTAATGAAGGCGAGTGGCACCCGCCACTGGGCTCCCAGACCAAAGAAGTTAGCCATCAGGATACTCATGAAGCCTGCGACCGAGGCGATAATGGCGGGTCCGTAAACAATGACCTGCATCCATCCGGCTAGAAAGCCGAGAATTCTTCCGTAAATATTCTCAATGTAGACGTACAGGCCCCCAGTGTAGGGCATTTGGGACCCAATTTCGGCGACCGTCAGCCCCCCGGTCAGGGTGATAATTCCCCCAAAGACCCAAGCGGCAATGGCCATGGTCGATGTTCCGGCACTATCGAGGACTGAGCCCTGCTTGAAAAAGATCCCGGAACCGATAATGGTCCCCACAACGATCGAGATTGCCGACCAGAAACCAAGCGACCGCTTCAAATCATCGTTTGTCTGCTGATTCTTCATTCCAATTCCTCCATTTCCGTATTGGCCAAAACAAAAACCCGGCCACGCTTCGTCAAATGGTGTTTGCCAAATGACTAAGCATGTCCGGGCTCATTGTTAAACCTGTTTGATGACACACTAAAATCACTCAGCCCCGAGTAGAACTAGAGACTGAGGAGGAAGATTGTTGATTTGCCTGTTGAATATATGTCAAAGTCATAATTGCTAAATCCTCCTGTGTATCTTTAATGTAAATTAGAATACCATTAGAATGATAAAATTGCAACATAATTTGTGACTATTTTTATCATAATTTGCCAATTTATTGGGCTAATCCTTAAATAGAACAGGCGTTTGCCAAACGTGTTATAATAGAAATGTCAATTAGGCGAGTGGAAAATATCCCTCAACGAAAGGCGTCTCAATTGCTTTCGCAGGCGAGACGTCTTTTTGTTTACCCTGAATAAGGAGGAATTTTTTATTCATAATAGCAAAATTGTCAGACGGTTAAAGAGAATCGCTTTAATAGTAACGTTGGGTGGCCTTTTGTTCGGGGTCGACACCGGGGTAATCAACGGTGCCATCCCCTACATGGCCTCGCCGCAGCAGCTCAACCTGTCCCCTGCAGAAGAGGGCCTGGTAACTTCCGGCATCACCTTGGGAGCAGCCATCGGGGCCCTGGTCATTGGCAAGCTTGCGGACCACTATGGTCGTAAGAAAATGCTGGTCTGTTTAGCCCTGATTTTTTTCATGGGGACGCTGATGTGTTCTGTGGCCCCCAACGCTTTTTTCATGATTGCCTTTCGCTTCCTGCTGGGACTGGCAGTCGGTGGCGCTTCCGTAATTGTTCCCACCTACCTGGCCGAGGTATCAACGGCGGCGTTGCGGGGACGGTTAGTGACACAAAATGAGCTGATGATTACGGGTGGTCAGCTGCTGGCCTTCACGGTCAACGCGGTCCTGGGGAGCTGCTTCCCCCACGTCGGTAACATCTGGCGGTACATGATTGCTTTTGGGATGATTCCGTCGGTCCTGCTCTTCATCGGGATGTGGCGGGTGCCAGAATCGCCCCGCTGGTCAATCATGGTGGGGCACCAAGACGAAGCCATGCAGACTTTGGAAACCATTCGACCGAGTCGCCAGCGGAGCCTGCACGAGATCCAGAGTGTGGAGGATACCTTAAAGCGTAACCGGATGGCCCGGTACGCCACCTTTCACGACCTAAGCCACCCCTGGGTTCGCAACTTGGTCCTGATTGGTGTTGGCTTAGGAATTGTTCAGCAGTTTGTCGGCATCAACATCATGATGTATTACGGGACGAGTATCCTGATGAAGGTTGGCTTTGGTCACCAGGCCGCCCTGATTGCTAACATCGGCAACGGCCTGACCTCATTTATTGCCACCGCGGTGGGGATGCAGATGATGTACACGGTTGACCGGCGAAAGATGCTCCTTACCGGGATCACCGGCACGGCTAGCTCGATGGTCCTTATCACCCTGGCAATCCTCTTGCTGGGTAATTCACCGCTATTACCATACATCGTGATCTGCTCGACAATGGCCTTTTTGGCCTTCTTCCAGTCTTGCGTTTCCCCAACGACCTGGGTGCTTTTGTCGGAGATCTTCCCGCAAAGCCTGCGGGGCCTGGGAATGGGCATTTCGACCTTTGCGCTGTGGCTAGCGAACTTCTTTGTGGGGTTCACCTTCCCAGTCATGATGGCCCACTGGGGTGGCAGTGGGACCTTCGTGTTCTTCATTGTCTGCAATATTCTTTCCCTGGTATTTGCGGCGATTTTCGCGCCCGAAACCCAGGGGAAGACGTTGGAACAGATTCAAACGGAGTTACGGCATAAGGCCATGGCAAAACACCACCACCATCACCATCACGAGTTGCCAAATTACCTGGAAAATGGGTACCAAAATTAAAAGAAGCTGTGACATAGGTCTTCTATTTAGTTGAAATACACAAAGAGGACTCTCGCGCTCGGAACTTTGAACGCGAGAGTCCTCTTTGTACTTTTTCAGCTTCCCTTTTAAGCCGCCGGAGCCTTAGCCAGCATCGGCTCCGCCAGGTTGGTCTTAAACCATTGGGTGAGGGGCCCCATGAAAAGGGCCGTGATGACGGTCCCAATTCCCAGGGTTACATTGAAGGCAAAACCAACCAGAACGCAGATGCTGTCGGTGATGATCCGACAGTACTTGAACGGTAGCAGGCGGTACTTGTAGGCCGCAATCAGGGCGATTGCATCGTAGGCCGAAACACCGAGGTCCGCGGTGAAATACAGGGCGGCGGCCAGACAAGTAAAGACGATCCCGGCCGTCATTAGACCACCCCGGGCAAGCAGGCCGGGATGGGGGAGCAGGACGTCCAGCAGGTTATGCATCAAGTCGGCGGCCACGCCGGTCAAGAAGAGGTTGATCAAGGTCGCGATTCCAATGTAGTGCTTGTGCAAAACGAAGACGAGGGCCAGCAGAATCCCCGTCAGGATAAGGTAAAAGGTTGAATAGGTCGAACTGAAAATGTTGGCAATCCCCGTCACAAAACAGGTGAACGGGTCCACCCCGAGATTGGCTTTTTGCAACATCCCCACGCAAAAGCCACACAGAACTACCCCACAGAAGGCCATCATAATTCGCCGTGCTTGATACATAAGTCCACCTCCGCAAAAAATCGTTCAAATTTGATCATATCAAAGTAATTGTAGCGCTTACATTGCAAAAATAAATGATTGGATGTGGGATGAATTGCACATTTTGTGGACTAACGAGGGGGGAATATAAAGCGGCCTTCAGCGTGCGGATTCTTTCGGACACTGAAGGCCGTTATCCTTCCCGACTCCGTTATTTTAAATGCGGGAAGTGGATGAAGGTCTTGAACTTCTGGAAAGGGATTGCCTGCAAGAAGGTGGTAAGCAGGATCAATAACGAACCGCAAACCGCCGCCAGCGTGAGGCGGGTCCCCAGCAGGGTCACCGCAAGCAGGGTGGCCACCAAAGGCTCAAAGGCGCTCAGAATTCCCGTGGCTGCCGGTGAGATATACCGAATACTCTGCAAAAAGAGGGTGTAGGCAAACATCGTGCCCCCAATGACGATGTAGGCGATGAGGACCCAATCCCAGGTGCTCAGGTGCGGCAGTGGGGTAGTTACCAACCATGGCAAAAGGAGGACCCCACTGATCAGCATGGCCAGCCCACAGACGATCAGGGCATCGAACTTCTGTAGTAGGGGTCGGGGCAACAGGGTGTAAAGGGCCGCGGCAACCGCACACCAGATTCCCCAGAAGAGGGCCGTTGGGGTTAGGGCCAGCTGGTTCAGGTGACCGCCCGTTGCCAGAAAGAAGGTTCCCACCAGGGCAATCAGGATGCTGATGCAGTCCAGCCGCCGGGGCCACTGGCGGTTAGCAAGCGCCAGCCAGAGGATGATGAAGACCGGCTGGAGGTACTGGATGACGGTCGCAGTGGGCGCGTTACTGTACTTGATTGCCAGAAAGTAGGTTAATTGGGAGTTCATCATCCCCAGGACCGCAAAGAGGACCAGGAACTTCAGGTTGAAGCGGCTGCTGATTACCTGCTTGACCTGGTGGGGGAATTTGAGCAGGCTCCACAGGGTGAGGAGGACGCCGGCCACCAGGAGACGGATACTAACCAGCCAGGTGTTGGAAATCGTGGTGGTGGAAAAAAGGTACTGGGCCGCGGCCCCCGAAATTCCCCAGAGGGACGCCCCACCCGCGGCCAGTAGGATTCCCTTCGTTTGCTTACTCATCTAATCAGCCTCCTCAATAGTTTTCCAGCAATATAACATTTCTGAGCAGAAATTTGAACCCGTTCGTGACCAGAAAGTACTTTCTTTAAGCGGCCCCACCTTTGAAGTATAATTTAAATAAGTTTGTACAAAAGGAGTGACTGAAATGCGGTCAGTTAAAATTGGTGGAACAAATTGGCAGGCGTCTAACGTGGCCCTGGGAATCATGCGGATGGGGACCCTCCCCGTTGAAAAATGCGCCGCAGCCCTGCAGGCGGCCCACGAAGCCGGGATCAACTTCATTGACTCGGCAGACATCTATGGTAACGACCCCAAGTTAGGGCGGGGGTCTTCGGAAATCCACTTTGGTCAGGCCTTCAAGCGCAGCGGCCTGTCCCGGGAGGACTTCTTTATCCAATCAAAGGGGGGCCTGTACGCTGACGGGAACCAGATTACCCGCTACGATTCGTCGAAGGACCACCTGATTGCTGCCGTTGACGGGATCCTCCAGCGAATGGGGATTGACTACCTCGATTCCTTTGTAATCCACCGGCCGGACCCGCTGATGGACCCAGACGAGATTGCGGCGGCCTTTGACGAACTCCAGGCCAGCGGGAAGGTGCGCCACTTCGGTGTTTCTAACTTTAACCCGGCCCAGATTGACCTCCTCCAGGCGTCCCTTGACCAACGCCTGCTGGTTGACCAGCTCCAGTTTGGCCTCAAGCATACCGGGATGATTGACTTTGGCCTCCACACCAACATGACCGACGACGGGGCCACTAACCGTGATGGTGGCCTGCTTGAATACTGCCGCCTCCACAAGCTGACCATCCAGACCTGGTCACCATTCCAGTACGGAACCTTTGCCGGAACCTTCATTAACAATGACCAGTTCCCCCAGCTGAACGCGGTCCTGGCCAAGCTGGCCGATAAGTACCAGGTTTCGAAAAACGCCATTGCGGTGGCCTGGATTCTTCGTCACCCGGCCCACATGCAAGTCCTAATCGGCACCATGACCCCGGCTCACATCACTGACAGTGCCGCCGGTAGCGACGTCCAGCTGACCAAGCAGGAGTGGTACGACCTCTACCTGGCCGCTGGAAACAAGCTTCCGTAATAATGCAGGACTACCAGCACTTTTACCAAAGAATCAGCGCCCCCTTCAGAAAGCACCCACGCCTTGTCACCGCGCTACGCCTGACTAACCGGGCCATTGAGGCCCTCATGTACCTGGCCTACCTGGGAATGGTCGGCGAACAGGTCTGGACCCGGCACGGAACTGCCTGGCCAATTATCGTGGTGCCGGGGGTGGGCTTTGTGCTTTTGAGCCTGGCCCGCAACCGCCTCAATGCCCCCCGGCCGTACGAACAGTGGCCGCTTCGTCCCCTGATCAGCCGGGAGAAGACGGGCGATTCCTTTCCCAGTCGCCATGTCTTCTCGGCCATGACGATTGCCATGGTGGCCTGCCGGGTCTGGTGGCCGCTCGGCGTATTCCTGGTGTTTTTAACGGTCCTCTTGGCCCTGATTAGGGTCGTCGGTGGTGTTCACTACCCCAAAGATGTCCTGGCCGGAATGGCGGCCGGGCTCGTCTGCGGGGCCCTTTTGTGGTTATTTTAGGAGAAGAAATGGATAAGCAGACGGTATTTAAAAACGCAATTCTAAACGGCCTGTACAGTCAGGACTACCCCGGTCACGAGCTGTTGACACCCCAGCTGCTGGCCAACAACCAGGCGGGGACCATCTGGCAGGTGGTTCAGGACGAGCTCCAGCACTGCCAGGGTTTTACCTGGGCGGTGGCCTTTATCACGTTGGACATGCTCGTACCGTTTAAGGCGGTAATGGCCGACCTAGCTGACCAGAGGATCACCGGAACCATCCTGACCAGTGACTACCTAGGCTTCAACCGTCCCCAGGTGTTTACGGAGCTGGCCAAGATTCCAAACCTGACCGTCAAAATCGTTGACCAGGCGGGCTTCCACGCCAAGGGCTACCTCTTTGACCACGGTGATTTTCAGACCGCCATCATCGGTAGCGCCAACTTCACCCGGGCGGCCCTTTTGCAGAACGTGGAGTGGTCACTAAAGGTCAGCTCGCGGGGAAACGCCGGGCTAACGGCCCAGGTCACCGCCCAACTAGCTGAGTTAAACCGCCACAGCCAGCCATTAGACGCGGCCTGGCTACAAGACTACCGGCAGCGGTGGCGGGCCCCAATCCGGCCGACCGTCACGTCCAGTAAGCACCAGCAGCCCATCAAGCCTAACCAGATGCAGCGTCCGGCCCTGGCCGCATTACACGAGCTCGTAGCGGCGGGCGCCCACCGGGGACTGGTCGTTTCGGCAACCGGGACGGGGAAGACCTACCTGGGGGCGTTTGCCGTCCGCAACTTCCGCCCGCACCGCTTCCTCTACCTGGTTCATCGGGAACAGATTGCCAAAAAGTCACTGCAGAGCTTCCGCCGGGTCATCGGGGGCCCGGCCAGTGACTACGGCCTGCTGACGGGGAACCGTCACGACTGGGACGCCAAGTACTTATTTGCAACTGTCCAGACCCTCAGCCAGCCGACCACCCTCAAGCAGTTGGGCCCCAAGACCTTTGATTACATCCTGGTTGACGAGGCCCACCGGGCAGCGGCCCCTAGCTACCAGCGGGTTTTTGACCACTTCCGGCCGCAATTCTGGCTGGGGATGACCGCCACCCCGGAACGGATGGATAAGCAGGACGTCTATGCGCTCTTTGACTACCACCTGGCCTACGAAATCCGCCTGAGAGCGGCCCTGGATGCGGGGATGCTGGCGCCGTTTCACTACGTTGGCATTCAGGACTACGAACGTGACGGGACGGTGATTACCGAGACCAGTGACCTCCGTTACCTGGTGGCTGACCAGCGGGTCAAGTACATCCTGGACCAGATGGACTACTACGGCTACTGTGGCGACCGGGCCCGGGGGCTGGTATTTTGCTCCCGGCAGAAAGAAGCGCGTGAACTAGCGGTTAAATTCAGCGCAGCTGGGCACCCGGCAGTCGCCCTGACCAACACGGACAGTGGGGCCCGTCGCCAGTCCGTGGTCCACCAACTAGAAGCCGGTAAGATTGAGTACATCATTACCGTGGACCTCTTCAACGAGGGGGTTGACATCCCGTCGTTAAACCAGGTGGTCATGCTCAGAAACACCCAGTCGGCAGTTGTCTTCATCCAGCAACTGGGGCGGGGGCTTAGAAAGTATCCGGGAAAGGAATACGTAACCGTCCTGGACTTCATCGGCAACTACCAGAATAACTTCCTGATTCCCCTGGCCCTGAACCACGACACGAGCCGGCAGGTTGACCGGGCCCGCCAGGAAACTCTCCTGCCGCCGGCAATTGGTGTGTCGACCATCAACTTCCGCCGGGTTGCGGCTGCCCGGATCCTCCAGTCACTCGAAAAAGTCAAGCTGGATTCGATGCACGAACTCCGTCAGGCCTACCAGGACCTCCGCCACCGGCTGGGTCGGGTCCCGATGCTGGTGGACTTTTACCGCTACGGGTCGGTTTCACCCCTGGTTTTCGCCACCAACAGTCGATTAGCTAACTACGGTTCCTTTCTCCAAAAGGTCGGTGAGCCAGTCGAGCTGACGGCCGGTGAAAACGCGGTCCTGACCTTCGTCACCAAGGAGCTCCTTAATGGCAAGCGGCCCCATGAGCTGGTCCTCTTGCAGCTTTTGCTAGACGCGCCCGACCACCGCTGCAGTCAGGAACACCTTAGCGCAGCCCTCCGTGAGCGTGGGGCCTACGTGGATAGCGATGTCTTAAGATCAATTGACGATATTCTCAGCCTGGCCTTCTTTGACGTCAAGGCCGGGAAGAGGATCAAGCGGGCGGTTTACGGGGGCCAGTCCCTCATTGCCCACCCTGACCTGGTGGATTACGTCTTCGTGCCCAGCTTGGCAGCCGCTTTAAAGAGCAATGCGCTTTTCCACCGCCTCTTTGAAGACGCCGTCGCCACCGGTCTGGCCTTGAGCAAGGGCTACGACGCCCACCAGCAGTTCACCCTCTACCGCCAGTATGACCGCAAGGACGTCTGCCGGCTGTTGAACTGGCCCCTGGACGTCGGCGCACCGCTGTATGGCTACAGGGTTGGCGAGCGCGAGTGCCCGATCTTCATCACCTACCACAAGGACGACGACCAGCAGCGCAACGCCATTTATGACAACCAGCTGCAGAACGGCCAGTCCCTGCGCTGGTACACGCGGAGTCCCCGTCACCTCTCTTCGCCGGAGGTCCAGCGCCTCCTGTCCGGGAAGGTCAAAATCCACCTCTTTGTCAAACGCAGCGACGCGGTGGGAAAGCAGTTCTACTACCTGGGCCCGGCCAAAATTCAGCCGGGTTCGGCCAGGGAAGAGGAGCTAGGGGCTAAGCGCAAGCCGGCGGTCGGCATGGACCTGGTCCTGACCCACCCGCTGGTAACGCGGCTGCGGCGTCTCCTATTTGAAAATTAAAAGCAAGCAGTAATTTCTGCTTGCTTTTTTAGTATGTTGTTTATATACTTAGTTACATAAGTAATTAACTAAATAACTAACGAAGGGGAGGTGCTCCTGTGCAGTTACAATTTGACGAGTCCGCACCGCTGTACCAGCAGATTGCGGCTCAGCT
Source organism: uncultured bacterium (assembly GCA_905214235.1). GTDB lineage: Bacteria > Bacillota > Bacilli > Lactobacillales > Lactobacillaceae > Limosilactobacillus > Limosilactobacillus avium. The sequence goes on along the minus strand of CAJMLF010000026.1, from coordinate 9,683 downwards.
AGAAGAGATGATCTTCACCGGCGGCTTTACGGAAGGCAGCCAGATCCCGTCGACGACCCAGCTTTCGGCCCAACTCCATATCAACCCGGCGACCGTCCTGAAGGGGATGAACATGCTGGTTGACAAGGGCCTGGTTGAAAAGCGGCGGGGCCGGGGGATGTTTGTAGCGCCGGGCGCGCAGGACAAGATCATGCAGGCACGCAAGGACAGCTTTTATAACGACTACATCAAGCGACTCTTAGTTGAGGCCCACAAGTTAGGAATCACGAAAGGGCACTTACTAGAACTAATTGAGCGAGGCGAGAACGATGGAACAATTACGCATTGACCACATTACCAAGCGGTACGGCCACCAGGTAATTTTAGATGACCTGTCATTTGACCTGGCACCGGGGAAAATTTATGGCCTCTTGGGACGCAATGGTGCGGGGAAGTCGACTTTACTAAACATCATCACCAGCCGGATCTTCCCGACCGCGGGGGCAATCAAGCTCGGTGATCAGGACGGCCGAGACAACGATGCGGTCTTAGGGCAGTTTTACCTGATGAGTGAAGCTAACTTATACCCGAAGCGGATAACGGTGCGGCGGATGTTTGACATGGCCGACGAATCATACGGGGGCTTTGACTACCAGAATGCGGACCGCCTGCTCAAGGAGTTCGGTGTACCAAGTACCGCCCAGCTGGGTAACCTCTCGACTGGTCTGCAGACCGCGGCCAAGCTGACCGTAGCCCTTAGCGTAAATGCGGCTTACGTCCTATTGGATGAGCCCGTCCTGGGGCTGGACGCTAACCACCGGGACATTTTCTACAAGGAACTGATCAAGACCTACCAGAACAAGCCACGGACCTTCGTCTTATCGACCCACCTGATTGATGAAATCCAACAGGTTGTCGAACACGTCTTCATTATTAATGACCACCACCTGGTCGAAGAAGGGGACGTCCAGGCAATGCTGAACAAGGCCTACACAATCAGTGGGCCGGCCAAGGATGTTGACGAGTACACGAACGGTCTACGGGTCCTGACCACGGATGAGCTGGGCAACGTCAAGACGGCCTACGTCTATGACCAGCTTGACGACCAGCGGGTACTTCCGGACCGGGTTAAGATTGGCCACTACGACCTACAACACTTGTTTATCTACTTAACGAATGGGGGCACGAACAATGAGTAACGCAAAGATGAAAATGGTGACGACCAACGTCTTCCACCGGCTGGGGATTGGCATGTTGATTACCCTGGCCTGGGTGATTGGCGTTGAGGTCCTGGTCAGCCTGGCCGGGTTGATTTTCAACCATAACGTGGAATCGTTTCTAGTCACCCTCCGCGGGATTCCGGGGAACTTGACCTTCTTCATCTCGGCAGTATTGATGATCTACTTCCTGATCACTCCCTACGTTGACTTCAAGTGGGCGATCCAGAACGGTATTTCCCGGAAGACGATGTGGCGGGGGCGGTTTGTGGCCCTGTTTTTGGCAACCCTGGTGATCTACGTGGTCGACGAGTTGCTGGCCTTAACCAACCACCCCTTCCCGGGAGCAGGGACGCTTCTTGAGCATTTCCTGACCCTGCTGACGGTCACCCTGACCTTCCAGGCGGTCGGTAACGGTTTCGGCCTCCTGAGCCGACGGTGGAAGTGGATCGTGGGGATTGGCCTCCCGGTGGCCCTAATCATTATTATGTGGGCAATGGCGGGCCTCTTGATCAAGCTACTGGAAGTGGGCTTCATTAGTAACCACAACGACCAGTGGATTGGGATCTTCGGTAACCCGGTGGTCCCTTGGGTTATCTGGCTGATCTACTTTGTAATTATCCTCTTTTTAACTAAGGTATTTAACGACCGCCTTCAATTGCGGCGGGACTAAGTAAAAAAGCGTTCTGTGAAACTGCTGATGTTTTACAGAACGCATTTCCTTATACCAAAACGAGCAAATTCAGCCCGGTAATCAAGGCGACCAGGAGGTAACAAACCACGGTCTGCCAGGGCCGGTTGACGTGCTCCTTCATCAGGTCCCGGTTGCCGGTGATGGCAACGAGGGGGAAGAGGGTGAAGGGCAGGGCGATACTCAAGACGACCTGGGCGTAGATGATCAGCTGCTCAAACTGGGTCTCATCGAAGTGGATGATGAAACCGATGATTAAAATTGGGATCAGGGTCACGAACCGGGTCAGCAACCGCCGCTTCCACAGGGGAAGACGGATGTTGATGTAGCCCTCCATGACGATCTGCCCGGCCAGAGTCGAGGTGATTGACGAGATCAGCCCGGTGATCAGGAGGGCAAAGGCGAAGAGCCAGCTCATCAGGGGACTGGCCAGCTTGCCAACAATGGCGGGGCTCTTCAGCCCGTAGAAAACATCCTGGAGGCTGGCGAGGTCACCGTGGTGGAAGAAGAGGGTCCCCCCAAGGACCAGCAGGAGGGCGTTGACAATCAGGGCGGCGACCAGGTGGATGACCGAGTCCCAGTTGGCAAAGCGGAGGGTCTCGGTTACCTGTTTAGGGTCGTGCTCATCGTAGCGCCGGCTCTGGGCGAGGGCTGAGTGGAGGTAAATATTGTGGGGCATGATTGTGGCCCCGATGATTCCCAGGCTAAGGAGTAATTCGTGGTGGTTGGTCAAAATTACGGAGTGGGGCTCAAAGCCCGCGGCGATGGCGGCCACTGCCGGGTGGGCCCGACAAACCTCCACGGCAAAGATTGTCCCGACCACCAGGATGGCAAAGAGGACGATGAACTCGATTCGCCGGATCCCAAAGCGGAGGAAGAGAAGGACGACCAAGACGTCGGCAATCGTCAGTAGGACCCCGAAGACCAGGGGGAGGCCAAAGAGGAGCTTTAGGGCGACAGCTGTTCCCACGACCCCGGTCAGGTCCGTCGCCATCATCGCCAGCTCGTTTAGCAACCAAAGGCCAATCCGGGTGGGCCGGTTAACCCGCCCGGCGATGGCCTGGGCCAGGTCCGTCCGGGTGACCACGCCCAGCTTGATTGACAGTGACTGCATCACCATGGCAATCAGGATGGACGAGAAGAGGACCACCAGGAGCTGGTAGCCGTAACGACTGCCCCCGGAAAGTGAGGTCAGCCAGTTACCCGGATCCATGTAACCCACCGCAACCAGGGCACCGGGGCCACTGTAGGCGAGGAACTTTTGCCAGAAGGCGGATTCGTAGACGGTGGGAACCTTAACACTGCCGTTAATTTCGTCTAAACTTTTCTTCTTCATGCTTGAAACTGCTCCTTAACAAACTGGGCGATGAAGGATGCAAACGCCGGCTGGTCGTTTAGCGCCGGGACCACGTCGAGTTCTCGACCACCCGCTGCCCGAAAGGCCTGGTAGTTTTGCACCTGGTCCTCTTCAATGGTTTCTAGACAGTCGGTGACGAAGGACGGTGCCGCAATTAGGATGTTGCGCTTCCCCATCTGGACCTCCTCCATCAGGGTGTTCTTCAGGTAGGGCTTGAGCCATGGCATCGGACCGAACTTCGACTGGTAGACCATCTTGATTTGGTCACTGGGGATGTTCAGTCGCTTGATGAGTTCTGCCGTGGTCCGCTCGGTTTCCTCCTTGTAGGGGTCACCATGCTTGACCATTGAGACCGGGATCCCGTGATAGGAAATCAGCAGGCGGTCGTACGGCTTCTTTTGCCAGGCCGTCTGAATCTGCCGGGCCAGGACATCGAGGTATGCAGGTTCGTCTGCAAAGCGGTCAATGACCTTGATTTTAGGGTCAACCGCCCGGACCTGATCGATGATCGACTGGGTGGTGCTCTGCGTGAAGTGTGGGAAGAGGGACAGGACGGTGATGTGGTGACATTCCTGCTTCATTGCCGTCAACACATCAGCGATGCTGGGCTTTTCGTAGGTCATTGCCAGCCGGACGTCCCAGTCGGGCAGGTCTTCCTGCACCCGCTTGGCGAGCCGGTTGGAGTAGACAATCAAGGGGGAGCCATCCTTTAGCCAGCAGTCCCGGTAGAAGGTGGCCGACCGCCACGACCGCAGGGGAAGGATGATTCCCTTTAGGATGGGTTGCCAAACCGCTCGCGGCATGGTGACGACGTTTTGATCGCCCAGAAATTCACTCAGGTAGTGCTTGACGGCGGGCGTCGTGGGGGCCGCTGGTGACCCGAGGTTAACCAATAGTAGTCCGTTTTCTTTCATAGTTAATAATCCTCACTTAAAAATTAGTAGTTTCCAGATGATGCCCAGCATGACGAAGAGAAATTCACTGACCAGGATCAGCTGGAGGTCAATCAGAACGTTAAAGAAGGTTGTGGCCTTGTCGGGCCGGGTGACAAAGGTCTTGGTTCGCTGGTAGACCAGGGGAATTGTCAGGAGGCTGCCGAGGGTCCAGAGGGGCAAGTAGTGGGCAGCAACCGCAATAACGATGAAGAGGTAGCTCAACGCGTAGCAGGCAATCAGAACGGCGAGGGCCTTCCGGTGGCCGATGTGGTAGACCAGGGTCCGCTTGCCAATGGCGATGTCTTCCTTGACATCACAGATGTTGTTGCCGAGCATGACGTTGCTGATGACTAGGATGGCAGGCAGGGCGACCACCAGCCCCTTGAGCCAGAAGTAGACGTCGAAGGTCGGCAGGTTGTAGATGTTGATGTAGATGGCCAAGAGGGTGATGTTATAGCCCATGGTGATCCCGGATACCGGTTCGCCGAAGGGGGTCTTCAGGATGGGGTGGCGGCCACCCGAGTAGGAGTAGCCCACCAGGAAACTAAGGATCCCAATCAGCAGAAGGATCCAGCCGGCCATGATGGTCAGGTAGATGCCGATGGCCGCCGCTAAGATGGTGAGCCCAGCGATGATTGCCCGGGCCCAGGAAAGGTGAATTTTGAAGTTAGCAATAATGTTATTATGGCTGTTTGCGGCGCTGCTGTGGTTGAAACGGCGGTAGTCGGTATACTGGTTATGACCATTGACGGCCAGGTGAAAGCTGACCACGGCGATGAAGAGCAGGATCGTGTCCCCCAGGTTGAAGTGGTCGTAATAATAGTAAGCAAAGGCGCACCCAATCAGGTAAGGCAGGGCCGAAATAACCGTTGTCTGTGCCTGGACCAGGGCGGCAAATTGCTGGCGATGATTAGGCATTTCCATAAGTAAAAGCTTCCTTTTCTAGTTGCTGGCTTGCCGGGCTTTAAGGGCCCAGAGAATTGAGACGGTATCGATGACTTCCTGGAGCATGGCCCCCACGAAGGCGGGAATCACCCCTGTGCAAGCGATTAGCATCAGGATGGTACAGATGGCAATCCCAATCAGGACCGCCTGCTTGGCAATCCGGATCGTGTCCTTAGAGATGGCAACGGCCTTGGCAACCCGGGCCAGGTTGTCCTGGAGAATTACCACGTCGGCAGTTTCGCTAGCAGCCGTCGACCCGTGGGCCCCCATGGCAATCCCGACGTCGGCAGTGGCGAGGGACGGGGCATCATTGACCCCGTCACCAACCATGAAGACGGGGTGGAGGTCCGGAGTGACCCCCTTTAAGGCGGCAATCTTATCTTGGGGAAGGAGGTCTGCCTTGACGGTCGTGATGCCCACCTGCTTGGCGACGGTTTGGGCGATTGACCGCTGGTCCCCGGTGAGCATCATCAGGTTGCTAACACCAAGGGCCTTCAGCTGTTCCATTGTTTCCTTTGCTTCGGGGCGGATGTGGTCTTCAAAGGCAATCGCCCCGTAGTACTTCCCGTCAACGCTGACGTAGATGGCGGTGGTTGCTAAAGCGGCCTTGCCGTTGTCCGGGGCGGCAAAACTAAGCTTACCGGCACGGACCTGGTGGTCTTCAATCTTCGCCGTGATTCCCTTCCCGGTGGTTTCCTCCAGGTCGGCAACGGGTGCGAGGGAGATCTCGTGTTCCGTCGCGTAGGCCAGGAGGGAGCGGGCAAGAATGTGGGACGAGTTCTGCTCGGCGCTGGCTGCCAGGTGGAGGAGGCGTTCCGTCGTGATCTCAGCGGCGGGGATGACCTTGCTAACGGTCAGGTGGCCGTTGGTGATGGTCCCCGTCTTATCAAAGGCCCCGGTCCGGGCGCCGGCAAGTTTTTCGAGGACACTTCCTGTTTTGACAACGATCCCGTTCCGTGAGGCCCGACTCATGCCGGAGACCATTGCGACGGGGGCGGCCAAAATCAACGGGCAGGGGGAAGCAACGACCAGGACCTCCGCAAACCGGTGGGGGTTACCGGAGATTAGCCATGCCAGGGCTGAAATGACGACCGCCGCGATGGTGAAGGGCACGGCATAGCGGTCGGCCAGGCGGACAAAGTGGGCTGGGGTGCTCTCCGCTTCCTTGACCAGCTTAACCAGTTGCTGGTACTGGCTATCCTTGGCCAGGTGGTTAACCTGGAGGGTGACGGCGCTATTGCCGTTGATTGACCCGGACATGACGGCGTCCCCATCCTGCTTAACCACGGGCCGGGCCTCACCAGTCAGCGAGGACTCGTCGAAGTCGCTATGACCAGCGACGATGACCCCGTCGACGGGAACGAGTTCACCGGGTTTAACCACGATCTGGTCCCCGACCTTGACGGCCCCGACCGCCACATCGGTGATTTTTCCTTCATTAATAAGGTGGGCGTGCTGGGGCGAATTGTCGAGGAGGGCCTTCAGCTCCGTATTGGCCTTCTTGGCGGCGTAGTCCTCAAGGGCGTCACCCCCGGTCAGCATTACCAGGATGACCATGGCGGCCCAGTACTCACCGACGGCCAGGGTGGCGACGACGGCGAGAATAGCCAGGAGATCGACCCCGTACTTGCCGGAACGGAGTGTCTTGACCATCCCGATGAACATCGTCAGGGCGATAATGGCACCGACGATGGTGACAATAACTTGCGCAAGAAGCGGGTAGTGGAGACCGTATTGCAAGAAGACAGCAATGGCGGCGATGATGAGGATCACAGCGAGCTTCTGCTTATTGGAAAGACGTTTCATCTTTTTTAACTTCCCCTCAAATAATAAGAATTACTTCTATTATAATTGACTTTATAGGAGTGCGAAACGAAACTTGGCAAAAGCAGGGAACTCCAGGATATTTAGGGGCTTATTATTAATCTCACGATAAGCAAATGTCCCATTGGCATTATATGATAATTTGCGAGGATGGTAAAGACCCTGTGACGAGAAAACACACTTTGTAGCAAGGAGGACAATGAGTTGGGAACTTATAAACGGGTAATCATGGTGGTTATCAGTGGCTTAGGAATTGGCCCCGCCCCGGATGCGAGAAAATTCATGGACCAGGGCGCCGACACGGTTGGCGACCTGACCGCCCATTTCCGGGCCCGCCTTCAGCTGCCGAACCTGGGCCGCCTCGGGCTGGCCAGGTTGCACCCGCTCTACCAAGCGGCAGCGGAGGCCTTAGACCATACCCAGCAGTGGCGGGTGCGGCCCCGGGCGGTGGGCAAGAGTAAGTTGGAAGGCTACTGGGAGCTGCTTGGCGTGCCCACAACGACAGAACTGACGGCCCTGCCGCGGGGCCTGGCACCAGAACTCATCCAGGAAATCGCGCGTTTTGCCGGCCGCCCGGTCCTCGTCAACCGGCCATACAGCCGGCCCCGCCTGCTTTTTGATTGGGGCGCAACGGCGGTTGCCGCTGGTGCAATCCTGGCGGCAACCAGTGGGGGCGCGGACCTGGTGCTGACGGCTCACGAGAATTTGGTCCCACCCACACAGCTGGACCGGGTTGGCCACTTTGCCCGGGCACTACTTGACCGCCAGGCAGATCTGCAAATTGGCCAGGTGGTGACGGTCCCGTTTACTGGTCGCACCCCGGCTGACTTTGCCTACCGGTTGGTGGACCGGCACGAGTACAACATGGCGGTGCCGCGCGCCACCCTCCTTGACCAGCTCCGGGCGGCGGGGGTTCCCGTGAATACGGACCCACAAGTGTTGACGGAAGATGGCCTGCAGTTTTTCCGACTAGGCAAGGCGGCAACGGCGGGTTGTCACCGTGACCCAGAAAAGATGGGCCAGGCCCTGATGGCGGCCGACGCGCGGCTTGGGGAGATTATCTCCCAAGTGACGAACCAGGATCTTTTGGTGGTGACCGCCGACTATGGCGCCGCCCCTGACTTTCCGGGGGACGGACCAACCCGGGAGTGGCTGCCACTGCTGTTTTATTCGCCGGCAGGGGTCGCCTGGCAAAGAAGGCCCGTCGTGTTGGGAGACGTTGCGGAAATCATTAAAGGCAGTTTGGGTTTAAAATGAAAAAGGCCTCGTTAAGACGGGGACCTTGATATTATATAGGAAAAGAAAGGATCTTAGTTACCATGAAAATCGTCGTGATCACAAGCAGCGCCCACGTTAACGGCGCTTCAACATACCTCGCTGACCAGTTCATTAAGGGGGCTGGGGATGGCCACAACGACATTTACCACTACAACGCCGTTGACCACCAGAATAACTTCGTAATGGTAGATGAGGACAACCAGTCGATTGGCCAGCATGACGACATCGACCACCTACTTGATAAGATCAAAGCGGCCGACCTGGTGGTGATGGTCACACCGCTCTACTACTTTGGAATGAGCTCACTGCTCAAGACCATCGTGGACCGCTTCTACGACTATAACCACGATCTGAAGGGCAATAAGCAGGCAGTCATGATTGCAACCGGGGCGGGTTCCGTCAACACGGCCTTTGATTCCCTGAAGATCCACTACAAGCAAATCATCGACTACATGCACTGGACCGATGCTGGGGCAATTTGGGACTTGAAGGCGTTGGACCACCCCGCAATTGATAAGTATGGCCAGGAAGCCTTTAAGCTAGGACAAAAGTTTACCGCCGGGAATTAAAGTAAAAGGCGAGGGCAACCAGGATGATCAAAATGATGATTGCCAGGCGGGGATCAGCTTTGAAGAGTTCGTGCATGGCATGGATCTGACCGATGCCCAGGGGTAGGTTGAACATTTTGCTTCCTCCTTAGGATGCTTTTTTCGCGATTATTGTGTAAAGACTAAAAAAAGATTGGGAAAATGCAGTCTTAGACTAACTACTTCTTGTGCTTCATCATCTTCCGGTATTCCGCCCGGGTCATATGCTGGTCATCTTCCTCAGGGAACTTAACTTCCAATGAGTCGACTGATTGGTGGTCAGTTGGGGCAGAGGGCCCAACCTGGCTGAGCATCCGCAGGGTGTCCACGGCCCGGTCGTGGTTCTCCTGGACGGTAGCCATCAGTTGCCGGTTCGGCTGGTCGTCGTTTTGCATGGCGGTCAGCTGTTTCTGGGTTGTTTCCACAATTGACTTGAGTGAAGCAATTGTTTCCATAATATCGTTATTCATAATCATTCTCCTCGTTAAGTTCGTTACAAATTAATATTATATGGTGAATTGGACTAAAAGGATAGGAAATTGGACCGGGAAGGACGAAATTTAGTAAATTATCGAACAAAAAATGAACCGTTTTCACCTAGTCGTTTTATAAGTGAAATCACAATATCTAAGTGACAAAAGTGTTGCTAATCGTTAGACTTTTTAAAATATTTTTACGTTTTAGTAAAAAATGTTGCAATTGTAAAGCCTATCACATTGGGGGTTACGGCGGGTGAGTTGTAATTAGTTAGTGAAAGATCGGCATTACAAAGGTTGTAATATTGATAAATAGCACATATAATTAGTTTGATCCTAGGAATTCTATTATCTAATCGAACATAATTGATTTCTGGGCTATATATACTTAATT
>CAJMLF010000025.1 GCA_905214235.1 uncultured bacterium | reverse complement strand
CCCCATATGAAGTATTTTTTGATAAACCGTTGCACTTAGTTTGACAATTCGCCGTCAAAAGCAAATTGGTCATTGTCCATAATTATGATAAAATCATAGCAGAAAGGGGGTCAGCGAAATGCTCAAGTTGTTTTGGGAATTTATCGTCCTGATTCTTTTATTTGCCAACATCTTTGGTAACCACTCTAAGAAGGAAAAACACGTTTCGGACTGGTTAGGGATCGCCCGAATTACCTTCTTCATTCTCTTGACCCTGGCTGTTATCCAATTTATTGTTGTTTTCCCTGCCCACATTGTCTGGCACATTATCTGGCTGCTCTACCTAGTAGCAGTTTACATCCTGATGGAAAACACTTTCCGGCTTAAGCGGGAAACTTTTGGTAACCCCCTCCAAGCTTTCGTTGTTACGACGGCGTTAGTCATCACTTTGATAATTATTATTGCTTTATTTTAAATAAAGGCTTGCATTCTGATGAAAAATCAGTATAATAATTATTGTTGTCTGATAGAGATAGATAGCAATGCCCCAGTGGCGGAATTGGCAGACGCGCAACGTTCAGGTCGTTGTATGGGTTTCCATGTACAGGTTCGAATCCTGTTTGGGGCATCAGTTAGCTCGGTAGTTTTTCTACCGGGCTTTTTTCGTACGTGGGGGAAATAATGAAAACTAACCAGAAAATCTATGAAGTATTTATGGCGGTGCTCGCCATCATTTCGATTATCCTAATTGTCCTTAGCTACGGGTCGGTCATTGATATCAACCATGGCTACCCCGAATTGTTAAATAACGCCATCTTAATCATCTTTACCATTGATTACTTTGCCCGCCTCTTCCTCGCCAAGGACAAGAAAAAGTTCTTTAAGGAAAATATTTTTGACCTCCTGTCGATCATCCCAGTCAGTGCCTCCTTTAACCTCTTCCGGTTTGCCCGCATTGGGCGGCTCGTCGTTGTCTTCCGCCTTGTCCGTCTCATCGGGCTTACCGGTAAACTCAACCGGTTGCTAAAGATCAACGGCCTGATATACATCATCTACACCAGTATCGCTATTTTGATTGTCAGTGCCTCGATGTACTCAATCAGTGAGCATGTTCCTTACGGCGAATCACTATGGTGGACCATCGCAACCGCCACCACAATTGGTTACGGAGATATTTCGCCCCATACCTTTCTCGGTAAGCTTGCCGCAATCCTGTTAATGGTGATTGGAATCGGCTTTGTCGGGGTCCTTACTAGTTCCCTGACTAATTTCTTCATCCAGGACCACACCAACGACCGGATGGCAACCGTCTTAAACAAGTTAAGCGATCTCGAAAAATCAAACCGGGAGCTCCAAGCAGAAGTCCGTAAACTCTTGAAAGAAGAACGCAATAAATAAGTGGGGTTGTGGCATAAGCTCAATAAATTAGATGAAACACGGAAAGTACAATAAAGCCTTCAGTGCCGGCATTAGTCATGAACACTGAAGGCTTATTTGTTTTCTTTGGAGACGATAAGTGTCTCCTTTTATGTTCCATTTTTCTCTTACGCTTTCACCCGTTGAATCATTGTCCCGTAACCGGTCAACACTAAGAAGCGCGGTGCCACTTGGACATTGGCGACGTTCGTATTAAAACGAATATTGACGATTCCGTCAGCCCCCTTAGCTTCGGCCCGTTCCTTCATCTTCTCCTTGACCTCATCAAAGAGCTGGTCCATAGATTCAAAAGCATCGATTGCGTCACTGGTCAGCATCAGGTGACCCGTTGCGTTAACAATCCCTAAGATTCGGTGCGCCTGTGGATAATTCTCTGTTGATAAAAACACTCGACCCCATCCCCTTCTTACCATCCAGTATAACAAGCTTTTCCCTTTATTAACCAAACAAATAGTCCCCAGAACTTGGTTAACCCAAATCCTGGGGACTTAATTGTGCACGGGGAGCTTTATCCCCCGGCTATACGGAAGGAATCTCGCCACTTTGCTCTGGAACTGATTAATTACCTAACATTTTGATTCTATCTTCCACAAAGTCGCATTTTATAAACCATGTGTAAAGCGCACCCTGGTGACCTGACTCACTTCATAAACTTTACCAATACTATTGGTCACTCTTACGTTGCTTCTGCCTACTCCTTATGTCCTTCGGCTCCTTACATCGTGGGAGATCTTCATGACGGATCATGATCTCTTTTCTTCTTTCCTTCCACATCTTTAATATACCACCACTTGTAAGCGGTTGCAACCATCTTTTTAAACTAAATTGTATGCAACAAGGCAGAGATGGCAACCGCGTTATTTAGGGCGTGAATCAGCATGCTGTTCTTAATGTTTCCCGTCTTCCGGTAAACATAGGCCAGCACCATCCCCATAAAACAGTAGAGGAGAAAACTCACGATTGTTGTGCTGGCGTGGGCTGATGAGAAAACGATCCCGGACAAAATAATTTTGGGCCAAAAACGCGTCGGCTTGAAGAAAAGGTTGGTTAAGATCCCCCGAAAAATCAACTCCTCGGCAACCGGAGTCAGGGTAAAGGAAGAGATTACAAATACACCGGTCACTAACCTGTTATGGTCCAGCATCTGTCGAATTAACTCGTTATTCGCCGTCCCGCTCTGGTGGAAAATTACTTGGTTGAGCCAGGAGAAAAACATCATCCCGACCATCAGAGCAAGATAGCCACCAATTATTGCACCAACCTTAATCCCGGCCCTTTGGGGCAGCTGGTTATACTGGTGAAAGACGTAGCTGGCTCGGTCGATAATGAACAAAAAGATTAACACGAACAGGCTAGACATCACGATTGCCACTCCCTGGTTATCGGGCCGCCGGTTAGCAATTGCTATCGCCATGGGGGGCGTTTGAATAAGGACATAGAAAACGAGGAAGAGGCCCACCCGGTAAAGGAAGTCCCCCAGCTTAGTCTCCTTGATCTTCATTTTTCTGCTTTTTTTCCTCCTTTAAGCGGATTTCCTTCCGTCGTTGATAGGTCTGCTTAGCGGTATACCGCGTCACAATCAGGTTTGCAACGATAAAGCCAACAATCCATAGGGCATACATCAACCAGCCCGAAATTAGCTTGGCAATGGTCAAAGCAACCAGGACGGCAAAAATAATGAACGGTGGCAAAATGACCTTTATTAAATATTCAGCTTTCATCTGCTTTCTCCCTTCGCACTTTCAATTAATTTTGCTGACACTTGCCAGTACTCTGGCGGGCAATCAGTTTAACCGGGAAGTGTTCAACCTGCTCCGGTTCAGCATCCGGGTGGTTAATCTTGTTTAATAAAATCTTGGTGGCCCCTACCCCCAGCTTAAAGATTGGTTGGTGAATCGTTGTCAGCTGCGGGTAAACGTATTCGTCCAGAATAATATCATCGTAGCCAATGACAGAAATATCTTCCGGAACACGGACCCCCTGTTCGCGCAGTCCCCGCATCAGGCCAATGGCAACCTCGTCATTAGCCGTGAAGACGGCCGTTGCACCACTTTCAATCACTGGCTGGGCCATCCGGTAGCCGCCTTCCTTACTCAGGTCGGCCTTCAACAGGTTATGGTTCTCATCAAAGTCGATCCCCTGCGCATTAATGGTTTCCTGAAAGCCCGCCATCCGCTGTTTAAAGTTTTCAGTGATATTTTTAACCCCCAAGAACAGCATCTTAGTATGACCAAGGGCCAGGAGGTGCTGGGCGGCCAGCTGACCACCATGGTAGTCATCCGTCAGTACCCGGGCCCCCTGCTGGTCGTAGTTACGGTCAAATAGGATGTAAGGAATATCACGGTTGCTGAGGGCCTGGTTAATCATCTCGGTCGTCATCCGGGCACTCGCGATGATGAGGCCATCAATGGACCGCTCAACCATTTGCTCCAGGTACTCCTGTTCCAGCTTGGGTTCCCGGTTGGCACTGAAAATCAGCGGAATTAGCTTTTCCTGGCGGGCAACTTGCTGGACCCCTTCGACAAAGGTACCGAAGAAGGACTCACTGACGTTGGGCACGAGCACCCCAATTGTATTGATGTTTCCCTTCATAATTAGGCTCCGCGCGTGAAAGTCCGGCACGTACTGGTACTGGTCACGGAGCTTCATAATCTTTTCACGGGTGGTTTTACTGAACCGTTTTCCCTTACCATTCAACACCTGTGAGACAGTGGTAACTGAAACACCGGCCATCCGCGCAATATCACGAATTGTAACTTTTTTCCCCATTATTTTCCTCTTCTATCCTTTTTTACTTCCAAATATTAAGCTAAAATTGCGGGTCATGCAAATTATTGCTGACCAAAAATATCGTGCAGGACCTGGCGCGTCGTTGCCGCCTGAGTTCCCCGGACTCGTACATAGTCAACCTGGGCAAGTAAAACGTCGTACGTCCACATTGAAGAAAGGTCGTGCTCGTTAAAGTAGTGGAGGGTCAGCTTAACCCGGTCCAAGCTGGCAATCACTCCTTCAAAGTCATCGGCCCCCTTATACTTTGCGGTCCCAATTACCACTGGCAAGTGGTTGGTAAACGAATCGTCCAAGACATTGCTTAAGAGGTCCCCCTTGGTATAGTCCGGATGGTCGTCAATGAACTTCTGCACCTGCCAAATATCAAAGTAGTGGTACTGGTGGGCAACCTTGGTCTTCTCCGAAATGGTCATCAAATAGTCCGTCCCCTTGGCCACGTAGTCAATACTGCTGAGGCGAACTGCAATCAAGCCGTTGATCTTGCCATCCCAGTCAATGCTGATCAGGAGGCAAAAGAGGGGATCAATCGCGAGGACGAACCCAACATTAAAGTAGTCATCATTCGGAATATTATGGACCTCGATCAGCGTGCCCTGCTGACGGGCGATGGCCAGCTGGGCCCGAATTTCATTTAGTTTCATTTTTGTCATTATTATCTTCCTTACAGTAATTATCCCCTTCTATTTTCCGGGTTTTCCCCATAATTTTCAAATATTTTTGCTAGTGATGATTTTCCACAGCCAAATATTGTGAATTTACGGTGGGAATCCCCCATATTTTGTAGTAAGATGGTTCTTGTGCTAAAAAAAGTAAAGAGGGGCCATTATGGTGATAATTACAGCAGGAATGATTGGTGTCGGGAAAACAACCTTAACGGGTAAAATCGCCGAACACCTCCACACTAAAGCATTTTTTGAACCGGTCGGTAATAACCCGGTCTTGCCGTTATACTATAAGGATCAAAAGCAATATGGTTTCTTACTGCAAATTTATTTCCTTAATAAGCGGTTTTCAATGATCAAACAGGCCTTGGCGGACGACAACAACGTATTGGATCGTTCAATCTACGAAGATGCCCTATTCACCCGCGAAAACAATGCGGAAGGCAACATCACGGATACCGAGCTTGAAGTCTACCTGACCTTACTGGACAACATGATGAAAGATCTCCAGCAGCTGCCAAAGAAGGCTCCGGACCTGATGGTATATTCCGAGACTGACTTTGAAACAATCCTTTACCGGATCAAGAAGCGGGGTCGTGACTACGAACAGATCGACAACAACCCCGAACTGAAGGACTACTACTACAAGATGTGGAGTGCCTACAAGCAGTGGTACAAGGACTACGATGCGAGTCCTAAGATGAAGATTGACCTAGAAAAATACGACCTGGAAGATCCGGCCAACGTTAAGACTGTCTTGGCAATGATCGATGACCGGCTCAAGACAATCCGTTAATAAATAAAAAGAAGCTGAAAAAGCATCAGAGGGCCCTGATGCTTTTTCAGCTTCTTTATTTCACCAAGGCAAAGCGACGAAGGAGGGTAATGGCGCCGGCAGATCCAGCCCCACCCAAAATTGATAGCCAGGTGACCCGGTGGGGATGGTGGACCCGGCTCGCCTTTACCTCATGACTACTAGTCGGGGCCATCGGTGGTTCCTTAAAGACCGCCGGCCGGTGCATAGCAGTCCGCTGTGGTTGGTGGTCATACTTGGTAAGCTGGAAGTTACTAATAATTTCGTTGAGTTTCCGGTCATAATGGGGATCGGTCGCGTACCTTCCCAGGAGGGCACGGGTCGCTTGCCGGTAGCTTTTCGCGGCCCGCCGGTGAACACCATCGTACAAGGGATCTTCCAACGTCTGGGCGTAATCATGGAGGGACTGGTAGTCGTTATCATACCAACGGAAGTAATCCTTAATCTCGTGCCGGTGCCCCTCCTTATCAAATTCAACGGTTGGTTGCAAAACAGACCGTGTTTGAAACGCGCCCTTGACCCCAAATAAGTTATGGTAGGGTTTACGAGCCAGGTCACTCGTTCCCCAGTTACTCTCCAAAGCGGCCTGGGCAATTATGATTGACGGGTAGAGGTCAAACTCTGCCCCAATCCGCTGCGCATCTTTAGCAATTCGGGCAATAAAGGCGGCCTGGGCCGGTGAAGGGTGCTTCAAGGGGTATTCACTAGAGTCCGGACCACTTTCCTCCGGCAGCTGGTTATCAGCCATCCCCCCATTAGTCGTGACTTCGCCATCGCTGGGTGCCGGCTGGTTTCCGCTGCGAAAGTTTTGCCCCCGTGCAAAGCCCCGCTGGTAGGCAGTAACAGCCACATCGTCCCCACCTGGTTGTGCAGGATGCCCCTGGAGGCCATCATTCACCCCCTGGCGAAAGGCCTGCTCATACACCTGTCCCACTTGCGCAAGGGCTGACAAGAAGGCACTGGCATACTCATCACCGCGTTGCTTAACCTGGTTTTCGTCAACCAACTGGCGGTTCAAAACGGCTTGTCTAGCATCCTGGTAAGCATCCTCAGAGACGCTTGCGGCCAAGGCACCCGAAGCATTTCCGAAGATCGTTAGTCCCGCCATTAGTCCAATAATAAGTTGTCGTTTCATAATATCCTCTCCTCATCGTTATCCTTATTTATTAAATACGGACAATTGATGAGGAGGCACTTTTTTACTAAAAAAAGAGGATTTCGGTGCTTCGCCGAAATCCTCTTTACATTTTAAATCTTAGTAAATAACCACTGGTTCGTTGATTTCCATGTCGTGGTATGCCGTTCCAGCATCTGCCGGGTGCATGTTTGCACAACCATGTGAGCCACCAGTCGTGGTCAGGTATTCCGTCTTGGACCAGTTGTTCCGCCAGCTGGCATCGTGGAAGCCACAGCCGGTATCAGTAAATGGTGACCAGTATTGAACTGGGCTACTGTACAGTGATCCATCATCGTTGGAGCCCCGCAGAGTAGCTGGTGATTGCTGGTACATGATGTACCAAACGCCCTTTGGTGTCCGGTTGCCTGGCGTATTACTCCCCGTTACCACGTCAGCATCAAAGACACACTTACCATTCTTGTAGAACCATACGTGTTGGTCAGCCAGTGACAGTTCAACATAGGTGTTGCCAATACCGTTATTAGCGGTAACACCATAGCCAGTCCCCCGCCGGTTGTAGCCGATTCCGTAAATATCAGCCTTGGCATTAACCGTCTTCTTACCGTCCGCAACCGCTTGAGCTAAAGATTGGCCGGCACGTTGGTCACTGATCTTCCAACCATAGGAACCCTTGTCAGAAGTGGTAATTTCCTTACCGGAGTGGGTCCTAAACTTGAACGACTTACCCAGCGTTGCCTGCTTATTGTTGATCTTAGCAATCTGGCTGTTAACAGCGTGAGTATCAAAGCTGTACTTACCATTTTGGTAGGTGGCACTTGTGATAATGTCGTTAGAGTTTAACTTGTAGGTTTCGTTTTCGACCTTGTAATTAACCTTCTTGTTAACCAGGTCCTTCAACTTTGCCTTTTCGTTTTGAACCGTCTTGCTGTCAGCGGTTAACGGCTTGGTGTAGTGGGCGGTTAAACGAATCGTCCCATTATTCTTCTTATTGTCAAACTGCTTCAGTAAGTTCTTAGCATCATACTGGTTCCCCTTCTTCGCAGCAATGGTGCTAATCTTGCCATTTTCCAGCTTAGCATAGGCGTCAACCGGTGCCTTCCGTCCCTTGTTCATCTCAGAAACGGCTGTTTCAACGGCATCCCGCATTGCACTCGTCTGGTTACTGGAATGTTCTGGCGTAACCAGGACGTTTTGCTTCTTACCACTGGGGAAGAAGGTCCGCTGTTCCTTTTGTGCCGTCACAAACTTATCCTTGTCAGCACTGGTAATACCAGAGCCACTTGCCTGACCGTCGTAAATCAACTTACCATCAAGGTAAACATCATTGCTCCGGTCGGTAGCCTTAACCTTTTGGTAGGCCTCATCCGTGGTCATTCCACCAACTGCGACCCCGTTAACCGTTGTGTTGCGGTTGAAATGCGTGTGTTGGTGCCACGTCATTATTACGCCTAATAGAACAATTACAACAGCAATAATTGCAATAACTAAACGTCTTGCTTTCAATTGCATTTTCAAACTCCCTAAAATTTATTTTCTTTAGTCGAACTAAAGATAACGATCATATTGTACCAGCATTTATGACATTTAGCACACTTTATTTCTTATTTCTGAAATCTTTCTGTAACAAATGTCTTATTTACGTAAACTAATTGCCCGTTTCTTGACACTTAATAGTCAAAACAGGGCTTGGCATTCTCTTGCCGCGCCCCGTTTCCTTTAATTAACATTGTTGGTGATTAAATTTCTAAGTAGCTGTTCTTCTTCAGGTCAACCTTTTTATTGTCCTTATCCGTCTTAACAACGGTGACATCGCAAGGGGCTTCCCGAATAGTGTACGCAGCCGTGGAACCAACGATCAGCCGCCCAATCATGTTCAAACCAGTTGCCCCAATGACAATTAGGTCAATACCATTATTCTTTGGGTAGTTTTCGGCCAGCTCTAACTTAGCGTTACCAACCTTGACTTCGGTAACGACGTTGGTAATACCGGCAGCCTGTGCCTTCTTCTTGTATTCATTCAGCCGCTTTTCCATCGTATCAATTGCCGGCTGGTAGATGCTCCGGTCAACAAGGCTGTAGCCGTTCGGGCCGCCAGATGGAATCTTTTCACCATTAATCACACTGAGCAAGTACAACTGAGCCTTGTTCAGCTTGGCCGTCTCGACAGCCTTGTCAAATGCCATGTCGGCCTGCTTAGAACCATCAATTCCTACTAAAATCTTTTGATAAGTCATATTGACACCCCCACTTAATTGATACACTTATTTTATCACAAAGTCGTTATTCAACTCAGTCGCTTACCAAATTCTTAATAGCTTCCATGTAAATTGCCATCGACTTAATCAGGTCATCGACTGGCTGGTATTCGTTTGCCTGGTGCATCGTGTTTGGCGTGTTCGGCATCAGGGCCCCAAAGGCAACGCCCCGTTTCATCAGCCGACCATAGGTCCCACCGCCGACAACTTCCGGTTGGGCGTTCTTGTCACCACTCTGGTTGATGTACGCCTCCATTAAGGTCTTAACAATTGGGTCATCCGGGTCAACGTAGTGAGGTTCTTGGGCAGGTTCCTGCTTAACAGCAATTCCAAGTGGCGTGGCGACCTTTTCAACGGTTGCCTGTAACTGGTCCGGTGAAATGCCCTTTGGGAAACGGAAGTTCATATTGATGGCCCCACCGTTTTCAAGGTCAAAGTTCAAAATCCCGGCATTCATCGTCAGCTCACCCATTACGGGATCGGTGAAGGCGCCGTCAAAGCCGTCCATCCGGGTATCAAGGTGCAGGTACTTACCCAGGAAGTGGATGAAGCTCTTCGCCCCCTTGGCAAAGTCATACTGGTCAAGGAAGTTTGCCAGGTAAGTTCCGGCATTGATCCCCTTTTCCGGCTCCATTCCGTGTGCGGCCTTCCCAACCACGGTGATGGTCAGTTCATCCCCATTTTCCGCAATGTTACCGGAAATCGGGTTCTCACCAACAAAGCGGGCAAAGTCATCCCGAATTTGCTGGTTGTCAGCAGCCGTAATTACCGCCACTGCCTCGCGCGGAACCATGTTGAACCGCAGACCCGACTTGAAGCTCTTAAGTTGGAAGGCGCCATCATTGCTGGCCGGCACGGACAAGAGGAGGGAGACTTGGCCCTTTTCGCCGTTGATAACCGGGAACTCAGCATCCGGTGAGAAGCCAAGGGTCGGTGCGGGCTCCACTTCAAAGTAGCGGTGCATCCCAGTCCAGTTGCTTTCTTCGTCCGTACCGACGATAAAGCGGACCCGCTTGTTAAACTTAGTCCCCTGGTCTTTCAAATACTTGAGGGCGTAGTATGCCGCCATTCCAGGGCCCTTATCGTCGGAAGCCCCCCGACCATAGAGATTACCATCCTTAATTACCGGGTCAAAGGGATCCGTATCCCAGCCCTTGCCGGCGGGCATCACGTCAACGTGGGCCAGGATCGCCAGGGTATCGTCACCCGTACCGCATTCGGCATAACCGACCACGTTATCAATGTTCTTGGTCTTAAAGCCATCCTGGTCAGCCATTTCCAAAAAGGCCTTCAGTGCCTGGGCCGGCCGGGGTCCGAGTGGGTATTCGTCCGTTGCTGCATCGTCGTCTCTAACACTTGGAATCTTCATTAAGGAAATTAAATCCGTTAAATAGTCCTTCTTCTGGCTTTCTGCTGCCTTGAGCCAATCTGTCATAATTTATCCCTCCATCGAAGTAATCATTAACGCTAAAATAATGATACCATTAAAGTAAGCGTTACAAAATCTAAAGGAGACTTTTATAATGAAAAAACTTTCCGATCAAATTCTTCACCAAGTGATTAAGCCCCGGCCGGCCAACAGTTTTAAGGGAACCTTTGGCAAGGTAACCCTGGTAGGGGGTAACCGTAACTTTGGTGGGGCCATCATCATGGCTTCAACGGCCGCCGTGTGCGCAGGGGCGGGCCTGGTGACGACGGCAACCGACGCTAGTAACTCCGGCGCCCTCCACGCCCAACTACCGGAAGCAATGTTTGCCGACTTCACTAACGATAAACAGGTCGCCAGCCTGGTCAGTGCCGCAACTACGGTGGTTGTTGGCCCCGGCCTGGGTGACGACGAAACCAGCAAACACATTCTTAAGAACGTTTTTGCCAGTGTCAAGCCTGAGCAGAACCTGGTCATTGATGGTTCCGCCATTACCCTGATGGCCCGGGAAAATATTTCCCAGCCGGCCGCCAACGTAATCTACACACCGCATGAAATGGAATGGCAACGACTCTCCGGTATCAAGATTGGCGAACAAACCGAAGAGAAAAACCGTGCTGTCCGGGACCAGCTCAACGCAACCGTCGTTCTTAAGAAGCACCACACGGAGATCTATACCACCAATGAGGTTTACCAGTTGACGATTGGGACCCCGGCCCAGGCCGTTGGTGGGATGGGTGATACCCTGGCCGGAATGGTCGGTGGTTTCACTGCCGAATTCCACCAGGACGTTACTAACGCTGTCTTGGCTGCCGTTTACGCCCACAGCGCAATTGCCGAGAAGATTGCGGAGAGCCAATACATTGTCCTGCCCCACCAGATCAGTCGAGCCCTGCCGACTTTCATGAAGAAGATGGAACAGGCACCAAACGAACACCACATTGGTTTCTTGAATTAATTTCCCGGGAAATTAATTTTGCCCCATAATAAAAAAGGTTGGAGAAAATTTCTTCAACCTTTTTTATTTAACGAATATGCAATTTTTGCCGAAGAGCTGCGGACCGGGGACCAATAATCTGGTCCGTTAAACGGAACTTGAGAGCGAGGAAGGCAAAGACCCCGACG
This sequence comes from uncultured bacterium, assembly GCA_905214235.1. Taxonomy (GTDB): domain Bacteria; phylum Bacillota; class Bacilli; order Lactobacillales; family Lactobacillaceae; genus Limosilactobacillus; species Limosilactobacillus avium. The sequence continues at coordinate 16,453 of CAJMLF010000025.1, read as the reverse complement.
CCCAGCATTACCCCTAAGATCAGGGTAAAGAAAGCCGTAAACCGACCGTAGGGACTTACGAAGTGGCCAGTCAGGAGCATGAATGCCTTGGTGACCACGAACATAATGATTGAGTAGCAAAGAATCTGGTTAGTGGGCTTGGACATCTTGTAGAAGTGAAGGCCAAACTCCATATTAAAGGAGTGCAGAATCATGTAGTCAATCACAAACATTGACAGGCAGGTGGCAAGTAGTGGTCCCAACCCCTGCAAAAGCTTAATACATGGGTACTGCAAAAGCAGCTTGATAATAATACCGATTCCTAAGAACTTCATCATCCGCCGGTTCTCAGAAATTCCCTGCATCATAGCGGCGGCAACGGTATAAAGACCCATTGGAATTGATACAAAGGCCGCAAATTGGAGGACCACAATTCCTGCCTGGTCGTAGCGGTAGAAGACCGTGTAAATTTGTTGGGCCACCGCTGCCAGGCCAAGTGAAGCCGGGATCATTACGAAGTAGAAAAGCAGGAGGACGTTTTCAATCTGCTTTCTGATTCCCTGCAGGTCGTTTTGGGCCCGGGCCGTTGCTAACAACGGGATAACCGTAGCGGCCATGGCTGCCGCCAGGGAAATAATAATCGTGTAGAGCTTGTTAGCGTTGAAGGCAAACAGGGCGTAAAGGATCGTTTCCTGGTAATGGGTAAAGTGACCAACCCAGAACAGCATGTGGGGGAAGGTAAACTGGTCGATTAGCTGGTAAACCGCCACTCCCGATTCAATGATGACAAACGGGATTGACTGGTAAACCATCCGGGCGACCAGTTCCATCGTCGACACCTGCAGGTTTGACCTCCCCTGACTAATCAGATCGTTCATCTCCCGTCGGTGGCTCATCCAGGCCCAGGACAGGACCATGATGGCACCAATTGCCCCGATAAAGGCCGCAAAGGTCGACTGGGTAACGGCCGCTACCCAACTCCCCTTTTGGATTTTCATAATCAGGTAGGTGGCCGCCAACATATAGATAACCCGGAAGACTTGTTCCACAAACTGGGACATGGCCGACGGTGCCATCCAGTTATACCCCTGTAAGAATCCCCGACTCATCGCCAGGGCAGGAATGATCAAAACGGCCCAGGCCAGCGACCGGACAACCGGAATGACGTTTGCGTCACCATTATCCATCATTGGGGCGGCAAACATCATCACCGTCGCACAAACAACCCCCATCGCCAGAGCAACGTACATGCTCGAGATGTAAAGGCGCCGGCTTACCCCGTATTCATTTAACCCGTTATAGTGGGCAACCATCTTGGAGATTGCGGAGGGCAGCCCCGCCGTTGCAATAATTAAGAAGATGTTATAAATGTTATACCCCTGTGCAAAGAGGGCGTTAGCTTCGTTACTGTAAGCACCGAGCCAGGTTACCCAAGGGATAACGTAAACGGCACCTAAGATTCGCGAGGTGATACTCCCTACCGTCATCCAAGCGGAACCGCTTAGCATCTTTGATTGAGCGTCCTTATTAGGATTCACCACTTGCGAACCATCATTATGTTTTTTAGTCATGATTCGTTAAATTCCTGCCTTCTTAAAAATAAACAATCCATACCATTTTAGCGTGAAACTTGGCGGGGCGCAATTTCTTTTCTCTTTTTTAAATTTTACTTAAGGGCTAGTACTGGTCCAGGTCGACCGTTACCAGCTTGACGGTGCTTTCCGGATGGTCCCGCTTCACTGCCGCTAGATCACTGGCCTGGGGGGCCTTTTCAAAGTGGCCCAGTTTATCATTTATAGTGATTGCCAGGCCCAGTTTGGCGAAGTCCATCGCCTCTTCCATTGTTTTCCCTTGAGTAAAGGCCTCCGGGAGGTCCGGGAAGTCCACCAGGATCTCCCCATCCTTGGCGGTAAAGAGGGCTGGATAAGAAACTAATTCCATTGTTATTCCTTCCTGAAAAAGGGACCGCCTACTCAGCGTCAGGCTGAATACCGGTCCCTTCTTTCGTGTGCTTATTACTTGGCAACGATGTTAACAATCTTGTTTGGTACAACAATAATCTTCTTGATGTCCTTGCCATCAGTGAACTTCTTAACGTGTTCGTTGGCCAGAGCCACCTTTTCTGCCTCTTCCTTTGGGGTGTCCTTAGCCATCTTAACCTTGGCCCGGACCTTCCCGTTGACTTGCAGAATCATTTCGACTTCGTTTTCAACCAATGCTTGCGGGTCATACTTTGGCCATGGCTGGTAAGCAATCGTGTCGCTGATTCCAAACTGACTCCACAGTTCTTCAGCTACGTGCGGAATGATTGGGGAAATCATTTTGACGAAGCCCTGCATGTATTCCGCTGGCAGGTCGTCTGCCTTGTAAGCTTCGTTAACGAAGACCATCAGTTGCGAAATAGCCGTGTTGAAGTGCATCCGCTCATAGTCTTCCGTAACCTTCTTGACAGTTTGGTTATATACCTTGGTCAGCTTGCCATCGTTAAAGTTGGAGACCCGGTCCCGCAGGTGGTTGTTATCATCCATCAACAGGCGCCATACCCGTTGAATCCACTTGTAGGAACCATGGAGCCCCTCTTCATCCCACGGAACGGATTCGGTCAGCGGACCCATGAACATTTCGTACAGGCGGAGGGTGTCCGCACCGTACTTGTCAACGATGTCATCAGGGTTGACAACGTTCCCCTTGGACTTGGACATCTTTTCGTGGTTGGCTCCAAGGATCATCCCCTGGTTAACCAACTTCATGAATGGTTCCTTAGTTGGTACTAAACCGAGGTCGTAAAGAACCTTGTGCCAGAAGCGGGCGTAAAGAAGGTGCAGGACCGCATGCTCAGCCCCACCGACGTAGAGGTCAACTGGTGACCAGTAGTCAAGGGCTTCCTTAGAGGCAAATTCCTTGCTGTTGTGAGGGTCGGTGTAACGGAGCCAGTACCATGATGAACCAGCCCACTGTGGCATGGTGTTGGTTTCCCGCAGGCCGTGACGACCTTGGTCATCGTAAACGTTGACCCAGTCCTTGACGTTGGCCAGTGGGCTCTCACCAGTTCCTGATGGTTCAATGTTATCCGTGTCAGGTAGTTTCAAAGGTAATTCATCCTCTGGTACCAGGGTTGTCCGCCCGTCGTCCCAGTGGATAACCGGGATTGGTTCACCCCAGTAACGTTGCCGACTGAAGATCCAGTCACGCAGGCGGTAGTTGACCTTCTTGTGACCGGCGTCGTGTTCTTCCAGCCAGTCAATCATCTTAGCCTTGGCATTCTTGATGTTCAGACCGTCCAAGAAGCCGGAGTTAATGTGCTTGCCGTCACCATCAAAGGCCCCCTCAGAAAGGTCGGCACCTTCGATAACAGGCTTGATTGGCAGGTCAAACTTCTTGGCAAAGTCGTAGTCCCGTTGGTCGCCGGAAGGAACGGCCATCACTGCCCCGGTACCGTATGATGCCAGGACATAGTCACTGATCCAGATTGGCAGCTTCTCACCATTGACCGGGTTAATGACGTAAGAACCGGTAAATACCCCGGTCTTGTCCTTGTTCAGGTCGGTCCGCTCCAGGTCAGAACGACGGGAGGTTTCTTCCTTGTACTTAGCAACTTCATCCTTGTGTTCCGGCGTCGTCAGCTGGTCAACTAGCTTCTTTTCTGGGGCCAAAACAACGTAGGAGGCACCAAAGAGGGTGTCTGCCCGGGTGGTGAAGACTTCAATCTTCGTGTCTTCGTCACCAGCAACCGGGAAGAAGACGGCGGCCCCTTCAGAACGGCCAATCCAGTTCCGCTGCATTTCCTTAACACTTTCCGGCCAGTCAACCAGGTCGAGGTCATCAATCAGGCGGTCAGCGTAGGCAGTGATCTTCAATACCCACTGCTTCATTGGCTTCCGGTATACTGGGTAGCCACCCCGCTTTGTCTTTCCGTCTTCAACTTCTTCGTTGGCAACCACGGTTCCGCCCATGAAGTCGGGTGCCCAGTTAACCATGATCTCGTTTTCGTATGCCAGGCCCTTCTTGTAGAGCTGTTCGAAGATCCACTGGGTCCACTTGTAGTATTCAGGATCCGTCGTGTTGACTTCCCGGTCCCAGTCGTAAGAGAAGCCCAAAGACTGGATTTGCTTACGGAAGTGGTTAATATTCTGGTTAGTGAAGCCTTTTGGATTGTGACCGGTCTTCAGGGCGTACTGTTCAGCTGGTAGACCAAAGGCGTCCCAGCCCATCGGGTGCAAAACATTGTAACCCTGCATCCGCTTCATCCGGGCCATTACATCGGTTGCCGTGTAACCTTCGGGGTGACCAACGTGGAGCCCTTGACCTGACGGGTATGGGAACATGTCCAGGGCGTAGTACTTCTTCTGGTCCTTATTAATCTCCGCTTTAAACGTCTTGTCCTTTTTCCAAAACTTTTGCCACTTATTTTCAATCGCTGTGTGATCGTAAGCCATAAATTCTGCTCCTTTTCAATTCTGTCCACTACTAAAATGATCGTAATAAAAAAGTCCCGCAGAAGCCCTTGCTTCGACGAGACGAAATCTAATCCGCGGTACCACCCGTTTTCTATGGTCACCCATAGCACTTAAGACCTTAACGCGGCAGACGTCACTACCTACTCAATTCAGCAGCAATCTTCTAGACGAGTTCATTAACCGTGCCCTCCTACTTTCCACCACCAGCAGGTCTCTAAAAGTCACACTGTTAACTACTACTTCTATCACGATCAAAAATATTAATTGTATTCTAACGTCCTCCCTGCCTTTTTGCAAGGGGGCCACTAGATTAACCTAAAATCTTTTTCAGTTCATCAACCTTGTCCAGGTGTTCCCAAGGCAGGTCAACATCGGTCCGGCCAAAGTGACCGTAAGCCGCCGTTTGTTCGTAAATTGGCCGCTTGAGGTCTAGCATCTTAATGATCCCAGCTGGACGCAGGTCAAATACCTTCCGGACAGCAGCAATCAGTTCCGCTTCGGTCCGGGTACCCGTCCCAAAGGTGTCAATGGAGATGGAAACCGGTTCGGCAACCCCGATGGCATAAGCAACCTGAATTTCCAGCTTCTTGGCATAGCCAGCAGCAACCAGGTTCTTAGCAATGTAACGGGCGGCGTAACTAGCCGACCGGTCAACCTTGGTGGCATCCTTACCGGAGAAGGCCCCACCACCGTGGTGAGCAGCACCACCGTAAGTATCAACGATGATCTTCCGACCCGTCAAACCGGCATCCCCTTGGGGACCACCGATGACAAAGCGGCCGGTTGGGTTGATGAAGTACTTGGTCTTGTCGTCAAGCAGGTCAGCCGGGATGACGGCCTTGATGACTTGTTCCTTCACGTCCTTACGAATCTGGTCCAGGGTAACGTCGGGGTCGTGTTGGGTACTTAAGACCACCGTGTCCACCCGCAGGGGCTTGTCGTTATCGTCGTATTCAACCGTTACTTCGGCCTTGGCATCCGGACGTAAGTAGGAAATTGTCCCTTCCTTGCGGAGCTTGGCAATCCGTTGCATCAGCTTGTGGCTGAGCATCAGCGTCAGTGGCATGTATTCAGGCGTCTCGTCGGTTGCGTAACCAAACATCAGTCCCTGGTCACCGGCCCCAATCTTGTCGAGCGGGTCAGCATCCCCTTCACGGGTTTCCAGTGAATCGTCAACCCCTTGGGCAATGTCGGGTGACTGTTCGTCCAGCGAGGTGATTACGGCACAGTTATCGGCGTCAAAGCCGTACTTGCCATCGGTGTAACCAATCTTGCGGATTGTATTACGAACCACCTTTTGGATGTTAACGTAAGCCTTGGTGGAAACTTCACCGAAGACCAGGACTAACCCAGTCGTTACTGAAGTTTCAACGGCCGCCCGTGCATCTGGATCCTTTTCCAGCAGGGCGTCAAGAATGGCATCACTGATTTGATCGGCAATCTTATCTGGGTGCCCTTCGGAAACTGATTCGGATGTAAATAGGTGTTTTTCTGTCATTTTTATTAATTCCCCCATGTTCTAGTCGAAACTTAACATTAGTTTTGTAGTTGCGGTTACAAGGCATCTTCACAAGGGGTCCTTGTGAATCCTATCGGGAATTTGCTTCATAACAAGGACAATACTATCACAAAGCAACATTAATAATCAATTAAAATATTATTAAAGGCGCGCGTTGACAAGACCGACCGCCGTCATAAACGAGCACACAATTGTTGGGCCCATAAACTTAAAGCCGTCCTTCTTCATCTGGGTTGCCATCTTCTTAGATGCCGCGGTCCAAGGGGCCAGGGGCTCACCTGGCTTAAGAATCAGGCGCTGGGGTTGGTAGTCAACAAAGGACCAGATATAGTCATCAAAGTCTTGCCCTGCCTGCTGCATTTTATAGATAACCTGGGCATTATTAATGGTGGCCGTGATCTTGCGGCGGTTACGGATGATCCCCTTGTCGGCAAGCAGGCGGTCAACGTCATCCGATGAGAAGGCCGCCACCCTTTCAACTACAAAGTCACTGAATGCTTCCTCAAAGGCTGGCCGCCGCTTCCAAATCGTTGACCAGGTTAGGCCAGCCTGAAAAAGCTCTAGGCTCAGCATTTCAAACAAGAAACGCTCGTCATGGACCGGTAACCCCCAGTAGTGGTCGTAATAGTCCTGCATTGCGGGACTGGTATTTACCCACGTTGGCCGTTTGATTTCCATTATCATTACCCCCTAATACGGTTTTCGGTTGTTAGAAAAATGCGCCCCTAATGGCTAGTATAATTCTCATTATATTAGCCATCCGGAGCGCTCTAATATTTTTTCTCCTATTATTTAAATACGGCATAGGCCATTAATCTGCAACAGCTTTCTTCGTATTCTTCAGCATTAATGCCAGGATTAGACCAATGATCTCAATCACAACCATCATGATAAATACCAGGTGATAACCGTGAAGGGATGCTGCCAATGGTCGACTGCCGGCGCTTAATGCGTGGCTGCTAGCAACCGTCAAAACAATCGTGGCAACCGCAACCCCGGCAGATCCCAGGACCTGACGAACGGTGGTGATTACCGCCGTGCCGTGGGGAACCAGCTCGTTTGGTAAGGCGTTGGCCCCTAAAGTAACCGCCGGCATCATGACAAAGGCGTTTCCACCTTCAATGACCATTGCACAGAGGATCATTGCTAGCAGGCTCAGGCGGTTTAGCATCAACAGACCAACGACCCAGCCACAGATAATCATTACCATCCCCACGAGCATTGTGGGTTTAAAACCAATCTTATCGGCAAGCTTCCCCGTCAACGGGTTAAGAATACTCAAGAACACCGCCCCGGGAACCAGTGACATCCCGGAAACGAAGGGACTGACCTTGAGAACCCCCTGGTAGTAAAGGGGAAAAATAATGGTAGTGACAATTAAGGCAATGTAGGAAATCGACGTTAAAAGAACCGCTAAGTCATAGTTAAAGGTCTTCAAGACCCGCAACTCCAGTAATGGTTCATCCAGGTGTAATTGCCGGTAGCAGAACCAGGCCAAGGCGAGGATACTGATGACCAGGATGGCCCCGTTAAGCCCCCAGTTGACGTTGTGCTTGGCGGCAAGGTTAACAACGTACATTACACCGATCAGGCCAATTGAAAGAAACACCGACAGCCAGTCGAGGCTGGTTTCGTGTCGCGGCATAACATCCCGGATCAGCCCCGTTCCAGCGAGGACAATGATCAGGGTGATAACAATCATAAAGAGGCCGAAGAGACTCTTCCAGTCAAAGAATTTCAAAACGATTCCGGAAACGATCGGGCCACATGCCAACGCAGATCCCATGACCAATCCGGCAATCCCCATGGTTGTCCCCCGGTTAGCCTTCGGGGTGATTTCCAACAGGACCGACTGGTAGGACGGAAAAAGGACACCAACAGCAAAGGCCTCCATTGCCCGGCCAACCATCATAAACCAGAAACCACTGGTCCCCCAGCTTGCGGGCGTGAGGACAATCATCAATGATCCGATATCAAATAGTGCCAGGGCACCGATGAACATCGTCTTGAAGTTCAGGTTGTTTAGCATCCAGGGACTGATCGGCATGCTGACACACATTACCAGCATAAAGCCGGTTGTTAGCCACTGAACAGTATCAGCAGAGATTCCAAAGGCATTCATTAATGTCGGGTAGGCCGTCGAAAGCGATGATTGACTAATCGACATCGTGAATGTTCCTACCAATAAAGTAAAAATAAACCAAAAACGACTATAAGCGCGGCCATTTTGATCAACATTTCTTTCCATTTTTATTCCCCTCTTTTAGAACTATTATTATTTAACAAATACTCATTATATATTTTGAATCTAAGCTTGTAAATGATATAATACTGTTAGATTATAATTATTTTAAATTAAAGAAAGGAGAGTTGTTCATGGCAGAGGCAGAACTTGATCGGGCATTAGACCTATTACGTAGTCACAAGGTGCGGCTAACTCCCCAGCGAAAGACCATCCTGGAATACCTGATCACCCACCATACTCACCCGAGTGTCGAAATGATTTATCAAGACCTCAAAGATAGTGTCGATAACATAAGTATGGCCACCGTCTACAATACGCTTAAGCTGTTCGTCGATTATAACTTGGTAATCGAGTTAAAGAACGGTGACGGTAGTACCCACTTCGACTACTTTGGTCATCCCCACTACCATGTTGTCTGCGACAATTGTGGTAAGATCACTGATGTCTTTGATGAACATTTTTCTGAAATTACCCGGGAAATGGCTGACATGACCCGGCGCAAGACCCACTACCTGGTAACGGGTAACAACATTGAGGTCCACGGTCTGTGCCCCGAGTGCCAACGAAAGTTACATTTAAACCGCTAAAACAATAAAACGTGGCTAGCAAGAAAAACTAATTTTCTCGCTAGCCACGTTTTTTCTCAGTTATGTAACTTATTAAGGCCGTCTGTTATTTTACTCGTTCTTCTGGGTCAAAGAAGCGATAAACAGAACCGCAAACCAAATCAGGGTAAAGATAAGGGCAGTCAGGGTCTGCTTATCCATGCACAGGACAACGAGGACAAAGACCAGGAAGGCCAGGACCAGGTAATCCGTGAACGGCGCGCCGGGCAACTTAAACGGGCGCTCAATTGAACGGTTCTTAATGAAGCGCAGGTGGGCACCAATAATGGCAGCCCAGATGAAAAGAAAACTCGTCGTGGCAATGCTTGAGATCAGGGTGAACACCTCGCCTGGCATCAAGAAGTTCAGTAACGCTGCTACTCCAATCACCGCCGAGGAAATAACGACTGCCCGGGCCGGAACCTGGTGCTTAGAAAGGCGGCTGATTGCCTGGACATGGGGATGGCGAGACTTGGCAGTCAGCTCCGCCAGCATCCGCCCCGTCGTGTAGATCGAACTGTTACATGCCGAAGCTGCCGCGGTGATAACAATGAAGTTAACCACGCTCGCGGCCCCGCGCAGGCCGGCATCCTGGAAGACCAGGACAAAGGGACTGTTTGAAGGCGAAAGCTGGTTCCACGGGTAAATGCACATGATGGCCGCCAGTGCTCCGAGGTAAAAGATCAGCACCCGGATAGAAATGCCGTTGATTGCCTCCGGAATTACCTTACGGGGGTTCTCCGCTTCCGCTGCGGTGACCCCAACCATTTCAATGCCAACAAAGGCAAAGACAACCATTTGAAATGACATCACAAAGCCCTTGGCCCCCGTCGCAAAGAAGCCATTGTAAGCCACCAGATTCTTGGGGGACGCCACGTACCCACCGGCCGACTTGAACTGGATCAGGACCATGAAGATACCGACCGCAATCAAGACAATGATTGCCACAATCTTAATCATTGCAAACCAGAATTCGATTTCGCCGAAAACGTTGACCGTAATCAGGTTCAGGCACAAGAAGATTAGGAGGGTAATCACCCCTGGGATCCACTGGGGTACGTGGGGGAGCCATATCTGAATATAGAGCCCGATTGCCGTGATCTCCGCCATCGCCAGCGCTAACCAGCAGGCCCAGTAAGCCCAGCCAGCAATAAAACTGACCCGCTTACCTAGGTAGTCGCGGATGGCCTCCATAAATGACCGGTAGTGCAAATTCGATAATAGGAGCTCTCCCAAAGCCCGCATGATTGCGAAGCAGACAATCCCCGTAATTAAGTAAGCAAGTAAGATTGCTGGTCCCGCGGCCCGAATCGCCTTTCCTGAGCCCAGGAAAAGGCCCGTGCCAATCGTTCCCCCGAGGGCCATTAGCTGGATGTGGCGGCTCTTCAGGCTCCGCTTCATCTGCGTCTGTTTATCGTCCATTTTTTCAATTCTCCTTAAACTTCCATTGTCAACCCTTCCCCTAGCAGTTAAGCTAGTAGTGGCGGCTGACAATTAGTCTCGAGCCTTTATTGTATACCTATTTTGGCAAATTGAACCCGCAAGGAGAAAATTAATATTCAATACCTCGCTTTTCTAACCTACTTTTTAATATGTTGCGTCATCATTAAGCACTTTTGGCCTCGCTTCCCGGAATGGGGGCAGCGGATTACCCTACTGAGCCTCTTGGTTTACGTCACGGCGGTCATGGCCCTGTGTCTGACCCCTTCGATTCTTAGCGTTGCCTCTGCACATAAGCGGCTTTTTTACCTCTGGGGGGTTCCCTATAACGCCATCCCCCTCCAAGGACTCAGCCATGAGTTTTTCCTCAACGTTATCATGACGATTCCCTGGGGCGTCTACCTTTTCTTTATTAACCACCGACTGAGGTTAGCACGGGCTACCCTGTTTTGCCTGCTGTTTAGCCTTTTCATCGAGTTGAACCAGTTCATCCTCGACCTGGTAGTCAACCTGGGTCGACTAGCGGATGTCGATGACTTGATTACCAACACAGCTGGGGGTCTAATCGGTTTTCTGGTCATGGTCCTCCTGTCTCGGACCCGGGCCCGCCGCTTGATCCAATATTTTAGTCTCAGTAAGGACAAAGTTTGGTAAACTATTACTGTGAGGTGACATTAATGATTTCAAACGAACAACGTGCACACGATATTGCAATTGCCCTAATGCAAGCCAACAGCAAGGACGTTGAACCAATCGAGGCCTACCACCGCTATGTCAACTACTTACTGCCGATTCTACGGGAAATTGACAAGGACTTTCCCCATGGTATCCGCGAACACCTTAATTAAAATACACCAAATACGCCATGACCCGGTTAATCCCGCATCGTGGCGTATTTTAGTCTATTGCTAAATTAATAAAAAAGAACTATGATGGTCTCGTTACTAAATTAGAAAGGGGGAAATGGTTTATGTTTAATGAACATCAAAAGCGGTTCGACTGGTTCAGTCTGGTCCTAGGAATCCTGTTTGTGATTGCCGGCTTTGCATCCTTCATGCACCCTGACAAGACCCTTCACTTCCTGTCCATTCTGGTCGGGATCGCCTTTATTTTTCGGGGAATCTACGAACTGTGGTTCCGCAAGTTTATCAATGCCACTCTGAACGAACACTCCGGTTGGATTGTTTTTGCAGCTATTTTAGATATTATTCTGGGGGTTATCGTCCTCGTCTATCCTAACTGGGGAATTCTCTACCTGGCAATCCTGTTTGCCATCTGGTTCATCATCGATGCCATCATGCAAATCAAGGCTGCCGGCTTCTTCAAGACTTTCCATCGCGGGTACGCCACCCTGCTGGTTATCCTAGGGGGCGTCAGCGTTGTCCTGGGGGTAATTCTCCTATTTAGTCCAATTCTTTCTGCACTGACGATTGTTTGGCTGGTTTCAACTTTATTGTTAGTCTTCGGCATCATGCAGATTATTCAGGCATTCTAATGTCGTTTATGCAAATAGCACCACGTACCAATTCGGCACGTGGTGCTATTTGTTTTTTAAAGGTGATTTTTATTAGTCAATGTCAATCCGGGTATCATTCTCGTCACTGGCTTGCAGCTTTGGCAGGTTCAAGGTCAAAACTCCATTCGTGTATTGGGCCTTGACTGCGTCCCGGTCAACGTCCGGCAAACGGTATTGCCGACTCATTTGACCATACCGCCGTTCGGTGTGGAGAACATTACCATCCTTGTCGCTGTCATCAGCAAAGGTGTCCCGGTGACCAGTTACGGACAAAATGTTGTTAGCGTAGTTGATATGAATGTCCTTCTTATCAAAGCCCGGCATATCAATCTTAACCGTGTAACCCTTGTCGTTCTCGGCAACATCGGTCTTCATGTGATCAGCTACTGGTGTTAAGTCTGAGAAGAAGTCATCATTCATCCAGTCACGCATATTCATCAGATTATCAAATAAGTTGTTACGACGTTGAATTTCGTTAGCCATATATCGAATCATCCTTTCTCATACCTTGTTTACATTTTCTATATTAATCATTGGTCAACAATAGTCAAGAAAAAATTAGCACTTAATCGTTTCGAGTGCTAATTTTTTCTTGACCAATCTTAACCAAACTGCTGAAGCTTACGCGCTAAATGGATTAGGGCCCTCAATCATTGGATGCTTTAACGGCAAAAAGTTTTCCACTATCCCTAAACATATGAACATTTAATCATGCATTATTGTGCTAAAATGTAGCTATTAATTATTGAAGAAGGCATCACACAATGAATTTAATGAAGAAAATCTTTTTAGTCACCCTCGTCGGTGTATTTGCATTGATCACCGGGAGCGTCACTGCCAGCGCCCACTCCAACATGCGGACACCCATCGACTACCGGAAGTCATCGGAGACAATTCCTTACCCGGACATCAGCAAGCTCAAGGACCCTTGGATCAAGGTCAGCATCAACAAGAACCGGGTTTACATCATGTCCGGCAATAAGGCGGTGTACACAATGTACTGCAGTGCCGGAAAGTACGAAAACAAGGACGGTAAACGGGTAAGTACAACGCCAACCGGAACCTTCGCAATCCAGTCCGAACGGGGTAATAGCTTCTACAACCCATCGGTTAAGTGCGGGGCAAATAACTACGTTTCCTGGCATGATAACGGCTCCTACCTCTTCCACAGTGTCCCAACGGATAAGGACGGCCACTACATCAAGTCTGAAGCAGCCAAACTGGGTAAAACGACCGCCTCTCACGGCTGTGTCCGCCTGTCTATCCCAGACTCCAAGTGGATGATGAACATGCCAGAAGGAACCAAGGTTGTTGTCCAGGATAACTAAGAGGAGGCTTCCGAATGAAAAAGGTAACAATTAACGGGGTCCCCCTCCCCGCCGTGGGAATCGGAACCTGGAACATCGGTGACCATCCCGCACAACGACAGAACGAAATTGCCGCCATTCAAGCTGGCATCAATGCCGGAGCCCGGGTGGTGGATACCGCTGAAATGTATGGCAATGGCCGTTCGGAGCGGCTCATCAAGGAGGCCATCGCCCCCTTTGCCCGGGAAAAACTTTTCCTGATCGATAAGGTCCTGCCTCAAAACGCCAGTGCCCGCCTCTTAGAGCGGAGTCTCGACCGGAGCCTGCAAAACGTGGGAACTGATTACTTTGACCTCTACCTCCTCCACTGGCGGGGAACGGTGCCCTTATCAGAAACGGTCACCACGATGGAAGAAATGGTTAAGAAGGGTAAAATCAGGTCCTGGGGGGTCTCCAACTTTGATGTTAGTGACCTCCAGGAGCTGTGGGCCCTCCCAAAAGGTGACCACTGCGTTGCTAACCAAGACCTGTATAACCTTGATGAACGGGGAATTGAATTTGACCTCCTCCCCCTGATGCGGGCCCACCGCCTTCCCCTAATTGCTTACTCGCCCCTTGCCCAGGGTGACTCCCTTTCCGGCAAACTGGCAGACAATAAGGTCCTGCAAGAGATTGCCGCTAACCACCAGGCAACGATTTACCAGGTAATGCTGGCGTGGACGCTTCGGGAACCGGACGTCCTAGCAATTCCCAAGAGCAGTTCGGTGCAACATGCCCAGGCAAATGTCCAGGCCGGTTCACTTGAATTTAGTAGTGACGAACTGAAGCAGTTAGCCGCCACCTTTCCCAAGCCAACCAGTAAGCAGCCACTCGCTGTTCTCTAATAAAAAAAGATCGACACTAGCGTTTGAATTCAAACGTAGTGTCGATCTTTTTATCTTCGCCAGGGAAAGTCAAGCGAGACAGCGTCGGTAATTTGTTGCTCAGCCTGCCGACTGACGCGTCTTTCCTGACGGCGCCCCTCGTAGCCGGCTAATAGTGTCCGTTGTTCATCGCTTTCCGGAACCATCCCTGTCACCGGAACCGCCTTTTTAGGGTCCGCAATGACGTAGGTAATGAAGCAGGTAAAGCCCAAGAAGCGTGCACCAGTCATCAGGTGTTCACCAATGACCTTAACAAAAACCTCGATGGAGCGGTGACCAACCCCGGTGACGTAGGCCTCCATACACATTGAATCCTGGAGCTTGAAGGGCTGGAGGAATTGCACGTGGTCCATACTTGCGGTAACGACAACCGTCCGGACGACCCGCATTGCGGCAATCGAGGCTTCACCGTCAATTAATTCCAGAATCCGGCCCCCATAAACGGTGCCGTGTTCGTTAAGGTCATCATTGAGGACCCGGTGAACAGAAATAGAGAGTGTGTCATTACATTTTGCTTGCATAATAAATGGAACCCCTTACACTTTTTTATTATTCTAACATAATTAGGTCGAAATTAAATTTTACTAACCGTTTGCTCAAAGATACACTATAATAGTAGCAAGGCTATAGGAAAGGATTGAGATTAATGCCTAAACAAGAAAAAATTAAGACGCCTTCACTCTATGTCAACACGGAGCGCGGGGTTGCTTTGCTGAACCTGAGTCATGCGTACTATAAGGACACTTACTCACTTGTTAATAGTGATGAATTATTGGAAGTTGTTAAGTTGTACCTTGATTCCAAGAATCCGGAATATGACGATGACGCATTTGATAATGCTACGCCTGAACAATACGTTCAAACGTTAAAGAAGATCCTGATTGACGATGACAGTGCCTTTGACAAGTATGATCCAAAGGATATCCTGGCCAGCGTTGAAGAGTTATACTCCTTCTACCGTTCACTGCTCCGGGTTACGGTGATCAACTATAACAACAGTAAAATTGCCGGCAATGAATTTAAGATGATTGACGGGCATTTCAACGACCTGGTTCGTGAATCCTACCGGGTGGTTGAAGAAAAGCTCCAGGGCTTTGCTAACCAAACCTACCGGCAAGTTAACGCCGCTTCAAACGCGTCCATTCTTGTTCAGACACATGATTGGCCAATCCCAGAAGGTTACGACCAGCTGCGCGACATCGACTTTATCGATACTGTGATGCTCCGGCCACCAATGATGATGCACACCAAGAGTAACAAGCGTGAAGGGGTCTTCTCAGCTGTTGAAGAGAACCCTATCAAGCGGTTCCACGGTCAAAAGGGTCAATGGTACTGTTACCCAGCTAAGATTGGGGAAAGCCTGGCCTACATCTACTTCAACGTTGACTACCTGGTCAACGGGATTGCCCTCTCTAACCTCTTCCAGTTGGCCCGGCCAGATGAGGTCCGGGGGCAAAAGCCAGACCTGATCCTACTCTTCGGCTTGAAGGAAACCGAGGGAATGGTTTCGCATTACTACCACGATACCAAGAACCACATCTGGGTTGGGGAAGTGCCATACACTGACAAGACCACCTACTTCGGTTACATGAAGAAGATGTGCCTGACATTGCACAACCTTCACCAGATTTACAACGGCCGCCTGCCAATTCACGGCTCGATGCTGCGGGTACGGTTCACCAACGGTAAGGAAAAGAACGTTGTCTTCTTTGGTGACTCCGGTGCCGGGAAGTCTGAATCAATCGAAGCAATGCAAGAAATTGCCGATGACAAGATTGTCGACATGGAAACAATCTTCGATGACATGGGCAGTTTCACTATCGGTGATGACGGGAAGATTTACGCCCAGGGGACCGAAACCGGGGCCTTTGTCCGCCTCGATGACCTTTCCAGCGCAGTTGCCTTCAACAACATGGACCGGGGTGTCTACCTCAATCCTGAACTGTCCAACGCCCGGGTCATCATCCCCGCGGACACTTACGAAAACGTCATTAAGCACCACCCAATTGATATGTGGGTTTACGCTAACAACTATGACGACAAGGTTGGCATCCACCGCTTTGAAAACGAGGAGGAAGCCAAGAAGGTCTTCGTTGCTGGTAAGCGGAAAGCCCTCGGAACGACTGATGAAGTCGGCATGAGCACGACCTTCTTTGCCAACCCATTTGGCCCCGTTCAAGAAGAAGAACGGACCAAGCCAATTATTGACAAGGTCTTTAACAAGCTCTTTGCTAACAACGTTTATGTCGGTGAAGTCTACACCCACCTTGGTAACGACAAGTCCAAGGAAGCGCTGCACGAGTCTGCACGGGAATTACTGGACGTTTTGATGAATAACTAACAGATAATTAATTAACTATAAAATAAGGGAACTAGTACACTTTGTACCGGTTCCCTTTTTTAATTCGTGGCGAATTTACAATTGAAATGCAACACAAAGTAAAAAAATAAACCCATACCGG
>CAJMLF010000024.1 GCA_905214235.1 uncultured bacterium | reverse complement strand
CTTGCTTAATCTGCGTCATTAAATTTGTTCAAGTTATTTATTGCAATCTGCCATTGTAAAAAAACCAAGGCCAGTTTCACATCAGAATATATTTCTGAAGTCAGCCAACCTACCATTTACAAAACGTTCAGAAGTTATTTGCCAACTTTTAACCTAATCCTCCGTTGGCAACTGTTCTTCCTGGTCTTCCCAAGCGTCTGGCCAAGCCACAACCGGTTCACCATCATCATCAAACTCGGTGTCCGTCAACTTATTCAAGATTGCTTCATAGTAAGGCTTGCACAGCCGTAAACTTTCGTTGACCAGTTCGCCATGGCCCATAAAGTTGTTTTGGTTAAGAATTTCGTTGATTGAACTCATCACTTCATTGGAAACCTTAGAACTCAAGATTTCCAGGCTACCGGCTTCGTACTGATTAACGTAAAATCCAATAAAAGACCGCAGCGCATTTTCCTTAGCGTCACCGCTAAGTTCACTATAAGTTTGACTCACGTTACTCGTTCCCTTCATATCATAGTACTTCATTTTTACCATAACACAAAAGTGGTCAAATGGTTAATGCGACGACTGGGGATTCACACTGCGCAGGTGAAGGGTCGAACCATCCTGGTCAACTTTGGCGTAGACCTCCTTCGTCGGATCCTCAGCCAGTTTTCCCAGGACAACTTCGCCGCTTTCGTCTTCATCCTGGTGAATATCAACGATCTGGTCAGCCATGAAGCGCTGAAAGATCTTACCAAGCTTCTGCCGTTCCTGTTCCTTTTGGACCGCCATTGCCAGCGTGTAGCCCTGGTCTAAGAAATACTTAATTGTGTATACCCGGAAAATAGTAAATAACTTGAAGCGGTGGTTCTTATTCTTCTCATCCTGGCTGGACTTAATATAGCCCTTTCGTTCCCAATAACGGATCTGGCTAGTCGACACCCCCGTGACCTGGGCTAATTCGGTCATGGTGATTTGCAGCTTGTCGTCACTTAGCATCCGCCGAAACTGATCCTTTAACACGTATATCTTCCTGCCTTTCCATATTTTCAGCTATATTTTATAAATAACTAGTTACCTTTGTCAAATTATTTGACAAAGGTGTTGAATTATCCTATTATTAGTTCTTGTTAACATTTTTGGAGAAAAGAGGTTCTTTGATAGTGAATGATAAGGTTCAAACAACCACTGATATCAATGGTCAACCATATAATCGTTCATTGATGGTTTTGGTCCTATTAATTGGAGCCTTCTGTACCATCCTTAACCAGACGATTTTGTCAACGGCCTTTCCGGCATTAATGAAGGCCTTTGACATCAGCACTTCCACCGTGCAATGGTTGACAACCGGTTTCTTAATGGTCAACGGGATCATGATCCCAATTAGTGCCTACCTCAGTAGCCGGTTCAACACCAAGAGGCTTTTTATTATTGCCATGACTGTCTTCGAGATTGGAACAATCCTCTCATGGCTTGCCCCCTCATTTGCGGCCCTCTTAACCGGCCGGCTAATTCAGGCCGTGGGGGTCGGCATCAACATGCCCCTGATGCAAAATATTATGCTGACGATTTATCCGCCAGAAAAGCGGGGCGCCGCCATGGGAATCAACGGCCTGGTAATTGGCCTGGCCCCCGCAATTGGCCCGACCCTTTCCGGATGGGTAATTGATAACTACAGTTGGCGGTGGCTCTTCGGGATGATCGTTCCCATTGCTGCCCTCGTAATCATTGCTAGTTTTGTCCTGGTTAAAAACGTTATTCCTAACCGGCGGCCCAAGTTGGACTGGCTCTCCGTTATTATCTCAACCCTCGGCTTCGGAAGCATGCTCTACGGCTTCTCGAGTGTCGGTGACAAGGGGTGGACGGACCCAGTTGTCCTGGCAACCATCGTGATTGGGGCCATCCTGGTTGTCTTCCTGGTTCTTCGCCAGAATAAGCTGGATGAACCCTTCCTGGAATTCAAGGTATTCAAGAGCGGTGAATTTACCCTGGCAACCATCCTTAGCTCAATCGTCATGATGGCAATGGTCGGGGTGGAACTGGTAATTCCCCTTTACCTGCAAATCATCCACGGTATGTCGGCCTTCCATTCCGGACTGACCCTCTTATTTGGGGCCCTCTTCATGGGGATCATGAGCCCAATTACCGGGAACCTCTTTGACCGGCACGGGGCCAAGCGGCTGGCCGTCACCGGGATGTTTATCCTGACTGTTGGCACTCTCCCGTTTGCCTTCATCACCCGGGATACCCCGACAATCTACATCGTCTTCCTGTACGCTGTCCGGATGTTTGGAATCTCTATGGTGATGATGCCCGTCACGACAGCCGGCATGAATTCGCTGCCGTTCAACTTAATTTCACACGGGACCGCGGTTAACAACACCCTCCGTCAGGTTGCCACCTCGGTCGGGACCGCGATCATGATTTCGGTTTTAACCAACGTGACCAAGAATAACCAACCCGGCCACGCCCTGTTAAAAGCCTCCCCGCTCCAGTACAAATCACAGATGTTTGACGCAACCTTGATGGGCTACCACGCCGCATTCTGGTTTGCAATCATCTTCTCAATTTTAGGACTGATTTTGACCTTCTTTGTCACGAGCGGAAACGGGATTCACCTCCGGATTGACTCGGCAGATATGAAAGAAAAGGAGGAGAAGTAACTTGATCATCATTATTATGTTCGCATCAGCGGTTGCGCTGTTTGCCAGCATCATGTTCATTAATCGGCGGCAAGTCCGCGTCCCCCTTACAATCCTAATGGGCATTATCTTTGTGGGTTCAACCGCCATGATGACCCTTAACTACAGTCACCATTTTGGGATGCACCAGGAAACGACCACTACCAAGAAGGTTATCTATTCTGCATCCAACTCGTCACTCCCCCTGGCCCTCTACCAGCCAGTCGGCACGAGTGGCAAAGATGACGTCTACATTTACAACAGTAAGAAACGGCAAAAGACGCCTGATCATACCCAGGCCAACGAGTACACCCATAGCAAAATCAAGTGGACGAAGCGGTTAACACCCCGCCTGGTTACGACGGAAACGCGGTGGCGTTACAATAACGGTTTCTTCCGGATCATGTACATGGGTACGGGGATGGACGGGACCCTCGTCAAGCGGACCAACGTCCTGGAGTACCCCCAGGCTTATGTCAAAATTACCACCAAGCAAGCAGGCCAGCTGAAGAAACAGGCAGCTTCACCAGCCGCAAAGAAGGCCCAGGCTACTGCTGCTGAACAGGGCCGGTCAGCCGTTGCCGCTAAGGTTCAACAGGCACTCGCCCAGAATCCTAAGATGTCCGCAAGTCAAATTCAACGCGTTACCCTCCAGGCTGAACAAGAAGTCCAGGCACAGGCAGTTAAGGCAATGCTTAAATAGTAAAATAAAACGACTTCTCGTGTCCGCTGAGACACAAGGAGTCGTTTTGTTTTATATCTCAAATTCATCCGGCAACGGTGAGGTAAACGCCAATTGCTTCTGGCTAAATGGGTCGATAAACGCCAACTTGCTGGCATGAAGGAGCTGTGTTTGGTACTTGCTCGTGTCCCCACCATACAGGGGGTCACCAACCAGGGGATGACCGATTGCCGCAAAGTGTACCCGGATCTGGTGCGTCCGCCCGGTGTGCAGACGGGCCCGGACCCGTGAAAATCCAGCTGCACTCTTTTCGACCCAGTACTCAGTGACCGCCGGTTGGCCATCCGCCGCGATTACCCGTTGGGCCTGCCCTTCCCGCCGGGCAATCGGCTTGTCAATCGTCCCATGGTCCGCTTCAAAAGAACCCGTGACGATTGCCGTGTATTCCTTAAGCATCCGGTGCTGCTGGACCTGCTGGCTAATCATGCTGGAGGCTACGTGGTGTTTAGCGACCAACATCAGCCCACCCGTATCACGGTCTAAACGGGTAATCAGGTGGGGCCGCTGGTCTGGCGACTGCTGGGCAATCAGGTAGCCCGTTACCCGGTTCAGCACCGTGTCGTTATCGACGGTGGGGCCAGGAATCGAAGTTACTCCCGCCGGCTTGTCGACTACCAGCCAGTTGTCATCTTCGTAAACAAGCTTGAGCGGCGCATGACTGACCTTTACTTGGGGGTCCGCCATCTCGGGAGCCACCTTAATGGTCAACGGTTGGTGGGGAAGGATCTTTGTCGTTGGCCGGACAACGCGATGGTCCACGAGAAATTCACCCTGTCCCTTCTTGATATCGTTAAATAGGCGGTGCCCCATCCCCAGTGACTGTAAGAACTTCTTAATTTTCATTGGTTCCGTACCGTTGTAAACCCAACTTGCTTGCATTGCTTTTCTCCTTTTGTGCACAAAAAAAGTTGAGTGCAACGACTCAACTTCAATCAATATAAGCGGTCCGTACGAGACTCGAACTCGTGATCTCATCCGTGACAGGGATGCGTCCTAAACCAACTAGACCAACGGACCATTTGACAACAATTAAAAGTATACGAAACTTTTGCGCCCCCGTCAACTAAAATTTTGATTTTTCCCATAATTAATTTTCTAATAGCTTATAATGGTTATGTTAGTTTATTAATTTTATAAGGGAATCGTGGTAATTAACCGCCAAATGCGGTAATTATGATTACACGTCCAAAGGAGATTATGATATGCAATCACTGGGCAACCACTTTATCACCTGGTGGGAAAAGTATTCGCGCTACGTCAAACTACTTTTCGTCACTTCGGTCCTAATATTTGTCATTCACGCCCTCGGCAGCTTTTTCAAAACGGTCGAATGGCACCAGGTTGGTGTTGGGCTGGCAAGTCTTTCCTGGACCAGCATTATTTTTCTGTTAATCACGGGCTGCATTGCCGTCGTCCCCATGCTTGGCTACGACTTTACCATCGTCCACTTTCTACCGGGGAAGTTTTCCCGTTCCTATATTATCCGCTGCGGCTGGATCACCAACACACTGACGAATATCGCCGGTTTCGGTGGAATCCTCGGGGCAACTCTGCGGGCCTACTTTTACCGGAAGAGTGCTACAAAGAAGGATATCCTCCTGGCAATTTCTAAGATCGCCGTCTTCCTCCTGTCGGGGCTCTCAATCCTTTGCTGGATTGCCCTGATCGTGATGTTTGGCTTCCACGACGGTGGCCACTTTAACCAGTACGCAATTTGGCTAGTTGGTGGCGGCCTATACTTCCCGGTTGTCCTTTACTTTACCCTCGTTAATAATAACCGCCTCTTCAAGGAGGTCACTCCCAAGCTTGAAGCATTCATTGTCGGCAGCTCAACTCTCGAATGGCTCTTTGTTGCCCTCTTCTTCCTCCTCGTCGGCTGGTGTCTGGGAATCCGCAACAACCTGATCAACGTCTTGCCCCTCTACGCCGTTGCCCAGGTAATTGGGGTTCTCTCAATGATTCCGGGGGCGCTGGGTTCGTTCGACGTCATGATGGTCTTTGAGCTTTCCCTCTTGGGAGTCCCAAAGACAACAATCGTTATCTGGATTCTCCTTTTCCGGATCTTCTACTACATTGTCCCCCTCATCCTGGCCGGACTGCTCTTCATCCATAACCTGGCCCACCAGGTCAACGAATTCTTTGACGGTCTGCCGCTAATGATGCTCCGCAAGACCGCCTACTACCTGATTACGGCCTTCATGTACATCTCGGGAGTCCTGATGCTACTAACCGCCTCAATCCCGGACCTGACGGCAGAAAATAAGATTATTCAGCACCTGTACCCCTACACCTTTTTCTTTATTCACCAGCTGTCCACCATCCTCTTCGCGATCGCCATGCTGGCGTGTGCCCGGGGGCTCCAGGCGAAGGTTAAACGGGCCTACTGGCCAACTTTGGCCCTTCTTTTAATTGGGATTGCCAACACCATTTGGAACCTCGGCACGATTAGTTTGACCATCTACCTGGTAATCGTTCTCCTTCTGGTCTTGATGTCCAAGCACGTTCTGTACCGGGAGAAGCTCCAGTATTCCCTTGGTAAGTTCATCACCGACAGCCTCATTTTCGCTGGCAGCTGCATTCTCTACGTCATTGTGGGGGTCATCAATGCTCCCCAATACGCTAGCAAGCACCGGGTGCCCGCCTTTCTCTTCTTCCCTGGTGAACGGGTTTGGCTCTCCGGCCTTATCGGGCTGGGCCTCGGTTTGGTCCTAATGCTTTTAATCATCTGGTACTTCACGGCCAAGCGGGACCCCTTCAGTGCAGTCCAAAGCTTTAATGCCGACCGGGCCCGCCAGGTAATCGATACCTTCGGGGGAAACGAGACCAGCCACCTGGCCTTTCTGCGGGACAAGAACCTTTACTACTACCAAAAGGATGGGCAAGACCAGCTCTTCTTCATGTACCGGCGCAAGTATGACCGGCTCGTCGTGATGGGGGACCCCGTTGGTAACCAAGCGGTCCTCCGCGAGGCCATTCGCCAGTTTGTCCGGGAAGCGGATCGCTACGACTACGAGATCGTCTTCTACGAGGTTTCGAGCAAGCTTACCATGCTCCTCCACGAATTTGGCTTTGACTTTATCAAGACCGGTGAAAGCGGCCTAGTCACCCTGGCTGACTTTACCCTGGCTGGCAAAAAGCAGCGTTCACAGCGGGCCCTCATGCACAAGTTTGACCGGGAAGGCTACCAATTCTCGGTAATCAACCCGCCATTTAGTGACGACCAGCTGAAGGAATTGAAGACCGTGTCCGACAGTTGGCTCGGTGAACAGGTCGAGAAGGGCTTTTCCCTTGGTTTCTTTGACCCCTACTACATCAACCAGGCGCCCGTGGGAACGGTGCGGGATAAGGACGGCAAGCTGGTGGCCTTTGCGACCTTCATGCCGACCGGTGGAAAAGAGATCTTGACTATCGACCTGATGCGGCACAGCAAGGACGCCCCTTCCGGAATCATGGATAAAATCTTCATCAGCATGTACCAGTATGGTCAGGAAAACGGCTATACCTACTTTGACCTGGGGATGGCTCCCTTATCGAACGTCGGTGAATACCAATTTAGTTTCCTGGAAGAAAAGATTGCCCACTTCATCTACGAGTATGGTTACCACCTCTATGGGTTCCAGGGGCTGCGGCACTACAAGGATAAGTATGCATCCCACTGGTCCTCACGTTACATCGCTTACCGGAAGAAGAATTCACTGGTTGCCAACATGTTGATCCTCGTCAGTGTTGTTAACCAACGGGTCGACCAGCAGCGGCGCCACCTCTTCATGTGGTGGGCCAACCATAATTAATAAGGCTGGGAAATAAGCTTCTCGGCATCCCGTACGGCTAGCATAGGACGGAGGTTGACGCTGAAAGCGTCAGCCTTCGTTCGTAGTCGAATAGACTTGCTCCGCTGCGCTAGACGCTAGGGATGCGCTTACGACGCGGAGCAAGCCTATTCGGTTTCCCGTAACTACGTTGTAATATTTGGAAAACTAAAAGAGGCTGGTGAGAAAACAAAGTTTTCTCCCAGCCTTACGGTACTCCCCAGAATACTACAATACAGTAAACCAAAGGCCGTTAGTGTCCGGAAATTTCGAACGCTAACGGCCTTTTCGTGTTTTTAAAGGGCTACCCCAAATATCTATTTCTGTGCCATCAAGTAGTCATAAAGCATCTCGTGCTTGATCTGCTTGGTATCTAAGCCCAACACCTCAGCAATCTGGTAGGCAAATGCCCATGCCGTTGCCGGACCCCGACTCGTAATAATCTTATGGCCCGCATCAACCACGGTAATGTCTTCTTTAAAGTGGGCGCCCTTAGCGACTTGGTCAATCTGCTTTTCAAAACCGGGGAAGCAGGTATAGTCACTGCCGTCCAGCAGGCCGTACTTGGCAAGGGCTGTTGGGGCCGCACACATTGCCGCGTCCCACTTACCAGCCGCGTTACGTTTTCTCATTAAGTCCGCCAGTTGCTGGTTAGCACCGAGCTTCTCGGCACCACCACGGCCACCGGGGAAGGCAACGACATCATAGTCCAGCAAGTGGTCATCAAGGGTCGTATCGCAGGTCAGTTCAATTCCGTGGGCCCCGGGAACTTGTTTATTTTCCAGGCCCACCATCGTGGTTTCAACACCCATCCGGCGCAAAACATCAACGATGCTCAATCCTTCAACTTCTTCACAACCGGGTGCAAAGACAACTGCTACTTTACTCACAAAAATCACCTCATAAATTTACCGATTAACAACTTCAACAACCTTCGTCATTACTTCTTCTGCCTCAGGAACCTGGTACAGGGGGTAAATGTGAAATAAGCGCCGACCAACGTGGTAGTCAACGTTGATTTGGGCGTCCCGGAGCTTTTGAACCAGGGCGTTGACGTCTGGGTACATGATTTCCCGGGTCCCTACAAAGACGGTTACGTCCCGGAGCTGGTCAATGTCACCGTAGAGCGGACTCACCCGAAAGTCACGGTGGTCAACGTTTCCTGCCCAGAGGTCGCCAATCTTTCTCAGACCCCAGCAGGCAAGGGTGACGTCCTTATCCTCGTACTTCTTAATCAGGGGGTTTTTTAAGTCGAGGTCCAGCCATGGTGAAAATAGGATCAGGTGCCCAGGCTGGGGCAGGCCCCGCTGACCCAAGTATTCGCTAAAGCCCAGGGCCAAACCCGCACCAGCGGAATCCCCCATTAAGGTAATGTCACTGGCCGGGGCACTCCCGTACAAGCGGGCGTAAAGCTGGCCAATCTGCTGGTAGGCACAACGGACAGTGGCGTTGGGGGCCAAGGAGTACAGGGGAACAACCACCTTGGCATCCGTCCGTTGGGCAAGGCGGTTCAGGTATTCCCAGTGGGTCTTGTCCGGCTGCTGGATGTAGGCACCCCCACACAGGTAGACAATAACCCGCTGGTCGTTTCCCCGTTCATTCAAGACGTAGACCGGCATCCCCTCCTGGGTAAACTGCTGTAATTTAATCCCCATCGTGACGTCTGGCATCACGTAAGGCGCTTTATTTTCCTTTGCTGCCGTCGTGAGTAGCTTATCAAAGGCCTGCGGGTCTGATAATGAATGTTTAAAGCCGCTGAGCTGAATGCCCATCTCCACAAAGGTGGACTTATTGGAACGGCTCTGCCCACAACGGTGCAACTCTTTAATGCTGGATTCAAAGTTGTCCGCTACCCGGGTCGCGATCCCAGTACGAAATAATTTTAATCGATCCATGCCCAGTTTCTCCTTTATTCGTTGATTCCACCTTTATCGTAACACGCTTATTGATTCAATTTTGTTAAGATTTAATTTAGAATGAGGGGAAAGGAAGTGTTCACATGCATCAAGAATCGCTCTTTGCCCAGGGGAACCCCCAAGCGACCCCGCTGGCGAACCGGGTCCGGCCGACCAGCCTCGACGAGTTTGTTGGCCAGCAGCACCTGATTGGGCCCGGCAAAGTTCTGCGTGAATTAATTGATAACGACCAACTCTCGTCTTTGATATTCTGGGGGCCACCCGGTGTGGGTAAGACCACCCTCGCCCGAATCATTGCCCACCGGACAAAGGCCCACTTCATTACCTTCTCCGCGGTAACGAGCAGCATCAAGGATATCCGGAAGATTATGCAGGAGGCTGAGCAAAACCGGGAATATGGTGAACGGACGATTTGCTTCATTGACGAAATCCACCGTTTTAATAAGGCCCAGCAGGACGCCTTCCTCCCCTTTGTTGAGCGGGGGAGCATTATCCTGATTGGGGCCACCACCGAAAACCCGTCCTTTGAGATCAACTCCGCCCTCCTCAGCCGTTGCCGGGTGTTTGTCCTGAAGTCCTTGACCACAGCGGACATTGAGGAGGTCATTAAACGGGCCCTCCACCATCCTGCCGGCTTCCCGGAATTGCAAGTTGACTGCCAGCCGGACGCGATCCACCTGATTGCCCAGTTTGCCAACGGGGACGCCCGGGTCGCCTTAAATACCCTCGAAATGGCGGTATTAAATGGCCAACGAGACGGCCAGCAGGTTACCATCACGGAGGACGACCTCAGCCAGCTGATCAACACCCGGTCACTCCGCTACGACAAGCACGACGAGGAACACTACAACATCATTTCGGCCCTCCACAAGTCAATGCGGAACAGTGACGTTGACGCGGCAGTTTACTGGTGCTCGCGGATGCTGGATGGGGGTGAGGACCCCTTATACATTGCCCGCCGCCTCGTCCGTTTTGCTAGTGAAGACATCGGCCTGGCGGACACCAACGCCCTAAACGTGGCCATTAACACCTTCTCGGCCTGTCAGTTTCTGGGGATGCCCGAGTGTGACGTCCACCTCACAGAATGTGTTATTTACCTGGCCTGTGCACCGAAATCAAACGCCGTCTATACCGCTCGTCAGAAGGCGAAGAAGGTAATCAAAAAAACCGGTAACTTACCGATCCCCATGCAGATTCGTAATGCCCCCACCAAGCTGATGGACCAGCTTGGCTACGGCAAGGGCTACCAGTACGCCCACGACAGTAAGGACAAACTAACGACCATGAAGACGATTCCGCCAGAAATTGCTAACGAACACTTCTACCTACCAACCGACCAGGGACACGAACCCCGCTTCAAAGCCCGGCTTGAACAAATTAGGCGGTGGCACGAAAACCACCCCAGCAAATAAAAAAAGGGATATGGTGACTCACCCTAGTTGTGAGCATCATACCCCTTTTTTACCGCTGTGGTGCGGTGCCGCAATGACAGTGGCACCACAACGATTAGTGAGATGACAATTAAAACGATGGCCGCAATAACGATATTTCTGTACCCCAAATAAAGGATCCGCCGCATTTCGGGAATCAGCTCACGCGGGAGCTGGCTGGCGGTCTCAGCATTCGACAATTTGTTCAGCATCTGCATCGTGATGTCGCCATGGGCCATCCTTACTCCCTTGAACAGCTCCTGGTTGAGGATTACCCCGTAAACCGCCGCCATGATGGTCTGACTGAGGATCCGCAGTAGGTAGCCCAGGGAGGTGGCGATTGGCACGTCCCGCAGTTCGGCATCCGTCTGCACGCTAATCTGCAGGATGTTGAAAACCAGGCCAACCCCGAAGCCTTCAAAGGCGCCCATCAGGAGAAGGACCCAGAATGGGGCGCCCTGGCCACAAACGAGGATACCGACAAAGGCAATGAAGATGGCCGCGGCCCCACAGGTCACCAGCCAGTACTTCCCCCACCGGTCCTGGAGAAAGGGTACTAGTTCGGAACCGATGAAGTTAGTTACCGCGCCCGGAATCTGGGTCATCCCCCCGAGGAGGGCACTCAAGCCAAGAATCCCCTGGGCCCACATCGGGATGTAAGTAACAAAGGCAATAAAGGAGCCCCAGATGATAACAAAGAGGAGGAAGTCAATCACCAGCTCCCGGTTTTTAAACAAGCGACTCGGGATAATCGGGTCGACAGCCCGGCTGTCAACGCGGACCATCCAGAAGAGCAGGGCAAGTCCAATCACAAAGAGGGTGCCGATTAACCAGCCAGCTGCGCTCCCAATCAACTGGACCGCAACCAAAATGGTTACCAGACTAACCACTAGGAGGGAGGCGCCCAGGTAGTCGACTGGTTTACCAGCGGCCTGCTTTTTAGGACTCTTGTAGAAGGTCCCCACCAGGGTAATCGCAATTAGGGCAATTGGGACGTTGACGTAGAAGACCCAGTGCCAACTGAGGACATCAACGATCCACCCACCAAGGAGGGGCCCAATAATCGAAGCCGTCCCGAAACAGGCACTAGAGATGCCCAGCACTTCCGCCCGCTTGCGGAGATTCTGGTAGAGTTCCGCATAGACAATGAAGGGGATGGTGTTCATTCCTCCGGCACCGATTCCCATGACCGTCCGGGCGATGATAAACCACAGGATATTGGGCGCGATTCCTTGAAAGATCGCCCCCACAAGGAACAATAGCGTAGCGGTGATGTACGCCCGCTTATTTCCCTTGTGCTCCCCCATCTTACTCCACAGTGGGGTTGCCACGGCCATTCCTAATAGGAAAGTAGCCACAATCCAGCCCATGTATTGTAGGCCGTGCAGGTCACTGGTGATGGCCGGCAGGGCAGTGTTGACAATTGTCGCATCCATCCCCGCCATGATGTTGGAGAGAAGGAGTGCCCCGGTGACGAGTGTTCGTCGTTGATTTGCTTCCAAACGATTACCTCCTTTTTTAACCAAAACAAAGGCTGGAAAACAGGTTTCCAGCCTTTTCATACTAGTTTCTTATTATAAATAAGCTAACGACAAAAGTATAACATTCCAGCTTACTTAGTGATGAAGTCAAGCAGTTTGAACATTACCTGCTTGTTTTCGTCCGGAACCCCATGGGTAATAATCTCCGCCGGTGTCTGGTGGAGGTCATTGTGGTCCAGGGGATAGCCATCATCGTTGACGGCCATTTCACGGACATTATCGATCAGGGGCTCAAAGTGGAACTGCAGGCCAATGACGTTGTCGCCCAGTAAGAAGCCCTGGTTCTTTACCAGGTCACTACTGAAGATGAGCTGGGCCTGATCTGGGACCGTGAACATTTCTTCGTGCCAGTGCAGGGCAACCAACTTTTCAGGGATACCAGGAATGGCGTCACTTTGCCGGTAGACAGGTGCCCACCCGACTTCCTTGTGGGGAGCCTTAGTGATTGGATAACCCAGCGTTTTGGCAATTTGTTGGGCCCCGTAACAGGCCCCGAAGATTGGCTTGTGCTGGTCCAGCAGCTCCTGGATCAAAATCCGCTCCTGCTTAATCCAGGGCAGGTCATCGTTGGGACTCATCGGCCCGCCGAGGACAACCAGCAGGTCCGTTTCATCAGCCGTCGGGAGGTTACCAAACTGGTAAGGGTGGTAAACATAGAAAGCATGGTGGTTAACGTGTGCCCAGTCCTGAATCGATCCCGGACCTTCGTTAGGCGTGTGTTGTAAAACATTAACTCGCATCTGTTTTCCTTTCCATCGACGGCAAAGTTGGGTGTAGGTTTCGCCTGCAAATACCTAAGATAGGCGCATTATAACACCGTCCATCACTCTTTGACAACCACTCAAAAAGCAACCGACCACCAAGTGTGATCAGTTGCTTTTAATAATCTTTCCTAACTTTTGCCAGTCTTCCTCTACCGTGGGCATCAGCCGCCGGGCATACAGGACCGCGGCGGGATGGTACATCGGAACAAGCAGGTACTTTTTCTTCGTCCACTGGTAGCCCGTGTGATCCGGAGTGGCCTGCTGAATGGGTTGGACAATTTTCTGCCCATGGAGGTCGCCAATATTTGCGTGCGGGCCCAGCAAGCGTTGCAGGGCGGTGTTACCGAGCGGTACGATGATCCGCGGCTGGACCGTCGCCAGTTCCCAGTCAAACAGCGGTGCAAAGGCCAATACTTCTGATTTAGTCGGCGTCCGATTGGGCGTTTTCTCCACCACCTTACCGGTCTTTTTATCCCGGACCCGCTTGATTGAATACGGCCGGCGACGGACAACACTGGTGATGTAGGTGTTCGCACGTGAGTAGCCGATTGAGGCTAAGAAACGCATCAGCTCCTGTCCCGAGGCGCCGGAGAACGGAATGTTAACCTGTTCCTCATGGCGACCAGGGGCCTCACCGACGAGCATCAGGTCCGGGTACATTGGTCCCTGCCCCGGTGTAAAGCCGGTGAGCTTCCGGTCAGCCGTCCGCCCGTTCACCTCATCTAATAATTCTGGTGGGTACTTAATTATCATCAGACCACCCTATCCATTATGGCGCCATTTAACGTCGGTAAGAATCCGGGCCGTAATCAGACCGAGGGGCAAGAAGATGATGATCATCAGGGCCTTACTGAACCACAAAGCCCCCACACTGATGGAAGTTAAACCGATGTTATACATTGCCCGGTACATGTACAGCCCCGGGACCATGATAACGATCGATGGCACCGTGATGGAAATTTGTGGGTAGCGAACCTTCTTCTTAACCACCCAGGCAAGTAGTCCGGCAATTACGGCACCAATGAAGGCGGCCGCCCCTGCCGGGATGACGGTCAAGTCGACTAGTTCCAAGCGGGTGGTGTTGGCCACCGCCCCAATCAGGCCAGCCAGTGCCGCCATCTTCGGGGTACTGTTAAACATGATTGAGAAGCCAAAGACACCGCAAAAACTAGCTGGCAGGCGCAAGAGCATGTAGGCCAGCGGTGATAAGGCAATTGTCGGGAAGTTCTCGGGACGCAGGTTTACCGCCATGGCGACTACCCAACCGACCACGGTGGCCACGACCACAATCAAGGCCGCATAGGCCAACCGTTCAAGTCCCGACCGCATGTCCAGCTTAGAAAGGTCCAGGCCACTAGTGATGAATGGGAAGCCGGGGATGACAAAGAGCATTGCCCCGATGTAACCTGCTTCGTGGCGGGAGCTAACGTCAAAGCCCATCTGTAGGATGGTTAGCGAAAGCAGGTAGGACAGGCAGGCGACCGCCACCGCGACCCCAATTCCCGCAAACAAAGTAATGTGACGATCACTCATCTTCCGCCGGACATAGTTACCTAGCCCCGCACCAATGAAGCTGCAGACCATCTCGACTGGTCCCCCACCGAGGAGGAAAACGAAGGCGCTGCAGGCGAGGGCCGCTGCCAAGCCGACCTGCCACGGTGCATAATTACCCTTGGAATGGGCGATGTTTTCCAGGCGGGCATGGATATCCCCAATCGTCATCGAATCCCCGTGCGCATCGAAGTCCCGGATAAACTGTTCCATGTGGGAGAGTTTCGTCGTGTTGACCCCGGTTGTCGGCAGCGACAGGGCCTGCGTGTAACTGTGGTGGGCATCCATGCAGGTGTATTCGAGGGAAACCAGACCAATATCAACTGAACAGGTCATCTTTAACTTCCGGGCGACAATGTTCATCGAGTCACGAACTCGCCATGCCCCGGTTCCGTAAGAGAGCATCATCAAACCAATCCGGCCCACAATGGCTGCCCGTTCGATCAGATTTGCTTCACTGGCCGGTGTAAAATTATCGTTCGTAAAGAAGTCGTGCCACGGAATGGCCATGTGGTGTTTATTCGATAGATGAGGTGTCGGCTGAAACTTGCCTGACAGCAATTCGTCGTCATTACTCATTACAATTTTCCTCCGCTTAATGTCACGTAATAATGTTAATCCAATTTCACAATTACCATTATACGTCCCTTGTCAACATTGCTTAGAAAATCACTTGATCCCCTTTAATTCCTCTACAAAAGCGGCCTCGTCGGGGGTCAAAACATAGCCCTCACGGGTGGCAACCGAGATTGTGAATTTTTCCGGAAGAGGGTCCTTAATGGCAATGGAGACAATCCCGGGTTCGTTTTGCAAGGCATCCTTGGCCATCAGGCTGATTCCGAGATCCTGGCGGACAAGTTCTTTTACCCAGGAGATATCAGGAACCCGGTAGTCACCCATCTGGGGATTGATCCCCGCATATGCGCAATACGCTTGTAAAGCGGCGTGGTGGACGTACTGCTGGTCATAATTAATGAAGTACTCATTGGCCAGCTCCTTGAAAAAGACCGCCTTACGCTTAGCGAGGGGGTTCTGGTCACTGACAATGATGTTATAGGGCCTAGTCGTGATCAGGCTGGCGAAGATTCCGGGCTGGTTAATTAGGTGATTGGACCCCAAAATAGCAATATCAATCTTTCCCTCCTGCAAGCGGTTCAGCAGTTCGTGAGACCCGACCGACACAATCTTCAACCGCTGCATGACGTTTTCCGGAGTCTGCTGGACGATCTTTGAGATGTACATCTTACCAATAATGGGTGGGAGGCCGAAGCGGATCTGCCGCTGGTTAGCCCGGCTGATTTCCTGGTGCATTAACGAAATCTTCTTATTGATTACCTTGGCGTTTTCAAACAGCATCATCCCACTCCGGGTGACCATCTCATCCCGGTGGACTTTGTCTTTGCGAATAAGTTTCGTGTTAAATTCACGCTCCAGCCGTTGGATCGACTGGGTGATCGTCGGTTGTGACACCTTAAAGTGCTTTGCTACCTGGGTGTAATTCTTGTATTTAACCAGGGCCACAAAATATTGGAGGTCACGTGTATTCATGGTTCTCATCCCCTTTAAGTTAAATACTACGCTAAAACCACCAAAAAGGAAAAGCTTATGATAAGACGAAGCGACACGATTCGCTATATAATAATAGGTAAGGTAATAAAGGAGGAGAAGTGCTCATGGGTCTTTCAAAAGCAATCAGTTCTTATTTTGACCAACTTATTTACGCCATTGGTAACTACCACTACAACTGGCACCCCGCAATCGAGCTACTACTGGTGATTCAGGGGCAGGTAATTGTCAATGTTGACGGCCACCAGTACCAGCTCGCCCCCGCTGACATGATCCTCATCAACGCCAACCAGGGCCACGCTACTCTGGCTGCCCACCCCAACACCTTAGCCATCCGGACCCATATCCAGCCCGCCTTCTTTCAAGAACAAGGGATTCAACTGAACACCGGAAAATTCAACTTAAACAGTGCCCTTAACCGCCACCACCACAGCTACCCGGCCCTGCGCCAGGCGGTTGGCCAGCTCTACTTTGCAAAGAACCCCTTTGAAAAAAATAGTGCCTGTTTCCGCCTGACCAGCTTACTGTACGAGAACTTCTTTACCCCTACGGACCGCGCCCAGGCGCCCAAGCAACGTAACGTTTACTTTGCCCAGGTGGCCAAGGACATTCAAAAGGACTACCAACGCCCGCTCAGCCTGGACATGCTGGCGAAAAAGTACGGGTACTCGAAACCCTACTTCTCAAAGCTGTTCAAGCAGCACTTCGGGATCGGCTTCTACGAGTTCTTGACCCGGGAACGGCTCCAGCACGCTTCCAGCGAACTTAACCACCTTCACGAAAAGATCAGTACGGTTGCCTTAAATAATGGCTTCACCGAGGTCAAGTCCTTCAACCTGGCCTTTAAAAAACACTTTGGGATCACCCCGTCCGCCTATCAGGAGAAGTATTCGCCCCAGGTAACTGCCGTGGATGCCCACTTCCAACAGGAAATCAGTCACCAGCAACTAGCGAGTGCCCGCCAGTGTCTTAAGGGCTTCTGCCACCCCCAAGATGAGGCCCAGCTCCTCGCAAACGACTGTCAAAACTGCGTCTATAAGAAGGATGGCCTCCGTTACCGCTTGCTCAAGAAAGAACTTGTTAAACTGCTCGATGATAAGAATTAGGATACCAACAATTTAACATTCTCCATCGCAATTTATAAATTAAAACGACTGTCATGACGACCACTAGGCCAATCTTGACAGCCTTTTTTTATATTTGAGAGGAATACTAATGATAATTCCAACAGTTGCGAGCAGCCCCTTTTTCGCAAAAAAGTGATTAAAAATGACATAGAAAGTTTGCGTTTTAACTCACATAATAATTACAGAATCTAAAGGAGGAATGATCCGATGAAGTACGACTATACTGAACCAACCCTTAGTACTAAGGGTGCTAAACTGCGCGACCTATTAGTCAAATACCTTGATATTTTTAGTCACCGTTTACCAGACGACGTTTCTAAGAAGTTAGTTGAATTCTCTAAAATTGAAGTTGACCCCCTGCAAAAGTTAGTTTACGACACAATGATGGAAAACCAGCGCTTAGCCGCTGAAGCCGACGTGCCAAGCTGTCAAGATACCGGGACATTGCAATTCTTCGTTAAGGTTGGGACCAAGTTCCCATTGATCGACGAACTGAACGAAATCCTCGTTGACGCTACCTACCGGGCTACCCAAATTGCCCCACTGCGGACCAACGCGGTCCAAACCTTCGACGAATACAACACCAACATTAACATTGGTGACGGTATTCCAGGAATCTTTACCCAACTGATGCCGCACAGCTCCGACATTGAGATTTACCCTTACATGGCCGGTGGTGGCTGTACCCTGCCAGGTGTGGCCAAGGTCTTAATGCCCGGTGAAGGTTACGAAGGGGTTACCCGCTTCGTCATGGACCGGATGACCACGTACGGTGTTAACGCCTGCCCACCACTCCTCGTCGGTGTTGGGATTGCGACCTCCGTTGAAACCGCGGCAATGAACTCCAAGCTCGCCCTGCTGCGGCGGGTTGACTCCTATAACCCAAACAAGCGGGCTGCTAAGATGGAGCACCTCCTTGAAGACGGGATCAACGCAATTGGCCTTGGCCCTCAAGGATTTGGTGGTAAGAAGTCCGTCATGGGGGTTAACATCATTAACACCGCCCGGCACCCATCAGTTATCGGGGTTGGGGTCAGCACCGGTTGCTGGTCTCACCGTCGGGGCCTGATCAAGCTCGACCAAGATCTTAACTACGAATTACCAATGAACAAGGGGGTTGAATTATAAAATGAAGACTTATCATTTGACTACACCAATTTCCGCTGACGACATCAAGGACATCCGGATTGGGGACATCGTTTACCTGACCGGGACCATGGTAACCGCACGTGACGACGCCCACCGCCGGGTTGTCAAGGAAGGGCTCAAGCTGCCCGTTGATATTAAGGACAAGGCTATCCTTCACGCCGGTCCAATCATTAAGTACCTGACAGACAACAAGTACAAGATGGTTGCCGTTGGCCCAACCACCAGTATGCGGATGGAAATGTTTGAAGAAGAATTCGTCCACAAAACTGGTGTCCGCCTGATCATTGGTAAGGGTAGCATGGGTCCTGGTACGGCCCGGGCCTGCAAGAATGACAAGGCCCTGCAATTAGTCTACCCTGCCGGGAACGCCGTTTACGCTGCCAAGCACGTGGAAAAGATCGTTGACGCCCAATGGACCGACCTGGGGATGCCAGAAACCCTCTGGGTATGCAAGGTCAAGGACTTTGGCCCACTGGTTGTAACGATTGATACCAATGGTGACAACTTCTTCGACGCTAAGAAGGCCGAATTCAACAAGCGTAAGGAAGAACAAATTAAGAAGATCAGCGAACAGGTTCAATTTATCCAATAATTAAAACTTACTGTCAACATTTCATAAAGAGGCTGGGAGAGAACAACTTTCTCTCAGCCTCTTTCCTGTCTAGTGTGCAATCGAATAGAACGGTATCGACCGGGGTGTATCATTACAGAATTGGATCCCTGCTGGTTCATACCAGTCGTAGTGGCGGACCTGGTTGCCGCTCACCCACTCAGCCGGACAGTCGATTAACTGCCAATCCTGGGGCGTAAAGTGACTGGTTTGTTGGGCAGCCAGGACAAGGCTTTCGTGGAGTTCTTGGCGCTGATCTGCGGTAAGGATTCCCGGAACAGCGGAGATGAACAGGACCGTTCCCGACTCGGCCACTAGCTGGGCCCACTGCCGGTTGTAGTGCCAGTCAATCTGTTCGGTAATTCCAACGCAGTCAGCATCAATGCTAAAGAATGCCTGATCCTGGGGTAACCGGAAGGCTAGTGAGTTGATCCCAATTTGCCGGGTTCGCTCCCAGACTTTACCACTGGTATCGTCCCCTATCCGGGCTAACTGCATCAGGCCGGCACCGAGGTGACCAACCGTGTTGCAGCCCAGAATGAGGGTGTGGTAATGAGCAGCTGTTGAGTAGATAGCCTGGTAAAGCTGTTTAACAACTTCCGCATTGGTTAGTGTCCTGTTAAAGAAGTGCCAACCATCTGTGGTCACAAAGGGCCGCATCTGAAAGCCCCAGCGACCAAAGAGGTCGAAGGTCGTAAAGTCATGCTTAATTAGCTGGTACCCCCACTTGCAGAGCTGGGCAACGTCACCCTTGACCCGGTCCAAGACTGCCGGCACAGTTGGGTCTAGGGCGCCATTCAAGGGGTTGCGCCAGCTATCTGGAATTTCTTCACGGTGGTCGAGCAGGGGGCGGAACCAGATTCCCGGCTTCACGTCCTGGTCAACAATTTCCTGCGCCAAAGCCCCCATGTCGGGAAAGGCCGCGTTGCCAGCCCGCCATGGTCCCCCGTTGTAGCCATCGATAACGTGGTCGACCTGCCAGCCGTCGTCGATCACCATGAAGGGCCGGTTGGCAATCCCGGCGGTCAGGCCCTTCAGGTAGGCAGTATCGCTAACAATCTCCTTTGCCGAACTGCGTCCATAGGCATAGTACCAGTTATTGCTCCCGTAAACCGGCTCCTTAGGCAGTACCGGGTGGGGACTCATCAGGTGGCAGAAACGCTGGGTGGCCACAAAGGAAGTCACGTGCGCATACTTTTCACTGACCACTGTAGCCAACGTCAACTGACGGTCACCAAGCTCAACACTGCTTCCCCCGTTTCGGACATCCATGATCAGAGTGATTCCAGCTGGGTCGGCTTGCCAAAAACAGAAGGCGTTCGGTTGGGTCATTACTCCGTAGCCAGTGGTTGTGTCCCCATGATTTTCCATGAAGTACCAGGGCATGATTCGGTTCGGCGTTAACTTCTGCCAGCCCATTGTCCCATAGCCCCGCTCAACTTCATCAGCCAAAAATTGTGCCCGGGAATCAAAGTGGTGTTCCCAACGCAACCTTACAA
Source organism: uncultured bacterium (assembly GCA_905214235.1). Lineage (GTDB taxonomy): Bacteria > Bacillota > Bacilli > Lactobacillales > Lactobacillaceae > Limosilactobacillus > Limosilactobacillus avium. The sequence continues at coordinate 8,163 of CAJMLF010000024.1, read as the reverse complement.
AGCTAACTGGTACAGCCGAACTGATCTTGACCGCCACGCCCTGGGCTGTCAAATCATAGGTCACCTTTGTTTCGGCCACCGTGGTTTGTTGTCCCTGCCACTGTTTACTTGTCCGGCCGTTGTCATTAACCACCGTCACCAATTGCGGTGTCTGAAGGAAAAATTGTTCATTCATCATCATGCCCTCCTCGTTATTCGTTAGCTTTATTATAAAAGCGCTTTCGCTGATTAAGTTGATCAGTTAACAATTAGTGGAGGAGAAAATATGGTACAATCCTTGGTATAAAGGGAAACTAAACGTTTACTAACTTACTAAGGGAGGGACTATCATGGCCAGTATCAGGCAGATTGCTAAAATCACGGGTTTTTCCCCGGCAACCGTCTCCCGGGTCCTCAACCACGACCCACAATTGGCCGTCAAGAATAGTACGCGGCAGGCCATCATCCAAGCAGCTCACCAACTGGGCTACCAGGCGGGGCACCTTTCACAGATTGCGGCAATGAACCTGCAGCAAAGCCAAATTCTCGTTCTCCAAGTACCACAGGATCCCACCCTCGCCTACTTTTCTACCATCAACCAGGGGATTAGGGACGAGGCCACAATGCACGGCCTGACCATCGGGAAGTGGCTAACCATCCCCGACCAGGCTTTCTCATACCGCAGCGCTCAAAAGTTCCAGGCCGTGGTCCTGATTGGCGTCTTTGAACGGGCCTTTCTTGAGCAGCTTTACAAGTATAACCAGAATTTAATCATCGTTGATGACTACCGTTACTTTGCCAATTATGACCTGGTCCGTAATAACTACGAGGCGGCCACCGCAGCGGTCTTAAACCGTCTTTACCAGCTCGGTCACCGGCGAATTGCCTTTATTGGCGGCAGTGGGTACCCACTGAAGAAGGACGGCCACCACGGTGATAAAATTACTGATATCCGGACCAGCGCCTACCAAAGGTGGATGCAGGCCCACCAACTCGCGGCCCATACCTATGAGACCAGTTGGCACGCTGGGGAAGCGGCCCGGGCCATGGATGAAATTCTGCAAAGTTCCCTCCGTTTCGACGCCGTCTTGACCGCCAGTGATATTTTAGCGGCGGGCGTTTACCGGGCAGCCAAGCAGCACCAGGTTGCGATCCCGCAATCACTAGCGGTGGCCAGCTTTGATGACAGCCAACAGGCTACCCGCTTAACACCAGCCCTTTCCTCTGTCCGTCCCCACAGTTACGAGATGGGTAAAATGGCGGTCCGGCTTGTCCTGGAACGCCTGCTTGAGCACCGGAGTGTCCCCGTTCAGGCAATTCTCCCGGCTAACTTTATTGAACGTCGCAGCATTTAAGTAGCGTAGTAACCAAAGAGGCCTTCAGCACGCGGATTTTCCGAATGCTGAAGACCTCTTTATTTAATTCGACTAATTTAGATCTGCTGCTTCTTCAAGAAGAGATGGTCGACCTGGTAGCCGTAGTCTAATAGTTCCTTCTTATACCTCAGAAAAGAATGGTCGAGCGGAACGCCCGTAATCTTTTCGACCGCACTAAAGGGAATCATTAGGCGATCCTGGCCACAGTCTGCAATGTATTTTCACAATTGATCGTACTTACTCATTTTTAACGTCTCGTAATTTCCACAACCACCTGGGCAAATTCATGGCTGAAGATCGCCTTCTGGAGGTGGCTGCTAATGAAATACACGGTCGCGTGATCCTGGTCCACCGTAAACGCCAGTCGAGCAGAGCCAAGCTTCCCCAGGTTTAATCGAAACTCATAGATACTCTGGCCGGCAACCCGCCTCTTGGTCGCCAGCTTGACCTTAGTCATCCCCGTCGCAACCTCCCTGGTGATGGCCGCTTTAATTACTGCCTCCACATCGTTCTGCTGACGGCGGTGCTTCTTGAAGAAAGGCTTGCAGCCGTGTTCATAAAACTCAACCTGCATCCTAATCCTCCTTCGTCTGGCTCAAGTAAACCTGGTGGCTTCGCGGAAATTCCCGCTTGAATGCGGCCGTTACCGCATGCTTAGCTTTCCCACCAGCTAAGCAATAGGTTTGCTCGGAATCAACGTACCCCCGCTCAATTAGGACCAGTGCCTTATCCCCAGTCTCAACCGTCAAGGAACGATCCTTCTTCTTTGTCAACAGACAGATTCGTTGGTTTGCGGTCCCCTTCAGCGCCCGCTTGAGAATAGCCTTGGCCTGTTTAATTGGTATTTCACGCATCCAATCAGTCTTTTCCTACTCAATTCAATGATAATTTCCCGGGAAATCATTTTAACCACTGACACTTTCATCCAATCCAGTATAGCACAGCCCGTTAGTCCTGCTTATCCTTGTCAACCCGGCTGGCCGTTAGCGGGAACTTACGGTCAAGCTTGGGGTCAACCCTCTTGATTGTCAGCCACTTCTTCAGTGGTACCATTATGATCCAGGCACCAATCCAAAACACCCCCATTAAAGAAGAGTATATATCACTGTGGACCAGTGGAAATAATGCCCCCCACGCCATCATCACGATGATGAAAATGGCATTGTAGAGGTGTTTAAAGGTCCGGAACTCCTCATGACGGGCCTGGAGCTGGTACTGTAATTGCTCATCGGCTGACTGAATCTTTTCCTCCTGCTCCTGGCTGGTGTCGGTGTGCGGGAAGAGGTCGCCCACCTCAACCCCCAGCGCACCGGCCACCAGGTTCAAAGTTGAGATACTGGCATCGTCCCCGGCCTCCAGTCGTTGAATTGTTCTCACTGACACCTGGGCCTTCTCTGCTAACTGCTCCTGAGACAGGTGGCAAGCAGTCCGCAACTCCTTAATCTTATTTTTTACCATCACTATCATCTCCTCCTTAATCTCCGGTCCTATGGTAACAGTTCAGGAGGTCGTTTAACACGACAATCACCCGCCAGTTAGCCGCCACCTCCCTGACAGTTAACCGCCAAAGTCAAAAGGCCGCTAGTATTCGGGATCATGAACCCGTCCACTAGCGGCCTTAAAGAAACGCCACCTACTTATTTTCTTTTAAGAATTCATCCATTACCCGGTTAAACCGGCCCGCCTGCTCGGCCATCACCACGTGACCGGTCTGGTCAATTGCCTGGCGGGATACGTAATCAGGGTTGGCCGCCTGCATCACGTCCGCAAACCGCCCATCAAAGTACGGGCTCTGGTTAGCCGTGACCAGTAGCAACAGTACCCTTGCCCCTTCAATTGCCGACCGCCAGTCCCTTTTGGCGTGGTCATACAGCAGGGGAAGGTTTTCTGCCCGCACGAAGGGGAACATGCCCTTCTCCGGTGCCAGCTTGTCCAGCACCTGTTTTGGTACTCCGTTCAAGGTTTCCCGGACATTGCCATGTTCCTTCAATTTTAACCGGTAAGAGGCCCGGGTGATGTCCATATAGCCATAGGGCCACCGCGGTGTGTTAAGCATCTTCGGTGACTGGTCGACCGCAATTGCCCCCCGGAGCGGGAAATCAGGGTACTGCTTTAGAAAGCCATAAATCTCTGCCGCCCCCATCGAGTGGCCGATCAGGAAGGGCCGTTCGACCTTTAACCCCACCAACAGTTCGTGGAGGTCATCAATTAGCCGGTCAATTGAATCCAGGCCCGGCGTGTGCCCTGACGCTCCGTGGTTCCGCTGATCATAGCTAATCACCTGGTAGCCCTGCTTGACTAGTTCCGGGACCTGCAGGCACCAAATCTGCTGGTAGCCGCCAAAGCCGTGAATCAGGACCACCGGCTGTCCACTACCAGCGACCTGGTAGTTAAGTTGGACGCCATCACTCGTTTGAAAGTCCATCAGCTAACTCCTCCTTTACTAGGGTTAAGAAGACCGTCAGAATGACCAGGTCAGCCGTGCCACCCAGGCTAAGGTGGCGGCGACTAAACTCCTGTTCCAGATCATTTAACAATGCCCGGCCCGCCGCGGTAGTAATTCCACCCGCGGCCAGGCATTCGTCAACCTGCTTATCCTTCCACTGCAAGATGGCGGGGTCCCCGGCCCGTTTAATCAGGGTCGAATCTTCAGTGTGGCGGGCAAGGGTCAGGAGGGTCTGCACGATTCGTGTATTCCAGGTTCCGGCAGTCTCAAGCATTGTCGGCAAGCCATAATGAAAGACGGTTGGGTAACCGGCCTGGGCCTCTCCACGAATTCCGGTCAGTCCGTACTTGCGGTATTGCTGCTCACCGGCGGTCTCGTCTGCCACATTCGCCTGCTTCTTCAAATCGTCCTTAACCAGGTCGACCAACGCATCCTTAACTACCGCCTGAATATCGTCCAGGTCAACCCGCCCCAACTTGCGCCAGCTGGCGGCGGTCGCCATCACCAGGATACCGAGGGAAAAGACGGCCCCCTTGTGGGTATTGACCCCCTTGGTGGCCGCAAACATGTCCTGTTCGGCGACCTTACCAAATTCACGCAGCTCGTTAAACATCAGTGGGTAGTCGTCCGTATTGGCGCACATCCCCACTTCCGCCGCCTGGTGGAGGTATCTACGAAGGGAAATGGCGCTATTGATGAAGGTAAAGGCGTCCATGTCGGGATGGGCACCGTGTTCGACCGGGTCAACCAAGCCTGGTTTAGGCCAGGCCATCACCTCATACAAGAGGGCCCGCTGGGCAAACTGAACCAGGCGGTCACTGACCACGGACCGGTGCGCTGACGTCAACGCCGCCACGATCAGCTTGTTAACCGCTGCCTGAAGTTCTGCTACTGAATGGCGACGGGACCGGCCACACTCCTTGGCCGGTCGCCCACAGACAAAGCACCGCCGGGACGGCTGACCAGAGTCTGCCCGCGAAAGGGGCCGGACCTGACCGTCCTCTTTGACCAGCACATCAAGGTCAAAGAGACGGTTACTGGCCCCCGCCTCCTCAAAGGCCGTCGTCGCTTTCTTAACAGTAGGAGCGGCCGCCTTCACCAGGTAAAAGCGCTCGGGACCGGTTCCGGCATCAAGCCACTGGCCCTTCTGGTAAAAGAGGGTCCCGGCTTGTCGCCACTGGCGTTCGAGTTGGTTGAGCCCCACAACAAAGAACTCCTTGATGGCCGGGTTATTCTTGATGGGCCCAGGAATATTAAGTTTGGCCGCCACCACCGTCATTTTTGGATAGTCAGCTACCAGGCGGCGTTGAACAGCTGCCCGGTGGTCCTTATTGGCCAAAACGGCCGGAATATCCTGTTTTTCCCCGTTCGTAAAAATGTTCTTCATCATGGACTCCTTTGTTTCTTTTTGCTACAAATATTATATGTATAAAAAAGGTCGGGGAACACTTTCTCCAACCTCTTTTTTTATTTTATGTGTTGGCCTTAACTAGTCCTTGATTTGCTTTACTTCATCAATCAAGGTCCCGTCACGGTATTCAACCAGGGCAACAGTCCGGTCGGTGTATTCGATTGGCTTTGGCTTGCCAACGATGCCTTCAGCCCGCTTTTGCAGTTCTTCGATTGAAACCAGCGGAATGCTTGGGGCCTTCTTGAAGGCTTCAATTAAGTCCTTCCGGGCCGGGTTAACAGCAACCCCAACTTCCGTAACCAGGACATCAATGGATGAACCTGGGGTAGTGATGGAGTTAACGGCAGGAACAACCGTGGCAATCCGCCCACGGGTCAGTGGGGCAGAGATGATCGTCATCTTGGCAGTACCGGCGTCTTGGTGACCACCAACGGCTCCCCGGATAACACCGTTAGAACCGGTCAGCACGTTGACATTAAAGTCAGTATCGATTTCCAGTGCAGACAGGATGGCAATGTCCAGTTGGTCAACCATGGCACCTTTGTTGTCTGGGTCAGCGTACCATGAACCGTCAATTTCGGTTTGACCAGGGTTGGACTTCATGCTGGAAGCGGCACCCTTGTCAAAGTCTTGCACGTCCATAACCTTCTTGACCAGGCCTTCTTCAAGCAACTTGACAATTGGTGAAGTCGTCCCACCACAAGTGAAGGAAGCCTTGATATCGTTGTCCAGCATGGATTGACGCAGGAAACGGGTAACGGCCAGTGAAGCACCACCAGTACCAGTCTGGAAGGAGAAGCCGTTCTTGAAGTATGGTGAGTTGACGATGACGTCATTAACCATCTTGGCAATCTTCAATTCCTTCGGGTCCTTAGTGAACCGGGTGGCACCACTACCGATCCGGTCAGGGTCACCAACCTTGTCGACCTTAACAACGTAGTCGACTTGGGTCTGCTTGATGGAAGCTGGCGTGTTCGGGTAGTCAACGATGGTATCAGTCAGCAGAACCACCTTGTTAGCGTATTGGGCGTCAACTAAGGCGTAACCAAGGGAACCAAGAGCGGATTCACCATTCATCCCGTTGGCGTTCCCCATCCGGTCAGAGTTTGGCACACCGAGGAAGGCCACGTCAATTTTGATATTACCATTTTCAATTGAACGGGCACGGTTACCGTGAGAACGGAAGATAACCGGGTTCTTCAGTAAACCGTGAGAAACGGCTTCACCCAGGCTGCCCCGCATCCCGGAACTGGTGATGTTGGTGATTGTCCCAGCCTTGATGGCTTCGATTACCTTGTCGTTCATGACCCCGGTCAGAGAAGATGGGGCTAAGGTTAAGTCCTTGTAACCCATCTTGATGATCTTGTCCATCACCATGTTGAAAACATAGTCCCCGTTACGGAAGTGGTGGTGGAAGGAAATGGTCATGCCGTCCTTCAGATTGTCCTTAATAACTTGGTCCAGGGAGTCAACCAGCTTATCGTCACCCTTTGTGACCCGGACATCGTGGCCTGTGTAGTGAACAGTTGGGTGGCCGATTTCAGTAGTTTCGAATGGCTTGTAGTTCGTTGAGTTTAAAATTTCGTCTGAGATTTCACGACCGACATTATTTTTCAATGTATTCACCCTCCTCATTAATCAGGTTGGAAGCCTTGGCTAAGCGGATAACCCGTTGTGCACGCAATACAACTGGGCGGTCAACCATTTGACCGTTCATGGAAATAACACCAGAACCCTTTTGGTGAGCTTCCTCAATGGCCGCTTCAACGTCCAGGGCATTTTCAATTTCCTTCTTGGTTGGTTCGTAAACCTTGTTGACCCAGTCGATTTGCCGTGGGTTAACAAGGGACTTGCCGTCAAAGCCAAGTTCGTGGATATGTTCAGTTTCACGCTGGAAGCCTTCAATGTCGTTCATGTTGGTGAAGACAGTATCGAAGGCGGCAATACCAGCGGCACGAGCAGCATGGAGGATCATGTTGCGGGCAAATTCAAGTTCAGCACCATCTGAGTAACGGTGGGTCTTCATGTCGGTAGTGTAGTCTTCGGCAGAGAGGGCCAGACCAATCATCCGGTCGGTACTTGCGGCGATTTCAGGAGCGTTCAAAACCCCCTTGGCACTTTCAATAGCGGCCATAACGTGGGTGGAGCCTGGTTCACGGCCAAACTTCTTTTCAGCTTCTTCAACCACCTTAACCAGGTCGAGCATCATTTGAGCAGATTCAACCTTTGGCAGACGAACGACTTCGATGCCGGCTTTAACCATGGCATAAACATCGTTCTTGAAGTATGGGGTGTCAATCCCGTTGACCCGGACAACTAATTCGGAGTCACCGTAGTCTTGGGTTTGCAGAGCTTCGTAAACCAGCATCCGTGCAGCATCCTTTTCTGACATGGAAACAGAGTCTTCCAGGTCAAACATAATGGAGTCAGCACCGTAGATACCAGCATCCTTAACCATTCCGGCGTTGTTCCCCGGAACAAACATCATGGTCCGACGTAAACGTTCTTCCATTATTAAAATACCTCCCAGTCTGGTTGATCAGTAGTTTCTAGGGCCCGTTGTGCGGCAGCCATGGTCCGTGCCTTAACGACACAGTCCAAGGCCCCCTTGTCAACAGCCTTTACGTTGGCATTTTCAATTCCGTAGGCTGCCAAAGTATCAGTGATCACCTTGCGGATTTGATCGCCGTAGAGTTCTTCAACCGAGGAATCAAGGTCGATATTAACCCCATTATCACCCTTACTCAGGGTAATTTGGATATCGGATGATTCCAGAGTTCCTGCTAATGCAGTCTTCTTAATATCCATTATTCTAAACTTCCTTCCTTAATGCGTGCTCTGAGATCAGACCAGTTATTTTGAACAAATGAGAGCGTAGATTGTGGAACGTATTTTTGCACCACCGCTAATTCATCATTAGCAATCGCTGCTCGTACCTTCGTTGCCGAAAT
>CAJMLF010000023.1 GCA_905214235.1 uncultured bacterium | reverse complement strand
CAGTATAGGAGGTCCTGCTGACAATTTATAGACGTGTCGTTATGGTGTGCTTACCCTCATTTCAATCCAACTAATTATATCTGATTAGCGATGACTGGGTAAAGGGCAAAAAAAGCGCGCCAACATTGCGTTAGCGCGCTTTTCATATTTGATAAGTGTTTAATTAGTAATCAGCAGATGATTACTTAAGACCCTTCCAAGTCCAGTTAGTAACTTCTGGTAAGTCCTTACCTTCTGAACGGATGTAGTGGTTGTGCTTGTTGATCATGTTGTCCATCTTGGCAACAAATGCAGCACCCTTTTGTTCGTAGCCAGGGATGTTTTGGATAGCGTCCTTAGCCAAGTGGAACCGGTCCAGTTCGTTCAATACACGCATGTCGAATGGAGTGGTGATGTCACCATTTTCTTCGTATGAGTGAATGTGAAGGTTGTGGTTAGCACGTTCGAAGAACAGAGCTTGGATCATGTCACGGAAGCCGTGCCATGCGAAGATAACTGGCTTGTCAGTAGTGAAGTATTGGTTGAATTCTGCGTCTGACAGACCTTCTGGGTTCTTGTCTTGCTTCATCAACTTCATGATTTCGATGATGTTGATGTAACGAATCTTCAGTTCAGGGAAGTTGTCGTGAAGAATGTCGATAGCGGCAAGAGATTCTTCAGTAGGTTCAGTACCTGCAGAAGCGAAGACAACATCTGGTTCGCTACCTTGGTCAGTAGAAGCCCAGTTGATGTAGCCAAGACCGTTGTCAACTAATTCAGTAGCTTCGTCAATGGAGAACCATTGTGCACGTGGGTGCTTGGAAGTTACGAAGATGTTGATGCATTCTTGGTCGTTGAATGCCTTGTTGGATACGGCCATCAGGGAGTTAGTATCTGCTGGCAGGTATTCCTTAACAAGGTCTGGACGTTCCTTTTCGAACATGTGAGTCAACAGACCTGGATCTTGGTGAGTGTAACCGTTGTGGTCTTGTTGGAAGACAGTTGAAGTATCAACGAAGTTCAGTGCTGGGTATTGCTTACGCCAGTAGAGATCCTTAGCCTTCCGTAACCACTTCATGTGTTGAGTCAGCATGGAGTCAACAACCCGGCCAAAGGCTTCGTAGGTTGCGAAGAATCCGTGACGACCAGTCAGAGTGTAACCTTCGAGGAATCCTTCTGCTTGGTGTTCGGAAAGTTGAGAATCAATCATCCGACCTTCGTGAGAAAGGTTTTCGTCGTTTGGTTCGTGGATACCTTCCATCCATTGACGCTTGTCGTTGTCAAGGAATGCGTAAAGACGGTTAGACTTGGATTCATCTGGACCGAAGCCACGGAACGTGTCTGGGTTCAGTTCAGCCATCTTGCTGAGGTACTTACCCCATTCAAGCATGTCTTGCTTTACAACAGAACCTGGTGTTTGAACGTCAACGGCGAAGTCACGGTAGTTAGGCAATACTAATGGCTTTGGATCGATACCACCGTTAGTGATTGGGTTCATAGCCATCCGCTTGTTGCCATCTGGAGTGTTTTGTTCAACTAAGTCAACTGGGTGACCATTTTCATCGAACAATTCTTCAGGCTTGTATGACTTCATCCAGTCAACCAGCATGTCCTTGTGTTCCATATTGTCTTGGGAAACCGGAATAGGAATCTGGTGAGCACGGAATGAGTTTTCGATTGGGTTACCATCCAAGTCCTTCTTAGGACCAGTCCAACCCTTAGGAGCACGCAGGATGATCATTGGCCAAGTTGGCAGTGAGTCATCGTTGTTTTCACGAGCATTCTTTTGAATAGCCTTGATCTTTTCGATAACAGTGTCAAGGGTCTTAGCCATTTCTTCGTGAACCTGCATGTGATCCTTGTAACCGTTGAATTCACCATCACGGTCAGCTTCCTTGTATGCGGAAACAAAGTGTGGTTCCCAACCCATACCTTCGAAGTACTTAGTAAGTTCTTCGTCGCTCATCCGGGAAAGGATAGTTGGGTTAGAAATCTTGAAACCGTTGATTTGGATGATTGGTAATACGGCACCATCCTTGATTGGGTTGATGAACTTGTCAGAGAACCATGAAGCGGCCAGTGGACCAGTTTCGGATTCACCATCACCAATTTCAACAGCGGCGATAACATCTGGGTTATCTAAAATAGCACCAACACCGTGTGAAAGTGAGTAACCAAGTTCCCCACCTTCGTGGATTGAACCTGGAGTTTCAGGGGCAGCGTGTGATGCAGTACCACCTGGGAATGAGAAGTGCTTGAATAACTTAGCCATTCCCTTTTCGTCTTGAGTAAATTCTGGGTAAATTTCGGTGTAGGAACCGTCCAAGTATGAGTTGTTAACCATAACTTGGCCACCGTGACCGGAACCTTCGATGTAGAACATGTCAAGGTCGTACTTCTTGATTACCCGGTTCAAGTGGGCGTAAATGAAGTTTTGAGGAACAATCGTACCCCAGTGACCAATTGGCTTAGGCTTAACGTCTTTTGCTTGTAATGGTTGACGTAATAATGGGTCGTTCATTAAGAACAAAGTACCAACTGAAAGGTAGTTGGCTGCACGCCAGTAAGCGTCAACACTTTCCAAGTATTGCTTGGAATCGTAATCTACTGCCATTCTAATAAACACTCCTTCTGAATAAATAAATACGTTCGTGCTTGAAACAACTAACGTAAATCATTCAATTTACAAGTATTATGATAAACTGTTTTTGTTTAAAGTCAACCTTTTTGAAAATTGATACGGTCCAATTACCAAATTTTAATAATTTTAACCCGTCCTTTAAGTTTCCCGTATTACGAAAATTGCCGTAATGTGGCTAATAAGCCCTTATTAACGCCGCTTTTAATGAATGCTGTATACTTAAAAATGTAATATTTTTAATTTGGAAGGCAGGCAAAAAATGGCAGATCTCGACACACTTAACCAGGCTGATATTGGTGATTTTGAAAAGTTAATGGCCGTCACCACCGTAATGACGCAGTCGGTAATTAGCTTCTTGATGGTGGGCAACCTCCCCGTTGGTCAACAGTTTTTTCTCGGTGGAATCTACGAGGCAGTAAAGTTTAGTGCTTCGGCCTTTATCTTTGGGATCCTGTTCTCAACAATCCGGACCCACCCCCAGGCAAGGTTACGGGACTACCCGCGTTTCATGCGGAATCGCTGGCACGTCCTCTTTGTTCCTTCTATTTTATGGACCGCTGTCTACCTCCTGGTCCTGCCCCAGGTCCAACAGCACCGTCACTACCATGACTGGCGGCAGTTCTGCTGGCAGTTTATCAACGGGAACGCCGCACCCCACCTCTGGTATAACGTAATGATGCTTCAATTCATCATCCTGATGCCGTTCTTTTGGTGGCTCGCCCGGGTCGTCCAAAATCATCCCCGTCGCGGGGTCAGTGCCTTTTTGTTGGCACTGGTTTTTGAACTCGGTTGGCACCGGCTCTACGAGTACCAGGTCTTCCACGGCCCCGAAGCAAAGAACTGGTACCTCATTGACCGCTGCTTCTTAAGCTTCTTGATCTTTGGGGTTGCCGGCACCCTCCTCTGCAAGTTCTATAAACAGCTACTGCCCTTTCTGATGCGTCACTGGCTAACCCAGATTGTCTGCTGGTTGGTCCTCTTTTACTTTGTCACCATCAACTTCTTTGGGTACGGGGTCCCGGTTAAATTAACCAACGCTCCCTACTACCTGCCATCGATGATCTTCTATAATTTGAGTACGATTGGCCTGATCGTCACCCTTGCTTCTTACATGCAGAAGTTTCGGAACCAGTGGCTCCCCTTCATTCACTGGGTCGCCCTGTACGCCCACCGGTCATACCTGGGTCACGTCTTTTGGCTTTACTGGTGTTGGCAGGGAATTAATCATTTCGTTCCCCACCTATTTCTCGCGGTTAAGTTCCCCCTGCTCGTTATTCTGACGATCACCCTGTCCTTTGCATTCTCCTATTGTGCTCATCTAACTTGGACAAGGATTAAGCGGGTATTGAATGTCCGCCACCTAGTAAATGGATAATAAACAAGCTGGGAGAAAACAAAGTTTTCTCCCAGCTTGTTTTAGTTCTTCGAATATTACACAGTAATCGCGGAAAAACCAAATAGGCTTGCTCCGCTTCGAAGCGTGCTCCTAATGTCTAGCTACGGAGCACTCTGAAGCTTTTTTCCCAGCTTGTTTTATTATCCTTCCTGGTCTAAGTTGATGAATGTGCTGTACCGCATGTACTGGTAGTGGATCCGCATGCTGGAGACCTCAAACGGGGTTCCATCATCTAAGAAGAAGACCCCGTCCATAATGCCCACTGGCTCCGTCGGCTTTAATTTCAGCAAGTGCTGGTCATCCGCCGTTGACGGGGCCACGCTGATGGTCGTAAATGACTTGGTTACCCGCTTACCCATGCTGTCTTCCAGGTAGTTAAAAATCGAGCTGTTGACAATCGCTGGTGACAGGGTGGGCACGATCTTGATGGGAATAAAGCCGGTCTCAATCATAAACGGCTGGTCATCAATCAAACGCAGCCGTTTGATTTGGTATACAAAATCGTTATCATTAAGGAAGAGTTCCTCTTGAATATCTTCACTGGCGGGAATAACTTGGTAGTTGAGCAACTGGATACGCTGCTTTTTACCGGCAACTTGGAAACTATCAGTAACCCCTAAATTGCTGCCCTCATAGTGAAAAAGAGATTGGTTTTTCAGGTAGAGGGGGTTAATAAAGGTTCCTGACCCCCGCTTTTTAAAGATGATCCCTTGCTGGGCAAGAATTCCCAGGGCCCGCTTGATTGAGCTCCGGCTTACTCCGTAGGTTTCACTGAGGCTTCGCTCGTCGGGGAGGCGCATCCCCTCGTATTGGTTTTTCAAGATTTTTTGTTTTATATCGCGCATTACGGAGCGATATACTAAATCTGCCATATCGTTAACTCCTCCGGTCGATGTGTCCCGCTTATTTCACTACTAGTATAACAGACCTATTTCAAATTGGGACCTTTTTGTGAAATATTGGTCCGTTCCAGATTAAAAAAGGAGTTTTATTATGAGTAAAAAGAACAAAAAAAGCAAGTTGAAAAAGACCCAGGTTGAGCAGATCCTGGACAAAAATAAGATTGCCTACAAGCAGGCAGAATTTCCAACCCACCAGGATGGGGACGTGCGGACAATGACGGTGGACCACACCGGAGTCGATGAGCATACCGTCTACAAGACCCTGGTCCTGTCCGGAAACGTCACCGGCCCACTCGTGGGGGTCTTGCCGATTGACACCCACCTGGACGAAAAGAAGCTCGCCAAGGTCTCCGGCAACAAGAAGGTTAACATGGTGCCTTTGAAGAAGCTCCTGAAGACGACCGGCTACGTCCATGGCGCCAACACACCCGTGGGGATTTACGAAAAGTACCAGTACCCGATCTTCATCGACCAGGTTGCCGAAGAACAAGGGGAGATCTACGTTTCGTCCGGTAAGATTGGTCGGTCCGTCTGCCTGAATGCCACCGACCTCGCCAAGCTCGTCCACGCCAAGTTTGCCGACCTGGAGCAAAAGTAACCCCGGGTGAAGTAATTGACCCGTTTTCTGAATAAGCTTAAAGTATAAGTATCTTAATAAAAGAAAGGTTTTGAAGAAATGAAGAAGAACTTATCCGCTTGTACAACGGTCCTTGTGGGAAAGAGTGCCACCATTGACGGCTCCGTCATGGCGGCCCGGAACGATGATACCTTCGCTCCCCTTACGCCCCAACGTTTTGTCACTTATCCGGCCTACCATGACCACCCCAACCAGGTAAAGGCCTACCTCAACAAGTGTGTGGTTGACCGTCCTGCCGATGGTTACCGTTACCAAGGGACCCCAAACGTTAACTACGAAAAAGAAGGGGTCTTTGACGAGAGCGGCTTTAACGAAAAGAACGTTGGGATGAGTGCCACCGAAAGTGTCTACGCTAACGAGCGGGTCCTGGCGGTTGACCCCCTGAACACCGAAACCGGGATCAACGAAGACCTGATTGTGGCGGCAACCCTCCCGTTTATTGACAGTGCCAAGAACGGGGTTGAATATCTCGGTCAGTTAATTGCCAAGTACGGTTCTGCCGAAGGAAACGGGGTCATCTTTGCCGACAAGAACGACGTCTGGTACATGGAAATCGTCACTGGTCACCAATGGGTTGCCCAGCGGATTCCTGATGATGCTTACGCCGTTACTGGTAACCGGATTGCCATCCAACAGGTGGACTTCGATGATCCGGCCAACTTTATGTGGTCCGACGGCATCCAAGAATTCGTTGAGAAGAACAACCTGAACCCGGACAAGCATGGCTGGAACTTCCGTCACATCTTCGGGACCGCCGATGTCTTTGACCAGCACTACAACACACCCCGGCAGTGGTACGGTCACAAACTGCTCAACCCGGGTGTTGAACAGGACCCGTTGGACTTTGACCTGCCGTTCATCATGCGGAGTGACCGGAAGTTGACCCTGAAGGATGTCCAAGACGTTCTCAGCAGTCACTACCAGGGCACCCCTTACGATCCGCTGGGTCATGAAGGTAGTAAGCAGGAACGGGAAATGTTCCGGCCAATCTCCTTGAACCGGACCCAGAATTCACACGTCCTGCAGATTCGCAACGACCTGCCTGAAGCAGCCTCAACCATCATGTGGATGTCCTTTGGGGTGCCAACCTTCACCCCATATGTCCCATTCTTTGGGAACGCCGACGACATTGACGTTAGCTACCGGGAAACGCCGAAGAAGCTCAACATGGACTTCAAGAGTGCCTACTGGATGTACCGGGCCCTCTCGATGATCGTTGAATCCCACCATGCTGAATTTACCCAGGCCGACCTCGACTACTTAAAGGACAGCCGGGAGTACTTCTACCGGTGGGTAAACAAGGTTGCCCACCAGGTTGAGGGGATGGATCCTAAGGAAGTCAACCAGTTCTTGAGTGACCGGACCCACGAAATGGTCGCCGAAATGGCCAAGCGGACTAAGAAACTGATGGCTGAACTGATCATGCACGGCCTAGAGCTTTCCAAGCTGACCTTCAACATGGACAAGAACCTGTAATTAGAAACTAAAAATAGAGCAAAGCCGTGACTAGAGAAAAAATTCTCCGGTCGCGGCTTTGTTTTTACTTATTTACCTGATTAATTGCCACCCCATCGCGGAGGTAGGAAATGAGGTTTTGCGACGCCTCCTTGGCCATCGCAACCCGGGCAGCCGGGGTTCCCGTCCCCACGTGAGGCAGCAGGACAACATTATCAAGCTTGCGGAGCACGGCAGTAACCTTGGGCTCGTGTTCGTAAACGTCCAGACCGGCCCCCGCAATTTCACCCGTTTCCAGGGCCCAGACAAGGTCATCTTCCTTGACCAGGCTCCCCCGGGCAACATTGACCAACAAGGCCGTCTTCTTCATCTGTTTAAAGACCGCCTTGTTAAATACCCCGGTAGTTTCCGGCGTCGCTGGCGCGTGAAGGCTTAGGACATCTGATTCCTTAACCAGGGTTGCAAAGTCGGCATACTCAATCTGCCGCCGCTTTTCTTCCGCAGCTGGCAGGCGGTGTCGCTTATTGTACAGGACCTTCATCCCCAGGGCCTGGCAGAACTTGGCGACCTGACCACCAATACCACCGTAGCCATAGATCCCCAGCGTTTTCCCCGCCAGGTTCGTGCCCATGTACTCCGGGTTGGAAACGTCGAGCCACTTGCCTTCACGGATTGCGTGGTCATAAAAGTGGAAGCGCCGGGCCGTTGCCAGAATCAGGCCTAGGGCAGTTTCCGCGGTCGAGTAGCGGACACTATGGGGACAGTGGGCAACCACGATTCCCTTTTGCCTTGCGTAGTCAATATCAACGTTATCAAAGCCATCCCCCTTAGTCGAAATGATTTTCAGGTTGGTCCCGGCATCAAGGAGTTCACGGTCACCCTTGGTTCCCGAAAGGATCATCCCGTCAAATTCGTGGAGGTGGCGGAGAATCCACGGCCGGTCGGTCACCGCTGCATTATCGAAGACATCAAAGTTTTGCCGTAATTCTTGTAGTCCCGCCTCCGGGATATCGCCAGTAATTAGGATTTTTGCTTTTGCCATCAGATTTCCTCCCGTCTTTAAAGTTTCCACAGTAACAACAGTAGGGCCAGTAAAAAGGTCAAGCACCCCAGCAAGACGTAGCGGTAAGGGTGACGGGCCGCATTACCGTACCGGTAATCGTTCCGGTAGCGTTGCATTGCGGCTAGAATTGCCAGTCCGCCGGCGGCCGCGACTAGGCTATTAGCCAGGCACAAGATCAAGAGGGTCTGGGGGCCGCCCGCCCAGTAGGTCGCCAAACTATCCGTTCCCGCTAATGCCGCAACCAGGGTGGCCGTCACTACTAGGCCGGTCAAAAACTGGTAGGTGCCGCTCCGCCGGGTGACTAGTGGGGCCCACAGTCGGGGAATCATTTTCCCCACAGCAATTAGCAAGATTGCCAGGGCCCCCAGGCAAATAATGATGAGCCCCCGCTGCCACAGGCCGTGGCTGGTCGTCACCAGGGCTAACAGATAACTAGCGGTAATCAGAGCCCCGGTCCCGAGTGGTAAGGGAATGAAGAGGGGGCTGGTCAGCCGGGTAACCTGGGCGAAATAGTTGCCCAGCAGGGCCTGAATACTGGTCAAGGCCAGGAAGCTGCCGCCCAAAACGGTCAGCCGCGCTGGGGCCAATACCTGACCGGGAGCTCCCCAGGCAAGAACCAAAGCAGCAATCATTACCACCGCATTGACCACTGCCAGGGCCTGGTAGTGCCCCCGCTGCTTAACTGCTACCGGCTGGTTGTAAATGAGCAGCAGGTTGTAAATATTGGCCACCAAGACGGGAACGGAGAGTAACAAAATGGATTCTTGCAAATCCTGGGTAGGGGCCAGGATTCGACCACTCGCCCGCCAAGCGCTGGTAACCGTCATCCATCCCCCGGCCCAGGCTAAGGGAATCAGGGGAACAAGGGCCAGTGGCGGCTTTTTGTAAGGACACTGTTTAGATTTTTTTACTGAATTTGCCATCTAACTTCCTCTTGAATCATCATTGCTGAAATCAATTATAACAAAATTATTATTCAGATGACTTTCATTACGACCTATCAAATCTGCTATGATGGAAACGAGGAATAAAAAAGGAGTCTTTTAATATGTTTCAATCACAGCTGGGGCTAAAGGGGAGCAGCGACCGCCAACAAATTGACGACCGGTTGGTGCACCATCCCCACGTTTACGAATTCTTTACGGCCGCCCGTGATTTCACCCCCGAGGATTACCGTCACCTGGCGCGGGCAATCCAAAACGTCCAATCACAGGGAATTAAAAACATCGTCCTCCACCACCCGATGACCTTCCACAATTACCATTCTGACGTGGTGGCCCCGGAAAAGGATTATCCTGACCTCTACCGCTTTATTGAGACAACTACGGAGCAGCTGATCCGCCTGGCTGATGACTACCACGTCCAGGTACTCGTTCACGGTGGCTACTCCGGTGACCAGGTCAAGCACATGGTCGCCCTGTACCCATCAGTTGAGGCCGCCCGCCAGGCCGTTTACCGGCGGTTGGACCGGTTCGCCCGGGCGGGACGGGATCAGATCATGTTTGAAAACTCGATTGCCCCCGTCTTTGCCTATGGTGACCCGGACGAGGAAGACGAGATCTTGAGCCACCACTATCGGCTGGCGTTCGACACCTCGCACTGCTTCATCGAGTTGCATGGTGACAACCGCGGCCTCCAGGCTTCCCTCAAGCACCTCGCCCCAGCCGTTGTCCACTACCACCTGGTCGATTCGATGGGGTTGACCCACGATAGCCTGACCCTGGGGACGGGCAAAATCGACTGGGCACCGGTCCTTCCCCTGCTCAACCCCCAGGCAACCAGTATCTACGAGATTAACCTGCGCGACCAAGGTAACTGTCAAGAGCAGTTGGATAGTCACGCCTACCTGTGCCGAATTGCCCGTCGCCTGCGTGAGAAGGAGAACTAGCCGTGAAAAAATACATTAACAAGCAGCACATCTCATTAGTGCTCGCCCTCTTCATCCTTTACCTGGCCATTATCTTTTGGCCCCACTTCATCAAGTGGGCGGGTACACTTTTGGGCGCCATGACACCCCTTTTGATTGGTGGCGTGATTGCCTACATCGTCAACCTCCTTTTGCGCCAGTACGAGGACCTGTACCTGCGCCTGTTCAAGCAGAAGAAGGCCCGCCGGTTTAAGCGCTTGTGGGGAATCGCCCTTTCCTACTTCACCATTTTTCCGATTGTGGCGATTGTTATTCGCCTGGTGATTCCCGAGCTCATCAGCTGTATCCAGCTTTTGATTACCAACCACAGCCGGGTGATTACCCACTTCATTGCCACCTTTGAGAACAACGACAATGTCCAAAAGATGCTCCGTAATTTTGACCCCCGCCACATTTCCTGGGCTAAGGCGCAAAAATACCTGACCTATGGCTTTGGCGGCACGTTTAAGGCCCTCATGTCAACCGCCTCTTCCGTTGTCTCGGTTGCCACCACGGCCGTAATTGCCTTCTTCTTTTCCATCTACCTCCTTATCTACAAGGAAATGTTGGCCCGCCAGTTCTCACGCTTAATCAACACCTACCTGGCCAAGGTTAAGCGCCCCCTGATGTACGTCATTCACACCTTTGACGATAGTTACAGCAGCTACATCGTCGGCCAGTGTAAGGATGCTGCCATTCTGGGAATCGCCTGCTTTATCGGGATGACCATTCTGCGGATGCCGTACGCCACCATGATTGGCGTGGTCACGGCCTTTGGTGCCCTAATTCCAATTGTTGGGGCCATCCTGGGGGCCAGTATCGGGGTCGTCCTAATCTTTGCCGTTTCCCCAATCAAAGCGGGAATCTTTTTGATCTTCATCATCCTTCTCCAGCAGTTTGATAACCGGGTCACTTACCCCTTAGTGGTTGGGAAGAGCATCGGTCTCCCCAGCGTTTGGGTATTTGCCGCCGTCATTGTCGGCGGGAGTATTTCAGGAATTCTCGGCATGATGCTGACGGTTCCCCTCTTCGCTGCCATCTACCGGATTGTTGCCACCGATGTCGGCAAGCGGGAACGAGCAAAGGAAAATTCAACAGATGCATAAGAAAAGCCCTTAGTATTCGTGAACCGAATACTAAGGGCTTTAACTATTCATTTTTTCTTAGCAACTGTCTGGGGAGCCTGTTGGCACCGCATCTCGCGTACTAGGTGGATGGCCTTTAGGTGGGCCAGTACCGCGTCAATTGCCAGGCTCGTCAGTTCAACGGTCTGGGCATCAGCGTTTTCCACGGCCACTTTCTTCCCCGCCAGCTTCTGGTCAAGGATTGTTACAAAGCGGTCATAGGCCTGCTGTGGGTAAGATTGCAGCGTCGCCTGAGCAATTCCCCGCCGAATTTCTTCAATCGAGAAGCTCGACTTGAAAAAGCCAATAACCAAAAGGTCAACTAACTGGTTAACGGCGTACTTCTTCTTGACGGGCGCCTGAATGATCTTTTTCTTGACGTAGTTATTGACCATTGACTTGGTCAGCGGCTCAACGCCAACCCCGCTAAGCTGTTCATTAACGATTGTGACTACCTGGTCAATGTACAAACCCAGGGCCGGGAGTTCCTTCCAACGTGGAAACTTAACGTGGGCCAACTGTTCTTGCCACTGCCTATACTGATTATTTTCTACCATCGTAATCCACCTCGTCTTCGGTTGAAACACCAATCGACTGGCCATCATACTGGTCGCTATCCAAGATTTGGCCAAGGACTTTTGCTAGGGCCCGGTCACTAACGCCCGTCCCCGTTATTGCCTGCCCCTCTGCCGTGATTTTAGCTTTGGCCGTTGTTTCCACAATGGGAAGGGCCCGGACAATGGTGTAGGGCAACTCGAACTCATCAATCATTTTAACCGCATACTGGTGGGCCCACAGGTACTCCTGAGCTCCCTTGCCGTACCACTTTTTCAGCTGGTTAACGTCCGCATCATCAGCGGTCCCCGCCATTGAAAGCATGACAATCTTACGGGGTAAAAAGACGGACTGGTCAATTAACTTGGCCAGGTCCTGGACCTCATCGTCAACCGGGTCACCGGGCTGGGCAAGCCAGCATAACTGGTCGCCACGTTTAAACTCAATTTTAAAGCTACTGACGGCAACCGCGTCGTACAGCTGCTCCATGAGCAGGCGACTCAGTTGGTCATGGCGACGACTAACAATTACTGTTCTGCCCATTAAATCACCTCTTCTTAGTAGGCCATCAATTCATCTTCAACCGTTGAGTCCTCAATCCGGACATCGGTAATCGTGCTCTGTTCAAGTAGCGGCAAGAGGGCTTGAATGTTGCCGGTAAACAGGAAGCGGACTTCGTTTTCCGCCTCTTCCAGCATGTGGGCGCCCAGCTTAACCGCCATTTCAACCGGGAACCCGGTCCCGGTAACGGTTACCGTGCAATCGACCCCGTCATTCATCGTCAGGTCCCGGGCCGACGTCAAGCGGTTGCTGTTGAAGTAGTAAATGGTGTTGGCAAACCGCATCATTGTTGAGACATTGTCACTGGTAAAAATAACCAGGGAATCGGTCTTTCTTGTGTAATCCTTAATAAGGTTGCCAATTATCAGCCGGGACTTTTCGGTCAGGCCGTCCAGCGCGTCTTCCAACACCACAATGGGGCGGCGCAGGGCAAGCAGGATAATGATCTTTAGTTCCTGTTGCTGGACCGCACTGAGGGTGGCCGTCTTGATGTTGTACTTAATTCCTAGGGGCAAAAGCATCTGGAGGGTATGCTCGACATCTAGGGCCCCACTCACATGCCGCAGTGCCCGGTGGAGGACCTTTTCAACCGTCTTGCCTTTCAGCTGAACATTTTCAAAGAAGGCCATCACCCGCTCTGGGTGCCGTCGGAAGTCGGCGATGTCCTGACCATTAACTTCAACCGAGCCATCAATAATATTCCCCTGACTCAGCAAGAGCTGGTCAATGGCCGCGGCCGGACCATCGTCACTGCTACAGATAGCCACCATCTTTGGTGAAACCAGCCCCATTGAAACGTCTTCCAACTGGTCACCAGACTTGGCTTCAAAGGTTACCCCATTTAATACAACGCTACTCACAATAATATCCCCCCGTTAGTGGCTTTAGTATTACCATTCAATTTTAGCATTTTTCTGGACAATTCAGGGAAAAGTTAGGCAATTATTATCTAAAATTGGAATACATTTAAGCCTTTTCATCCAAAATAATGGTAGAATAATAAATTATAACTAATTTCACACAGAAATGAGGAATGTTATTTTGGATAATGGTCAGATACTAATGAATTTCATTATTATCATCATTACCTTTATTTTCGCAGCGTTTTTCGTTGCCGCTGAGTTTGCCCTCGTTCAGACCCGGGTGACCGCCCTGGAGGAATTGCAGGCAAAGCGGAGCAAGCCATCGGTAAAAATTACGCGGGCTATCAAGATGGTTACCAACCTGACCGAGTACCTGTCCACAACCCAGGTAGGGACTTCCATCTGTGGGATTATCCTTGGTTGGATCGGTGAGGACACCATCGAAGGGTTACTCGTCGATGCCCTGCACACCTCCAGCGTTGCCCTCAACAGCAACCTGACCCACGTCATCAGTGCCATTGTCGGTGTCCTGATTTTGACCTACTTTGAAGTGGTCCTGACGGAAATCGTCCCGAAAAACATCAGTATCGATATCCCTGTTAAGATGCTGATGTTGACGGTCACCCCGCTTCATTACTTCCACGTGATCTTCTACCCCTTTGTCTGGCTTCTCAACTCGTCTGCCAACGGGATTGTCCGCCTGATGGGGATGAAGCCGGCGGATGAAAACGACGAGGTGCTATCACAAAGCGAAATTATTAACCTGTCACGAAACGCCGTTAAGGGCGGTGCCCTGGAGCACAATGACCTGGTTTACATGAAGCGGGCCTTCGCCTTTAACGACAAGGTTGCCAAGGACATTATGATCTACCGGACCCAACTGGCCGTTATTGATATCACCAAAACGGTTAACGATGCCCTGAAGGAATACCTGCAGACCAAGTACAGCCGCCTCCCCGTGGTGGCTAATAACGACCGGGACAAGATTCTCGGCTATGTCTTCAACTACGACCTAGTTCGCCAAAAGCAGACCAACGGTAACGTCTCATTGGCAAAGGTTCTCCGCCACCTTTCGACAACGCCGGAAAATACGCCAATTACCGAAGTCCTTAAGCAAATGATCAGGACCCGGGTCCCGATGGTTGTCGTGGTTGATGAATACGGGGGAACCAGCGGAATCGTAACGGATAAGGATATCTACGAGGAATTGTTCGGAACTGTCCGAGACGAGATCGATAACGTTGCCGACAACATGATCTTACAGTTAAGTCCTGATACCTACCACGTTGATGGCAAAACAACCATCTATGACTTTGAACGCTTCTTTAACGTGGAACTTAACGAGCCCGAAAATAGTGATACTGTCACCCTTTCCGGTTACATTCTGGAAAACTATGACCACGTTCGTGAAGGTGACCAAATCACTTTAAACGGTTTAGAAATCACAATTATGGACTACGAGAATTCGTATATTGACTGGCTAAAGGTCAAAAAATTAGGACCAGCAAGGCCAAAAGACGAAGATAATTAGTGCCGCCCCACCTGTTTTATCGTATAATTAAACAGGTGGCTGATAGTTTAATTAGTGCAGAAAGAGGAATCAAAATGACAACAATGAACATCCTTTATATTTCACTTGAAGGAAATACCCGCTCTTTTATTAATCGTTTATCTAAATTTGCTAAGCAACAAAATATTATTAATAAGAACAACCCATTAATTCATGCTAAGGAAATTGAGCCACAAACTCTTCCCGCCAGTGAATCAGCACCCTTTTTCGTATTCGTGCCCACTTATTTGACTGGTGGTAACGGAATTGATTCTGGGTTCACTGAAATCATGACTACCCCCCTCGGCGAATACATCGAGGAAGGTAACAACGCCAAGTACTGTATTGGGGTCGTCGGTAGTGGGAACCGGAACTTCAACGAACAGTACTGCCTGACCGCCCGTAAGTACGCTAAATTGTTTAACGCACCGTTTCTTGACAACTATGAGCTGCGGGGGACCTCACGGGATGTTGAACGAATCTACGGTGTCTTGAGCCGGGAATGGACAAAGCGGGAAAAGGATTAGCCTGCACTAAACGCCCCAAAAATAGGTTTAAAATAAAACGAGGATGGGAAACATTTTCCCATCCTCGTTTTATTCTTCGAATATTACACAGTAATCGCGGAAAAAACAGTAATCTTGTTTACCTTAGTCCGCGATATCATTACCCGTACAGATAATCCAGGTGACCCCATAGTGGTCAACTACTTGTCCCATCATACCGCCATTAATCCAGTTACCAAACGGGACTGTAACCCGCTGTTCATCCGAGTCTGCCAGCTGCTTGAAAAACTGCTGGGCCCCACTCTTATCCTCACCAAAGTTGAGCATGATCGAAATCAGGGTCGACGTTTGGGGATGCCCCATCGTTGCGTCCGCGCAAACAATTTTTTGACCCGCTACCGAAAATTCAGCGTACAGGGTCGTGTCCGTCAGGCTGTCGGTCCTTAAGCCGATGTTTTCTGCCTGCTGTTCGCTCAGTGGCTGATGATACGTAATCTGGGCCCCAAAGTTTTGGACATAGTAGTCCATCGCTTCCTTAGCATTTTCAAACGTTAAGTACGGGTATATTTTTGCCGTCATAATTTTCCTCCGTATAAAACTTCATTTTAGATTATATGTTTCTGAAATGCTGGCGTCAAATTGGTAAAGATAAATTACGCCCTTAGGTAAAACGTTTCAATATGCTATAATGGTATGGCTAAATTACATAAAGAAAGGACGAATCTCTTGGAAAAGGTTAAAAAACATAGTCCATTGTTAATCTTAGGGCTGCTCTTACTGGGCGTCTGCATGCGGATGCCAATCACTTCGATTCCCTCCGTTATTAAGGAAATTGCCCAGACCTTTAACGTTGCCCCGACAAGCCTGGGGATCTTAACAACCATCCCCCTCCTGTGCTTTGGACTCTTATCTTCCGTTGTTTCATCAACGGCTCAGCGGATTGGGAACGAGTTAACATTAGCGATCGCCATGGTCCTGATGTTTGTCGGTTCCTACCTCCGCATCATTAACTTCGCACTCTTGATGGTGGGGACCGTAATGGTCGGGATGGCCATCACCTGCATTAACGTCCTCCTCCCGGCAATTATCTCTGACAAGTACCCCAACCGGATGGGGAGCGTCACGGGGATGTACAACACCGCGATGACCCTCTTCGCCGCAATCGGGGCCTACACAATCACCCCCATTACCCACCAAAGTAGCTGGCAAACGGCGGTTGTCATCATCAGTGCAATTGCCCTGGTGACTGCCATCGTGTGGCTACCCAACCTCAAGTATAACGAACGGGGCGGCAACAATACGGCCAGCGATACCGGAACTAACATGTGGAAGAAGGTCAATGCCTGGTGGCTGCTCCTCTTCTTCGGCTTCCAATGCTTCGTGTTCTACAGTGTGGTTGCCTGGCTTCCAACAATTTCTATGGACGCGGGCTTGAGTGGGGACCAGGCAAGCCTGATTGCCGGCCTCTTCCAGTTGTTTGCCATTCCGTTTGCCTTCACGGTGCCCGTCTTAGCGGCTAAGATGAAGACCCGGCGGTCCATTATGTTGGGCGCGGGGATCTCATCAATGCTGGGAACGCTCATGATGTTTTTCCCGGTCAACTCCTTTGCCTACTTCTGTGTGGTCGCCTTCTTGTTAGGGGCCGGATCCACAACTACCTTTGTCTTGGCAATGACCCTCTTTGGGCTCAAGACGAAGAGCGCTGCTGATACCCGGAACCTTTCTGGAATGGTCCAGTCCGTCGGCTACCTGATTGCTGCTCTAGGCCCCATCGTGGTCGGCAGCTTGAATGCCCAAACACACGGCTGGACGGCAAGCCTGATCGTAATCTTTGCCGCTGCCTTCCTCTTTACCTTCTTTGGGGTCCTGGCAGAACGGCACTCTTACATTTAATTCACCTCATAAAATAAGGCCGTTCGTGTGCAAATCATCGCCCACGAGCGGCCTTATTTTATTTATATAAATTCCGCGGGTGGGGTTCACCCTTGATCTCGTGCTTCACGTGTTCCAACATGTCATCGACCATTTCAACCACGTGGGGGTCGTCGAGAATGTAGAAAACCTTGGTACCCTCCCGCCGACGACACACCAACTGGTAGCGGTGGAGAATCCCCAATTGCTTGGAAATCACTGGTTGGGCCAGGCCCAGGTGGTCAACAATCGTCGAAACCGACACCTCGCCATCACAGTGCCGCAAGAAATAGAGGATCTCAATCCGGGTACTGTTGCTCAATACCTTATAAATTTTAGCCGCTTCATTGATTAAGTCACGCGTCGCGGTCACTATTTGCCATTCCCTTCTTTGAATTAATTAGGGAATATTATACCAGATTAAGCAGGTGGGTAATCAAACCACTGTCGTAAAAGACGTAGAGGCCGACACCAATGTAAATCACCTTCATTAAGATTTCCCCATACCTCGTCAGGGTCCGCTTGACAACCGGTAGTTCACCGATTGCCCTTATTTGCCAGACGACCGCGACCGCCAGGGCACCAATAAAGATAAGGGCCATTGCAAAATGGCTGAAGGTCATCCCCGTCAATACCGGCAGGAAAATTGACAGGTTACAGCCAGTACAAACCGCCAGATAGGTGGTTAAGGTCGCTAGGATGGGCGCTCGGTCAGTCTGCTGGGCCGCCTCGTCCTATCATGGAGCGCCATGTAAATTGGTAAAAAGCCCAATAGGCCGAGGATCCATTCCGGCAAAAAGAGGGCGAGCGCCTTGCCAATCGTGAAGCTGAGGGTCATCAAGATTACCACCCCCACCAAGTAACCAACCATCACGTCTACGGTTCGGTAACGATGGAGCAAGAACAGCATAATAATAAAGAAATCTAGGTTAACGGCAACAAAAGTTACCAGGAGCAGCCAGTAGTTCATCTTCGTTTCCTCCAATATATCAAATTCGATATATTATTTATATACCATTTTTGATATATATACAAGATGGAATTTTGTGTTAATCAGTGTCAGTAAAGGTGTTTCCAGCAAAAAAACTTTTTGCTCTAGACCATTTACCGACCGGTACCCGGCCAACCTTATTGACAGCGCTGTTTCCCACCGGTGGGCCATTTTACTACTGCCCAGAAACCGGTTCCTTTTGCCGTGCAGATAAGCGTTTGAGAGTATATAATTGTACAGGTGATAGAATTTCTGTAATTTCAGAAGGAGTGAACATTTTGGCTACAGAAAATAAAGCTGTTATTACATTATTTGGTGCAACTGGTGACCTTGCTAAGCGGAAGCTGTACACCGCCCTCTTCAAGCTCTACCAAAAGGGCTACCTGCAAGACCACTTTGCACTGCTCGGAACTTCTCGTCACCCTTACACTGACGAAGAATTCCAACAAGTTGTTCGGGACTCAATCAAGGATGTTGAAGAAACTCGCAAGGGCGAAGCTGCTGACTTCTCCAAGCACTTCTTCTACAAGTCACATGACGTTACTAAGCCTGAACACTACACAATTTTAAAGAAGCGGATTGAAGAACTGGACAAGCAGTTCGGCACAGAAGGCAACCGCTTATTCTACATGTCCATGGCTCCCCAATTCTTTGGTACCATCGCCATGAACCTGAAGAAGCAAGACCTGCTCTCTGACGACGGCTTCAACCGCCTGGTTATCGAAAAGCCATTCGGTCGTGACTTCGACTCAGCTAAGAAGCTGAACGACGAACTGTCCAAGACCTTCGATGAAAACCAAATCTTCCGGATCGACCACTACCTGGGTAAGGAAATGGTTCAAAACATCCAAGCACTGCGCTTTGGTAACACCATCATCGAATCTCTGTGGAACAACCGTTACATTGACAACATCCAGGTTACCCTGAGTGAAAAGCTGGGTGTCGAAGAACGTGCCGGTTACTACGACAATTCCGGTGCCCTTCGTGACATGGTTCAAAACCACATTATGCAAATCGTTGCTCAACTGGCAATGGAACAACCAGTTTCATTCACTGATACTGATGTCCGGGTTGAAAAGATCAAGGCATTGCGGAGTCTTCGTGTCTACACCCCATCCGAAGCCGCTGCTAACTTTGTTCGTGGCCAATACGATGCTGGAGACGGTACTGAAGCATACCGTGACGCTGATGGTGTTGACCCTGACTCTGGTACCGAAACTTTCGTTGCTGCCAAGTTAATGTTTGATAACTACCGCTGGTCTGGTGTGCCATTCTACGTTCGGACTGGTAAGAAGTTAGCCGACAAGTTCACCCGGATTGACGTTGTCTTCAAGAAGCCATTGATCGATATCTTCGCTGACCCTCGTCACGAAAGCGACCAAACTCTGAACTCCAACGTTTTGACAATCTTTGTTGAACCTAAGTCTGGTTTTGCTATGCAATTAAACGCTAAGCGCGCCGGCCAAGGCTTCACGACTCAACCAGTCGACCTGAAGTACCTGCAAAGCGACACTGACAAGAAGGAATCCCCAGAACCATACGAACGTCTCTTCCACGATGCTCTGGAAGGTAACCACACCAACTTTGCATCATGGGCTGAAATTGCCTACGCATGGAAGTTCGTTGACGTAATTCGCAAGCTTTGGGACATTGAAAAGCCGCAATTCCCTAACTACGTACCAGGCTCAATGGGCCCGGCAGCTTCTGATGAACTGCTTGCCCGTGATGGTCGTCAATGGGTTTACCGTTTAAACCACTAATACGCTCAAAAACGTTTTAAGAAAATTCTTAAAACGTTTTTTTGTTATGGGATATCGGTTGCACTGTAAAATTTTTTTGTTATAATGAACATTGTGAAAATAATTACATGTTTTTCTTTAAGAGGAGAGTGACTTTAATGTCAGAGAATAAAGCACAAATCGGTGTTGTCGGTTTAGCTGTTATGGGTAAAAACCTTGCATTAAACATTGAAAGTCGGGGCTTCACTGTTGGTGTCTACAACCGTCACCGTAACCGGACTGACGAAATGATGAAGGACCACAGCGACAAGAAGCTTGTACCTAGTTACACAATTAAGGACTTCGTTGACTCCCTTGAAAAGCCACGGCGGATTCTGCTGATGGTTAAGGCTGGTAAGCCAACTGATGCTGTTATTGACGAATTACTCCCTCTGCTTGACAAGGGTGACGTTCTGATCGATGGTGGGAACACTAACTTCCACGACACCATGGCGCGGAACGCTAAGTTGGACCGTTCTGGTATCAACTTCATCGGCATGGGTGTTTCCGGTGGTGAACTGGGTGCCCTTCACGGTCCTGCCCTGATGCCAGGTGGCCAAAAGGAAGCTTACGACTTAGTTGCTCCTATTTTGACCCAAATCGCTGCTAAGGCTGAAGAAGATGGCAAGCCATGTGTTGCTTACATCGGCCCTAACGGTGCTGGTCACTATGTCAAGATGGTTCACAACGGAATCGAATATGGTGACGAAGAATTAATTGACGAAAGTTACAACATCATGCGGAATGTCCTGAAGATGCCTGTTGACGACATTGCCAAGACCTTCGCTGAATGGAACAAGGGTGAATTATCCAGTTACCTAGTTGACATCACTGCTGACATCCTTACTCGTAAGGATGACCTGGGTGACGACAAGAACAAGCCAATCGTTGACATGATTCTTGACCGTGGTGCCAACAAGGGTACTGGTAAGTGGAGTTCCGAAACTGCCCTTGAAGGTGGCGCTCCACAATCTGTTATCACCGAAGCCGTTTACGCTCGTTACATCTCCATGATGAAGGACGAACGGGTTGCCGCAAGCAAGGTTCTGCCTGAAGTAACTGAATCCATCTCTGTTGATGACAAGAAGGAACTGATTGAAAAGGTTCGTGAAGCCCTCTACTTCGGTAAGGTTATGTCTTACGCACAAGGATTCGAACAAATGCGGATTGACTCCGAACGTTACAACTGGAACCTGAAGATGGGTGAATTAGCACAAATTTGGCGTGCCGGTTGCATCATTCGTGCACAATTCCTGCAAAACATCACCGACGCCTTCGACAAGAACCCTGACCTGAAGAACCTACTTCTTGACGACTACTTCAAGGACATCGCCAAGAAGTACCAAAAGGCTATCCGGGACATCGTTGCCCTTGCTGTTAAGGCTGGTATCCCTGTTCCTGCTCTTAGTGCCGCAATTAGCTACTACGACTCCTACCGTGCAGAAGTTGTTCCTGCTAACCTGCTCCAAGCACAACGTGACTACTTCGGTGCTCACACTTATGAACGTGTTGACCGCCCAGGTAACTACCACTACACTTGGTACGAAGAACAATAAAATTATTACTAATAAATCCCATGAGGGGACCGGAATATTTCCGGTCCCCTTTTTGTATTGCTTAAGGATAAAACTTTACCTCGGCCTTGTCCCCACCTTTACATGATGCCTTGAACGCCATTTCACAACCTTTCCTCCGTGCCCACCCCCGGTCACAGGCCACAGCTAGCAATAATTTTAATCGTAAAAGTTTACTAAAAAGATATTGACATATTTAGTGAAAGCGCTTAACATAATGGCTGTAAGCTATTATTTATTTTTACGTAGAAAAGGGGAGTCAATAATGGATAAGCAAGAGCCACATAAAGTTCGTTCGCGCCTCGCATACTCACTCGGTGCGTTCGGGCATGATGCCTTCTTTGCATTACTTTCTACTTACTTTATGATGTACGTTACCGGTCACCTGTTTACGTCCGGTAACAAGTCCTTTGATAACCGGATGGTCGGATACGTTACGATGATCATCATGATTCTCCGGATCGTGGAATTACTGATCGACCCACTGATTGGTAACGCCATTGACCGGACCAACACCAAATGGGGGAAGTTCAAGCCATGGGTTGTTGGCGGTGGTGTTATTTCTGCCGTCCTCTTGGCTGCACTGTTCACCCCACTTGGCGGTCTGAACGTTTCTAACCCGATCATGTACCTGATTGTCTTTGCTATCATCTACATCATCATGGATGTCTTCTATTCCTTCAATGATGTTGGTTTCTGGTCCATGGTTCCAGCCATGTCATTCGATTCACACGAACGTGACAAGATTGCTACCTTCGCCCGGGTTGGTTCAACCATCGGTGGGCAGATCATCGGTTTTGTTATCATGCCAATGGTTCTGTTCTTCTCCATCAACCAAAACGGTGGAACCGGTGATGACCGTGGTTGGTTCATCTTCGCCGTCATCGTTGCCGCTATTTCGGCAATCACCGCGATCGGTGTGGGGATGTTTACCCACGAACAAAAGTCACTGCTTCGTGAAAACAAGGAACAAACTAAGTTAAAGGATATCCTGCACATCCTGATCAAGAACGATCAATTGCTGGCAATTGCGATGTCCTACCTGTTCTTCACTACTGGTCAAACCCTGTTGAACAGTTTTGAACTTTACTACTTCACTTACATTTTAGGTAACTCAAAGGCCTTCTCAATCCTGGGTGGTCTGAACACGGTTGTCGGGGTTATCTCCGTCTTCGCCTTCCCACTCTTCTCAGGTAAGGTTGGTCGTCACAAGCTCTTCTATGGTGCTGCTACCATTGAAGTTATCGGTGCCTTGATCTTCTCCTTTGCCGGCAAGTCATTAGCACTGGTTCTGCTCGGTGCCGAATTATTCTTCATCCCACAACCAATTATCTTCCTGGTTGTTCTGATGACGATTACCGACTCTGTTGAATATGGTCAATTGAAGCTTGGTCACCGTGACGAATCGTTGACCCTGTCAATTCGGCCACTGCTTGATAAGTTCGGTGGTGCCGTTGCCAACGGTGTTGTTGGTGCCGCTACCGTTGCTGCCGGGATGACCGGTGGTGCTACTGCCGCTACTGTTACTGCTCACGGCGTTAGCGTCTTCAAGATTTACATGTTCTTAATTCCAATTGCCTTAATTGTTGTTGGTATCATTATCTTCGCCCTCAAGGTTAAGTTGGATGAAAAGTCCCACGCCAAGATCGTGGCTAAGTTGGAACAAACTTGGGGTAAGCACCTTGGTGAAGAAGGCAACGACCAAAACGCCGCTGCTGAAGAAGCTGCTCCACAACCACAAGCTGGTGTTACTAACATCCCAGCTCCAGTTGCTGGTGAAGTTGTTAACCTCAAGGACGTCAGTGACCCAGCCTTTGCTGAAGGCAAGATGGGTCAAGGGTTTGCTATTAAGCCAGCTGACGGTAAGGTTTACGCACCATTTGCTGGTACCGTTCGGGCAACCTTCTCGACTCGTCACGCGGTTGGGTTGGTTTCCGACAACGGAATTGCCCTCCTGATTCACATTGGTGTTGATACTGTGAAGTTACATGGTACTGGTTTCGTAACCTACTTCACTAAGGGTCAACACGTCGACAAGGGTCAAGAACTCATGGAATTCTGGGACCCAACTATTAAGAAGGCGGGACTTGATGACACGGTTATCGTTACCGTCACTAATAGTGAAAACTTCGACTTCGAAATGTTAGCCAAGGCTGGCGACAAGGTCACCGACAAGGACAACATTATGAAGGTTACGAAGAAAGACTAACCGATTTTAATTAATAAAGGCCCGGCTAGTGAGGAACTCCTCACCAGTCGGGCCCTTATTATTTTGAAACGTTACTGGGCGTTGATCTGCTTTTGTTCTGTCCGGTGGTCACCAAAGTAAGCATGAACCAGCTGACTGTTGACCGTCCGCAGTTCATGGTAGGAAAGGTTATTAGCGAAGAGCATCACCGTCTGCCGGCTTTCCCAGTTACTGTAAAAGGTGCATGAATACCCGCTCAGGTAACCATTGGCGTGGAGGTACGGGGCCTCGATGTAGGCACCACCATAGTAGGTTTCCCCCGCTGCCTGCCGGTTAGTAAACTGGGCCAGCATCGTGGGGTTATCAAGCACACCCCGGTACAAGAAGTGCCAGTAGGCTACCGGGGTACACAGGATATCACCGGCCCCCAGCTCCGTTGACATGCGCCTTTGTAAGGCTGACCACCCCTGCTTTCTTCCCATAACCTGAGTCACCCGGTGGCCATTCTTAAGCTGGTTAGCGAACTTCACCCGTACTCCCCGGGGCCCTAAAACCTGGTCCGCCAGGTAGTCCTGGTACGAGTGCCGGGTCGTTCGGTAAATAATGGCTGCTAAAAAGCTAAAGTCCACGTCGGAGTAGCACCAGCTAAACTTCCCTGTCGACCGGTAATGCTTTAACGTATACCGGCGCTGGGCCCCTTCGTCTTTTAACGGTGCCGCTAGCTTACTAGAAACGTTGCGGAAGCCGCTGGTGTGCATCATCAGCCGTTCTATTGTAATCTGTGAGCCATTGGCCACCCGCGGGTAAAAAGCGCTTAGCGGCGTGCTCAGCGTTAATTTCCCGGAAAGGACTAATTGGTTAATCGCCACTCCTGTCATCAACTTCTGAAAGGAGGCAATTAGAATCAGGCGATTTGCCCGGACCACCTGGCGGGAATCCTTTGTTACCTGGTTACTAACCACTTCCGGACGGTCGCCGGGGCCATTTATGAGGGCCAGGCCATTGACGTGTTTTCTCCTAAGAAGTCGTTGCACCGCTGCCCTTTGTGCTGGGGTTGCCATCTGGGCCTGGGCCATTGTCGGCTGCAAAAAACACCCTACGCTAATGCATAAGACTAAAAAGAGGGTTCTCAGCCCGTGTTTGGTCATAATCTCATTTCCCATCAATCGGTAATCTTTCTTGAGCCTCTTATTTTATCATAAAACACGTGAACTACTCGGCCATTAATGACCGCGCTTCTGGGAACACGGAGTAGTATTTAGGATGTTACGCCTGTATTCAGGATACCTAACTTACAGAACTCCACTCTTTTACCATGGCTAGTCCCTAGCCAATAGCTTTTAATCCTTGATGCAAGATATTAACTGCCGCATTAATATCGCGGTCGTGATGGGCACCACAGTTTTGGCAAGTCCATTCACGAATTTGTAACGGCTTTGGTCCGCTATGGTAACCACAGTGGCTACAAATTTGACTGGTATAGTTCGGTTTAACAGTTACTAATTTCTTACCATACCAGGCACATTTATATGCCAACATGGTCCGGAACTGATACCAACTGGCATTCGCAATCGCTTTAGCTAGGCAATGATTTTTCTGAAGGTTTTTGGCTTTCAAATCTTCAATGACGATTACGTCGTATTGCTTAACTAAAGTCGTTGTTAGCTTATGCAAGTAATCTTTACGCTGGTTCGCTATCTTAGCCTGATACCGGGCCTTTTGTTGCTGTGCTCGTTGCCAGTTTTGGTAATCACCCAGTTCTTTCTTGAAGGTTTTG
This sequence comes from uncultured bacterium, assembly GCA_905214235.1. GTDB lineage: Bacteria > Bacillota > Bacilli > Lactobacillales > Lactobacillaceae > Limosilactobacillus > Limosilactobacillus avium. Next base: position 3,867 of record CAJMLF010000023.1, on the reverse strand, counting down.
TGATTATGGTTCCATTGACAGACAGCAGCTGTCGCCTGATGTTTCCGTTTGGCATACTTACTTTGCCACCTGGTTGCTTGCTTTTCCGCCCATTTAGCATTAAAGTTTCCGTACTTAATCCCATCAGAACTAATGGCTAGACTAGCGACTCCAACGTCGATACCGACTACTTTTCTCGTCCTCCTTAAGTGTTCGGGAGCTTCAATCGCCACTTGTAATGACAGATAGTAGTGGCCAGTTGGCTCAAGGCAAACCGTATAGCACTTAATCTTGCTATTAGCTAACAATGTTGTTTTACTAGTCCGAATACTGCCCAGCTTAGGCAACTTGACCCGCCGTTTAGCAAGCACTCGACAAACTGACCGCCCCGTATAAGCTTGCCGAATAGCGCGACGCGATTTAAAACGTGGGTAACCACCTTGGCGTTTAAATAACATCTTAAAGGCTTGGGCGAGGTTGTGATTAACCACTAGAAAACTAGTTGAGTCACTCGCCCTAAGAAATGGGTATTCTTGCTTGAGTCTCTTCAGTAGATAATTCATTCCGTATTCATTGACGAAGTGACTACCGGGATTATTTTGATACCGTTCCTTGGCCATCGCCAACATTTGGTTCCAAACGAAGCGATCATTACCAAACATCTGCCACAATTGTTCCCTTTGCTGGGCATTGGGATATAGACGAAGTTTAATCCCCTTTATAACTTGCGCCATTTTCACCACAATCTTTCATCATTGGCCAGTCAACAAAGCTAATTAATACCTGAACACCACTCTCTGGTAAGTACATTATATCATATCCTAAAACATGTGTTCGATTAAAAGATTTAAAAAATGGGCAATTCATCACATCCTTAAAAGAACGTGGTTCCTTGCCCGTTTTCAAAAACAGGTTCCCGCGCCAAAGTTGGTGACGCAAGAACCCGTTTTAGATTGCTTATATTAAGCTTTATCAACGGCCGTCCGGACAACCAGGACGTCCACAGGGGCGTTCCGCTTTACATAGGAGGTAACGGATCCCATCACTGCTCGTTGCATCCGTGAAAGGCCACTAGCCCCAATCATGATCATGTCGTTGTGGTGGTCATGAATGAAGTCAAAGGAAATGATTGTCTTCGGGTTACCCAGACGAATGTGGATATCCATGTTGTCAAATTCGTTCTTTTCCTTTGCTTCCTTTAACAGCTTGGTCAGGTATTCTTTTGACTTATCAACCAATTGGTAAGCGATACTGCCATCAGACATCCCGGCAAAGTTGTATGCCATTGCCCGGGTGTCAATAACGTTCAATACATCAACGTGGGCACCGTTACGCTTAGCAACAAAGATTGCCCGTTCCAGTGCTAATTCTGCTTCCTTAGAACCATCGACTGGTACTAAGATATTTTGGTATTCTTGATCCATATCTCTAAGCCTCCAATGCAGCTTTTTTCCTATGTAACTATTGTACCATTAAATTACCAGGATAAGTAAGGATTCACGCGATCTAGCGTATTTTTTCACAATTGACATTCACGGCTAAATCACCTACAATTCAATCAATACATTAAGCTAATATGAGAATAATAACATTATTATTTTAATCATGGAGAAATGAGGCTGGGAACTTTATGGATAAAATCGACCGCAAAATTATTAACTCATTGCAAGAGAACGCCCGGGTGTCATTGAAGGAACTCTCTAAGAAGTGTTTCATTTCCTCGCCCGCAATCGCTGCCCGTATTACCAAGCTGGAAAAGGCGGGAGTGATCAACGGTTACCACTCTTCCATCAACATGGAAAAGATTGGTTTCCACGTCCGGGCCTTTATCCAGGTCCAGCTGGAACCACGGCAAAAGAAGGAGTTCTACCCCTTCGTGCAAAGCGTGCCCAACGTTGTCGAATGCAACTGCGTAACGGGCGATTATTCCGAAATCATGGAGGTTGTCTTTCCCTCAACCACTAACTTGGACGATTTCATCAACACCATCCAACAGCGCTTTGGAAAAACTAGTACCCAGATTGTCTTTAGCACTAGCGTCAACCACCGGGGAATTCACCTGGCAAACGAAGAAGACAATGATGATGAATTAAATGAATGAAGGCACATAAAAACCGGGACGAAGTAATTTCCGTCCCGGCTTTTTTATTAACAATTATTGCTTATTTTTTCCGTAGTTATCAATAAACTTGTTGTACTGGTCACGGTCTAATGATTTCTCCGATTCACCGATAACCAGGGTCGCGATTGAGTTACCGACAACGTTAACGGCCGTCCGGCCCATGTCGACGAACCGGTCAATCCCGGCGATAAAGGTCAGGCCCGCCATCGGTACCCCAATGGTCGAAACACTGGCAAGCAGGACAACGAAGGATGCTCCCGGCACACCCGCCATCCCCTTACTGGTAATCATTAACACAATCAGCAGGGTGATCTGGTGGGCAAGGGACAGGTGCAGGCCATAAGCCTGGGCCAAGAAGATAGCTGCCAGGGACTGGTAGATGGCAGAACCATCAAGGTTGAAGGTGTAGCCAGTTGGGATAACAAAGGAAGTAATCCCCTTTTCAACCCCCATCTCTTGGGTCTTCTTCATCAGCCGTGGCAGGGTAACCTCTGAACTAGCGGTCGTAAATGCCAACACGATTTCATCCCAGATAACCCGCATTGTCTTCCAGTAACGCAGGTGGAAGATGTGGGCGGTAATGCCGAGGATAACAATGATAAAAATCAGCATCGTGACGTAAGCGATCAGGATAAAGTAGCCAAGCGGAAGCAGCGCGTCCAGCCCCATTTCCGCGATGGTCATTCCAATCAGGCCGAAGACACCGATTGGGGCGAACTTCATAACCCAGTTTGTGACCTTGAACATTACCTCAGACACACCGTTTAAGACGTCAATCAAGATCTTCGCCTTTTCACCAACGGCAGCAATTCCCAGCCCAAACAGGACGGAGAATAAGATCACCGGCATCATGTCACCATCGGACATCGACTTGAAGATGTTCGTAGGAATAATCGACAGGATCAGTGGCCAGAACCCGCTGTCGTGAGCCGCGTGCTTGGCGGTTGACATGTATTGCGAGATGTCCGTTGCGTGAAGGTCATGAATGTTGATAAAGGTCCCCGGGTGGGTCAAGTTGGCCATCCCGATACCAAGAAGCAGGGCAATCGTCGTCAAGATTTCAAAGTAGATCAAGGTCTTGGCCCCAATCCGCCCCAGCTTCTTGATATCACCAATGTTAGCAATCCCAACGGTTAAGCAGGAGACAACAATCGGCATAACGATCATTTGGATCAGGCGGATAAAGATTGTCCCCAGACTTTGCATCACGGTGATGGCACTATTGTTCTGGTAGAAAATCACTCCACAGATAATCCCCAAAACTAAACCAATCATAATTTGCCATCCCATACTAAGACGGCCGAATCGATAATGTTTCACTTTTACATCCTTCTCTCCCTTTCAATGTCAGTGAATACTTTATCACATGTCGACTTACTTTTCACTACCTACTATGGCAAAATACGAACAGAAATGTCTTATATTTACATCAAGTTCACTATTTATAAATCACACTTCTTTAGGGAGAATGATGGCAAAGTTCCGCTTTTTTCCTAAAATTACCCGGATATAAAAAATAATATACCGATTTTACCGTAACATTGCCTTTGTATTCTTCCCTATCGTTTGGCTAAAATATTCTATGATTGTCCGGATTTGCTTTTAAAAAATTTTTTGAAAAAATATTTATTCTGGTCTTTATTCACTATTTAAAAATCACAGTGACTCACTTCACTCCTACAAAAAAACGGCCAGAAATCGTTCTGGTCGTTTTTGGTGGATTATAGAATGAAGTTAGCCACCTAATTGGTGGTAAATGCAAAAAC
>CAJMLF010000022.1 GCA_905214235.1 uncultured bacterium | reverse complement strand
CCTTTATGGGTTTTTCTGTCCACTAAAATGTTCAACTTAAATTTTACAATCTGCCCAATTAAAAACTGAAAAAAGGGTGGGGAAAACTGCAATTTTCCCCACCCGCTACTTTTTTTATGGCCGAAAAGCGAGTAAACTAAAGCCGTTACGGGAAATATGATTGGGCCTGTCCTAATCTTGTCCCTAATTATTCGCAATGTCGGGGGAGTAAATATATGGAAGAAAAAAAGCATTTCAAACTGTTCAAAGCCGGTAAAAACTGGTGTACGATGGCAATTGCTGTCCTCGCCACTGGTGTTGCACTGACGGCCGCCACAACGACTGGTCACGCTGATACGACGACACCGGTTGCTGAACCACAGACGACGGCCACTGTTCAGACCGACCAGGCAGCAGCCACGGCAACGAACACCACTACGACCAACGCCACTAACCAGCAGAACACGGCCCAAAGCAATGTCGACTACCGGACACCGGTAAACAATGGTTGCCTTGATGGTGCGGCTAGTGACGGTCAAAACAACGTTGTCTTCACTGGTTGGCACGCAACTAACCAGTACCACCAGGGGATGAACCACTTTGTAATCGTCCTGGACGGTAATAACCACGAGTTATACCGGACAACGGTTAACGAGCAGGACCGCCCGGACGTTCAAAAGGTTTACCCTAACGCCCCAATCGCTGCTAAGGGTGGTTTCTCAGTCAAGGTCCCAGAAAGTCGGCTGTTCAACACGGACACCCTGCAACTGGTTTCTCGTTACACCAACGATAAGAATGGTGAACCAAACGGCGGTGCCGACTTCTGGTTCCCAAAGGTTCAGACCAAGAGTGGCTGGCTTGACCAGTTTAAGGCCACGGGTAACCAAATCACGGTTGCCGGCTGGCACGCGGACGACGCTAGCGCCAAGGAAGGTACCCACTACCTGATCCTGTTCGACCGCACCAAGAACCATGAAATTGCCCGTCAAGTCGTTAAGAACGTCGCTAGTGACGATGTTGCCAAGGTTTACCCACGGATTGCTAACGCCAACAAGGCCCGCTTTACGGCCAGCTTTGCAATCAACCCAAGCATGCTCAACAATGACGAGTTAGTTTTGATTAGCCGTTACAGTGATCCACAGGATGTTAATAAGCAGGGTGGCTATTCTGACTACTGGTTCAATAATGTTGTCCGGCTGAATAACAACAAGGCCGGCTACCTCGATAACTTCTATGTTGACGGGGCTAACAACCGGGTCGTTGTTTCTGGTTGGCATGCCGACGGGCGTTCGACCCTCGACACTAACCACTTCCTGATCCTCTTTGACCAAACCGCTAACCGGGAAGTTGGTCGGCAAAAGGTCAACGTCACGGCAAGTAACGACGTGGCCGCAAACGGTTATGGCAACATCAGCAATGCTGACCAGTGTCGTTTCAGTGCAACCTTCAACGTTACGCCGGCAATGGTCGGGCACCGCTTCGTTGTCATTAGTCGTTACAGCAATGACAAGAACAACGGTGAGGGTGACCGCAGTGACATCTGGTTTGGTAACCAGATCAACCTGAACGGTAACCAGGCCTGGTTGGATAACTTCAGCCAAAACGGCACGACGATTAACGTTTCTGGTTGGCACGCAGACGACTACGCCAACGCTTACAAGCACCACTTCATCCTCCTTTTTGACTGGACAAAGGGGAAAGAAATTGTCAACAGAAAAGAAGTTACCAACGTTGCTAGTCCGGACATTCAAAACGCCTACGGGAATATCCTCGGGTCTAACCGGGCTCGTTTCAGCACGAGCTTTACCATTAACCCGGCGGACGTTCACGACGCCTTCCAAATCATCAGCCGGTACAGTAACCAAGCCGACGGTGAAGGTTTGTACAGTCAAAATTACATTGGCAACCGCCTTCTGAACGTTTACCAAAACCCTGGCTGGATGTACCAGATCAACTACACCCAGATTAAAGCTAACCCAGCCGAAGTCGGTCACAACATCGGCCCCGGCTACGAAGGGGTTAAGACTTACCTGATCAAGAGCAAGCTTGGTGACGCTAATATCCATAACCAATACACTTATGGTGACGGTTACGCCATTGCTAACTTCCAGCGTAGTCACGGTTTACCGGCCACTGGTTGGGTTGACCTGAACACCTGGAAGGCCCTTGGCTACTCTGCTGACCTGTGGTACGGGATTGATAGTTACGTTTCCCCAACCCTCACTAACCCAGCAGCTACCCGGCAACAACGGATTGATGCCATGATTGGTGCTGCCTACCAGTACATGGGCAAGCCATGGTGGGCCGGTTGTTCATCAATGCCGGCTTACGGGGTTGACTGCTCTGGTCTGGTTATGCAGGCTCTGTACGCCGGTGGTATTAACCCAACTTCGGCTAGCTCCACCCACCACGGTTACCCAGGTAACGAGTGGAACTCACAACAACTCTTCGCCGACCCCCACTTTATGAACGTTGGCTGGAACAACCGTCAACGTGGGGACCTGGTATTCTACTACGCTCCGGGCACCCGGACAATTTGGCACGTCGCCATCTTGATTGACCCGAATAGGGTTATTGAAAGTTGGCCACCATGTGTTATGGTTCAGCCAATCGTCAACGGTCAACGGAACGTGATCGCTGGTATTCGGCGGGTCTTCGCATAATTGAATAGAACTGCTTAAGGCACTGCCTGTTCACCCTGAACAGGTAGTGCTTTTTTTGAATTACTATAACTAGGTGTGGTAAAATAACAATAGTTTTATGTACGGATTTTAAATGATAGTAAACAGCTGAATAATTATTGCCGACCTTGTACCAACAAAGCGGCTCTTTTAGCTTACTTACTTTTCCGTTATGACGGTTGTTTTGTTAATCTAAGTAAATCTAGTAAAGGAAGGTATTATGGCAAAATTAAAAATTAAGAATAATGAAGTTGCCTTTTACGCCATGGGTGGCCTTGGCGAAATTGGTAAGAACATGTACTGTGTTCAGTTCCAAGACGAAATTATCATCATTGACTGTGGGGTCCTTTTCCCAGAAGATGAGCTGTTAGGGGTCGACTACGTTATCCAAAACTACGACTACCTGATTGAAAACAAGGATAAGATCAAGGGAATTTTCATTACCCACGGTCACGAAGACCACATTGGGGGACTTCCGTTCTTCCTGCAAAAGGTAAATGTGCCAATCTACGCCGGCCCATTTGCAATGTCACTGATTAAGGGGAAGCTGGACGAAAAGCACCTCTTACGGAGTGCAGAACTTCATGAGATCAACGAGTTCGATGAAGTGCATTTTAAGAAGCTTTGGGTCAGCTTCTTCCGGACGACCCACTCAATTCCGGACACCCTCGGGGTTGCGGTTCACACTCCCCAGGGAACAATCATCCAAACTGGGGACTTTAAGTTTGACCTGACCCCGGTTGGCCACTTGCCGGGTCCTAACCTTCAGCAGATGGCTAAGCTTGGTGACGAAGGGGTCCTTCTGTTGACCTCTGATAGTACGAACGCCGAACGTCCCCAGTTCACCAAGTCGGAACGGTGGGTTGATATCCACATCCGGAGAATCTTTGAACGAATCAAGGGCCGGATTATCTTCGCCTCGTTTGCCTCAAACGTTTACCGGCTGCGGGAAGCGTCGGATGCGGCCATCGCCCAGGGCCGGAAGATTGCCGTCTTCGGGCGGAGCATGGAAAATGCCATTGCGGCTGGTCAGGAACTCGGCTACCTCAACATTCCTGAGGACTCCCTGATTGACCAGAACGGGATTAATAACTATCCACCGGAGAAGGTCCTGATTATGTGTACCGGATCCCAGGGTGAACCAATGGCAGCACTGAGCCGGATTGCTAACGGGACCCACCGGCAAATCAGTATCCAGCCGGGGGACACGGTGGTCTTTTCCAGTAACCCAATTCCGGGGAACACCACCAGCGTTAACACCCTGATTAACAAGCTGGAAGAAGACGGTGCGAACGTTGTCCACGGTTATGTCAACAATATCCACACCTCTGGTCACGGTGGCCAAATTGATGAAGAGTTTATGCTCCGTTTGATGAAGCCGAAGTTCTTCGCGCCTGTCCATGGTGAATACCGGATGCAGAAGATCCACACCAAGCTGGCGGAAATGACCGGGGTACCGAAGGAAAATACCTTCATCCTGGCAAACGGTGATGTCCTGGCCCTGACCAAGGATAGCTGCCGGTTGGCTGACCACATTGACAGTGTCAGCGATGTCTACATTGACGGTCGTGACGCCGGTGACACGGTTGGTAACCCAGAGATTCGTGAACGGCGCCTGCTCTCCGAAGAAGGGGTGGTCACGGCAATCGCGGTTGTTGACTTAAAGGACTACCAGATTGTTGCGGGTCCGGACATTGTTTCCCGGGGATTCGTTTATATGCACGAATCTCAGGAATTGATCAAGGCTGCTAACCACGAAGTCTTCTGGGCCATCCTCAACACCTTTAAGAACCATAAGCATGTTGACCAACGGGCCCTTAACCGGACAATCGTTAGCCGGTTGCAGAAGCTGCTCTTTGAACGGACCGGACGGCGGCCGGTGATCATTCCGATGATCACGATTCTGAACGGGAACAACCGGGCAGAAAACCACCACTACCGTCACCCTAACCACGGTAGCCACCACAATAACAATAAGAAAAATAACGAAAAGCATTCCCAGCAACACAATGAGAAGGGAAAGCACCATACCAAGCAGGGTCACCACAAGAAGGAAGCTGTAAAGGCTTAGGCGGTCTAGCGTAGAGAATAGCTCCTGGCAGTCGGTATCATTACCGGACGTCGGGAGCTATTTTTGGCATTTTTATAGGTTGACCACTTAAAACCGCTTAAAAACTCTGGTATTATCGATACTAGCAATTATTTTAAGTTATTTAAGAGAGGAAGAAACCAAAATGACCGGAAGAGATTATTTACGAATCTGGTATCGGGTTCAAATTGGGGCCACATTGCTGATCCTCGCGATGATGATGGTCCGGAACTTTGAACTCGGCCGTCAAATGGTGGTAACACACCTCTTACCGACAGTGATTATTTTAGCCATTGGTTTGACGGTGGAGTTATTACCCAACTTACCAGAGATTGTTAAACGGCTGAATAGTTGGCTCCAGGGTTTAACCCAACCCCTTATTCAGGTTGTTGCTTGGGATGTTATTACCCGGGAAATTATTACCCTCCTGCGACTACCTTCACGGGGGGTCGTTTCCCTCATGATCTTATACTACTTAGTAATGTTTGCCCCGTTTGCCAGTGTAATTGGTGGGCAGCTGAAGACGAGTGTTGAGCGCTTTATCTTTGCAGTTTCAACCTTTCAGGTGGTTTTTATCGCACTAGCGGCTTTTCCGGATGCCTTAATTGACAACCATTTTCTGTACCTCCTGCTTGCCAGCGGGGCCGTGGGGGCAGTCGCTTACTTTGTGTTGATCACGACGGTAATGCGGGCCTGGAAGCTATCCTGGCCGGGGCTGAAGCCGCAGTGGTCAGGGGATTTTAACTGGTGGATTCTTGCTGGATTGGTACTAATTGACTTGGCCTTCACCTACCTAAACGTTGGCGGGGACATTGACATCACCAAGTCCAGCTGGCGGTACTTCCTGACCGCTGTTGAGGCTGGGGTGGCAGAAGAAACCCTGTTCCGCTTTGCCATCCTGGGGGTACTCTTCTATGCATGGCGGCGTTGGCGAAATCGTCTACCCCTGGCCCTGGCCACGAGCAGTATCCTGTTTGGCCTGGCCCACCTGACGAACGTCTTTGCCCAGAGCTGGGATAACACCCTGTTTCAGGCAGTTACCGCGGCTGGCATTGGCCTTTTCTTTGCGGTGGTGTACGTTTATACTGGTCAACTTTGGCTGGCAATGCTGATGCATGGCCTGCTCGATTGGACGAGTTTTACCTCATCGGGGGCCACTACCATGTCGGGAAAGCTTACCCTAAGTGATTGGATCGCTACCTTTATTGAAGTGGCCTTCTTTATCCTTATTGCGGTTTGGATGATGTATGGCCAACGGCGTCACGTGATGAACCGCCACGTTGCCCGGTTAACCGGCGATGAACAGCACTTCGACTTTCAAATTCATTATTAATTAATCAAACGAGGCTGGGAGAAAACTTGTTTTCTCACCAGCCTCTTTTAGTTCTCCGAATATTACACAGTAATCGCGGAAAAAAAGCGTGCTCCTAGTGTCTAGTTACGGACAATCATTGGCCCGTACCGTGCCAACAATCGTCCTATACTAGCCATACGGAGCACTCTGAAGCTTTTTTCCCAGCTTCGTTTTTTGAACAAAATATTGAAAACGTTTTCCAAAGGGACATTTGGCCTGAAATGAAACTGCTCCATGTATAAAGAAAGACTATAATTAGTATATAACTACATTTTTTGCATTATTGACTAGCTCTTTAATGTTATTGGATGTTATTGAAAGGAATGCTCAAGTATGATTAGAAGAGGGAAGAAGACGGAGGATACGGCCTTCTTTGGCCATCCACATGGACTATCGACCCTATTTTTCACTGAAATGTGGGAAAGATTTAGTTACTACAGTATGCACGCCATCCTTTTGTTCTACCTGATTGATAGTTTCCAAAAGGGTGGTCTGGGGATGAATACCCCGATTGCCACCTCAATTGTTGCCATTTATGGGGCCCTAATTTACATGTCGAGTGTCATCGGTGGCTTTGTCAGTGATCGTTTACTGGGAGCCCAGCGGACGGTCTTTTGGGGTGGGGTATTAATTGCCTTAGGAAACTTTATCCTGGTGCTCCCGCTCCGCTTTGTGGGCCTGTACGTTTCAATTGTCATCATTGTCTTAGGGACTGGTTTCCTAAAGCCCAATATCTCCGACATGATCGGGGGACTGTATAGTAAGGATGATACCCGGCGGGATGCTGGTTTTAATATTTACTACATGGGGATCAACCTGGGTTCTCTTTTGGCACCGTTCATTGTTGGCTGGGTCGGTCAAACGTACAGTTACCACGCTGGCTTTGCCCTCTCAACAATTGGGATGATCTTTGGTTTAATCCAGTACAGCATGGGGAAGAAAAAGTACCTGGCCAAGGATGGCCTGGAGCCTAGTGACCCCATCAAACCGGAGGAGAAGGCGAAGGTTATTAAGCAGGTTTCCTGGGTCGTTGCCCTGGTTGTTATCGTCCTGGTAGGGATGCAGTTAACCCACCTGCTCAACATCAACAACATCATCTTTATCATCACGATTCTCGGGATCTTACTTCCGGCCGCGTACTTCTTCAATATTTTACGCAGCCCGAAGATTACCAGTAAGGACCGCCATAATGTCTTGGCATACATCGTGATCTTCATTGCTAGTGTGCTGTTCTGGTCAATCTATGAGCAGACAATGACGATTTTCCCGTTGGTGGCCCAACAGATGACGGACCTGCGTTTGCTTGGCTTCCACATCAAGCCCAGTCAGTTTACCGGCTTCAACGCCCTGTTTGTCTTGATCTATTCACCAGTCGTGGCAGCCGCCTGGACGAAGCTGGGCAAGCACCAGCCATCATCGACGACGAAGTTCACAGTCGGCCTGTTGGCGTCAGCGCTCTCGTTCCTGGTTCTCCTGATCCCAATCAATACCCACGCTGCCGGGGTTAAGTTTTCCGGCTGGTGGTTAATTTTGAGCCTGGCCATTATCGAAGTTGGGGAAGTCTTCCTGTCACCATCCGGCCTGTCGCTGACTAACAAGCTGGCCCCGAAGGCCTTTGCTGCGCAGATGATGAGTATCTGGTTCTTAGGGGATGCTGCCGCTCAGTCCTTCAATGCCCAGCTGGTTAAGCTTTACAGTGTTCCAAACGCTGGAATGTACTTTGGAATTGTTGGCGCCTTTGCCGTTGTCGGGGCCCTGGTTCTGTTCTCAATGCGGGGACTCTTATCCCGCTTAGTTAATGTTTAAGCCTGAGGAGGGAAATAATGGTTAGAGTTCAAGAAGGATACATGCCCTTTGGCAAATACCGGACTTACTACCGGATTGTGGGCGAAAAGAGTGCTAAGGCGCCCCTGCTCCTCCTTCATGGTGGACCGGGTTCAACCCATAACTACTTTGAGGTCCTAGATGACCTGGCAGAAAAGGACCACCGCCAGTTGGTCATGTATGATCAGATTGGCTGTGGAAAGTCCTCAATGCCTGATGACAAGGCCGATCAATTCTACAATCGCGAAACCTGGGTAAAAGAACTCATCACTTTGCGTGACTACTTAGGTCTTGACCAGGTCCACTTGCTAGGCCAGTCATGGGGTGGGATGCTAGAGATTATCTACCTTTGTGACTACGCTCCCCAAGGCGTCAAATCGGGAATCTTAGCCAGTACCCTCCCGGCCTCCTGGATGTGGGGCAAGGAGTTGCACCGCCTGATCAAATTTATGACACCGGCCGAACAGGCGGCAATTGCCAGGGCGGAGGCGAGTGGCGACTACTCTGCCCCGGATTACCAGCGCGCCAATGCCAAGTTTATGGAACAGCACTGTAGCGCAGCACCAACGGCGGACGATCCGGAACCATTACGACGGAAAAAACGGGCGGGAACAGTTGCCTACCTGACCGGGTGGGGACCTAATGAATATAATCCGGAGGGGAACCTCAAGGATTATGACTACCTCGACCAGCTTAAAAAGCTTACGACCCCGATGCTGATTACTAGTGGGACCGACGACCTCTGCACTCCTTACATTGCCAAAGCGATGGCCGACCGTATTCCGCATTCCCAATGGCAGCTCTTCGAATACTGCCGGCACATGTCGTTTGTGGAGCGTCACGACGACTACGAGCGAGTCCTAATTAGGTGGCTGAACGCAAACGATTAACAATTTTCAGCGAAAAAGAAAAGCTTATGGTAGAATTAGTTTTTGCCATAAGCTTTTTTATTTGTGACGTGAGGAGAAAGAGAAAATGAATGCAACACTGCTGACCCGGCTGATCTTAGGGGCCCTTTTACTTTACCAGGTGTACAATTACGGTCATGACCTCTTCGTCAACCGGAAGCGAATCAATGACGGCAACATGTTCGTCACGGGGGCCATCGGCTTCACGACCAACTTCTTTGACACATTGGGGATCGGTTCCTTTGCGCCTACCACCATGCTACTGAAGCTAACTAAGTCCCTAAAAAATGACCGCCTACTTCCGGGAACATTGAATGCCGCCTGTGCTATCCCGGTGATGACCGAGGCCCTTTCTTACATCAAAATGGTTAAGGTCAGTGGCCTAACCCTGTTGACGATGATGTTATCGGCAATGCTGGGGGCCTTTATCGGTTCCCGAATCGTGGTCCGCTTCGATGAGAAGAAAGTGCAGGTGACGGTGGGGTGTGCATTGGCCGTCACAGCCGTTTTGATGATTCTCTCTGCTACGGGGGTAACCACCAAGCTCGGGGCCCACAATGTTGCCACGGGCCTGTACGGGTGGAAATTAGTCATTGCCTGTGCCGTTAACTTTATCTTGGGCTCACTGATGAATGTCGGTATCGGACTCTACGCACCGTGCATGGCCCTCGTGTACCTCCTTGGTCTGAGCCCGTTAGTTGCTTTTCCCATCATGATGTCGTCATGTGCGTCCGTGATGCCAATCGCGGCTGACGAGTTTATCAAGCGTGATGACTATGCCCGGGCCCCGGCAATCTCAATCACGGTCTGTGGTTGCCTGGGAGTGTTTGTTGCTATTCATTTTGTCAAGCACCTGAACGTGACGTTCATAATGTGGCTGGTGATTTTTGTAATGGTTTACACTTCAGCCTTGATGCTGATTGAAGGAAGCCGGAAATTTAAATTAGATGCAAATTAAAGAAGCCAGCGTAAAGCATTTCGCTTTTGCGCTGACTTCTTTTGAATTTACAAGTTGTCACCACGTTCGAACTGGAACTTGGAGTTTAGCAATGTTTGCCGAACCAGACTAGTGGTCAGTTTGTGACCTTCTTCGGTGATGTGCTTAGCGCTTTCCATGTTGGCTTGCGTCAGGTAGTTGATCAGGTCATCGCCACGTTTGCCCTTGGCACCCGCGGTGATTTTATCAACCCGGCCGACACCGTAACTTTGGGCGTCGTCGCGGAAGGCGTTCACTTCGTTGATGAATTCGTGGTAGCGTGGTTCAACGATTACCTCGAGCATCTTGTACATCCAGTAGGCACTCTTTTCCGGTTGGACATCCTGGGTTGCGTAAGCATAGTTAGCAGGGGTGTCGTTGATATTGGTAAAGAATGGAACGTATGGGCTGTAGCAGTAGAAACCAAAGTTAATCCATTGGATTGCAGCATACTCGGCCGGGACGTCATTCCGGATTTGCATGATACATGAGCTTTGGTTCCGGTCTAAGGCAATGGAACGGAACCGCTTTTGTTCGTCAGGCGTACCACTGGAGTAGGTCCCCATTGGGTCAAATGGGGTTTGATTGTAGTGGGAGGAAAGGAAGTATTCGACATCTTCAATCGCGATCTTCTTCTCTGGCTTCCGAATAAATGGCATGTCCTGACTAGTTGGTTCCTGTTCAATGGATGGGTTGAACAGCTTTTGACCGTACCAGGTCCGTGGGGTGTTGTAGTAAGCATCAGCTTCGTTTTCCGTAGCAAAGATCTTCCGGAAGTTGAACTTACCAGGGTATGGGTTCAGGTGGTGGTCTTCAACGAACTTCTCAATTCCCTTGGCATACATGAAGTTATCAGGGTCGTCGAAGCTAATTTCTTGGATGCACATGTTATTCGGGGCAATTGCGTAGCAGTCGTCCGGGATCCGTTGGGCAACCCACTGGTGACCACCAGCAGTTTCAAAGTACCAAACTTCGTCCTTGTCTGAGAAGGCAATCCCGTTGGTTTCACCGGTTCCGTACTTTTCAATTAAGCTCCCCAGGCGCTTGACACCTTCACGGGCAGACTTGATGAATGGTAAGACGAGGTAGAGCATTGAGTCCTCGTTAACCCCGTTCTTAACGAGGGGGTCGTGGCCGAGTACGCGGGGGTTCGTGTTTTCGGTTTCCGTTGAACTCATTGCAACGTTAAACTCGTTAATTCCTTGTTCATCCCACCGGCCAATTGCGGGGTCCCCATTTGGGGTGGCGGTGAAGCGGCAACCCTTGCCACTCATCGTTACTTTCAGGCCGTTATAAGCAGATGTGTATTCCTCGCCGGTGTAATCCTTAGCAGGGAAAACCCGGAACGTCTTGGGGTTAACCCCGTCTTCACCATCTTCATCACGGGCGATAATCGTTGAACCATCGATTGTGGCGTTCTTACCAACGAGCATGGCCGTACAGCTAGACAACTCTTTCTTCATCTTGGTCACAGTTCCTTTCGTAAATAAAAATACACTTCAATTACCATTAATAATAACACTTTTGTGGGGGCGGGCGATCACCATAATCGCAATGGTAGAAAGTAGTGTTTCAAGAAAGATTAAATCCTCTCTTTTTGACTTTTGTTTTAGGATACCCAAAATAATTATTTACAAATTAAAGATTAGTAGTAACATAGTTATTGGAAGTTAATAGCGGGCTGGCATACTGCTTGCTGTTAAGAGAACCTAGAGAGGGGAATACTAATGTTTGAAATTAAGCCAAAGAAGTTCAAGAAGATCCTCGTTGGTGTCGACGACGCACCAGACGCCCGGGCAGCCTTTTCATACGCTGTTGACAAGGCCAAGCGGGATGGTTCCGAATTAGGAATCGTTTCTATTCTGGAGACTGGCCACATTAATGTTTACCAAATTCTCGATAAGGATTACGTTCACAGTAGCGAATCCGAATTAAAGAAGCGGGTTAACGAATACGTTCAAGCTGCCATTGATTATGGTGTTGACCCGAAGAAGATCACGGGAATTGTCGACCATGGTGAACGTCCGGCCGAACGGATTTGTAACCACGTTATTCCTGCCTTCCAACCGGACCTGTTGATTATTGGTTCAATTGGTAAGTGGGGCAACCGTAAGGCAGTTGGGTCCCAGGCTTCCTACATGACGCGTCATGCCGGAACTTCAGTGTTCGTCATTCGGACAACTGCCGTTCAAACTTACGAATAAACCTAAGTAAGAACTTATGATTGTAAAAGCGATAGCCACTGTGGGCTATCGCTTTTTACATCTAATAATAAATTTTAATGATTCTAATTAAGAGGGATTCAATCTAATTAAACGGTTGAATATAGCAATCATTATGTTATAATGATTCTAAACTAGCGTGAGGGAGGAAGAAATATGCCAAAGAAAAAGATGTCATTGGCCCAGAAGGTTAATGTCCTCCGTGCAAGTGTGATGGGGGCTAATGATGGCATTATTTCAGTTGCCGGGATTGTTATTGGTGTTGCTGCGGCGACGAGTAATGCCTATTCAATTTTGATTTCTGGACTTTCCGGCAGCCTTGCGGGAATGATTTCCATGTGTATGGGGGAGTACGTTTCCGTATCCACACAAAAGGATTCACAAAAGATGGCACTGATTAGTGAGCGGCAACGGCTTGAGGACCAGTACCAGCAAGAATTTAACTATGTCCAAAAGAAGTACGAGGCCCAAGATATTGACCCCAAGCTGGCCCACCAAGCAACGACCGAACTGATGAAAAAGGATTCACTCGGGACGGCTGTTCAAGAGCGTTACGGCTTTAATCCCCAGGACTTTACTAGTCCGTACGCGGCCGCGATTGCGTCGTTCATTTCGTTCCCAACTGGATCGATCTTACCGATGGTTGCGGTGACGATGGCGCCCGCCCATGTGCGGATCTTGGCTACCATGGTGGCGGTTTTAATCGCCCTCCTTATCACCGGTTACTTTGCGGCCGTTTTGGGTAAGTCTAACCGGGTCAAGTCAATGATCAGGAATGCGGCCGCCGGTCTGCTTACGATGGGTGTGACGTTTGTAATTGGTCAATTATTTGCACGTTAAGGGGGATGAGTTTTGATGGAAAACGTAAAGAAACGTCAAAAACAAACAATGGAAGAAAAACTGAATACCCTCCGTGCAGGTGTCTTAGGTTCTAACGACGGTATCTTGACGGTTGTCGGGGTCCTGGTTTCCGTGGCCGCCGCAACGACTGACCGGTTTACAATCTTTATTGCCGGTTTATCTGACCTGCTTGCCTGTGCCTTCTCAATGGCGTCGGGGGAATATGCCTCCGTTTCTACCCAGAAGGATACCGAAAAGTCAGCGGTTGCCCATGAAGAAGAGCTGTTGAAGACGGATTTTGAAGGCGAACTGGCCGCCGTTCAAAAGTACTACGTTGGTAAGGGGGTTAGTCCGGAGACTTCGCTGGCGATTGCCCGGGACCTACTAAAGAAGAAGCCGCTCGAAACGGTTGTCCGGGTCAAGTATGATATCGAATTGGGACACTACCTGAACCCCTGGGACGCTGCCTTCTCGTCCTTGTTCTCGGCCGCAGCTGGGGGCCTTTTCCCACTGATGGCGATGACCTTTGCTCCCGAAGCTTACAAGTGGATTGCCGTTATTCTGGCGGTTATCTTGACGAGTGCCTTAACGGCGTTCATCAGCTCAAAGCTCGGTAACGGCCTGGTTAAGATTGCGGTTATTCGGAACATCATCATTGGTTTGATTACGATTACCATCCACTACGGTGTCGGTAAGTTATTCTAAAATTTAGCTATTATATGCGAAAAGCCACTGGCGTTTGGTTGACGTCAGTGGCTTTTTTATCTATTTATTTATTTGTTGTTCCGTGATCATTAATCATTTCGCGTTCGTCAGCGACGGTGTTGAAGAGCTCTTCGCCCTTGCCGCGGCTACACTCTGCTTGGAGGGTGATGTGACAGATCCCGTATTTTTCACGGAGAACCTTCTCCACTTGGGAGTAGATCTGCTCAATCTGGCTGAGGGGTTTATCCTCACAGTTGAGGTGGGCAGAGAAGATAATGTGGTGCTCATCAATCATCCAGGCGTGGACGTGGTGGACGGCGTCGATGCCGTCAATGCTTGTCAGGTCCTTGGCAATCGCCTCGTAGTCCAGGTCGGGTGACGACTGCATTAGGATCCGAATGGTCTGGTTGATAATTGGCAGCGATTCGTAAGCAATGTAAATGGCAACCGCAATGGTTAAGAGCGGGTCCAGCCACGGAACGTTGACAAAGATCAGGATGATCCCCCCGATGATCACAGCAACTGACGAAAGGGCGTCGCTCAAAACGTGGAGGTAGGTTGCCTTGACGTTCAGGTTATCGTGACTGCCCGAATGGAGGAGGGCGGCGGATAGGAAGTTGGCAACGAGCCCGACGACCGCGACAATCATCATGATTGTCCCGTTAATGTGTTGGGGATGGCTCAGCCGCTGGATGGCTTCACCAATCAAAAAGATGGCAATAATTACCAGCAGGAGACTGTTGGTCAGGGCTGAGAGAATCTCTGCCCGCCGGTAGCCATAAGTACTTTTCCGGGTTTCCGGCCGGCCACCAATTTGCTGGGCAAAGTAACCCAGGATGATGGAAAATGAATCGCCCATGTTATGGAAGGCATCGGAGAGAAGGGCCAAACTACCAGAAATTAGCCCCCCAATGATTTCAACAACCGTGATTAAGACATTTAGCAGGGTAACAGCTAGGAAGCGTTGCCCCGTGATTCTTTCTTTCATAATTAATGAATGCTCCTCTGCATATTGATTGCAATTTTTAATCGCAATGTACTAAAATTAGTGATTGTAGCTAACGAAAAAGTTAGGCAATCCAAACTACTCGTTTTTATATTATGCTATAATCGTAATATATTCAATATCGAGTTATTGTGTTATGACCGTTCGAAGGCCAAAAATTTATTGAGAGGTGAACTAGATTGACTCCAATGAAGGAAGATTACTTGAAAATCATCTTTGAGCTCGGCGGTAGTCATAAGAAAGTTTCCAACAAGGAAATTTCATTAGGATTAGGAATTGCTGCTGGTTCAGTGACCGAAATGATTTCCAAGTTGGCCGACGAGGGGCTCGTTGTCCACGAACCATACGCCGGAATTTCATTGACAGCGAAGGGCCAAAAATATGCGGCAGAATTAGTACGTAAGCACCGGCTATGGGAAACATTCTTAGTGGACAAGTTAAATTACAATTTTGCGGACGTTCACTCAGAAGCGGAAATTCTGGAGCACCAAACGAGCAATCGGTTGGCAACTGCCTTGGATGACTACTTACAACACCCTAAACACTGTCCCCACGGTGGGGTTATTCCTTCGGCCAATGGCAAGTTTCCTGACGTAAGTCACCGCTTGTTAGCCGATGCCGAGGATGGTGAAGAAGTTGAACTGGAACGGTTCTTAGACAACCACGAACTGTTGACTTACCTGGAGGAATTGCAATTGCGCCCTTCAGAGACAGTGAAAGTCATTCGTCACGAACCATTTGAGGGTCCAATTGTCATTGAAAAGGACGGCAGTGACAAGGAAATTAACGTATCTTACAAGGCGGCCCATAACATCTTTATTAAATAAGAAAAGTTCAAGCGAGGAAGGTAATTATTTCCCCGCTTGTTTTTTGATAAAGCACTGCGCGAGTAAATTGACTTGTGGTATACTCAAAATAATTGCTAAAAATTAGAATTAGGAGTAATCATATATGTTTATTGAACGCGATAATCATCGCTGGCGTCGATTTGCATTTAGTGGGGGCTTCTTTATCATCTTGTTGCTATTGATCAAGTTTAATTCTTCGGTGGCAACGATGATGGATGCCGTCTTACAATCACTCTTCACCAGCCAGCGCCTTGAAGGTATCGGCTGGTTCCACGCCCTGATGACTTTCTTATCGTTTATTGCTAGCCCCAAGATGGATATCATCTGGGTGATTATCATTGCCGTTTTCCTATGGTTGAGGCAGTGCAAGATTCCCGCAATTTGGGCGGTCTGCACGTTGATCGGTGGGGATTTCTTCGGTGAAGTCTTTAAGCACATCGTTAAGCGTGCTCGTCCGGCCCAACACCTGGCAGCTGATGACGGTTATAGCTTTCCTAGTGGTCACACGCTGGGAATCTTCCTGGTTGCGGCGATCCTCCTCTTGGTTGTTCTGCCGTTAATCCAACGGCGGTCAGTCCGGACAATTTGCCAAATCTTGCTGGTGTTTACCATCTTCTTCTTGGCAATTTCACGGGTTTACCTGTACGCCCACTGGCCATTCGATACGATTGGCGCAATGCTGTTGGCGTATGCTTGGCTCCAGGTTGCTGAATGGCTGTACGTTGCTTGGGCGCCGCGCCTGCAACGAATTCCAATGCTAGAAGATTCGATTATTTAATGAAACAAGTAAAGAGCTGTGACTTGGTTGCAACTCCTTTTTTATTGCCCGGGAAATATTCATGATAGAGACAAAGAGATTAATAGTTAGACCACTGATTACCGATAATGACCACCAGGTTGCCCAGGTGCTGGCTGATCCAGAGTTATTGCACGCTGCCCACATCAGCTTCACGTCACTACCGGCAAACAGCTTTGAGATTAAAATGTTTTTACAAGCGGTCCAGGTGTTTGGTATTTACCAGAAGGCGGATCCAGCAAAACTGCTGGGCCTCATCACCGCCGACCAGACGAACCCAGCACTGGCAACCAATGAATGTGAGGTTGGTTACCTTGAACGCCGGTCCGTGTGGGGGCGGGGGATTATGACCGAGGCTTTACGGGGCTTCTTGGATGGGACCCCGCTGGCAATCGTCGCCACCACCGATGAAGACAACGAGCGCTCCCAGCACGTCTTGAAAAATTCTGGCTTTCGGCTGACCGGCCGGGAAGGTAAGCGGTTAATTTGGCGCCGGCCCGCTTGCACTCGGGATTAATCAGAGTATAATGTTTTACAAAATGAAGAGGTTGCGTTTTTCAATAGTAGCTGCTGCGAGGTGAATAAGCACTGGACCAGTGAGTGAAAGGGGAAAACGCCGAAACAAGTCGGAACTTATTTTCCGAGTTGTTGGGTCATGACTTAAGAGGTCATGGACTGTCGCGGTATTACCGCGGGGCGCTTCCTACGAGTGATTCAATAATCAAGAAGTTAATTGAGTCTGCTAACGGGATGAGCCGTTAGCAGACTTTTTTGTTACCCTCTTCAAAATCTATTTGTTTGGAGGATTTGCTTAATGGCAGAAGAGACGCACGACCAGCATTCGACTGGTCATATTAAGCGAACATTGAAGACCCGGCACCTGTCAATGATTGCCCTCGGGGGAACCATTGGGACCGGGCTGTTTATCACTAGTGGTTCGGCAATTTCAACGGCCGGACCTGGTGGGGCCCTGACGGCCTACGTTATTATGGGAATCATGGTCTTCTTCTTGATGACCAGTCTTGGTGAAATGGCAACCTACATGCCGCTAACGGGATCATTTTCCGCATACTCAACGAAGTTTGTGGACCCGGCCCTTGGTTTTGCAATGGGGTGGAACTACTGGTTTAACTGGGCAATTACCATCCCGGTTGACGTCACCAGTGCCGGAATCGTGATGAACTTCTGGCTGCCCCACGTTCCTAGTTGGGTGTTCAGTACCATTGTCCTGGTCCTGATCTTCTTGATTAACTGGTTGTCAGTCCGTTCCTACGGGGAAACAGAATACTGGCTGGCCCTTGTTAAGGTCATTACCGTTGTCTTCTTCCTGATTGTCGGAATTGCAATTATTTTTGGGATTATGGGCGGTAAGCCAGTGGGCCTTTCGAACTTCCATTACAAGCAGGCCCCATTTGTTGGTGGGGTTCCCGCCATCATTAGTGTGTTCCTGGTTGCTGGATTCTCCTTCCAGGGGACGGAACTGGTCGGTATTACGGCTGGGGAAGCAGCAACGCCTGAGGAGTCAATCTCCAAGGCCATCCACTCTACTTTCTGGCGGATCCTGCTCTTCTACATCCTGGCAATCTTTGTCATCGCCTGTGTATTGCCGTACACTAACAAGAACCTGATGAACTCAAACGTGCAGAACATTACGATGAGTCCGTTCACCATTATCTTCAAGCGGGCCGGCCTGGCAGTGGCGGCCAGCATCATGAACGCGGTTATCTTAACCGCCGTTATCTCTGCCGCTAACTCAGGGCTCTATGCCTCAACCCGGATGCTTTATTCTCAGGCCCGGGAAGGGTACGCATGGCGCTTCCTTGGCTACGTTAACCGCCGGGGAATTCCAATCTACGCCTTGGTATTTACCATGGTTATTTCAACCCTGGCCTTTGCTACCCAGTTCATTGTTCCCCAGGCCTATGTATACCTCACGGACGCCTCTGGTTTGTGTGGCTTTATCGCCTGGTTGGGAATTGCCATCTCGCACTTCCGCTTCCGCCGGGCTTACATTGCCCAGGGCCACTCGGTTGACGAACTAAAGTACCACGCCACCCTGTACCCATTTGGGCCGATCTTCGCCTTCATCCTGTGTATCATCGTTATTTGTGGGCAAAACGTGGATGCCTTTGCTAAGCTCGACTGGTCCAACATCCTGATTACCTACATGAGTGTGCCACTGTTCTTGATCCTGTTCTTCTACTACAAGATTCGTTACCGGACGCACATCATCCCGTTAGATAAGGTGGACTTGAGTAAGAGCACCAAGGGTGAAAAGTACGAAGGCTAGGCGATAATATATTTCAAAATCTTCCCGAAAATTTCCGGGGAGATTTTTTTTGCGAGAAATTAGTTCTTAATCCTGTTGTCGATTTCCCATCGATGGTAGAATAGTAATCGTGTCTTTTAACAGATCATAATGAAAGGAACAGGATAATGATTGCTTTAGCAGGAACAATTGGTGCTGGTAAGACCAGCCTGACGCAGTTACTGGCCGACCACTTACATAGCCAGGCTTTTTACGAATCAGTCGACGACAACAAGATTTTGCCGCTTTTCTACAAGAACCCTAAGAAGTACGGCTTCCTGTTGCAGATTTACTTTTTAAACAAGCGGATTGACGAGATTAAAGAATCATATAGCAACGATCTCAACGTCTTGGACCGGTCGATTTTTGAAGATGCCCTGCTGTTTAAGCTGAACGCTGACATGGGGCGGGCAACGCAGACGGAGTCGGACATTTACAGCTCACTGCTGGCCAACATGATGGAAGAACTTCCTGAGCAGCCCCACCAAAAGGCGCCAAACCTGTTGATCACGATCCAGGTTTCCTTTGATACGATGCTCAAGCGGATTAAGAAGCGGGGCCGGTCTTACGAGCAGATTGCCAACGACCCGTCACTTTACAACTACTACAAGAACCTAAACGAACGCTACCAAGAATGGTACAAGCAGTACGATCAGAGCCCTAAGATGCTGATTGATGGGGACGAGTATGATTTTGTGGAGGACCCGCGCGCGGCCAAGAAAGTGCTCCAGATGATTGACCAGAAGCTAGTGGACTTAAATTTAAAATAAATGTTTGACAATTGTCAGAATGGATGATATATTAATTAAGCTGACTTGTTCAGTTAGCTTAATTTTTTCGGAGGATTAGCTCAGTTGGGAGAGCATCTGCCTTACAAGCAGAGGGTCACAGGTTCGAGCCCTGTATCCTCCATATGCGGATGTGGCGGAATTGGCAGACGCGCAAGATTTAGGATCTTGTATCTTTTGATGTAAGGGTTCAAGTCCCTTCATCCGCATTAATATTATTTGAAAAAAGTGTTGACATTCTTCACTGGTTCATGTAATATTAATAATCGTTGATAGCAATTAAATAGCTCATAATTATGCGGAAGTAGTTCAGTGGTAGAACATCACCTTGCCATGGTGGGGGTCGCGGGTTCGAATCCCGTCTTCCGCTTTTCTTGCACCCATAGCGCAATTGGATAGAGTGTCTGACTACGAATCAGAAGGTTGAAGGTTCGACTCCTTCTGGGTGCATATAATAAGGGTTTAACCTTTTCCTACAAAATAAAAAAACGACTAATGACTTTGCTAATCCAAAGTCATTAGTCGTTTTTTTATTTGACAAAGGAGATTACCTCATTGGATCTGTTGACCAGCGTCAAAGCCCATTCGATTAGCAGAGGCAATGTTACGAACCTCAAAGGCACCACCAATGACTTGATAAGGAACCTCCATTTCATCTAGGGTGTCTTGAAGATCAGTAACGGGCTTTTGTCCAAGTGCAATGACAACGGACTTGCCGGCAACAAAGCCATTATGACCACTATTCTTCTCAACATAGGTAATTCCATCGTCCGTAATCTTAGTAACTACAGCATTCATTACGGACTTAACATTCTCCTTCTTAAGCCGTCTCAAGAACTCACCGCGTGATACCCGTTCACGGGACATGGCCAATTCAGGTAACATGTCAACGGTTACATCGTGACCATCTTGAGCAAGCATATCAGCAACTTCGGAACCAGTTTCACCGCCTCCAAGAATAATTACATCTTTTGTTGGAACTTTTGCTTTACCTTCAAGGAGCTTCCAGGAACTAATGGCTCTATTAATTCCATCAATTGGTGGAATTGATGGTAATGAACCCGTGGCGAGAATAACATCATCAGGCTTGAACTCTTTAATCATGGCCGGATTAACTTTAACACCGGTTTTAATAGTAACGTGGCACCGTTTCATTTCGCCAATTTGCCACTCGGCAACGTGTCTAACAATCTTTTTGTAAGGCGGGACGGAAGCAATCTTCATTTGGCCGCCTAAAGTATCTGACTGTTCAAAGATGGTTACAGGGTGTCCCTTCTTAGCGGCAGAGTATGCAGCTGTCATCCCTGCAGGGCCACCACCAATGACCATAACATTCTTTGGTGAATTAGTTTTAAGAATATGCTTGTATTCTGATTCATAACCAACCAGAGGGTTAACGGTACACCGCATTCCTAGTCCAGGGTGAATAGTATCGCCTTGACAGTGAAGACAGTTTATACACCGTCGAATGGTATTAGCGTGGCCCAGACGAGCTTTGTTTGGCCACTCGGGATCAGCAATTAGTGTCCGGCCAAGTGCTACCAAGTCAGCCTGACCCTTTTCGAGAATGTCTTCAGCTACGTCTGGAGTTCGAATATTTCCAACTGCAATAACTGGAATATTAACAACCTTTTTGACAGCTTCTGCCAAGTAGGCTTTATCGCCTTGAGGGAAGGTAGGGGTTTCGAAAGTTCTTTCCATTGAACCATAGTAGCCGCCACTGACGTGAAGCATGTCGACACCAGCGCGCTCTAGTTCTTGACACATTTTGACCCCTTCCTCAAGGTGATAGCCAGGGTCAGTAAATTCGTCAACCGAAATTCGAAAATCGATTGGAAAATCATAGCCGACTTCTCGTCGTACTGCCTTAACAATCTCAAGTGGGAAGCGCATCCGGTTTTCAAAGCTACCACCGAATTCATCATGACGGAAGTTAGTCGCCGGCGACATAAACTGTTCAATGATATATCCGTGGCCACCAAAAATTTCGATCCCATCGAAACCAGCTACTTTTACCCAATGGGCTGCTTTAGCGAATTTATCGATCATATCCCAGACTTCTTGGTTAGACATTACGCGTGGTTGTGTCTTGCAGACAGGGGAAGGAACACCAGACGGAGAGACCAATGGTACACCTTCACTATGTTCTGTGGTTGTCTGGTTCCCACTCTGGTGAATTTGGCAGAAAATACGGGCGTCGTAGGCGTGGACACGTTCCACCAGCTTGTTTAATCCAGCACAATATTTCATATCATCAACTCGTAATTGATTAGCAACGTCTTTTCCGCGCGGGTAGTCTACGGAGCAATTACCAGTGTAAATTAATCCTGCGCCCCCCTTGGCGCGTGCCGCAAAGTAATCTAATAATTCATCCGTTACGAAACCATCTTGTCCAAGGTTAGTGGCTAATGGTGGCATTACGATTCGGTTCTTTATCTGTAAGTGGCCAATGTGGAAAGGTGAGAAAAGCTTTGGATAGTACTTATTTGTATTAGACATAACTGTCCCTCCAATGAAGATAATAAATATTTCTAGCACTACCTGTATATCGTGGGGTTAGTGTTAATGTTATACACTATGAAACCGATTTCTTAATGGATCCACCATCATTGTATTACTATTCAACATTGAATTTCAAGTTAATATTGAATTTAAATTCAATATTAGCCGATATGTTATAATCGTAATAAATAATGAACCGAGGTTATTGAAGATGGTTATGTCTATTGAGAATCGTAAAAAAATTGCTAACCAACGCCGTAAGGCAATCTTAAAAGCGGCGATTAGCGAATTTGATAATCATGGATTTGAGAATACAAAGATTACTGATATTGCCAATGCGGCTGATGTTTCCGCGGGACTAATTTATCACTATTTTGGTTCAAAGGTAGACATTTTAAAGTCTTATGGACCAATGATTAATGACTGTCAGAACTATGTTTTAGGGTTAGCAACACCGTTTGATTCTTTGAAGATGTTTTGCCGCCGGGTATTGTTACCCTATAGCAAAACGGGCTACCATTCGCCAATCCGAATCATTATTTCCTGTTATGCCCATGGCTCGTTAGAAAGTGCTGATGATGCATTTCCATTTACTATTTATGGGAAGACTTTTCTTGGGGGAATTATAAAAAAGGGCCAAATAGCAGGCCAATTTAGAGAAGGGGACGCCGCCATGATGGGAGATATCCTTTGGCACACGGTAATTGGCTATGTTATTCATCGGTATAACTATCATCAAGAGATTTCCAGTGATGTAATTGATGCAATTATGGATACAGTGAAAAAAGAATAAGTATGAAAGACAAGACTGTTCATAATCTGGAAAGTTAACTCTTTGACAGTTATTAGCATTAATTGACAGATAACCATAAAGGGGTATATACTTACTAAGTATTGACATCAGTAGTACTCAAGGGTATTTACTTAACTTCGGAAATTAGCTCAGTTTGGTAGAGCGCTGCGTTCGGGACGCAGAGGTCGCAAGTTCAAATCTTGTATTTCCGACTTTATTGCAAAGAGGTTGTTCATGATGTGGTAGGTCGCGTCAGGACAGCCTCTTTATTTTATATTCACGAATAAGGTAGATTTTATGCATAACTTAATTTTTCTTACAAACTTAGATGGTGCCAGTCTGGATCCCTATGTTCGTCTCAATGAGGCCCAGCTTTTTCATTCTCGGGAGCCTAATCCGGGTTTATTTATTGCGGAGAGTCCCAAGGTAATCGAACGGGCCTTGCGGGCAGGGTACCGGCCAGCTTCCCTCTTGGTCGAGAAGAAGGAGCTGGAACGGGACCTAAGTGACCTTGACCATGAGATGGCCGTTAATAAGACGGGGGGCCTGGGCCAAACGCCAATCTACGTGGCCACTAGTGACCTCCTCCGCCAACTGCCTGGTTATAACCTCTTGCGGGGTGCGCTTGCCGCAATGTATCGTGAACACCGCCCGGACTTGCCCAGCTTCTTGGCAACAATGCCGACCCATCCCCGGATTGCGGTCCTGGAAAGCGTTGTTAATCCCGCCAATATCGGGGCAATCTTTCGCTCTGCGGCGGCGTTGGGAATAGACGGGGTCATCGTAACGAGTGATTCCGCCGACCCGCTTTACCGGCGGGCCTCCCGTGTGGCTATGGGAACGGTTTTCCAGGTGCCATGGACTTACGTTGATGCCAAGACCTGGCAATCAAGAGGAATTGACCTCCTTCACCAGCTTGGTTACCAAACGGCAGCGATGGCGTTGCGTCACAATACCGTTGACATTGACGATCCTCAGCTGGGCCGGGTGGATAAACTAGCCATTATCCTTGGTTCGGAAGGCCCCGGCCTCAGGGAAAAGACAATTGACCAGAGTGACTTTACGATTAAGATTCCGATGGCCCCAGGCGTTGATTCTTTAAACGTTGCGGCCGCTTCGGCCCTCGCCTTCTGGGAACTAGGAAACCGATGAACCACTATTAGAAGCCTGCTGTATCACTGATATGGCAGGATTTTTATTTATTAGGGGAGCAAAACTTTGTACTGGCAAAGCAATCTAGGCTACACTGGACCTAATCAGATAAGATTCAGGAGGGATTAGCAATGAAGAAGTATGACGAGATATTAATTGGGTCCGGCCCGGCCGCCTACAAAACGGCCAACCTGTTGGCTAACACCAATCACCAAGTGTTGGTCATTGAGGGGTTTGAATACGGTGGCACCTGCCCTAACTACGGCTGTGAGCCGAAGATTTTCCTCGAAGGGGCGGCCCGGACCGTCCTCCAATCTCAGCAACTCCTTGGTCACGGCATCAGCCAGCCCGCTACATTGGACTGGCAGGCCCTGATGCAGACCAAGCTCAACCGCTTTGATCCCTGGCCAGCTGAAACCCGGGAGATTATAAAGAAAAGCCACGACGTTGAGGATGGTTACGCCCACTTCGTTGATAACCACACCGTGATGGTCAATGGTCACCAGTATCAGGCTGATCATATTATCATCGCCACCGGGCAGACACCCAACATTCTGGATATTCCCGGCAAGGAGTACCTCCACACTAACTATGACCTCCTTTCACTCAAGAAGCTTCCCCAGCGGGTCACGGTCATTGGGGCGGGCTTTGTCGGCCTTGAATTGGCAACACTGGTTGCGGCAGCGGGCGCTGATGTTACCATCATTGTTCACTCTGACCGGGTCCTGCGCGAATTCACCGCTGCCGAAGACAAGACACTTGTCAAGGCAATGCAGGAGCGGGGAATCAAGTTTATCTTCAATGCTAATACCCAGGCGGTCCAGAAAACTTCGGATGGCCTGACAGTTGCCACCGACCAGGGGCCGGTCCCAACCGACTACGTCCTTGATGCGACGGGGCGCCGCCCGAACGTTGACAAACTAGCTTTGGAGAACACGGGAATAGAGTACGACCGTCACGGAATCCACGTTGACGGGCACATGATGACCACCGTCGACGGGGTTTACGCTATCGGGGATGTGGTGAGCCGTAAGCAGCCTAAGTTAACACCGGTGGCTGAGTTTGAGGGGCAATACCTCTTTGACTACCTCACCGGGGAGACTAAACAGGCGATTGTCTACCCAACAATTGGCCAGGCGGCCTTCACCTTCCCTGAAGTTGCCCGGGCCGGGGTAAACGCCGATGAGGTTGCTGACGATGCTGGCTACCAGGTCAAAACGGTTCCCCTCAAATACGGGAGCTTATACGCCGGGCAAAATGACCAGGTCAGCGCCTTGACGCTGGTGTTTAAGGACCAGCGGCTGGTTGGTGCCAGTGAAGTCGGTGATTATGCAGCCGATGATATTAATAACTTTCTGCCAATCATTGGGCTAGAGGTTACCGGCGCGGAATACCGGGAAAAGGTGATGGCAATCTATCCGACCCTGGGTGACAAGGTAGCGGGGTTGCTACCATAACTAAAGAGGTTAACAAATGGAAAATATCTTAGAGAAATTACAAACTGAAAACGAACTATCACAGGACGCTCTAGATGAGATTAAAGAAGATTTGTCCCGGTTCAACCGTCCCCAGTTCACCCAGGCCTTAGAACACCTGCGTCGCCTTCCTGGCAATGCCGCAAAGTACGGTGTCAACGCAACTAAAGCCTCACCGTCACCTTTGTTGGGGAAGCAAATTGCCTTTCTGGGCAGCTCGGTGACCTTTGGCTACGGCGCGCTGGGCGAATCATTTGTGGACTACCTGGTCAAGAAGGATGGCGTAGTGGCGATTAAAGAAGCTGTCTCGGGAACCACACTGGTGGATAAGGATACCTACTTTCCCCATGACTCCTATGTTGCGCGCCTGCAAAAGATTGACCGGTCAGCAGAGTTAGATGCTTTTGTCCTCCAACTATCCACTAACGACGCCAAGGGAACGGCTGGCCTGCTGGGGAAAGTCAGTCAGGATGGTCATTACGATGTTAAGACCATCACGGGAGCCATCGAGGATATCCTTGACTATGTAAGAAAGACTTGGCACGTGCCGGTTTTTGTTTACACCAACCCCCGTTACGACAACCAGCTTTACGGGCAAATGGTTGACCGCCTCTTTGAGTTACAGGCAAAGTGGCAGTTTAATATCATTGACCTTTACCATGATGAGCAAGTCCCGCACGGCACGGCTTCCCTATACATGGCCGACCAAATTCACCCAACCCGGGCCGGCTACCGGGAGAAATGGTTGCCGATTTTTGAAGAAGCATTGGAAAAGATCGGCTGAAAGACGTTTTGCACAGGTCCATGCATTACATATAGCAAGAGAAGGAATACACCATGAAGTTTGTAATTGCTCCAGATTCATTTAAGGGTGGCTTAACCGCCAAGGAGGCCGCTAAGACGATGGCTACGGGGATCAAGCGCGTCTTTCCAAATGCCGAATACGTCCTCGTCCCGATGGCGGATGGTGGTGAGGGGACGGTCCAATCCCTGGTCGATGCAACGGCCGGTAAGCTGGTCACCGCCCGGGTACATAACCCCCTCAACCAACTAGTCGATGCGTATTACGGCATCCTGGGGGATGGTAAAACAGCGGTAATTGAAATGGCCGCAGCTAGTGGAATTCAGTTCATTAATGACCAAACCGCTAACCCCCTGGTGGCGACAACCTATGGGACCGGTGAGTTGATCCTTGATGCCATTAACCAGGGAGCCAAGAAAATTATCATCGGGATTGGGGGAAGTGCAACCGTTGATGGCGGTGCCGGAATGGCCCAGGCACTGGGGGCCCGTCTCTTAAAGGCTGATGGCCAGCCAATCGGCTTCGGTGGTGTGGCCCTTGCTGACCTCGCCCGGATTGATGTTTCCCAAGTTGACCCGCGAATTGCCCACACCACAATTGCAATTGCCTCTGACGTTACGAACCCGTTAACGGGTCCTGACGGTGCGGCACCCGTCTTTGGCCCGCAAAAGGGTGCCACCCCAGAGATGGTTAAGATTCTTGACAGCAACCTTCACCACTATGCCGCGGTGATTACCCGTGATACCGGCAAGGTGGTTGAGAAGTTTGCCGGTGCTGGGGCGGCTGGTGGCCTGGGCGCTGGCCTGCTGGCATTTACTAATGCCCAGATGCAACACGGTGTTGACCTGGTTATTGCGGCCAGCAGACTCCAAGAAAAGGCTGCCGGCGCGGACTTTGTCTTCACCGGTGAGGGGGAAATTGACTTCCAAACCAAGTTTGGTAAGACCCCGTATGGCGTTGCCAAGGCCTGCAAGGCGGTCGCACCCCAGGCACCGGTGATTGTTCTGGTGGGGAATATTGGTAAGGGTGTTGAGAGCCTCTACACGGCAGACGCAATTGACGCAATCTTTGCTACACCGGCGGGAGCTAAACCCCTCGAACGGGCGTTGGAAGATGCCCCGGTAGACATTGCGCAGACGGCAGAAAATGTTGCCCGGTTGATTAAGGCAAGCAGGCACTAGAAAAAGCGGTCGTTAGTGTTCAAATCATCGAACACTAACGACCGCTTTATAGTATGATTTATATTTACTCAACTAGCCCCGGACGGACTGGCCACCATCAACGATCAATTCTGCACCGTTAACGTACTTGGCTTCGTCACTGGCTAAGAAGAGGACCGGGTAGGCAACGTCTTCTGGATCACCAAGGTGGCCGAGCGGAATCCCTTCAATCAATGAATCAAGCATTTTCTTGTTAGGGGTAAATGCCTGCATCATTGGGGTAACAATCCAGCCGGGCAGGACGGAGTTAACCCGAATATTGTATTTACCGAGGTCGCGGGCAGCTCCCTTGGTAAAGGCACGTGACGCCCCCTTGGAGGCAGTGTAAGGTGAGGCCCCCGCGATCCCTTGCACACTGGCAAGGGAGGAAATGTTGATGATGGAACCACCACCGTTTTCCTTCATTTGGGGAACAACGTGTTTCATCCCCAAAAAGTGGGCCATGGCGTTGGTGTTCATGAACTTGTACCAATCAGCCACGGTGGAGTCAGTGAGCCCGGAAGTGCTATCGGTCACCCCAATCCCGGCGTTGTTTACCAGGATATCAATCTTACCGAACTTCTTAATGCTTTCCTTAACGGCAGCAGCCCAGTCATCTTCTTTGGTAACGTCGAGTTCTAATGGTAAAATAACGTCGCCGTATTGTTTAGATAAAGTTTCGGCCCGCTGGTTGAGGAGCTT
Organism: uncultured bacterium; assembly: GCA_905214235.1. GTDB lineage: Bacteria > Bacillota > Bacilli > Lactobacillales > Lactobacillaceae > Limosilactobacillus > Limosilactobacillus avium. Next base: position 5,644 of record CAJMLF010000022.1, on the reverse strand, counting down.
AGTATTAATGTCGGTTGCAATCACCTTGGCACCCTCTTTAATAAAGAGCTCCGTTTCAGCAGCTCCCTGCCCGCTAGCTGCCCCAGTAATTAATGCCACTTTATTACTTAGTCGATTTGCCATAAATAAGACCTTCCCTTCATTCTACGGTTAGAAAAACCGAACATATCTATCACATCAGTTTAATTGGTCATTTGTGTGTAAATTGGATTATTTTACTATTAAAAAATATTACAAAATAGGGGCAAAATATTAAGTAATTTGTAACTTTAAAATTATTAATCTGATTAAACTATTGTAATAGGGAGGAGAAAGTTGATGAAAAAGCGTCTATTGATAATTGTCAGCATCCTGGTGGGAATGCTGGTTTCGCCACTGCATGTTGCGGCAGACGGCATCCCAACGGCGGGGCAGCCATCCGTCTTCAACACTCCCGACGATGGTCAACTTTCCACGTATGACGATTCGTCCCAGGCAGTTCGGGCTAGCAAACACCGCCTTTACTTACCCACCAATACACCGACCCCGATTGAAAACTACCGGTGGCCGACGCGTAAGCTAAAGATTTATATGGATACTTCGGACCGGCCTATCCAGCAGGCCTTTAAAGGGGCGGTCAAGGCTTGGAACCGTACCGGGGCTGTGCACATTAAGTGGTGTTCCAGCGAGGGACAAGCCGACATTATTGCCCGTGACGGCTCCCTTTCTAATAATGGGGCCGCTCCAGGGGTTGGCTACGTTTCTGCCCAATTGGGGTCGACGAATACGGAGTATAACCCTGATACACATGCCTTGATTCAAGCCCGATCAACCCTGGATGCCAGCCACCTGGACTACGCCAGTCGTTCTTTTCGGACGGAGGTTGCCGAACACGAATTGGGTCATGCATTGGGGCTAGCCCACGCCCCTGAATACATGCACAGCGTGATGATTCCCCGCAATATCCGGACGGGGATTACGCATAACGACCGCAAGACACTGCGCCAACTATACGACGTTGGAAGGTAGGTGCTGGGCAGGGTATTCCCAAGCAACTGGTTAAATAATTGTGACGGTATTCGCAATTTAGTTACTTTTTATCAATGATATAATAATTTTTTTATAATTGGTTTAACTTACCTAAATGTTATAACAACGCTGTCATTGCCGATTTAATAGGAAATGGTTTGATTGCAGTTAATAAAATTATTCAAAACGGGCTTTAAAAAATTAACTGATTCTGATATCATAATAATTGTGAAAAATATAACATGTCTTTGAGAAGGAGATCTTAGCTTATGAAAGCTGCTGTTATTAATGATCCAGTAGATGGATACGTTACTGTTAAGGATGTTAAGCTTCGTGATTTGAAGCCTGGTGAAGCTTTAGTTGACATGGAATACTGTGGTCTTTGTCACACTGACCTGCACTGTGCTGCCGGTGACTTCGGTAAGAAGCCTGGTCGGATCATTGGTCACGAAGGTGTTGGCCGTGTATCCAAGGTTGCTCCTGGCGTTACTAGTTTGAAGGTTGGGGACCGGGTATCAATCGCTTGGTTCTTCAAGGGCTGTGGCCACTGTGAATACTGCCTGACTGGTCGTGAAACTCTTTGCCGTAACGTCCTGAACGCTGGTTACACTGCCGACGGTGCAATGGCTCAACAATGTATCGTTCCAGCTGACTACGCTGTTAAGGTTCCAGAAGGTCTGGACCCTGTTGAAGCTACTTCCCTGACTTGTGCCGGTGTTACCATGTACAAGGCCCTGAAGGTTGCTGACATCAAGCCTGGTCAATGGGTATCAATCGTTGGTGCTGGTGGCCTTGGTAACCTTGGTATTCAATTTGCCCACAACGTCTTTGGCGCTCACGTTATCGCCGTTGATGGTAACGAAGACAAGCTGAAGGCCGCTAAGGAAAACGGTGCTGAAATCTGCATCAACCGTCACGACAACAACGTTGATGAACAAATTCAAGAAAAGGTTGGCGGTGTTCACGCCGCAGTTGTTACTGCTGTTACTACCGCTGCCTTCGACCAAGCTGTCAACTCCCTTCGTCCAGACGGCCGCTTAGTTGCGGTTGCCCTTCCACAAGGTGACATGAAGCTGAACATCGCTAAGACCGTTCTTGATGGGATTATCGTTGCTGGTTCCTTGGTTGGTACCCGTCAAGACCTGGCTGAATGTTTCCAATTCGGTGCTGAAGGTAAGGTTCACCCAATCGTTCACACCCGGAAGCTTTCTGAAATCAACGACATGATTCAAGAACTGAAGGACAACAAGGTTGTTGGTCGGAACGTTGTTGACTTCTCCCTCGAAAAGTAAGCATCACGCTTAACATCGATTAATCTATAAATAAGAAAACACATAACAGCTACATGGACTGGACTCAGAATGATGGTTGACAGGGCACGGCTCGGCCATTGTTCATGCCCGACGATGTGGTCTGTTATGTGTGACTTTCAAAAGAGACTGGCGTTGCCGGTCTCTTTTTCTTTAAGCGTTAAGCGTTTTGGATGGGAAAAAAGGGTGACTTATGATAAAATAATGGTCAAGATTAGTCAGTAAATGGAGGGTGAACAAATGGAAAATAAGAGCATTTCGGATGTGATTGAAGCATATTTAAAAGAAATTCTCGGCAACTCTGCCCAGATTGAGATTCGTCGGTCAGAGATTGCTAACCATTTTGACGTGGTCCCCTCACAGATTAACTACGTGATTAAGACCCGGTTTACCATTCAGAACGGTTACCTGGTGAAGAGTAAGCGTGGGGGCGGCGGCTACATCCGGATTGAGCGGGTTAATTTACTTGATAACGTTGACGTGTTAAACTCGTTAATCCAAGCAATTGGCGACTCAATTCGTGAACGGGACGCCTTTGCCATTGTCCAGACGCTCTACGACGAAAAGGTAATTACACAGCGGGAAGGGGACCTGATGTTGGTGGCCCTTTCTAAGCAGACCTTAGACGTTGGTAACACGACTGTTGAGGCCCAACTGAGAGCGAGAGTATTGATTTCACTGTTAAACCGGTTACGGTATGAAAGTTAGAAGGGATGATTGCTAATGGATAACATGTTTACCCCAAGTGCCAAACATGTTTTAATGATTGCTCATGAGCAGGCTAAATACTTTAAACACCAAGCAGTAGGAACAGAACACCTTCTATTAGCCCTTGCAATGGACAAGGATGGCATTGCTAACAAAATTTTTGAACAATTCTCAATTACCAGCGACGATATCCGTGAAGAAATTGAACGCCTGATTGGTTATGGCACCCTCGACCAGTTGGGTCCGGCTGACTACCTTCCGTACTCCCCAAAGGCCAAGCAGGTTCTAAACCTTGCCGGCCAAGAGGCTCAGCAGATGCACGCCCTAAAGATTGGGACCGAACACATCCTGCTGGCGCTGATTGCGGACGAGAGTGTCCTGTCATCACGAATTTTGTACAGCCTTGACGTTTTACCTCGTCAGGTTCGTAAAGTAACCCTTCGGCGGCTGGGCGTAGCGGAGAGTCAGCTTCACCAGGCTGGCCGAAACCGGGCTGCGGCTGCCAACCGCAAGAGTGGAACGCCAACCCTCGATAAGTTGGCCCGTGACCTGACTGCCATGGCCCGCGACGATAAGTTGGATCCCGTCGTTGGTAGGAATAAGGAAATCAAACGGACCGAACAGATCCTCAGCCGGCGGACAAAGAACAACCCGGTCCTGATCGGTGAACCAGGGGTTGGTAAGACCGCAATTGCCGAAGGGCTCGCCCAGCGGATGGTCAAGGGCCTGGTCCCGTCCGAACTGGCTAATAAGCGGCTGATGGTTTTGGATATGGGTTCACTGGTTGCCGGAACCAAATACCGTGGTGAATTCGAAAACCGTCTTAAAAAGGTCATCGATGAAATTCAGGCGGACGGCCACGTCATCCTCTTTATTGATGAATTACACACCCTTATCGGGGCCGGTGGTGCTGAGGGAGCGATTGACGCTTCCAATATTCTTAAACCGGCGCTGGCCCGAGGTGAACTCCAAACAATTGGGGCAACGACCCTCGATGAATACCAAAAGTACATTGAATCTGATGCGGCTTTGGAACGGCGGTTTGCAACTGTCCAGGTTGATGAACCAACCCCAGAAGATTCGCTGGCAATTCTGAAGGGCTTACGGCCCCGCTATGAAGCCCACCACCATGCCAAGATCACTGATGATGCGCTGGAGCAGGCCGTTAAACTTTCCGACCGTTATATTTCTGACCGTTTCCTGCCGGATAAGGCAATTGACTTGATGGACGAGTCGGCGGCTATGGTGCGGATCAATGCAGAGGAAAATAAGCAGCACCAGCCATCTTTAGCGGACCAGATCACTGACCTCCAGGCTCAAAAAGAGGACGCAATCGAGGAACAGGACTTTGATAAGGCCGCGGCCTTGCGCGAAAAGGAACTCACCCTTCGTGCTAAGCTGAACCAGCAAGAGGAACGGGAAGACAGCCAGCAGGACAACGGTCAGCAGCATTACCGTCTTAAGGTCACTGGCGAAGATGTCGCCAAAATTGTTGCTGAATGGACTGGCGTTCCACTGACGCAGCTTAAACGGAGTGAAAGTGACCGCTTGATTAACCTCGAAAAGGTCCTTCACAAGCGGGTAATTGGCCAAGACGAGGCCGTTGACGCTGTTGCCAAGGCCATCCGGCGGGCCCGAAGCGGCTTGAAGAATCCTAACCGGCCAATTGGCTCCTTCATGTTCCTGGGGCCAACCGGGGTGGGGAAGACTGAACTAGCCAAGGCCCTGGGTGAGGCAATGTTTGGCTCCGAAGATAACATGATCCGAATTGACATGTCCGAGTACATGGAAAAGTACAGCACTAGCCGGTTGATTGGGGCTGCCCCTGGTTACGTTGGTTACGACGAGGGTGGCCAGTTAACCGAGAAGGTTCGTCAGCACCCGTACTCGGTTGTCCTGCTCGATGAAGCAGAAAAGGCGCACCCTGATGTCTTCAACCTCCTCCTGCAGGTCCTGGACGATGGCTACCTGACGGATTCAAAGGGCCGGCGGGTTGACTTCCGCAACACCATCATTATCATGACTTCTAACCTGGGGGCCACCCAGCTCCAGGACGAGAAGGAAGTCGGCTTTGGGGCCAAGGACATCAGTCAAGACTACAACGCAATGGCAGCCGCAATTCGCCAGCAACTGAAGCTCCACTTCCGGCCAGAATTTTTGAACCGGATTGACGAGACGATTATCTTCCATTCCCTGAACAAGAATGAGTTACACCAAATCGTCAAGTTGATGACCAATGAGCTCCGTGACCGGGTAGCAGAACAAGGAATCAAACTCCGGGTTACTCCTGCAGCAGTTGATTTGATTGCAACCGTTGGCTATGACCCCGAATATGGGGCCCGGCCATTACGGCGGGCCATCCAGGATAAGATTGAAGACGACCTCAGCACGGCACTGATTGATGGCCAAATTGCTAGCGGTGACACCGTTACCGTGGGCGCGCACCAGGGTCAGATTACGATCAAAGTTAAGGACAAACAGTCCACAACTCCTAAATTAGTAAAAATTAGTCACTAGGATAATGCCTAAAATCCTTTAATAACGGGGATTTTAGGCATTTTTTGTCGCGGTTTGTAAAATTAAGTTAGAAAAATAAAAAAGTCATTTGTGATAGACTT
>CAJMLF010000021.1 GCA_905214235.1 uncultured bacterium | reverse complement strand
AAGTCTATCACAAATGACTTTTTTATTTTTCTAACTTAATTTTACAAACCGCGAGTAATAAAAAGTGATGGTGGTGTCCATCTGTTGAGCACCACCATCACCTTTTGGATTGGTTGATATTAGGTGAATTAAATTGGTTAAAAGCTAGTTGTTATCTTCAACCCCAGTGCCTTCGTAGCAGCGTTCAAGGAGTTCTTTGAGCTGGCTAACGAGTGGCTCAACAGGGTTAGTAGTTGTACATTGGTCTTCGTATGCGAGGACAGCAAGCTGGTCAACGACCTTGTCGAATTCCTCCCGGGTTACCCCGTTGGCCTTCAGACTCAGGGTAACGCCACATTCATGGGCAACGTCAATGTACTTTTGGGCGTATGCATCTGCCAATTCTTCATCATTCTTGCCTTGGAGGCCGATGAAGCGGGCAATATCAGCGTAGTCCTTCGTTGCGTGGTACGTTTCGTAGTGTGGCCAAAGAGCTAGTTTCTGTGGCCGTTGGGCGTTGAAACGAATAACCTGTGGCATTGCGATGGCAATCAAGAGACCGTGGGGAAGACCAAAGGCACCACCCATCTTGTGGGCCAGGGAGTGCGTAATCCCCAGGAAGGCTTGACCAAACGCCATTCCGGCCATCGTGGAGAAGTCGTGCATCTTCCGCCGGGCTAACTTATCACCCTTAACGGACTTCGGCAGGTATTCCATTGCCCCCTTAATGGTTTGCAGTGACCAACCACGCGTGTAGTCGGTTGCCATTACGGAAACGTAGGATTCAGTGGCGTGGCAGAGAACATCCAGACCGGTGTAGGCGGTTGTCTTAGCCGGAACAGTTTCCACAAATTGGGAGTCAACAATGGCGATGTTCGGTGTTAATGCGTAGTCCGCCAGTGGGTACTTGACGTGGGTCTTGGAGTCAGTGATGACCGCAAATGGGGTAACTTCGGAACCCGTTCCGGAAGTAGTTGGGATCCCAATCAGTTGGGACTTTTCAGGCTTCTTGATTTGGTAAGCCCGCTTCCGGATATCGAGGTACTTCTGCATTACACCGTACCAGGAAGTCTCGGGGTGTTCATAGAACATCCACATTGCCTTGGCAGCGTCCATCGGTGACCCCCCACCGAGAGCGATAATGGTGTCCGGCTTGAAGTCGTTCATCATTGCGACCCCTTTTTCAACCGTGTTAGTTGATGGGTCTTCTTCAACGTCATCGAAGACCAAGAATGGGGTTTCGTTTTGCCGCAACCGGAGTTGGTCAATGACCCGTTGAACATAGCCCCGCTTGCTCATTCCAGGACCGGTAACGATAAAGGCCCGGTTAATGTTTGGAATGTCGCGCAACTCTTTTAGCGAATTCCGCTGAAAGTAGACTTTTGGGGGGATCTTGACCCACTGACGGTTTTCACGCCGCTTGGCGATTACCTTGATGTTTAAGAGGTCCCAGTCGGTAACGTTGTGGGAAACAGAGTTACCACCGTAAGAACCAGTCCCCAAGGTCAGTGATGGGGTCATGTTGTTGTAGATGTTCCCAATTCCACCAATTCCGGATGGGGAGTTAACGATGATCCGGGAGGCCCGCATTTCGAGCCCATACTTGGTTGCCAGGTCATCATCCAGGGTGTGGATGGCGGCGGTGTGACCTTCACCACCGTAGTGAAGAAGTTGCCGGCAGATATCAAAGGCGTTTTCACGGGAGCTTGCACGGTACATGGTCAGAACAGGGGACAGCTTTTCGGCGGACAGTGGGTAGTCGTCACCAACACCATCAATTTCGGCAATTAAGACCTTGGTGTTGTCAGGGACGTTTTTCAGGCCACACATGTCAGCAATGGCGTTGGCCGAGCGTCCGGCAATTGGCCCCCGGACTTGGTGACGCTCGGGATCGATAAAGCCATCAGAGAAGGTTTGCATTTCGTCTGGCTTAACGAAGTAGCAGTTCCACTTCTTGAATTCTTCCTTAACCTGGTCGTAGATTTCGTCGTCAACAACAACCGAGTTTTCTGATGCACAGATCATCCCGTTATCGAAGGTCTTGGACAGGACAATGTCGTAAACGGACCGTTCGATGTTAGCTGACTTTTCAATGTAAGCCGGGCCGTTACCAGGACCCACCCCTAATGCCGGGTTACCGGAACTGTAGGCAGCCTTGACTAGGCCGGGACCACCAGTAGCCAGGATGGTGGCAATATTAGGATTTTGCAGCAGGGCGTTGGTATTTTCCCGACTGCACCGTGGAATCCATTGAATCATGTCCTTTGGGGCACCAGCCTTTTCAGCGGCCGCCTGAAGAATCTTCGCGGTCTTTACAGATGATTGAAAGGCCTGCGGGTGGAACGAGAAGATGATCGTGTTCCGGGTCTTTGCGGAGATAATGGACTTAAAAATCGTTGTGGAAGTGGGGTTGGTAACGGGAACCACTCCGGCAATAATTCCGAGGGGATCGGCAATGGTGATTGTTTGGTCCTCATCGTTGTCTTCGATAATACCAACGGTGTGGTCATGACGAATGTTGTTCCAAATGTATTCACTGGCGTAGATGTTCTTGATTGCCTTATCTTCGGCAACACCACGGCCAGTTTCGTTAGCAGCGTCTACGGCCAGGTCCATGTGGTGCTCTTCAGCGGCCAGGGCCATTGCCTGACAGATGTTGTCGACTTGTTCCTGGGTGTAGTTACGCAACTGCTCGAAAGCTGCTTGACTCTTACGAACCAAGCCACCGATCAGTTCTTCGGCAGCCTGTTGCTTGTCTTGTTCAGTCTCTTTTTGCTCAATTTGGTGTTTCTTGGAATTTGCCATAATCAAGTTTCTCCTTCATCACTTAATGTTTGTTACCTTTTGAATATGGTTAATAATACAGGATGTTCTTATTCCTTGCAAGAAGTTTGTGATAAGATTAACAATGGTTTAAAATGATGAATTCGCTTACAAATATGGTAAATTAAGCTTGGAATGACGGCAAAAAAGATTGGTATAAATTTTGCTATGCCGGCGATTTGAGCAACCGTTTGCACAAATGATAGTGATCACTAATTCACAACAGCTTAAAATAAAAAAGCAACCGGAAAATTCCAGTTGCTTTAGTAATGTTTATTCCCGTGCATTCTTATCCTTACCGGCGTTAGGATCCATGATGTGGTAGTCATCATCCTTCATCGCTTCAACCGCTCCTAGACGGTAACCGTTACCCACTTGACTGAAGAAGTCGTGGTTAGAGGTGGAAGTTGAAATCCCGTTCATGACGACGGGGTTAACGTCCGCAGCGGTGTCAGGGAAGAGTGGGTCTTGGCCGAGGTTCATCAGGGCCTTATTGGCGTTGTAACGGATAAATACGAGGACATCGTCGGTCCAGCCAATTTGGTCATAGAGTAGGTGGGTGTACTTCTCTTCGTTGTCGTAAAGGTCGTAGAGGAAGTTGTACATCCAGTCCTTCATATCATGCTGCTGCTTTTCGGTCCGGTCGCGGAGGCCAAGTTGGAACTTGTAACCAATGTAGGTTCCGTGGACGGATTCGTCCCGCAAGATAAGCTTAATGATTTCAGCAACGTTGTTTAGCTCGTTGTGGCCAAGGTAGTAAAGCGGGGTGTAGAAACCAGAATAGAAGAGGAAGGTTTCCAAAAAGACGTTGGCAACCTTTTTCTTCAACGGGTCCTCTTCGGGGTCCAGGTACATGTTGGCAATCTTGGTTGCCTTGTTTTGCAGGTACTCTTCCGAATCAGACCAGTCGAAGATTTCGTTGATTTCATCAGGAGTGTTCAAGGTTGAGAAGATGGTGGAGTAACTCTTGGCGTGGACGGATTCCATGAATTGAATGTTGTTCAGCACCGCCGTTTCGTGTGGGGTCCGGACATCATTCTTCAATGCGGTCAACCCCGCTTCGGATTGGACCGTATCAAGCAGGGTCAGTCCCCCAAAGACGTGACCAACAGTCCAGCGGTGGTCATCATCTAGTGCCCGCCAGTCATCCATATCATTGGAAACGGGGATCCGGGTATCAAGCCAGAACTGCTCCGTCAGCTTCTCCCAGGTTGCCTTATCAATCATGTCGGAAACTTCATTCCAATTAATTGCCTTATATTTGTTTAGTGGTTTAAATTCTTCAAGTTTCATTTAACTAGCCGTTCTCCTTAATCAAGAATATTAATCGCCCTATAATTCGTGTAATAGCAATAAAATTGTAGCAGTCTCTTTACCGAAAATCAAATGACACAACTTTCACATTGGTTGGCACCAATTTCATCATTGTCATCTGTAAAGGTCCGGATGTAGTAAATTGACTTGATTCCGTGCTGGTATGCGTAGTGACGAAGAATATTCAGGTCACGGGTGGTCATCTTATTGGTCCGACCATTTTTCCATTCGTACAGGCCGTCCGGAATCGTCGACCGCATGAAGAGGGTCAGTGACATTGACTGGTCAACGTGTTGTTGGGCCGCAGCGTAGGTGTCAATCACCTTCCGCATGTCGATGTCGTAGGCCGACTGGTAGTACGGCATCGTATCATTGGACAGGTACGGTGCGGGGTAGTAGATCTTCCCAATCATCTTCTCCTGCCGTTCCTCGACTCGGTTAATGATTGGCGTCAGGCTGGCAGTTGAGTCGTTAATGTAGGAAGTCGACCCGTTTGGCGCAACGGCGAGCCGGTATTCGTTGTAAAGCCCGTCCTTCATAACGTCTTCCTTGAGCTTTTCCCAGTCCTTAACTCCCGGAATAAAGATTCCTTTGAAGAGCTCCTTAACAACGTCGGACTGGGGGCCCCAATCCTTTGAAGTATACTTGGCAAAGTACGAGCCATCCGCGTAAGTGCTCTTATCAAAGTTGTGGAAAGTTTCCTGTCGTTCGCGGGCAATCTCGTTGGAAGCAACGAGCGACCAGTAGTTCAGCAGCATGAAGTAGACCCCGGTAAACTCAATTGCCACCGGGCTCCCGTATTGAATATGGTGCTTGGCCAGGTAGCTGTGCAGACCCATGGCGCCCAGACCGACAGAATGGGCGAGGGCGTTCCCCCGTTTGATGCTTGGCACAACGTCGAGGTTTTCAACGTCACTGATGTGGGTCAACCCGCGCATCATTGCCCGGACGGACCGGCCAAAGTCGGGACTCTCCATCATGTTGGCAATGTTGGTGGAGCCAAGGTTACAACTGATATCGGTCCCCAGCGTTTCGTAGGATTGGTCATCAGCAACCTTGGAAGGAACCTGGACCTGGGCAATCTCTGAGCAGAGGTTGCTCATTACAATCTTACCGTCGATCGGGTTGTCCCGGTTTTCTGTATCGATGTTGATGATGTACGGGTACCCGGATTCCTGCTGGAGCTTACTGATTTCGTCTTCCAGGTCGCGGGCGTTGAGCTTCTTCTTGTGGATCTCATCATTTGCGACCATGTTGTCGTATTCCTTAGTAATGTCGACGTAGGAGAAGGGAACGCCGTAAATTCGTTCCACATCATATGGACTGAAGAGGTACATGTCTTCGTCCTTTTCAACCAGTTCATAGAACTTATCGGGAACGGTGACCCCCAGGGAAAGGGTCTTCAGCCGAATCTTTTCGTCGGCGTTTTCCTTCTTGGCACCGAGAAAGGCGATGATGTCGGGATGGAAGACGCTCAGGTAAACGACTCCGGCACCTTGCCGCTGGCCGAGCTGGTTAGAATATGAGAAACTATCTTCCAGGAGCTTCATTACCGGGACCACCCCGCTTGCCGCCCCCTTGATCTTCTTGATGGGGGCTCCCGCCTCACGGAGGTTGCTGAGGTTAATGCCGACCCCACCACCGATCTTAGAGAGCTGGAGGGCTGAATTGATGGTCCGGCCAATGGTGTTCATATCATCGGTACTTTGAATAGCAAAGCAGGAGACGAATTCTCCCCGGCGCTTGCGACCAACGTTTAAAAAGGTAGGGGTTGCCGGTTGGTAGCGCTGGTGGATGATTTCATCGGCGAGGTCCATGGCCAATTCTTCGTCCCCATCGGCGAGGTACAAGGCGTTCATGGCAACCCGGTCAATGTAGTTTTCCAGGTAGTATTCCTTGTCATTGGTCCGCATGGCGTATTGTGCATAGAATTTATAGGCCGCCATGAAGGAATGGAAGTGGAAGTCCTGGGCCTTCAGGTAGTCATACAGCTTTTCAATGAAGGAAAGGCTGTACTTATCCATGAAGCCCTCTTCGATGTAGTCGTTTTCTTCCAGCCATTCAAAGCGTTCCTTTAATGAAGAGAAATGCTTGGTGTTCGGATTGACATTGCTATTGATGAAGTCTTCTAGGGCCGCTTGATCCTTATCTAGTTGGATTTTCCCGTCGCGGGGGATGTTAACCTCATTATTGAGGTCGTAGTATTTAACTTTAGTGATGTCGATGTCAGATAAAGCCATGGTTAAAACTCACTTTCCTGTCTTTTTCAAAATTAAACCAGGCTAACAGTCGTGTGGCGAATGTAGACTGGTTAAAATAACGTCGTCGATTATGCTAACTGTTGAAGCCGGTCCGGCCGGAAACCAGAAAAGGCATTGCCGTTTGGTAGCTTTACGACTGGCGTTGCCATGAAGCCAGCGGCCTTTAACTGGTCGATGTATTCCGGCTGCTCATCAATGTTGTGCTCAACGAAGTTAATCTTGTGTTGCCGTAAGAACTTCTTGGTCATCTTGCATTGAATGCAGTTATTCTTTGAGAAAATTGTAATCATAATGGTGCCTCCCAGAGAATTATTTCGTAGTTGATGTTATTAAGTATAGCCAGAAAAAACGAAAAATCAATCTAAAAATACCATATATTGAGTCACTCTTGATAGTGAAACACAATATATGGTAATAATGGTGGGGAGCAAAGACCGTGAAACTTTTTTCCGGTTATCTAATCGCTAGATAAACTTTATCAAACTAGTTAACAATTATACACTGAATCAGAAGGATGGAGAAGATGGAAGAAGAAAAAACAAAAAAAGAATACATGCGAATGGCAATTGAAGAAGCGCACCAGGCGGCATTGCTAAATGAGGTGCCGATTGGGGCCGTCGTCGTTCATAACGGCAAAGTGATTGGCCGGGGGCATAACATGCGCGAACGGTTCCAAGATGTGACTTATCACGCGGAAATGCTGGCGATCAACGAGGCCTGCACTTTCCTCCACAGTTGGCGGCTTGAAGACTGTGACCTTTACGTCACCCTGGAGCCCTGCATTATGTGTAGCGGGGCCATCCTCAATGCCCGGATCAAAAACCTTTATTATGGTGCTAAGGACCCAAAGGCGGGGGCCGTGGATAGTCTTTACCACCTCCTTAACGATTCCCGCCTTAACCACCAGGTCAACGTTGAGAGTGGGCTCTTGGGAACGGAATGTGGGCAAATGCTCAGGGACTTTTTCCGGGCAATTCGTAAGCAACGCAAGGCGGCCCGCAAAAAACGTCGGGCAAAAGACTAGCAATTGTCGCTGATTTAGTGTAATATACTATATGCCGAAAGGCCTTAGAGCAAGGACGCGCTTACGAACCGTGTCAGGTCCGGAAGGAAGCAGCACTAAGTTTGTTGCATCTTGTGCTCTAAGTTTGAAAGATAATTAGCTGAAGCTGGAAAACTTTTCCAGCTTCTTTTTGTTCAGGGGTCGGTAACTAATGAATTTTAGGACGGCCCCTTTTTGATAGTCCAATATCGCAGAAAGCTAGTATAATATTAAAGTAACGTTTTAGACTTTGTACTATATAGAAAGGAAGCCCCGTGATGAGTTACCAAGCACTGTACCGGGTTTGGCGTCCACAGCGCTTTGATGAGTTGGTGGGTCAGCAAGTGGTCACGCAAACCCTTAAGAATGCCATTATCACCCACCAGATCAGTCATGCTTATCTGTTTGCCGGACCGCGGGGAACAGGGAAGACGTCTGCCGCCAAGATTTTTGCCAAAGCGGTTAACTGTCACCACCTAGAGGACGGTGAGCCTTGCAACAAGTGTGATATCTGTAAGGCAATCAGAAATGGCCAACTCAACGATGTGATTGAAATCGATGCGGCCTCCAATAACGGGGTCGAGGAGATCCGTGACATTCGTGATAAAGCCAAGTACGCTCCCACCCAGGCGGATTATAAGGTGTACATCATTGATGAAGTCCACATGCTGTCGACCGGGGCATTTAACGCCCTGCTTAAGACCCTGGAAGAGCCACCGGCAAACGTGATCTTTATCCTGGCAACGACGGAACCCCACAAGATTCCGTTAACCATCATCTCCCGGGTTCAGCGCTTTGATTTCCGGCGGATTTCTGCGCAGGACGCGTTTAACCGGATGAAGTATATCTTGGACCAAAAGCAGGTCGACTATGAGGAAAAGGCCTTGTGGGTGATTGCCAACGCTGCCGAAGGGGGGATGCGGGATGCGCTCAGTATCCTGGACCAGGTCCTTTCGTTCAGCGATAACCAGGTAAAACTCGACGACGCCTTAGTGGTCACCGGGAGTGTTACCAAACAGCTCTTGGAAAAGTACTTCTTTGAAGTCAGTGGGCACGAAAGCGCGGCTGCTTTAGATACGATGAAGGATATCCTCGGCCAGGGGAAGGACGGCCAACGTTTCATTGAGGACCTAATCTCCTTTATCCGGGACATCCTCCTCTACCAGGAATCACCCAAACTTATCATGGTTGAGAGTACCGGCCTGAAAGACGAGGACTTCCAGAAGATGAGTGCTGCCGCCTCCGCAACGACTCTCTACCAGATGATTGACGAGTTAAATGGCATCCAGGAGGAGATGCGCTTTACCACCCACCCGGATGTTTACCTGGAAGTCCTGACGGTTAAGCTCGCCCAGGTCAGTGTCCAGGGTGGTGCCCAACAGACTCCGCCAAGGCAAGCGACGAGCGGACCATCCACAGGCGACCAGGCTGATAAGCAAGCTGTTTCCCAGCTCCAAGACGAGGTTCGCCAGCTTCAGGCAACGGTTAAGAAACTACAGAGTGAGTTGAATACCAAGGGTTCGACCGTTACCAAAGCGGCCCCCCAGCAGCCGCGGGTTCAGCAGCATAATGTTGAGGTTAAGCTCAGCGCAATCAACCCCGTTTTGGGGAAGGCCACGCGCCGGGACCTGGTTGAAATTCAGGGCCTGTGGCAAGAACTACTGTCAAAGCTCAGCGTTCCCCAGCGGTCGCTTCTGCACGTTTCTAAGCCAGTGGCGGCAAGTAAGGACGGGGTCATCGTTGCCTTTGACTACGCCTTCCTTTTCCAACAGGCGATGGATGACGAGGCCCTGTTGACGAGCATGGAGCAAGGCCTCCAGGAGCTGACTGGCGAGGAACGCCGGGTAGTGTTTGTCCCTAAAGATAAGTGGCCAGCGATCCGGCGGGAATACATTAAGGAGCATGGCCTCGATAAGCGGGGATCAGCACCGCGTCCGACGCCGGCCAAGCAAGATACTGCTCCTGCCACGGCCCCGGAGACGGCTCCGGCGGACCAGCCGGCACCAAGTGATGCTGGTTCAGCATCGGCGCCAGCAGACCCGGTAACGAAAGCCCAGCAGCTATTTGGTGAAGACATTGTTAAAGTAGAAGATAATTAATAGTAAAGGATGATGTAATTATGATGCGCGGAATGAACATGCAACAGATGATGAAGCAGGCTAAGGCTATGCAAAAGAAAATGATGGCGGAACACGAAGAACTGGCCAAGCAAGAATTTGTTGGCAAGGCCCCAGACGACATGGTGACAGCCACCTTCAATGGTGATAAGCAACTCCTCGACCTGAAGATCAACAAGGAAGCGGTTGACCCAGACGACATCGATATGTTGCAGGACCTGGTAGTTGCCGCCGTTAACGACGGGATGAAGAAGGTTGACGCTGCCACCCAACAAAAGCTGGGTAAGTACACACGTGGCATGGGGATGTAACTAGATGCAGTACCCAGAACCACTAGCAAAACTGATTGAAAGTTATACTAAGCTTCCTGGTATTGGGCAAAAGTCAGCTACCCGCCTGGCATTTTACACGCTGGGGATGGAAGAGGATGACGTCACCGACTTCGCCAAGTCCTTGTTGGCCGCCAAGCGTGACCTGCATAATTGCAGTATCTGTGGCAATATTACGGAAGACGATCCCTGCCCAATCTGCCGAGACAAGAGCCGTGACCGCACTAAGATCCTCGTTGTTGAGCAGTCACAGGACGTGATGGCGATGGAGCGGATGCATGAGTACCATGGATTGTACCATGTCTTGCACGGGGTCATTTCTCCGGTCGAGGGTACCGGGCCCGAGGATATTAACGTTGCGAGTCTGATCAAGCGCCTGCAAAAGAATGAAGAAGTTAAGGAAGTCATTATTGCTACCAACGCCTCCTCAGACGGCGAACTGACGGCCGGCTACTTGGCAAAGCTGATCAAGCCCGCTAAGATCAAGGTTACCCGTCTGGCCCACGGCTTGTCGGTCGGTGCGGATATTGACTATGCGGATGAAATGACCCTTTTCAAGGCAGTTCAAGGACGAACGGAGATGTGAGAGAGTGCTATTTGGTCGCCGAAAAGATCGGGTTGCCCAGTTGCGCAACCAGCGTTTACTAAACGCTATTTATGACACGAAGGCCAGCTGGGACCATGCTAAGGAAACTGAGCGGGCGGTCTATGAAGCCAACGTTAACAGCGAGCTTCGTGACCGCACCAAGATTCAGGAGCAGAAGTACTTATACCTTTATAAGATTGCCCGGAAGTATAAAGTCCATGGCCAACTTAACCATGGTGTCATTAGTCGTTAGGAACAGGTGAAAACAGAATGCAAGGAAAGTTCATATCTTTTGAAGGCCCAGATGGCGCAGGGAAAACGAGTGTCCTCCGCCAGATTCAAGCGGACCTGGAGGACCAGCTGGGAAAAGACCGGGTTGTATATACCCGGGAACCAGGTGGGGACCATATTTCTGAACAGATTCGCCAGCTCCTTTTTAATGCTGCTAATGGCGACATGGACGGGCGGACAGAGGCCCTCCTGTTCGCTGCTAGCCGGCGTCAGCACGTCATTTCGGAGATCCTGCCGGACTTAAATGCTGGTAAGGTGATCCTCTGTGACCGCTACGTTGATAGTTCAGTTGCTTACCAGGGAGCTGGCCGGCAGTTGGGTGAAAAGGAGATTTGGCAGTTAAACCAGTTTGCAATTGATGGGGTAATGCCGGAACTCACGGTTTACCTGGACATCGAATCGGAAATTGGCCTCCGCCGGATTGCAGAGCACCGGTCAGACCAGGTTAACCGCCTTGATAAGGAAAAACTGGCCTTTCACCAGGCGGTTCGCCAGGCCTACCTCCGCCTATACCACAATGACCCAGACCGCATTAAGCTGGTTGATGCCAGCCAACTGCTTGATAAGGTAATTACAGACGTGCGGCAGGTCATTCATACGCGTTATCCCGACCTATTTTAAGAAGATCTAAGGAGTGATTACTATGAAGATGATTATTGCCATTGTGCAATCCAAGGACAGCAATCGCTTACGAAAAGCATTTAACAAGGCCGAAATTCAGGTGACCCAGTTATCAACAACGGGGGGCTTATTGCGTGAAGGAAACGCCACCTTCTTGATTGGGGTCAAGGATGAAAAGGTCCAACAAGTGCTTGACATCATTAAGAAAAATGCCGAGTCACGGGAACAATACGTCACTTCTCAGATGCACATTGACGTCGAGGGCGGTTCGGCCTTTCCTGTTAATGTCCGCATCGGTGGTGCCACCGTTTTCGTGATGCCGGTGGAACAGTTTCTCAAGTTTTAAGTAGGTGGTATTGGTGAACGCAGCGGAGGTAACCCGGGCAGAGCAACTTCAGCCCGTTTTGATTAGTCAGCTCAAACGGGTAATCAAAAATAAAGAATTGGCGCACGCCTACTTGTTAGTGGGGCCGAGTGGCTCCGGCAGGGAAACGGTGGCCCGTTGGCTGGCACTGCGGATATTTTGCCTGCACCCGGTTGACGGGGAACCCGACGGCACCTGTCCGGAGTGCCAGCGCATTTTGAGTGAAAACCATCCCGACATTGTCCTTGCCCAGGCTGAGGGGCGGCAGATCAAGGTCGACACCATCCGGCGCCTGAAAAGTGAGTTTACCAAGAGCGCCATGGAGGGCAATAAGAAACTTTTCATTATTAAGGATGCCGAAAAAATGACCACGAGTGCGGCAAATAGCCTGTTGAAGTTCATCGAGGAGCCGGGTCCCGGAATCTACATCCTGATGTTGACGACCAACAAGAGTGCCATCCTGCCGACAATTCAGTCGCGGACCCAGGTGCTTGAAATGGCCCCCCTGAACCGGCAGGAGTTGCTCAGTGCCCTGCAAAAACAGGGGGTAACAGAGAAAAAGGCCCGGATTGCAATTGGCCTAACAGACTCGGTAACGACGGTGGTGGACTGGTGCAAGGATGGTTGGTTCGACCAGACCGTTGCCGGGATTCTCCAGTGGTACCACCAGGTTAGCCAGGGTAAGATGATGGCCTTTGTTGGCGTGCAGACGGACCTGGTCAAGCTAGGGGCCCACAATCGGGACCACCAGCTCGTCTTACTTGACCTGGCAGCCCTGATTTGGCGGGATACCCTCTTGGCAGCAAACGGAATTGAGGACCAGAACCGCTTTCACTTTGTTGAAGAATTGCCGGCGATTAAATCCGTGGGGCAGCACTGTTCGATGGCCGACCTGCTGGCGGTTAGCCAGTTAACCCTGGCCACCCGCCACTACTTAGAGCAAAACATTAGCTTTCAAAATATTTTTGAAGAATTGACGATTCGCATTGTCCAGGCATTGACAGATTAATGGAGGCGCGATCATGAACGATGATCAGCAGCGAAACAGCATTTATGATAGTTTAGGGAAGCTCAGCAACCAGCTGGGTGAGATGACGAGCGAATTGGCGGACTTGAAAACGCAACTGAACAATGTCCTGGCCCAGAACGCGGAACTGACGATTGAAAACAACCACCTCCAGCAGGCAATCAAGAAGCTCCGTGACCAGCGGGGGGAACAGCAGTTATCGACGGGACGGCGGACGCTTAATGAGCTTTACCACCAGGGCTTTCACGTTTGCCGGAAGCACTTTGGTGAACGGCTTGCCCCGCACGAGAGCTGCATTTTCTGTGACGAGGCGATCTTCAGTGGAATCAATGACCAACAGAAGCAATAAGGGGTAAATGGATGCAACAAATTAGTAGTTTTCAAAATAGTGATACGGGGCGGCTTTACTTGGTACCAACACCGATTGGTAACCTCGATGATATGACCTTCCGGGCTGTTAAAACCCTGCGGGAAGTGGACCTGATTGCGGCTGAGGATACCCGTCACACCCAGCAGCTGCTTAACCACTTTGAAATCGATACAAAGGAAATCAGCTTTCACGAGCACAATACGGAGCAGCGGATCCCAGAACTGATTGATAAGCTCAAAAAAGGGGTAACCATCGCCCAGTGCAGTGATGCGGGGATGCCGTCCATTTCGGACCCGGGCAAGGAACTGGTTGCTGCCGCAGTCAAAGCGGGGATTCCGGTTGTCCCCCTCCCCGGTGCCAACGCCGGCCTGACCGCTTTGATTGCCTCGGGCCTGGTTCCGCAGCCCTTTTACTTCTACGGCTTTTTGCAACGGAAGCACCAGCAGCAGGTGACCGAGTTGCAGGCAATGGTCAACCGGCCGGAAACGTTGATTTTTTATGAGGCGCCCCACCGGCTGAAGAAGACCCTTGCAACCCTGGCGGAGGTGTTGGGGGCCGACCGCCAGGCAGTTCTCGCGCGTGAACTTACTAAGCGTTATGAGGAATTCAGTCGGGGGTCACTCGGGGAGTTGCAGGCCTACTTTACTGAGCACAGCCCGCGCGGCGAGTTCGTGGTTTTGGTTGCTGGAAACCCGCACCCTCAAGAGAATACCCAGCCGGCCGATGACGTATCCCCACTGGAGCAAGTTGACCAGGAAATCGTGAAGGGCCTGTCGACCAACGCGGCGATCAAGTTGGTCGCTAAACGCAACGGCCTTAACCGTCAGCAGCTTTACCGTCAGTACCACCATATAGGAGAATGATTGTGACAGAACTTCGACAAACCGCAAATTGCTATGAGATGTTACACCAACTTAAGTACTACGAATGCACTGACACTGGTCATCCCAGCCTCAGCATGCTGATGAGCATGATGACGATGGTTTCGGATGCCCACTCCATCTTTATGGGCCTCGACCGCCAGAAGGTTGAACAGAGTGGGGGCGCCTGGGTGGTAATCTCGTATGAGGGCCACTTAAGTACTAAGCAGCCACGTTATGGTGACCAGGTGATCCTGGGGACCCGGGCAACGGCTAGTAACGCCTTCTTTGCCCTGCGTGAGTTTTGGATGGACGACCTGCACCACCATCACTACGCCCATATCAAGGCCCTTTTTGTGATGATGAACCTGCAAAAGCGGCGCTTGATGAAAATTCCGGATGAACTCCTGGCCCCGTTTGAATCACCAGTCCAAAAACGGCTGGATAAGCCCAAAAAGCCGGGCAAGCTTTCCGGGGATTTTACCAGCCAGCAGTACCGGGTGCGGTACTACGACATTGACGTTAACCACCACGTCAATAACGCCCGCTACTTTGACTGGCTGACGGACCCTCTGGGGGCGACGTTCTTGCGCCAGCACCAACCGGTTGCCTTTACTATTCAGTACCAGAATGAGGTCCAGGAAAACGCCACGGTGGAAAGTCGCTTGGCCCGCATCCAAGATGACGGCACCACGACATCCCGACATGAGATTTGGTCCGGTGGCGAGTGCTGCACCAGCGCTGAAATTACCTGGACACCCGTGAATAATGATTAGAGAAAAGACCTTCATGGTTTAGAGTGAACCACGAAGGTCTTTTTCTGTTTAAATTGCTAATAGACAGTCAACCGGTAATTAGTAGAATAAACAAACTTTGGCGAACGCAACTTATGGGCTATAATTAAATTAGCAAGAAGCGGAGGAGGGCTAAAGTGAAACAATCGTTAATTGCCGTGATTTATCTGGAGCCTGACCGGGTAAGTCTACGAATACTAGAGTTACCAAAGTTAAGAATAGTTAATAATGTCGAATCAGGTGAACTGGTAGTTGGAACCAGTCGGGTAGCCAACTACGTCGAAAACATGACCGCCATCGTCAACAATATTGATGGCTTCAAGCAGCAGATCAAGGATTACCAAGTGAAGAAAGTTTCTTTCTATGGCGCCCTGGAAGACCTTGATAAGGTAACGGCCCGTTACGTTGCTGATCAGCTGGAGGTGCGGACCGGACTGAAGATCACCTGGTTGAACAATAACCAACTGATGGCCCAGTCGATGAGCTGTGTTGTTAACCACCTGTCTGAATTTAAGAACCTCAGTAAGCACTGCCTCTACCTGGTAAGTCTGGGTCTGGATTCGTTGAGTCTGGCCTTTTTCCACCACGGAAACTTTGAAACCCTGTGGGAACTAGACCTTGGTGGGGCTCAAATCAGTCGTCTGGTTGATCGTCTCCGGCAGACGACGACCAACCCCCAGGAAATCATTCAAGACTATATCAGCAGCAAGCTTGGCTACATTGCTCCCGAGCTGATTCAAAAGAAGAAAACAACCCTGTTGATTCAAAATGCCCCCGCCCTGAGTAAACGCTACGTTAGCCGGGGGAGCCACCTGGGAGAGGTTCCCTTGGACCTGTTTGATAAGCCTGATGAACCGGTTGATCTTTTGGCACCATCGAAGGGCCTTTGGAGTGGCCTGGCGGTAGAGAACTACCGGAAGAACCTGCTCGTGCCGAACTACATGGTAATTGCTCGGGCAGCGCAGTTGATTCACCCCCAGAAGGCGTACGTTACGAATATTTCGGTGATGGATGGCTTGACCAACGGGATTGCTGTCAATAACGACCAGTCCCGCCAGCAGGTTCAGACGATGATCCGGACGTCAGCCGATGATCTAGCGCAACGCTACGGGGTCGACACGGCGCACCAACACTTCGTGACCCACTTTGCTTTGCAGTTCTTCGACCAGCTGCGGCCGATTCACCGCTTGGGTAACCACGAGCGCCTCCTGCTGGAGATTGCTTGTAAGGTTGACGATATTGGGAACTTCATCAACCAGCGGAGTCACTACCGCCACTCGGCATATATTCTCCAGGCCAACCCGTGGATCGGTCTTTCTGACGAGGATAACCATATCATTGCGGAGGTGGCCCGCTACCACAGTGCTGAGTCACCAACCATTTTCCAGCCCCACTACCGCCGGCTTGATGATGATATCCAGCTGACGGTAGCTAAGTTGGCCGCAATCTTACGGGTGGTGGATTCTTTAGACGACTCCCGCCAGCAGAAGATTACGAAGATCAACCTCAAGTTAATGGATGACGGCCGGCTAAAAATTAAGGCAACAGCTAACGATGACCTGGTTTTGGAGAAGTGGTCGTTTAGTACAAAGGCCAAGCTCTTTACTGATGTTTATGGAATTAAACCGGTACTGATTGAGAGGGGATAATGATGTACAAAGACTTTTATAAACCAGAAAACTATGTAAACCGTGAATTAAGTTGGATTGACTTCAATGGTCGGGTCCTGGGTGAAGCCACCGACATGAGTAACCCCCTATTGGAACGGGCTAATTTCTTGGGGATTACCCAGAGTAATGTTGACGAATTCTTCATGGTCCGGGTGGCCTCACTCCACAAGCTGGCCGCGGCTAACGTCACGACGACCGATGCGTCCGGCCTGACTCCCGAAGAGCAGTTGAATGCGGTCAATAAGAAGGAACACCGGATGGTGAAGGAACGTTACGAAATCTATAACCAGAAGGTGATTCCCCAGCTGGCTGAGCAGGATATTAATATTTTGCACATTAATGACCTCGATGAAAAGCAGTACGAATTCATCAAGCGTTACTTTAATGACGAACTGATGCCGGTCTTAACGCCGATGGCTGACGACAGTTCCCGGCCGTTCCCGTTCATCTCAAATAGTTCCTTGAACATTGCCATCAGCTTGCGGCGAGACCCCGCTAGCCAACAGCACCATGGTCACGAAACTCTAGAAGGGGACCAGGAAGTTGACCGGCCCCAGGCTGAGCCTCACGATGACCGGAAGGAAGCCGACATTAAGTTTGCGACGGTCCGGGTTCCCGAAATCTACAAGCGCTTAGTGCGTTTACCGGGTGAAAATAACTTTATCCTGATTGATGAACTAATCAAGGAGTTCTTAAAGCAGCTCTTCCCTGGTTACCAAATTCTGGCAACCGCGACCTACCGGGTCATGCGGGATATGGACCTTGATGTGGCGGAAGAAGATACCTCAGACCTGTTACGGGCGGTCAAGCACCAGCTGCGGGAAAGAGAGCACGGCCAGGTCATGCGGCTAGAAGTGGAACACGATATTGATTCCTGGCTGGAAGACCAGCTGATCGACAACCTCCACGTCAGTGAGCGGTCAATTTACCGGGTTAACGGTCCGGTTGACCTGACCTTCTTGAAGAAGCTGTCGGGGAGGGTCGACGGTCATGATGACCTCCGCTACAAGCCGTTCAAGTCTTATTTGAACCCGGCATTAGACATGGAACACAACATCTTCGCGGCCATTCGTAAGCGCGACTACCTTGTTCAACACCCGTACGATAACTTTGCGGCCGTGGTTAACTTTATCCACCAGGCAGCGGTTGACCCGTGCGTATTGGCGATTAAGATGACCCTTTACCGGGTTTCCGGAAACTCACCGATCATTAAGTACCTGGGGATGGCTGCCCAGCAGGGGAAGCAGGTCACGGTCCTGGTTGAAGTCAAGGCCCGGTTTGATGAACAGAATAACGTTCGCTGGGCGCAACGACTGGAACAAATGGGCTGCCACGTTATCTACGGCCTGGTTGGGCTCAAGACCCACTGTAAGGTGGCCCTGGTAATCCGGCGGGACGAAGACGGTCTCCGTCGTTACATGCACCTGGGTACCGGGAACTACAACGACGTCACGGCCCACTTTTACACCGACATGGGGATGTTCACTTGTGACCACGAGCTCGGCGTCGACATGACTAACCTCTTTAACATGTTGTCAGGGTTTGCCCGGCCACCGTACTTCTACCAGCTACGGGTTTCCCCAGACGGAATTCGGGAGTTCATTAATCAGAAAATTGACGAACAAATTGCCGTTGCTAAGTCTGGTAACCCAGCATTGATCCGGATGAAGATGAATTCCCTATCTGACAAGCAGATTATTGCCCACCTTTACGATGCCGCTGCCAATGGGGTCAAGATCCAGCTGATTGTCCGGGGGATCACCTGCCTACGCAACGACCTCCCCGAGCTGCACGGTAACATTGAGGTCCACTCAATCGTTGGTCGTTTCCTAGAGCACTCCCGGATTTACTACTTTGAGAGTAATGGTCACCAGGAGATCTACCTGGCAAGTGCGGACATGATGACGCGGAACCTTAACCGGCGGGTTGAAGAGCTCTTCCCGGTTCGCCAAGACGACACCAAGGCCCGGGCAATTCACATTTTCGACACAATGTGGAAGGATAACGTAAAGGCCCGGGTCCTTGTGGGCGATCACTACGAGCGGATTGACCGGGGAGAAGATGCCCCGTTCTCTTCCCAGGACTACTTCGTTAAGGAAGCGGTCAGCTTAAATAAGGAGGAAACCGACAAGGAGAAAGCCAAGCGGCACTTTCCGACCGTTTTTGAGACGCTTTCGAAGCATGTTCCATCACTGCATCTGAAAGGAAAGGGAGATGCCAATGGCAAAGAAGAATAACCTCGCCGTAATCGACTTGGGCTCTAACTCCGTCCGCTTAAAAATCAGCGAGCTAATGGAGGACGGGTCCGCAGTCACTAGGCAGTACCTCAAGCGCTATGTCCGCCTGTCATCACAGATGGGGCCGGAAAAGGTGTTAAAGCCTGAACCGGTAGAACGGACAATTGCCGCTCTAAAGGAGTTTCGGATTGTTTGTAATGACTATCTGAACGCGCGAATCGTTGCGGTGGCGACGGCGGCGGTCCGTCAGGCCAAGAACCAGCAGGAGTTCCTTGCCCGGGTCAAGAAGGAAACGGGCTTTAAGATCAAGGTTATCTCCGGGGCCCAGGAGGCCTACCTGGACTATGTGGGGGTCAGTAATACCCTCCCGCTTAAGCATGGCCTGATCATTGATACCGGGGGGGCCAGCATGGAGCTGGTCGCGGTCGACAACGGTGCTGCGGAAGAAACGGTCAGTATCCCGATGGGGTCGGTGATCCTATCCCAGCGCTACCACCTCGATGACCAGATTAACGCGGCCAACCTCTTTGATGCGATGGTCGAAGTTGACGAAGCTCTGTCACACCAGCGCTGGCTGAGTCGCTTCCGCCGGACGGAAATCGTGGCTCTTGGAGGGTCAAACCGGGCCCTGGCCAAGGTCTTTCGCTGGCGCAACGCGGTCGATGGTAAGCCAGCACCGGTCCATGGTTTAACGATGACTTCGCAGACGGCGTTTGGCATCATGCACGAACTACTGGAATATAACCGGGCGGAGCGGGCCCAAATTCGTGGC
Source organism: uncultured bacterium (assembly GCA_905214235.1). Lineage (GTDB taxonomy): Bacteria > Bacillota > Bacilli > Lactobacillales > Lactobacillaceae > Limosilactobacillus > Limosilactobacillus avium. The sequence goes on along the minus strand of CAJMLF010000021.1, from coordinate 14,319 downwards.
ATCAACACGGAACGGGCGGACGTCATTATTGGGGGCCTCCTCCCGTTGCTGGCCTTGATGCGGCAGCTGGCGATTGATGAGGTCCAGTTTAGTAATAGTGGGCTTCGTGAGGGGCTGCTATTCAAGTACCGTGAGCACGAAATCAACTTTGATTAACAGCTTTACTTAATTTTTACTAAAATTTACTGATTTTTTTAGTAAGTCTGTGCTACAATCATGGTGAAGAAAATGTAAGCGCCATTATTTGCTGGCGGTTGTTGATACAAGGAGGAGACAACATGGCAATTTTAGTTGCTGGTGGAGCTGGATACATCGGTTCCCACATGGTTAAAAATTTAGTTGAACATGGTGAAGATGTTGTTGTAGCTGACAACCTCTCAACTGGTCACCGGAAGGCCATTAATCCGAAGGCCAAGTTCTACGAAGGGGACATCCGGGACCGGAAGTTCTTGGACAAGATCTTTGATAACGAAGACATCACCGCGGTTGTTCACTTTGCGGCCTTCTCAATTGTTCCTGAATCAATGAGCAAGCCACTGAAGTACTTCGACAACAATACTGGTGGTATGATCACCCTGCTGGAAGCAATGCACGACCACGGAATCAAGTACATTGTCTTCAGCTCAACTGCTGCAACCTATGGTGTGCCAGAACACATGCCAATCAAGGAAACCGACCCGCAAAAGCCAATCAACCCGTATGGTCTGAGCAAGCTGATGATGGAAAAGATGATGGCCTGGGCTGACAAGGCATACGGCATCAAGTTCGTTGCCCTGCGTTACTTCAACGTTGCCGGTGCAGCTCCGGATGGAACGATCGGTGAAGACCACGGTCCAGAAACCCACCTGGTACCAATCATCCTGCAAGTTGCTCAAGGAAAGCGGAAGGAATTGAGCATCTTTGGTGACGATTACAACACCCCTGATGGCACCAACGTTCGTGACTACGTTCATGTTATGGACCTGACTGATGCCCACATCCTGGCAATTAAGTACCTGGAAGCGGGGAACAAGAGCAACGCCTTTAACCTTGGTTCATCCACTGGCTTCTCCAACAAGCAAATGCTGGAAGCTGCTCGTGAGGTTACTGGTAAGCCAATTCCTGCCAAGATGGCCCCACGGCGTCCCGGCGACCCCGACTCACTGGTTGCTGCTAGTGACAAGGCGCGGGAAATCCTCGGCTGGAAGCCAAAGTACGATGATGTTCACGACATCATTGCCACCGCTTGGAAGTGGCACTCAACCCACCCAAAGGGCTATGATGACCGCGACTAGAAAAGTAAACAGATAAATAATCAAATTGCCGGTAAAGCGCAAATGTGCTTACCGGCAATTTTTGGCTTTCCAAGGCAAAAAGCAGGCGGTTGTGATAAGATTGGTAGTGATTGAAAGGATGATTGAAATGAAAGTACTAGCCATCGACACCTCAAACCATCCGATGAGTGTTGCCCTAGTCGAAGATGATCAATTATTGGCAACGACCACTTTGAACATGGTCCGTAACCACAGTATTTATTTGATGCCAACAATTGACCGCTTGTTCAAGCTCGTTAAGTGGGCACCAACGGACATTGACCGGGTCGTTGTTGCCCAGGGGCCCGGCTCCTACACTGGAATCCGGATCGCCGCAACCACGGCGAAGACCCTTGCGGACACAATTGACGTGGACTTAGTAGGGGTTTCCAGTCTGGCAGTAATTGCCCGCAACGTTTTGCCAACCAGTAAGCAGGTCATTGTACCATTCTTTGATGCCCGGCGGGGCAACGTCTTTGCTGGGGCCTACCAGTGGGAAGAAGGAAAGCTTACCAACCAGATTGAAGACCAGCACCTGGCAATGACGACCTTGCTGGACCAACTGGCAAAGATTGAGCGGCCAGTAATTCTGGTAGGGCACATGACCAAGCGGATTAGTGACCAGTTTGAGAAATTACCAGAAAACGTTACCCTTGCTCCCCGGCCATACGGAATCCCGTCGACATACCAGCTGGCGTTGGCTGGTGAGGGCCTGCCAACGGTTAAGGAAATCGACCCGTTCGTTCCCCACTACCTCCGGATAACTGAGGCGGAGGCCAACTGGCAGAAGCTACACCCGGGAGAAACAAGAAAGAATTATGTTCGAGAAGTTTAAAAGCTGGTATCACTGTAAGGTGAACGCCCGCCGGCAACCAATATTAAAGTTTGACCGGCGGGTCGTTATGATCAGGAAACACCAGTACGTGGTTCGCCAAGTCAACGACCGCGATATCAGCTCCCTAGTCCAGATTGAGGAGCAGATTTACGGGAAGGCCCCGTGGAGCTATGCCGCTTTTCAACTCGAAATTCAGCGCCCCCACGACCGCCTGTACCTGGCAGTGGTCAATGATGGGCAGATCATCGCTTTCATGGGGATGGCGGTTGATTGGTACCACCTGGACCTCCACATTACCAATATCGGGGTGACCCCGGGTTACCAGCAGCATGGTATCGGCACCTACCTGATGCGAACAGCGATTGCTTATGCCCGTTACCTGCAGCTCCGGTCGCTGAGTCTGGAGGTCCGGGTTCACAACCTGGTTGCCCGTAAGCTCTATGAACAGCTGGGCTTTCGCGAACACCGGATTAAGCACCGCTATTACGTTGATAACCATGAAGACGCGGTTGATATGCAAGCGGATTTATTGAGCAGAGGAGGAAAATAAATAGTATGGCAGAGCGGAATTTAATTCTCGCCTTTGAAACAAGTTGTGACGAAACGAGTGTTGCCGTGATTGAAAACGGGACAAAAATTTTAAGCAACATTGTCGCAACCCAAATTGATAGCCACCAGCGTTTCGGCGGGGTGGTGCCAGAGGTGGCCAGCCGGCACCATATTGAATGGATTACCCGGTGTATTGACCAGTCCTTGGCAGAAGCCGGGGTTAGTTACGAAGACCTCGATGCGGTTGCTGTTACCTATGGTCCCGGTTTGGTGGGCTCACTGCTGGTCGGTGTGACGGCAGCCAAGGTCGTGGCCTGGGCCCATCATTTACCGCTGGTTCCAGTTAACCACATGGCGGGACACCTTTATGCTGCCCGCTTTGTGGGTGAATTCAAATACCCCCAGATGGCCCTGCTGGTTTCTGGTGGGCACACGGAACTGGTCTACATGCCCCGGGAACACGAATACGAAATCATTGGTGAAACCCGTGATGATGCGGCCGGCGAAGCCTATGATAAGATTGGTCGGGTGCTAGGTGTCAACTACCCGGCTGGTAAGACCATCGACGAATGGGCCGGACAGGGACAGGATACTTTCCACTTTCCCCGGGCAATGGAAAAGGAAGCTAACTATGACTTTAGCTTCAGTGGGCTGAAGAGTGCCTTTATCAACACCGTCCACAATGCGGACCAGCGTGGTGAAAAGCTTGACAAGAACGACTTGGCGGCCAGCTTCCAACAGAGCGTGATTGATGTTCTGGCGGAAAAGACAATGCGGGCACTGGACCGTTACCCCGTTAAGCAGTTGATCTTGGCTGGTGGGGTGGCCGCTAATCACGGCCTGCGGACCCGCCTGGACCATGACATGAAGAAGTTCCACCCGGATGTTTCAATGCTCCAGGCACCACTAAAGCTGTGCGGTGATAACGCGGCAATGATTGGCGCCGCTGGTTATATCAACTACCTGCATGGCGACCGAGCCGGTTGGGACCTCAATGCGGTGCCGGGCCTGATGTTTGACCGGATGAAGTAAAATCAATTTGATAAAAAAGGAGTCTAAGCAAAGGCGCACGTGACGCTGCTTAGACTCCTTTTAATTTTGGTAGAACTCCATTATTCATCGTTTAGAGTTGATGGACGCCAAAATATTTATCCGTTAGCCTTATTAACCGCATCGATTACGGCGTAGCGAAAACCAGCCTTCTCAAGGGCCTCAACGCCCCGGATGGTGGTGCCGCCAGGGGAGGTTACTTGGTCACGTAGTAAGGCCGGCGCTTGCTTGCTATCGGCGGCGAGTTTTCCACTCCCCTTTACCATGCTGGCAACGAGCTGGTAAGCGGTTTGCCGACTCAGACCATACTTAACGGCTGCATCGCTCATTGCGTCCATGAAGACGTCGACAAAGGCCGGACCACAGCCACCAACCACCCCGACGATGTCCAACTGGTCTTCGGGAACAACGATTAGGTCACCAAGCTGGCCGAGTGCTTTTTGAATCCGTTTCTTAACGTCTGCAGAAAGGTCTTGACCGTAAGCCAAGCCAATTGCGCCGGCGTTAACGGCAACTGGGGTGTTTGGAATTATTGCTGCTAAGGACCGGTTGGGTAGGACCTTGGCTAGGTCGGCGAGTTTAACACCCGCCGCGGAAGAAATGACGATTGTCGTTGGCTTAAGGCCGGTCAATTCGGCAGCAACCTTGGTTGTGACCGGGGCCGGAGTGGTCAGAATAACAATGTCTGGCTGGGCAGCCACCAGCTGGTCATACTGGTTGAAGAGTTTGAAGCCCAGTTCCTTTGCCAGACTACTTACCCGGGGATTTTCCGGATTCATTGCAACAATGGTGTCCTGGTGTTGGTTGACCAGTCCACGGATGATTGCTGAGCCCATGTTACCAACACCAATAATAGCGATTTTCATTTCCCACGCCTCCTTGATTAGTTACTTCCTATTGTAACTTAAAATGGCGGGGACGGGAATCATTAGTAATTGGTTGACAATTGATTAGAAAATAATTAGAATGCACTTAATGATTACAGGAAGGAGCTAAGTGATAAAGGAGAAGCGGCGGGTAATTGACCGGCCGCTTTTCACACTGATAGCAATAAAATGAGGTGACAAAATGAAAGTCAAAGTTGCATTGGCCCAGTTTAATATTTCCTTTGCGGCACCCCAAAAGAACCGTGAACGGGTTGCGGAGTTAACCTCAGCCGCGGCAAAGGAAGCGGCGGACGTGGTGGTGTTCCCCGAAATGTGGAACACTGGTTACGCACTCGACCAACTGAATGAACTTGCTGACGACCAGGGCCAGGAAACTGAGCAATTATTCTATAAACTCGCCCGGCAATACCAGGTCGGGATTGTTGGTGGCTCCGTTGCGGTTAAGGAGGGTGACCACTTCTTCAACCGCACCCTGGTAGTCGACCCCGTTGGCCAGGTCGTGGGGCGCTATGACAAGGTCCACCTCTTCCGCCTAATGAATGAGCACAAGTACCTGACCGCTGGTGACCAGGAAAACTATTTCCGCTTGGCCGGGGTGCCCAGCGCCAGTTTTATTTGCTATGACCTTCGCTTTCCTGAATGGGTCCGGACAGTCGCGCGGCATGGTGCTGACATCCTGTATTTCCCTGCGGAATGGCCCGCCCAGCGAATTGAGCAGTGGAAAATAATGCTCCAGTCGCGGGCCGTTGAAAACCAGGCCTTCGTTGTGGCCGTTAACCGGGTCGGGGACGATCCCGACAACCACTTTAACGGTCACTCCCTGGTAATTGACCCCTTGGGAAAAATTATTGTCGATGCTGGTGAAAAAGATGGTTTGACCATGGCGGAAATTGACCTGGACCAGCTTCAGAAGGAGCGGGGACCGATTCCGGTCTTTGTTGACCGCCGCCCGGAGCTATACAAGTAGGAGGGATAACTTATGGAATTTGCACAATCACACCTGTTAGATACATTACCAAAACAGTTTTTCGCTAACCTGGTTGCCAAGGTCAATCAAAAAATTAGTGAGGGCGTTGACGTGATTAACCTGGGGCAGGGGAACCCGGATAAACCCACGCCTGATTACATCGTCAAGAGTACCCAAAAGTGGGTTGCCGATCCCAAGACCCATAAGTACTCACCATTCCAAGGCTTGCCGGCCTTTAAGAAAGCGGCTGCTGACTTTTATGCCGAAAAGTACGGCGCCCACTTTGATCCGGAAAGTGAGGTTGCCATCTTCGGGGGTTCAAAGATTGGTCTGGTAGAACTACCATGGGCACTGATGAATCCGGGGGACACTTACTTGTTGCCGGATCCTGGTTATCCGGATTACTTCTCCGGTGCAGCGCTGGGGGACGTGAAGTTTACTACCGTTCCCCTTTTGGAAGAAAACAACTACCTTCCTGACCTTAAAGCCATCCCAGAAGCGGTCGCTCGGAAGGCCAAGTTCTTCTACCTAAACTACCCAAACAATCCGACGGGGGCAGTCGCAACTCGTGAGTTTTACGAAGAGCTGATTGCCTGGGCCAAGAAGTACCATGTGGGTATCATCAGCGACTTTGCCTACGGGGCAATTGGCTTTGACGGCAAGGCGCCGCTCAGCTTCATGCAGGTGCCGGGGGCTAAGGACGTGGGGATTGAATTCTATACATTCTCAAAGACCTTTAACATGGCTGGCTGGCGGGTGGCCTTCGCGGTCGGCAATGCCGATATTATTGGGGCCCTCAACCTGATTCAGGACCACCTCTTCGTCAGCCTCTTCCCGGCCTTGCAGTACGCGGCTATTGATGCCTTAAAGGATCCGGCACGAGACGAAGCGGTTGCCCAGATTGTCCACCGTTATGAAGAGCGGCGGAACGCCTTCGTGAACGCGGCCAAGAAGATTGGCTGGCAGGCATTTGTGCCGCGGGGGACTTTCTACGCGTGGATGCCGGTTCCTAAGGGCTACACCAGTGAGCAATTCGCAGACCTCCTGCTGGAGAAGGCGGGAGTAGCCGTCGCTCCAGGAAATGGCTTTGGAAAGCACGGTGAGGGCTATGTCCGGATCGGTCTGCTGATGGCACCCGAACGGCTGGAAGAAGCGGTTGCCCGGATTGGTAAGTTGAATTTATTTTAAAAAAGGTAAATAGGAAGTGAAAAAGCAGTGGGCACACGTCGCTGCTTTTTCAGGATTGCTGTGTAATATTAAAAAGGGAACGCTAGCGCTCGAATTTTCCGAACAACACTAGAGTTCCCTTTTGTAATAGCCTTATTTATTTTGCTGATCAAACTCTTCCAGTTTCTCGGCGGCTTCCGTCCAGTCCAGTTCAACCTCGTCTGACTTTTCCTTCAGCTGGTCGAGCTGCTTCTGGAGGTCGGTAAGCTTTCCGATGTCGGTGGCAATTTCCGGTTGAGCCATCTTTTCCTCAATCGCCTGTTGCTGCTCTTCAAGCTGGCCCATCTGGTCCTCCAGACTATCAACGGCCCGTTGCAATTTCCGCCGGGCCCGCTGCTGTTCCTTGCTTTGCTTGTAGGATTGCTTACCCTTGGAGACATTGGCCTTCTTTTCGCTACCAGGAGTTGTCGTTGTTGGCGTCGGCGCCGCAGCTCCCTGGGCAAGGTAGTCGTCATAGTTACCGACATAGTGGGTAACGCCGTCCTTTTGCATATCAAGAATATCGGTAGCTACTTGGTTGATGAAGTACCGGTCGTGGGAAACGAAGAGGACCGTACCAGTGAATTCGTTGATGGCACTTTCGAGCACCTCCCGACTGTCAATATCCAGGTGGTTGGTCGGTTCATCAAGAATTAAGAAATTGATTGGCTTAAAGGAAAGTTTGGTCAATTCCAACCGGGCCTTTTCACCCCCGGAGAGGTCGTGGACAACTTTGTAGACATCGTCCCCCACAAAGAGGAAGCTGCCCAGTAGGGACCGGATATCCTTTTCGGGAACCTCTGGATGATCGTCCCACACCTCATTGAGAACCGTCTTATCGGCGTGCAGTTGCTGCTGTTCCTGGTCGTAGTAACCGATGTCAAGGTTAGCACCCAATTTAATGGTCCCGCTGATGGCGGGAATGCGGTGCAGGATGGTCTTCAAGAGGGTTGACTTCCCAATCCCGTTGGGGCCAATGATCCCAATCCGCTGGGGCTTCCGCACCGCGAAGGAAAGGGGACCGGCCAGGACTTGGTTTTCATAGCCGACTTTCAGGTGGTCAACATCTAGCACTTCGTTACCACTGGCCTTGTCGCTGTGAAAGTGGAAGTGGATGGACTTATCATCAGTGCTTGGCCGCTCAAGCCGGTCCATCTTCTCAAGTTGCTTTCGGCGGGCCTGGGCCTGCTTGGTGGTGGAAGCACGGACGATGTTGCGGTTGACAAAGTCTTCCAGCTTGGCAATTTTCTTCTGCTGCTGGTCGTAGTGCTTCCATTCTGCCTTCAATCGTTCCTGCTTGTGGTGGGCAAACTGGGTATAGTTACCGGTGTAATGAACCAGTGTCCGGTTATCCAGGTCGTAGACGTCCTTAACTACGTGGTCCAAGAAATAACGGTCGTGAGAGACGACCAGTAGGGCCCCTTGGTAACTCTTCAGGTAGTCTTCCAACCAGGCCAAGACGTTCATGTCCAGGTGGTTGGTCGGTTCGTCAAGGATCAGCAGGTCAGGGGCCTGAAGGAGGATCTTGGCCAGTGCTAACTTGGTCTTCTGACCACCGGAGAGGGCATTGACGGGCGTATAGTAATACTGCTCGCCGAAACCAAAGCCCGTCAGGATTCCCCGCATCCGGGACTCATATTCAAAGCCGCCCTCCTTCTTGTAGTTAGTTTGCAGGCGGTCATAGGTAGTCATGACTTGTTGGTATTGGGAACTGGTGGTGTCAAGGCTTGCCAGTTGTTCCTCCAACTGACGAATCTCCTTTTCCTGCTCGTGGAGGGGGGCAAAGACGGTATCCAGTTCTGCCCAAATTGAGTTTTGACTATCAAGTCCCTGGTCCTGGGCCAAGTAGCCGATGCTTAAGTTTTTGACTTTACTGATGGTCCCCTCGTCGGGAGTGGTAACTCCGGCAATCATTTTTAAGAGGGTCGTTTTTCCTGCACCATTGCGACCCACTAAGGCAGTCCGCCCGTGGTCCTGGACTTGCAGGTTAATATTATGAAATAATACGTCTGCGCCGAAACGACGCATAACATCATTTGCTTGCAAAAGAATCATTTTGAAACCTCGCTAAATCATATGATAACAGTGTTTATTTTAGCAGATTTCATTTCAATTTAGTTAAAAAGGTAAAATTGTTTTGTATAACGCTTCACAAAATTGATGAAAATTGCTAGAATAATTAGGAAATGAATTTCACAAGTGCACCCAACCAGTCAAAAATCCTAAGAATCCGGCGATTGGCCGGGAGAATAATAATGGTTGGAGTAAAGAAACAGGGGGACAAAGATGGCTACCAAAAAAATACCACGCGCAACAGCACGGCGCTTACCAATTTACTATCGTTATTTGACGATACTACTAAACGCAAAGAAGGAACGGGTTTCTTCGACTGAATTATCAGAGGCCGTTCAAGTTGATTCTGCAACCATTCGGCGGGACTTCTCTTACTTTGGGGAACTCGGAAAGCGGGGCTACGGTTATGACGTTGCCAGCCTTTTGAAGTTCTTTAAGGGAATCTTGCACCAGGACTCCCTGGTCAGTGTTGCCCTGGTTGGGGTCGGCAGCTTAGGAAGTGCCTTACTGAACTTCAACTTCCACCAAGACACTAACCTGCGGATCAGTGCGGCTTTCGACAACAAGCCGGAACTGGCAAATAAGATCAAGAGTGGAATCCCGGTATACCCGGCTAGCGACATTAAAAAGCAGCTCCAGGAACAGCAGATTGATATTGTTATTCTGACCGTACCAGGGGACAAGGCCCAGGACGTTACCGACCAGCTGGTTGATGCTGGGGTAAAGGGAATCCTGAACTTCTCACCTGTTCGCCTGTCCGTGCCGAAGGGTGTCCAAGTTCAAAACATTGATCTGACAAACGAACTCCAAACCTTAATCTACTTTATTAAGAACTACTCTAATGACAACGACTAGGAAGCCGACGGACCCTTGTTTGTCCTTCCTAACTTAGAAGAGCGCTAGTAGCCAGTATTTGCTGGGTGCCAGGGCTCTTTTTATTTTGGGGACAAAGTTAAAAGTCAAAATTAGTCAAACTTTATTATTGCTTTTTGAAAGAAAGATGGTATAGTAGAAATTGTGGTTAGCACTTAACAAGTGAGAGTGCTAAAAGCAAATACTAAATTAACAAGATGGAGGGATTAACGTGTTAAAACCATTAGGAGATCGCGTTGTTCTTAAAGCTGAAACTGAAGAAGAAAAGACAGTTGGCGGAATTGTCCTTGCTTCCAACGTAAAGGAAAAGCCAACTACTGGTAAGGTTATTGCTGTTGGCGAAGGTCGGACCCTCGACAATGGACAAAAGCTTGCTCCAGCTGTTAAGGAAGGCGACCGGGTATTGTTTGACAAGTATGCCGGCAATGAAGTTGAATACGACGGTGAAAAGTACCTGGTTGTTCACGAAAAGGACTTAGTCGCAGTTCTCGACTAGTTGTTGAATCATAATATAATCGCTTAAATAAAATCTATTCTATTTTTTGAGGTGACAATTAATGGCAAAAGATATTAAATTTGCTGAAGACGCACGGAGCGCAATGCTTGCCGGTGTTGATAAGTTAGCTGACACTGTTAAGACCACCATGGGTCCAAAGGGTCGGAACGTTGTTTTAGGTCAAAAGTACGGTAACCCAAACATTACTAACGATGGTGTTACGATTGCCAAGGACATCGAATTAGAAGACCCATTTGAAAACATGGGTGCTAAGTTGGTTGCCGAAGTTGCTTCCAAGACTAATGACATTGCTGGTGATGGGACCACCACTGCTACTGTTTTGACCCAAGCAATCGTTAACGCCGGAATGAAGAACGTTACTTCTGGTGCTAACCCAGTTGGCATTCGTCGGGGAATTGAAAAGGCTACGGCAGTTGCTGTTGAAGCATTGAAGAAGATGTCACACGACGTTAAGACCAAGAGTGATATCGAACAAATTGCTTCCATTTCAGCTGCTAACCCTGAAGTTGGTAAGCTGATTGCCGATGCTATGGAAAAGGTTGGTCACGATGGTGTTATCACTATTGAAGACTCCCGTGGTGTTGACACGAGTGTTAACGTTGTTGAAGGGATGAGCTTCGATCGTGGTTACATGTCTCAATACATGGTAACCGACAACGACAAGATGGAAGCCGACTTGGACAACCCATACATCCTGATCACTGACAAGAAGATCAGCAACATTCAAGACATCTTGCCATTACTGCAAAGTGTTGTTCAACAAGGTCGGGCACTGTTGATTATTGCCGATGACATTACCGGTGAAGCTCTGCCAACCCTTGTTCTGAACAAGATTCGTGGGACCTTCAACGTATGTGCTGTTAAGGCTCCTGGCTTTGGTGACCGGCGGAAGGCTCAATTACAAGATATCGCCGTATTGACCGGTGGTACTGTCATTTCCGATGACCTGGGCATGAACCTGAAGGATGTTACGATTGATCAATTAGGTCAAGCTAACAAAGTTACGGTTACTAAGGACGCCACTACTATTGTTGATGGTGCCGGCGCTAAGGAAGCCATTGCTGAACGGGTTGACCAAATCAAGCAAGCCATTGCCAAGACTACTTCTGACTTTGACAAGGACAAGCTTCAAGAACGTTTGGCAAAGCTTTCCGGTGGTGTTGCCGTTGTTAAGGTTGGTGCCGCAACTGAAACTGAATTGAAGGAAAAGAAGTACCGTGTTGAAGACGCCCTGAACGCTACCCGGGCTGCCGTTGAAGAAGGATTCGTTCCTGGTGGTGGTACGGCCTTAGTAAACGTCATTCCTGCTCTGGAAAAGATCGACGCAACTGGTGACGAATTAACTGGTGTTAAGATCGTAACTTCTGCTTTGGAAGCACCTGTTCGTCAAATCGCTGAAAATGCCGGGGTTGAAGGTTCTGTTATTGTAAACGAACTGAAGGACCAAGACGACGGTATTGGTTACAACGCTGCTGATGGCAAGTTCGAAGATATGGTTAAGGCCGGAATCGTTGACCCAACAATGGTTACTCGTTCTGCCTTGCAAAACGCCGCTTCTGTATCCGCACTCCTGCTGACCACGGAAGCCGTCGTTGCTGACAAGCCAGAAGCAAACGACAAGCCACAAGCACCTGCACAACCAGGTCCAGCTATGATGTAAGTACAAACTTAACTATCAAAAAAGGGGACTGTTTTGCCGGTCCCCTTTTTTATTTCCCGGGAAATTTTTCGAAAAAAAGAAAAATAATCGTCGCAATGATAATTGCAAAGTAGGATAATTAGTTGTAACATTGTTCAGTCATAAGGATTAATAATATTGAAGTAAAAATATATGTGTAGGGAGGATAGCTATGTGGCGTTATCTTAAACGTGTATTAATTGGGAAACCGTTAAAGACCCTTGATGAGGGTCAGACGCACCTTACGAAGTTTAAGGCTTTGGCAATGCTTTCGTCAGATGCTATTTCGTCAGTTGCATATGGTCCTGAACAGATTACAACGGTCTTGGTCACGCTATCGGCGGCGGCACTGTGGTACTCAATCCCCATTGCAGCAATCGTGCTGGTCTTACTGTTGGCCATTACTTTGTCATACCAACAAATTATCCATGCATACCCAAGTGGTGGTGGAGCCTACGTGGTTGCCACTGAAAACTGGGGAAGCAACGGGGGGTTGTTTGCCGGGGGATCACTACTGGTTGACTACATGTTGACCGTTGCGGTTTCAACGACTTCTGGGGTTGAGGCGATTACCTCGGCCGTCCCCGCCTTATACCGGTTCTCAATTCCCATCGCAATTATCATTGTCTTGCTAATCATGTTTATGAACCTGCGGGGGATGAGTGAAAGTGCTAATTTCCTGACGGTGCCCGTCTACTTCTTCGTAATCATGATCCTCATCATGATTGCAGTCGGTATTTATAACATCATGACTGGCCATATCCATTACCAGGCACCGGCAGACTATGGAACTCCGGTTGCCGGAATGTCATACGTCCTGTTTATTCGGGCGTTCTCGGCTGGTTCATCCTCACTGACCGGGGTGGAAGCGGTAAGTAATGCCGTGCCAAACTTTAATAAGCCGAAGGAGAAGAACGCGGCAACGACCCTGGCAATTATGAGTGCCATCCTGGCCACCTTCTTCACCGCTATTATCTTCTTCAGCTTCTTCATTGGGATCGTCCCAAATGGTCGGACAACCGTCCTTTCGCAGATTGCCCTGACAATCTTTGGGGGTCATGGTCTTGGCTTCTACCTGCTGCAACTGTCAACAGCGATGATCCTTGCAGTTGCCGCTAACACTGGTTTTTCTGCCTTCCCAATTCTGGCCTTCAACATGGCCAAGGATAAGTATATGCCCCATGCATTCATGGACCGGGGGGATCGGCTCGGCTATTCTAACGGGATTATTTCCCTGGCAATTGGGGCCATTATCCTAATTGTGATTTTCCATGGGCAAACGAACAACCTGATTCCCCTGTATGCCGTCGGGGTCTTTGTACCATTCACACTGTCGCAATCAGGGATGATTATTCACTGGTTCCGGACCCGGCAAGGAATTTGGCCCGCAAAGGCCTTTATTAACTTTGTCGGTGCCGTAATTTCCTTCTGCCTGGTGACTTTCCTGTTCTGGCAACACTTCAATAACGTATGGCCCTACCTGATCATCATGCCATTGCTGTTGTACATGTTCCACCGGATTCATTCGCACTACATTAAGGTTGCCGCCCAACTCCGGGTGGCCGAAAAGACGAAGGTCCAGCTCCACGATTATGATGGGGCCACGGTTATTGTCCTGGTCGGTAACGTTACCCGGGTGACCCGGGGGGCAATCAACTACGCCCGGTCAATTGGTGACTATGTTATTGCCATGCACGTCTCGTTTGATGAGAACCCGGGGAAGGAGCATAAGACCGCCAATGAGTTTAAGGCAGAATATCCCGACGTTCGTTTCGTGGATATCCACTCCTCATACCGGTCGATTGCCAAACCAACACTGCGGTTTGTTGATGTCATTGCCAAGCGGGCGGAGGCCCGGAACTATTCAACCACGGTTCTGGTTCCCCAGTTTATCCCTAAGCACCCATGGCAACTGGCACTGCACAACCAGACCAGTGTTCGTCTGCGGGCAGTGCTGAATTCACGGGAAAATATTATTGTTGCTAGTTACAACTACCACTTGCATGAATAGTTGGTGGTCAAGCATGAAGATAAAAGAGACGTTATTTGGGCTTGCATTTGCGCTGGGACTAGTGTTCACCGCCAGCTATTCGATTGATAACCGGGGCTTTCATTCCGGACTGTACGGAATCATTGGCAGTGTGCTGATTCTGGCTGCATACGTGGGCTTTAACTGGCAAAAAATTAAGGCAGGTAACCCCCATACCCGCCACCTGCTGTGGGGGTTGGGTAGTTTACTTGCCTTCATCATTGTTCTTGATATTTTAGAAGTTGTATTGGCTTGAAAAGGATTGGCGAAGATTTCGCCAATCCTTTTTTGGATTAACGTCTTTAGACCGTAAGCACACCATAACGACACGTATTGAAAAAGGCGGTCGTGATCCTCAAGCTT
>CAJMLF010000020.1 GCA_905214235.1 uncultured bacterium | reverse complement strand
GCTTGAGGATCACGACCGCCTTTTTCAATACGTGTCGTTATGGTGTGCTTACAAACCGGTGCCCGCATTCGCTGCTTCTTGATGAATTCAGGACTGTTGAAGGTTGCCAGGCCTAGTAAACTTAACTGTTCTCGCCGCGTCAATTTTTGCCGTTCGATGAAAATCTCACCAGCTATATAACCGCTTATACTAGCAGGATAGTCAACAACATCGCTCAAGTTAGGGATTCTATTTTGACCAGCAGCAACTGCATATCTTTAACAATCATGTTGATCAATTCCATCAATTCTTCGGCTGAATAACGTTTAGTATTTGCTAGGCGGTCAAATAGTTGATCTGGCGGCAGTGGCTGCAATCTCTCATCAACAAAGGTCGAACGCTGACTCTGGACTTCCGACCATTTCAACGGTAGCGCAATAAGGTTACCAAATCCCTTTTTAGGGAGACGATCTTGTCCCGGCACCATCCGGTCAAAACACGTAATGTCAACATCATCACTAGTTAGCATCGTTTCGATTAAAATCAGTTTACCAAAACTACGTGCCAGTTGTGCCTTTATCGGTTGACTAAAGAAAAACCAGACATGGTAGCTATTACCCGAGGAAGACACCTCTGGCAAACAGCTAACATGGTACTTTCGACAAGTGTATAAAACCGCCTGGGTTATCCGCGTAGGATTCACTGGTGAGCCATGCTTATCAAAATCGAAGACGAGGAGTCTTGTGCAATCATCATCAAGTAGTGGATAAATCCCATAATGGTGGTACTGATCATTGGAAGTAATCTGGTCATAAATTACTTGGTTTGTATAAGGAGCGTACTCCTTAGTTAGATGATTCTGAGCATCCTTATCATGACGAGTTTGGTAAAACGCCCACCAATTTTTTAACGCCGGGCTATATCCTTTTCCATTGCTCCATTTCTGCGCATAAACGTCTGACCGCCCACTGAAATATTGTGAATACAGGGCAAGCTTCTCCGACGTAGTTCGTTGCCTTACTAATAGCCTCTGAAATTCGTGCTGGCTAATAATATAATTCTGTCCATTTTGATCGTTAATTAAATAATCAATCTGTTGAGTTTGATAATGAGATAGCTGTTCTTTAATTACAACTTGATCACCATTGCGAAGACGATATCTATGATTTGGCTTCATCCTACTTATCCCCATGAAAGCGTTTTCACCATTATAATAAAAATATGAAATGGTGACACTAAAAAGTGCACTAATGCTAAAGAAGACAATTCAATTGCTGGTAACAGTAATCAGATTATATTTGTTATATTATAGACTGGAAAAAATAATGGATTACTTAAGCGTTAAACTGTCAGCTTTTTCTTACAGTTGAATATTCACTTAGCTGGGCATAGCATCAAATGTTCCTATTCGTAGTGTCCCCAAGCGGAATAAATGATTACTTCCTTGGTTTCTTCGTTAATTTTATATACGACCCTGTGCTGAACATTAATTCTCCTTGAATAGAAGCCCTTGATTGGTGGAACTAATTTTTCAAAGCTCTGATTTTCTTTATAGGGATTATCCCTTAGCTGTTCAATAATCCCAAGAAAGTTTTTTTCTAAATACGTTCCCTTTATCTTCTTAAAGTCACGTCTTGCTCCCTTTTTAGATCTTATTGCATAACTCATAATTCATTCCATACTTTGTCAAAATCTTCATCTTCGTCATCTTTTCGGTCCCTGATTTGTTTATCAACACCTTGATTGATAAGAAAAAGTGTTTCACGGATGGCGTTCCAGTCATCCTCACCAATCATTACGGCACCCTTTTCCCCATTCTTAGTCGGCTTAATAATTACTGGCTTTTTATCAGCGTTGACTTCTTTAATAATCTTGAAGAATTCTTTTCTTCCCTCGGTTGGGGTTACAATATTGTCCATTTTTATTCCTCCATGTACGTTTTGATGTACATTAATTATACTAAATGTACCTGATAATGTACAACTGGCAAAATATACTATAGCAAATTAAATAGGCCACTTACCCGGAACATCCCCAGGTAAGTGGCCTATTTAATTTAACGAATTTTCTTCCCCCAGAACTGGAATAAGTCGGTCCGCAACGCACCGTTGTACAGCTTCCGCCGCTTGGTTGCCTTAGCACCGTAGTACTTTTCAAACTCCAGGTCAGCAGTCAGAATGTACTTACTCCAGGTTGTCAACGGCCGGTAGATCTCCCCCATCTGCCGGTAGAGCTCATGAACGGCGGCGTGGTCACTCAGCCGTTCCCCGTACGGTGGGTTCGCAACAATGACCCCGTTGATCTTATCCGTCTGCCAGTCCTTGACCGCCAGCTGCTTAAAGGTAATGTCGTGGGTCAATCCCGCTGCCCGGCAGTTCTCTTGGGCAATCTCCACCATGTTCTGGTCGATATCGTAACCGTGAATATCGAGCTCGACATCATAGTCCGCCTGGTCATCGGCCTCATCGCGGACCTCATCCGACAAGCCGGCCGGGGTCAAGTTGACCCACTGCTCACAGGCAAAGGCCCTGTTCATCCCCGGGGCAATATTATGTCCCATCAAAGCGGCCTCAATCGGAATCGTCCCCGACCCACAAACCGGGTCAACAAAGGGATTATCCGGGAACCAGTGTGCCAGCATCACCAGGGCCGCCGCCATATTTTCCTTCAGCGGTGCGCCCCCCTTGTTCTTCCGGTAGCCCCGCTTAAAGAGGCTTTCCCCGGTCGTATCCAGCGTCAGCATCACCTGGTCCTTATTAATTGCCACTTCAAGTGGGTACAGGTTCCCCGTTTCCGGCAAACGCGTCCGCCGGTGGTAAACCTTACTCAGCCGCTGAACAATCGCCTTCTTCACGATGGCCTGGACACTGGGCACGTTATGCAGTTGGGAATGGTGACTCCGCCCCTCGACCGGGAACTCAGCATCGACCGGGAGAAATTCCTCCCAGGGCAGTGCCTCCGTTCCCTCAAAGAGCTCGTCAAAGGTCCGGGCCGCAAACTCACCGACGATGATCTTTACCCGGTCCGCCGTCCGCAGCCACAAGTTTGCGGTCAAGATATCCTTCATGTCACCAGTGAAGCGAACCCGGCCGTTCTCCACCTTCGTGTCGTAGCCTAAATTACGCAGTTCCTTGCCGACCAGGGCCTCGATACCGGATGCCGCGGTCGCCATTAGTTGATACTTCTGCAAAATAATTCTCCTCGTAATTAAATGATATCCCTATTCTACCCGATGCGCGCCGAGAATGCTAATACTGGTCCTCCTGCATTGCCGTCGGCCAGCCATCAATTGCCTGCCGCTTATCCAGGCCCTCCAGCACCCGCACGTCATCCGGATCCAATGTAAAGTCAAAGATTTCCAGATTCTCGGCCATGTGCTTTGGGTTCAGTGTCTTGGGAATCACTACGACCCCTTCCTGGTTTAAAAAGCGCAGGGTTACCTGGGCCGGCGTCTTGTGGTAGCGCGCCGCCACCTTCCGCAAAACCGGTTGGTCCAAGAAACCAGGCTGGTTCTCACCCAGTGGTGCATAGGACTCGTGGACCATCCCCCTGCTCGTCAGAAAAGCGTGCATCCGCTTCTGCTGCCAAAGCAGGTGGGTCTCAATCTGGTCAATCGCCGGGGCCACGGTTGCCCCATCGATGATTGCCTGGACCTGGGGCGCGTTGAAATTACTGAGGCCAATTGCCCGCACCTTGCCGTCCTGGTAGGCATCCTCCAGTGCCCGGTAGGTCTCCGCGTCGTTTCCGGTTGGCCAGTGGATAATCACCAGGTCGAAGTAGTCGTGGTTAAACCGCCGCAGTGACTCGTCCAAGCCCGCTTTGGTGGCCGCATAACCACTGGTCTGCACCTTGGTGGTGACAAAGACCTGGTCCCGGGCCAGTCCACTCTCGGTCAAGGCCTCACCGACCTCGGCCTCGTTGCCATAATACTGGGCCGTGTCAATCAGGCGGTACCCCGTCCGCAGGGCCTGGAGGACATTCTTCGTCGTCTCTTCCGGTGCCGTCTGGTAGGTTCCGTACCCGACTGCGGGCATGATGATCCCGTTATTAAGTTCAACTTCCTTCATTATTACCATCCTATTCCCAAAAATCTTCAAAGGCCCGGGAAGCCGCGGTCGTGCTGTCCGCCTTAACCACGTTTCCCTTCACAATCTTCAAGTTCGCGTCCTCTGCTTTAAAGTGGAAGACGATTCCCTTGTTGGCGGCGTAGTCAACGGTGGTCACCTTACCGGAGAAGTACCACTCGTCACTAAAGTCAACGTAGTAGGTCACCCCGTCCTTAACCACCTGGGTGACCGGCTGGCCAGGTTCTTCTGGCCGCTGGAGCTTGACGTCCACCCCGTTGGCGGTCTTCTCAGCCACCAGGGCCACACGATCACCGGCCTGCAGGTGAAGGTGGTCTCGCAACCAAGTGGCCGCCTGGTCCGTTACTTTGAGTTTCATATAATCACACCTTTTAGTTCAATTTACCACATTCTCCTCCTAATAGAAAACGGGCTGCCCTGCGGAACACGTCCGCGGGTCAACCCGTATCTATAATTATAATGCCGTTGCGGAGAAGGAACGGTTCTCCAATGCCCGGAGGAGGGCTCCAACCGTATCCAGCGCCGTCAGCAGTGGAATATTGTGTTCAATTGCCGTCTGGCGAATGATAAAGCCATCGGAGTTCTTGGCGTAGTCGTGACCCATCGTGTTGATTACCAGGTCAACCTTGTTATCCTTGATGACCCGGATGATGTTTTTATCACCGTCATCCTCACCAATCTTACCGACCGTCTCGACATGGAGACCGTTGTCCTTCAGGAAGTCCGCCGTTCCCTTGGTGGCCAGAAGGCGGTAGCCAATCAGGGCAAAGCGCTTGGCCAGTGGCAGGATGGTCTGCTTGTCATTATCCTCGATGGTCAACAGGACGCTCCCGTTGTCCGGCAGCTTCATCTTGGCCCCGGCAAATGCCTTGTAGAGGGCCTTAGCGAAGGTCTGGTCGCTCCCCATGACCTCACCCGTTGACTTCATCTCAGGGCCCAGGTAGGCGTCAACGTCGTCCAGCTTATTGAAGCTGAATACTGGCGCCTTGACGTGGATCATCTTGCTCTCTGGGTAGAGGCCGTCGTGGTAGCCCTGCTCCTTCAGGCTCTCGCCCAGGATTACCCGGGTCGCAACCTGGGCCATCTCGATCCCCGTGATCTTGGAGAGGAACGGCACGGTCCGGCTAGCCCGCGGGTTAACTTCCAAGACGTAGGCCTGATGGTGGTGAATGATGAACTGGATATTCATGATTCCCTTGCACTTCAAGGCAATCGCCAGCTTCTTAGTGGCGGAAACAATCTGGCCCTTGATGTCGTCATCAAAGCTCTGTGGTGGGTAAACCGCCATCGAGTCTCCCGAGTGGACCCCGGCGTGCTCGATGTGTTCCATGATCCCCGGCAGGAGGACATCGGTCCCGTCACAGATGGCGTCGACCTCACATTCCCGCCCTTCCAGGTAGGCATCAATCAGGATTGGGTGGTCAGCGGCCACGTCGGCATTTTCCTTCAGGTATTGACGAAGCTCGTCTTCGTTGTAGACAATTTCCATTGCCTTCCCACCGAGGACGTAGCTAGGCCGGACCAGAACTGGGTAGCCTATCTTCTGGGCCGCGTCGATAACCCCCTGGTGGGTTGTGGCGGTCAAACCAACTGGTTGCTTAAGTTCCAGCTGCTTGATGATTTCATCAAAGATTCGCCGGTCTTCGGCGGCGTCGAGGTCCTTAACGCTGGTTCCAAGAATTTGGACCCCGTTCTTGTTCAGGCCCGCTGCCAGGTTGATGGCCGTCTGCCCACCGAACTGGACAATCACGCCCGTTGGCTGTTCCAAATCAACCACGTTCATCACGTCTTCCAGCGTCAGCGGTTCGAAGTAGAGCTTGTCGGAGACGGAGAAGTCGGTTGACACGGTCTCCGGGTTGGAGTTCATGACAATGGCCTCGTAGCCCATTGCCTGGAGGGCCTTGACACAGTGGACGGTGGCGTAGTCGAACTCAACCCCTTGACCGATCCGGATTGGACCCGAACCGATTACCAGGACGGACTTCTTACCGGTCCGCTGGCTCTCGTTTTCCCGGTCGTAGGTACTGTAGAAGTACGGGGTGGCGGAGTCAAATTCGGCGGCACAGGTATCGACCATCTTGTAAACCGGGATGATCCCGTTGTCCTTCCGGGTTGCTCGGACCTTATCCGCGGTCGTCTTCCAGAGCTTGGCAATTGTCTGGTCACTGAAGCCGTACTTCTTGGCCAGGCGGAGGATCGCCAGGTCGGCTGGGTTATCCTGAATCTGCTTCTCAAGCTGGACCAGGTGGAGGACGATGTCTAAGAAGTAGTCGTTGATCTTGGTCAGTTCGTGGACGTCCTCAATCGTGTAGCCGCGCCGGAAGGCCTCCGCAATGTAGAAGAGGCGGTCGTCTTCAGCGTGGACTAGCTTGTCCTCCAGGGCCGTGTCCGTGGCCTGGTGAGCGGGTTCCGAGAAGAGATCCTTCTGGTCAATCTCCAGGGACCGGACGGCCTTTTGCAGGGCTTCCTCGGCGGTCCGGCCGATGGCCATGACTTCCCCAGTGGCCTTCATCTGACTACCTAGGCGGCGGTCCGCCCGGGTGAACTTGTCAAATGGCCAGCGGGGGATCTTGCAGACCACGTAGTCGAGGGCCGGCTCAAACTCCGCGTAGGTGGTCCCCGTGACCGGGTTCTTGATCTCGTCCAGAGTCAGGCCGACGGCAATCTTGGCCGCCATCTTGGCAATCGGGTAACCGGTGGCCTTCGAGGCTAGGGCCGAAGAACGGGAGACCCGCGGGTTCACTTCAATCACGTCGTAGTGGTAGGAATTCGGGTCCAGGGCCAATTGAACGTTGCAGCCCCCTTCAATCTTGAGGGCCCGAATCAACTTCAGTGCACAGTCCCGGAGCATTTGGTACTCCCGGTCGGAAAGGGTCTGACTCGGGGCAAAGACGATTGAGTCCCCGGTGTGGATACCGACCGGGTCGAAGTTTTCCATGCAGCAGACCACCATCGCATTGTCACTGGCGTCGCGCATCACCTCGAACTCGATTTCCTTGTAACCGGCGATTGACTTTTCAATCAGGCACTGGGTAGCTGGTGAGAGGTCCAACCCGTTGGCAGCGATGGCCTTCAGTTCCTCATCGTTGTGGCACATCCCCCCACCGGTACCACCCATGGTGAAGGCGGGCCGGACGATGACCGGGTAGCCAATCTGGTGGGCAAACTCCAGCGCGCCGTCCACCGTCTCCACGGTTTGGGAAGCCGGGACCGGTTCGTGGAGCCGCTGCATCAGTTCCTTGAACTTCTCCCGGTCCTCGGCCTCGTCGATGGAGTCCAGCTTGGTTCCCAGCAGTTCAATTCCCAGCTCATCCAGCAGGCCGGTCTTGGAAAGGGCAACTGCCAGGTTCAGGCCGATCTGTCCACCCAGTGTCGGCAGGATGGCGTCGGGGTACTCCTTCCGGATGATCCGGGAGACCGATTCCACCGTCAGGGGTTCGATGTAAACGTGGTCGGCAATCTCGTTGTCCGTCATGATTGTCGCCGGGTTGGAGTTGACGAGGACGGTCTCGTAGCCCTCTTCCCGCAGCGCCAAGCAGGCCTGGGTTCCGGAATAATCAAACTCAGCCGCCTGACCGATGATAATTGGTCCAGACCCGATTACTAAAATCTTGTGAATATCTGTCCGTTTAGGCATTCGTTCGTGCACTCCTTTGTTGGTCTACCATGCTAATAAAGTCATCAAATAAGCCATCCGCATCGTGGGGGCCCGGCGCCGCGTCCGGGTGGAACTGGACGGAGAAGGCCGGGTACTGCTTGTGGCGGAGCCCTTCGACGGTGCCGTCGTTAACTTCCACGTGGGTCACCAGCAGCTTGTCCTGGTCAATCGACTTGGGATCCACCGCGTAACCGTGGTTCTGGGAGGTGAAGTCAATCTCGCCAGTCGCAATGTTTCTAACCGGGTGGTTGAAGCCCCGGTGACCAAACTTCATCTTGTAGGTCTTGGCGCCGTTAGCCAGGGCGAAGACTTGGTGCCCCATGCAGATGCCAAACAGCGGCAGGTGCTTTTCCACCTCGGCCACCATCTTGGCCGCATCAGTCATTTCCTCAGGGTCACCAGGACCGTTGGAAAGCAGGATGCCGTCGGGCTTTAAGTTCAGGATTTCCTCCGCCGTGGCGGTGTACGGGAGGACAATAACGTTGCACTCCCGTTCTGCCAGCTCCCGCAGGATACTGTGCTTGATTCCGAAGTCGATGACCACGATGTTCCGCTTGGTTCCCGGGTTCGGGTATGGCGACTTGGTCGAAACCTGGCTAATGATCCCGGCCGTTGGGTGGGCGTCCCGGATCTTTTTCAGGAGGTCTTCCAGGTCAGCGACATTGTCAACGATTGCCCCGCGCAGTGTCCCGTGTTGGCGGAGCTTGCGGACCAGCTCCCGGGTATCGATTCCCTGGATGCCAGGGATTTGGCGCTGGGTCAAGAAATTAGGCAGGGTGTCCTGCATCCGCCAGTTAGTGGCGCGCCGGGCGACCTGGTGGCAAATCACGCCCTTGATCTGGGGCTGGAGCGATTCGTAATCATCCAGGTTGATCCCGTAGTTCCCAATCAGCGGGTTGGTGAACACCAGGATCTGGTTAGCGTAGGACTGGTCGGTAATTGCCTCTTGGTAGCCGGTCATCCCCGTCGTAAAGACCACTTCACCAAGTGTCGAGCGGTCGGCGCCAAACGCCTCGCCAGCGTAGACGCTGCCGTCTTCTAATACAAGGTAGCGTTCCATCATTAATCTTCCTTTCGTTCGTAAACTACTTTACCGTCAACCATTGTCAGAACGGTTTCACCATAAACCCGGTCGCCGGTGAAAGGGTTGTTGATTCCCTTGGACTGGTAGTCTTCTTCTTTAATTTTAAATTCGTGGTCAAGGTCAAAGATTGCAATGTCAGCGGGCTTCCCGGGTTCCAGGTGTCCGGCATTCTCAAGGCCGAAGAGGTCGGCCGGCTTGGCGGTCATCCAGTCCAAGAGCTGGTGCAAACTGCAGATCCCGGTCTTGACCAGCTTGGTGTAGAGCTCACAGAAGGCCGTCTCGCTTCCCGTAATTCCGTTTGCCGACTTGGTAAAGTCACTCGGCTTGTCGGCCACCGTGTGGGGCGCGTGGTCCGTGGCAATCATGTCGACCGTCCCGTCGAGCAGGCCAGCAATCAGGGCCTGCCGGTCTTCCTCATGGCGCAGCGGTGGGTTCATCTTGTAGTTGGTGTTGCCCGCCGGGATGTCCTTATCCGCCAGCAGAAGGTGGTGGGGCGTGGCTTCACAGGTCACGTTGACGCCCTGCTGCTTGGCAAAGCGGACCATTTCAATGCTTTCCTTGGTTGAAACGTGGCAGATGTGGTAGTGGACCCCCGTGGCGTTGGCCAGAACGAGGTCACGGGCGACCTGGGCAGACTCGGAGACGCTTGGTGCCCCCGGCAGTCCCAGTTCCTTAGCCCGCTGGCTGGCGTTGACGACCCCGCCAAAGAGGAGTGAGTTGTCCTCTACGTGGGCGGCCAGTGGTAAGCCCGCCTTGGCAGCCCCTTCCATGGCCTTGTACATGGTACCGGCGGTTTGGACCCCGCTCCCGTCGTTGGAGACGGCGAAGGCGCCGGCCTGCTTAACACCGGCGAAGTCGACTAGTTGGTCCCCCTGGCGGCCCGTCGTGATGGTCGCAAACTGGGCGATGTGGACCAGGCCTTCCTCCTGGTTGCGCTTGACCATGTGGGCCACCCGTTCAGGAGTATCCGGTGTTGGGTCCACATTGGGCATGGCGCCCACCGTGGTAAAGCCACCGTGAGCAGCGGCGGCCGTCCCGGTCTTGATCGTTTCCTTCTGGGTCTGACCGGGGTCGCGGTAGTGGACGTGAACATCGACCAGGCCGGGAGCAACGAGCTTACCACCCGCGTTGATGATATGCCCGACCTCATCGGCCATGTCCGGCAGGTTGCCAATCGCTTCAATGGTCTGGTCGTCAACCAACACGTCGGCGTGAATCAGCTGGCCGTTCGTGTAGACCGTCCCGTTTTGAATTAAAGTTTTCATTTATTCCAGACCTCCCAAGTGACGACCGCGAACAACGGCTTCCAACATTGCCATCCGCATGAAGACCCCGTTTTGCATCTGCTTGAAGAAGGCACATTTTGGTGCCTCAACCAGGTCGCCGGCCAGCTCAACGTCGTGGTTGATTGGGCCCGGGTGCATGATCAGGCACTGGTCCTTCAGGCGGTTGTAACGGTCATGGTTGATCCCGTACTTCTCGTGGTACTTAGCCGCATCGAACTTGCTTTCGTTGGCATCCCCGGCGTGGCGTTCGTGCTGAACCCGGAGGAGCATCATGACATCAACCTTGTCGACCAGGTCATCCAAAGGACAGAACTTGCCGTACTTGTCAAAGGCATGGTCGTACCAGTAGTCCGGGCCGGAGAAGTAGACCACCGCACCCAACCGGGTCAAAATTTCCATGTTCGACCGGGCCACCCGGGAGTTGGTGATGTCACCGACAATCGCAATCTTCAGGCCCTTGAAGCTACCGAAGTGTTCGTGGATGGTCATCATGTCCAGGAGACTTTGTGATGGGTGCTGACCGCTCCCGTCTCCGGCGTTGACAATCCCGAGGTCAAGGTGTTGGTCCTTGCGGTGGTTGATCAGTGGTTCATAGTAGGCATTTTGGGTTGCCCGGATGACGGACAGGTTAACGCCCAGGGCATTCATCACCAGGCAGGTGTCATAGAGGGTCTCCCCCTTGCTCATTGAGCTGTGGGCGGCGTCAAACGGGATCTCAGTCAGGCCGAGCTTCTTTTCGGCCATCGCAAAGCTGGTGTGAGTCCGGGTCGAGTTTTCAAAGAACATGTTGGTGACGTATACCGGTGCCGTCAGCTGGGGAGTTGCGCCGCCGTTCTTGAAGTATTCTGCCCGCGTAATCAGGGTGTTGATCTGGTCAACGCTTAACTTTTCAACGCTCACAAAGTGTGGTAACTTAACAAATTCAGTCATGATTTAATTCTCCTTAATAAAAAAGCCTGGGGCATTTGCTCCGGGCAGTCTGGTATTCTCCCACTGGTACTAAGGAGAAATAACCATGCTGCCCTCACTGGAGCAAAATTAATGGTTACTTATTTAATTAGTTCAACGTTATCCTGGTCGTCAACCTCGGTCATGTTGACCTTGACCTTTTCCTGGCTGGCCGTCGGGACGTTCTTACCAACGAAGTCCGGACGAATCGGCATCTCCCGGTGACCGCGGTCAATTAACACCGCCACCCGGATGCTTTGCGGCCGGCCCTGGTCCATCAGGGCATCCATCGCTGCCCGGACCGTCCGCCCGGTGAAGAAGACGTCGTCGACTAAGACAACCTGCTTGTCATCGATATCGACCGGCAGCTTGGTCGTGACCTTACTCTCCTTTTCGACCTGGTCATTTTGCAGGTCGTCCCGGTAGCCGGTCACGTCAAGCGGGACGACCGGAATCTGGGCACCTTCGAGCTTGGCCATCTGGTCCGTAATCCGCCGGGCGAGGAACTCGCCGCGAGTCTTGATGCCAATCAGGATCAGGTCGTCAAAGCCCTTATTCCGCTCAATGATTTCGTAAGTGATCCGGGTCAGGGCCCGCTTCATTGCCATCGCGTCAATAATCTGCTTATCCATCATTACACCTCTTTTGATCATGCCCCAAAAGAAAAGCCCCTAGACGCAACCGTGTCGTCTAGGGGTTCACTGATACCAGGACCTAATCCTGGTACTCTCGTTATTATAGCCGAACCTTACTAGCCTCACGGGACTAACTTAAAGGACATTGATTGATTATAAAGATACCAGCTTTGTGAAAAATGTCAAGGACGTTCAGAAAATTTAAAACAAAAAAAGCCCGGCGAAACCGGGCACCTGTTTGCAAGCATCTGTAGGCCATGTTTTGTCGTAGCCTAACCACCAGGCAATGGCTAGACCGAGGTAATCATCTATCTCAGAGTAAAAACTCTCCCCTGGAATCGCTTCAATTTGCTATCCAAAGCTCCCCTACCGTAGTTTGGGTTTACCGCTTGAGGGGTTTACCGCGTTCCACCAATAAGGTTTCCCCTATTGTATCGTCACTGTGGCACTTTTCAGGAATACTCGGACATAGTAGAACCGTAGCCGTTTCTTCCGCCGTCACCGGACAAGCCGGTGCCCCGCCTTATTTTTTCAGCGAGCACAAACACTACAGGCATCGCAGCCTGTGCGAGCATGGACCTTCCTAACACAACAATTGCTGTGCTCAATTACCCAAAGCTTGCAAAATACTATTCTATTTGATAACGCGCACTAAAGCAAGTGTGAATCGTCGTTGCCGTTGTTGTCACCCAGTTGGGAACCAAAGACCCGGCGTTCCAGGTTGGAAAGCCGCTTTAAGATATCCATGTTGGTGGCGTTGGAAACGGGTTGTTGGTTAGTTGACCGCGTGTTCATCGTGGCCCCCACTTCAACTTGGCGGTTGAGTTCGTCAACCTTGGCCCGTAACCGTTCGTTCTCATCATTCAAACGGTCCATTTCCTTGTTGTAGGTGTCGTAGTCCTTGATAACATTATCAAGAAACTCATCAACATCAGCCATGTCGTAACCCTTACCGATGCTGCGTTCTTTAAATTGCTTATGCAAAATATCTTGTGGAGTATAATTTATGTTATCCAACTTTGAACACCTCAATTGTTTAGTTTGCGTAATACATAACTATCTTACCAAACCCTGCCTTGATTGCAAGGACTTTTTTAGAAGCCCTTCTCCGCTAGCTTCTTTTCACGTTCCTCTTCGCCCCACTCCAAAGCGGCTTCCTGGAGCTCGTCAAAGTCAATCAGGTCAAGGGGGTAGTTTTGGTCTTCACCATACTTTTGCGCCAAGCGGTAGTCATATTTGGACTTGCCCGGGTGGTCTGGATCATACACCATCAGCATCCGGTCGGTATGGGTAATCATGAACTGCTGGTACAAGCGGAGTTGCTCCGGGGACTCGTACGGTTTCGTGGTGACCTCCTTAGAGAAGTTGACCCGTTCGCGCAGGGTGGCCAGCTTGGCCTGGTTGGCGGCGTTCCACTTACCAGCAAAGTCCGCAAACGGCAGCATGATGGCCACCTTGAGCTGGTGGTAGTCCTTTCGCAATTCCAGAGCGCACTCCGCGGACCACTGCTCCGTCCCCAGCTGGGGCCCGGTGATCAGCCAAAATTCGTCTTGGCCCTCATCCAGGTAGCTTTTTAGCCGGGCGGTGAGGACCCGTTTGACCACCAGGACCTTGGGATCATCATCTTTAAACGTGTTCAATTCGTAGCTGCGGTAACCGGTTACCCACAAGCGGCGCATAAAATTCCCTCCGTAACAATTCTGTATCAATCAATTTATCAATATTCTGGTATAATATATTGCTAGTTAGGAGAGTGAGCACCTTGACTATTCACTATCCCAATGGCCAGCATCCCCATCAATCATATCACGCCCAGCGGGATTTACCGACCCCCCACCAGTCAATTTATGCTAAGCGGGGGATGTCGCTCGAGGATGAAATCAACCATAGTAATCAATTCTACTTAAGTCGTCACATTGCAGTTATTCATAAGAAGCCGACCCCCATTCAGCTCGTCAAAGTCGACTATCCGAAGCGGAGCGCGGCGGTTATTCGGGAGGCCTACTTTAGGCGCCCATCGACGACCGATTACAATGGTGTCTACAAGGGCTATTACATCGACTTCGATGCCAAGGAGACCCGCAACAAACGGTCCTTCCCCTTGAAGAACTTTCACCCCCACCAAATTCAGCACATGCGTGAGTGTGTTAACCAGGGCGGGATTTGTTTTGCCTTCATTAAGTTCACGGAGCTTGACCTCGTCTACTTACTGCCGGCAAGCATTCTCTTCCAGTACTGGGATGAGCAGGCCAGTGGCGGTCGGAAATCAATCCTGCTGACCGACATTCAAAAGGCGGGCTTTCAAATTGACTACCAACTGAACCCCCGCCTACCATATCTCAAAGCAGTCGACCAGATAATCACTGCGAAGAACAAAGGAGTCTATCATGTCGAATAATGATCAATCGACCCGTAGCGACCGTCATCAACCGAGTCAAGAAGATTTTGATGACGAGCGTAGCGGGGGCTTAATCAAGAAGATCCTGTTATGGGTGGCCGGGATAATCGTCTTACTGATTGTCGCCGGTGCGGCCCTCTTCTTCTACTATGCTTCTAGTGCCCCAAAGATCAGCGAGAGTGAACTGGCTAGTCAAAACGGGACCACGATTTATGATGACCAAAACCGGGTTATCTCCCGTCTTGGTCTGCAAAAGCGGGAATACGCCAAAGACGACCAGGTCCCGACAACGCTGAAGCACGCCGTTGTTTCTATTGAAGACCGGCGCTTCTACAAGCACCACGGGATTGACCCAATCCGGATCATGGGTGCGGCTACGGCGAACATCTTTGGTCACTCTGACGGGATGCAAGGAGGAAGTACCTTAACCCAGCAACTGGTTAAGCTCTCCGTCTTCTCCACTGCCGCCTCCGACCGGACCTTCAAACGCAAGGCCCAGGAAGCCTGGCTGGCGATCAACGTCGAGCGCCACTTCAGTAAGAACCAGATCCTCGATTTCTACATTAATAAGGTTTACATGGGGAACGGGGTCTACGGGATGCAGACGGCGGCCCAATACTACTATGGTAAGGACTTGGATGAGTTGAGCCTATCTCAATTGGCCCTCCTTGCCGGGATGCCGCAGTCACCAACCTACTACAACCCGCTAACGACCAACACCCAGGCGGCTACCCAACGGCGGAACGAGGTCCTCAACGCGATGGTGCGGAGTAATTACATTACCCAGGCCCAGGCCGATAAAGCGGCCAAGGACAGTATCACCGCTGACCTGGACCCCCACCACGGGAATACTTCTGGCGGGGACGTTAACGTCAATGAAAAGGTTGTTGATCCGTACATCAAGCAAGTTCTGGCTGACCTGGAAGCTAAGGGCTACAACCCGTACAACGACGGTTTACAGGTTCACACCAATCTTGACCTCGACGCCCAGAAGAAGCTGTACGACCTGGCCAACAACACGGTCTCCTTCCAGAGTCCCCAAATGCAGGCCGGGGTGGCCGTTACTGACCCGCACAATGGTCAGATTGTGGCCATGCTTGGTGGCCGGCACACTGGTAAGGTTATTTACGGTCTTAACCGGGCGGTCCAAACTAACCGGAGTTCCGGTTCGACTGCCAAGCCGTTGATGGACTACGGGCCGGCAATTGAATACCTGCAGTGGCCAACCTTCAAGTCCGTCTCGGATACCAAGTTCTACTACCCAGGCACCAACGTTGCCCTGCACGACTTTGATAACAAGTACAAGGGAACGATGACGATGCGGGCCGCCCTCGTGCAATCACGGAACGTCCCCGCTATTCGGACCCTGCAACAGGTCGGAATCAAACAGGCAACGACCTTCCTGAAGGGCCTCGGGATCTCCCAGAAGAAGCCGTACACCCTGCAAAGCGGGATTGCCCTGTACATCTCACCTCTCCAAGTTTCCGCTGCCTACGCGGCCTTTGCTAACGGTGGGATTTACCACAAGCCGTACTACATTTCATCAATCACCACCCAGGATGGTTCGGTCAAGCACTACAGCCCTTCCGGCCACCGGGCAATGAATAAGGCAACGGCCTACATGATGACCGACATGCTCAAGGGTGTCTTTACCAACTCCCAAGGTAGTGCCACGGCCGCTCGTCTGGACGGTGTTAACCAAGCTGGGAAGACCGGGACAACCAACTACCCAGGCAACAGTGGCAAGTCCGGGGTCATGGACTCCTGGATGGCCGGCTACACCAAGAACTACTCGATTGCCGTCTGGACTGGTTATGACCACCCAATGTCAGAAAGCCCGATTTCTGAATCATCGACAACCGACGCCCAGATCCTCTACAAGGACCTGATGCAGTACCTCGATAGCCAAAACCACGCTAGTGACTGGAAGATGCCTGACACGGTGGAAGCGGTCCGGGTAAACGGCAAACGCCAACTGGTTATCAAGGACTCCAAGTGGGCCCTTGAGTACGCCGCCATTGATGATGATAGCGGCAGTAGCGATGACGACGACAGCAGTCACAGTAGCAGTGACCGTAGTGGTTCATCATCCATTGATTCGATGGTTACCTCGCGTTCCGTCTTCAGCAACGAAGACCGGGGTGGTAGCAACCGGAACCAGAACACGACTGCTAACAGCAACTCAAGCAACAGCAATAGTAGTAACAACAATACCGGCAATAATGCTGGTAACGGTAGTAGTACTAATAGTGGCGGTGGCCAACAGACAACCACTACCACTCAGGCTGCAACAGGCGGTCATTAATTGAAGATTAGTAACAAGGCCCCGCGCGACAAATCCATCACGCGGGGCCTTTTGCGTTTAAAGGGTAGTTCCCCCTTATTCACTAGAAATATTGGGGGGGTAACCTGGCGATATAAAAATAAGCTCCAGCGTTCATTCGTTTCAGAATACTGGAGCTTATTTAATACCTGTAATAAATCAAACTTCCTTACGCCGGCGCCCATCCTGCAAAATGTAGATGGCAACCAACACGATGACGATCCCGGTGATTTCTACCCAGTTCAAGTGCAGGTGGAAGAAGATCACACTCAAGACTGACGTGACGATTGGTTGGAGGGCATCCATGATGCTGACCACGTCGGATGGTGCAAAGTTAATCGCGTGCAAAAGTAGGCCAAACGGCAGGATCGTCCCGAACAGGATCACAGTCCCTACTGACAGGACCAGGGTCGTGGAAATGTGCGGCGGGTTGACCCACATTGGCCGGTAGAGGTTAAAGAGGACCCCCGCAATCATGGTTCCCCAACCGAGGACGACCAGGGGCGGGTTCTTTGCCGATGCCCGCCGTGGCAGGACAACGTAGAAGGCCGCCGTGATCCCGGAACCGAGTCCCCAGAGGATTGAAACCAGGGGCAGGGCCAGTGAGGTTAGGTTCCCCCGGGTGATGCACATTACCACCCCGACCAACGCCAGGATGAAGGCAATGATATCACTCCGGAAGGGCCGCTGCCGCATGATGAAGATGTTCCCCAAAACGATAAACAGCGGTGAGAGGTACTGAAGAATTGTGGCCGCCGAGGCGTTCCCGGTCTGAACCGCAAAGTAGAATGTCAATAAGTTCAGCATCAAACCAAAGATGGCGTAGGTTACAACCGAGATGGCCGTATCCCGCGACTTAAAGACGTTAAAGGTCTTCCGCCCGTAGATGATAAAACTCAGCACCAGGAGGATAAACCCGGTGATCAGAGTCCGGGTCGACAACATCCAGGTTGCTGGGATGGCCAAGTTTTGGGAGATCAGCTGGAGGGTGGTTCCCGAAATTCCCCACATGACTGAGGCTAGTCCGGCCCAGCCCATCCCCTTCATGACCGCATGTGATGACTTGTGCTCCATTATTTTATTCCCCTTTCAAACTTTATTCGCCCAACTTGTAGATAGGGATCTTGGGCCCCTTCTTCCGCGGGTGCTTGCTGCTGGTGGCGTTTTCCTGCTGGCCCCGCCGTTGTTCAAACTGACGCTCGTGTTGTTCGATATCGTGACGGGCCCGTAAGCCTTGACGGTTCCAGCTCTGCAAAATCCGTTCCATATAGTTCAGGCTCAAGGCACTATTCAAGACCGCCTGCTTCAGAGCCAGTTTAATCATTTCCGCCGAGTAGCCGTCCTTATCCAGCCAGTCGTTGACAATCTGCATCTCCATCGAAGAGAGCGGTCGACCGAACTCGGCCTCCAAAGAGTTGAAGGTCTTCATCCGACTGTTGGCCGCCGTCGTCTCGACATGCTGGGTGGCCTGCTGATCATCAAAGACCGCCAGGCGGTTAATCAGGGGCGCAAAGTCGTAGACCGCCTCTTCCTTCCCGCCTTCTGTCTTGCGCATCTGCTGGTCGACCAGGCCGCTCATGACCATCTGGTGGAGCTGGTCAAATACCTGAACCTCAGAGGTCGCCAGGTTCTTGGCAATCTGCCGGATATCCGGACTGGCGTTGCCGCAGTCCTGGTAGGACTTAAACTGCAGATAAAGGACCAACTGGGATGTGGTCAGGCCAATCTCCTTATAGTGGTGGAGCAGGATGTTGCTCACCGAGGTCTCGCCCGCCTGTAAGTAGCGCTGCAGAGAATTTTCTGCCATAGTCTCCCTCCTTAAAACGATTCGTAAACTAATGAAGAGGATGGAAAAGAACTGCAGTCCTTCCCATCCCCATTACAGTTCTTGAACATTACACAGTAATCACGGAAAAAAAGCGCGCTCCAAGTTTAGCTACGGAGCGCTCTGGTGCTTTTTCCCAGCTTCAATAAATTCACCATTACAAATTATTAATTTCTTGAACGTAATGACCAGTCTTAAAGTTGATCAAGTCGTAGCACAGGTTACCCTTCTTGTTACGATAGGTTACCTCCCAGGCGGTCTTGTCATTGAAGACTCCCGGGGCCACCTTCAGGATTTTTGCCGGGTGGCGGTTGCGGTTGGTCATTGCCCGAACCTGTTGGGCAGAGAGCCCCGCGTTTTGCTTCAGGACCCGGATATTACCACCCTTTTGCGGGACAATTACCATAATCGGCTGGCCACTTTGGTTCTTCCCGGTGACCGTGTAAAAGGTGCTTTCCCGGTTATAGATGTAAAAGTGCTGCGGATGCTGCAAGTGGGCATACTTTTCAGCCATCTGGGTCGCCTGTCGTTTGGCTGCCGCCCGCGGTTGGTTACTAACCGCGTAGATGCTCCAGCCGAGCAAAAGGACCATCAAAATGGCAATGATAATGTTTCGAAGTGTTCGCAGGGCTGATCCACGATCGTGGGCCCGTTGAACTTCGCGCCGACTTTGCATATTATTCTTCCCTTCCTCAATCTAGTATCACTTAACTGCCATATTCGATATGTCAATCTTAATGATTATACCAAATAATTTGCCGAATCAGGAATTAATGCCCCTTTTTTAAGAAATTATTTGCCGTTTTGACCAGCTGGTCCGTTGGCAAGACGTCAACCGGGTAGTCGCGCTTGATGCTCTTCATGATTGACTCACCATAGCGCCGGGCCACCAGGCGGGGATCCAGGATGGCGGCCACCCCGGTATCCTTTTCCGTCCGAATCAGGCGGCCAATCCCCTGCCGCAGGCGCATGGTTGCCTGCGGGAGTTCGGACTGGTAGAAGGGGTTCTTCCCCTGGCGACGGAGCAGGTTGTTGTGGGCCCGGTTCATAATCTCATCCGGGGCGTCAAACGGCAACCGGGTGATGATCAAAAGTTCCAGGGCCGCCTGGGGCAGGTCGACCCCTTCCCAGAAGGAGGTGGCCCCAAGCAGGACCGCGTTTTGCCCCGTGGAGAACTGCTTTAAGATCTTATCCCGGTTGCCAGTAATCCCCTGGGCCAGGATGTCCCGTTGGTCGAAGAGGTCGGTCGCACGCAGTTGGCTGAAGACCTGCTCGATCATTATCAGCGAGTTAAAGAGGATCATCGTCTGGCAGTTCGACTGCTTGGTCAGCTTGTAGATTGTCGACGCCAGGTAGTTAATGTAGTCCGCGTTGCTCTTACTCCCCGGCAGCGGCGCATCCTTGGCAACCAGGACCTTGGAATGGTGCTGGTAGTCAAATGGCGAGGCAAAGCGCTTGGTCAAGGTCCCCGGCCGCTCTAGGTCGAGCTGGTGGTAAAGGTACTGGGACCGGGACGAGGTAAAGAGGGTCGCCCCAATGAAGAGGGGCTGGGCGAAGTACGGGTAGACGCTCTCCGTCAAGAAGTGGTTGGCGGCCAGCAGTCCCCCGCTCAGTCGCATTGAGCTACTCTCCGTTGACTGGCGGATGGTCAGCCAGAAGACCGCCTCATCCCCGTGCTCGTGCAGGGTCTCATTGAACTGGTTAAGGGTTGTGTCGGCATCGACCAGCTTGGCCAGCTGGCTCTGGAACTGACTCATCAGGTAGCGGTCGCTGAGCAGCCAGCGGTCCGCCTGCTGGGTGAAGATGTGTTGGAGGGCGGAGAAATGCAGCTGGACACTCCCTAGTGCTTGCTCCAGCCCCATCATTGTGGGTCCGCTCACGTCGAGCAGTTCCTGGAGCTGCTGGTTGTCAAGCGGTTGTTCAATCAGTTCATTTTCCACATTCCCCGTGACCTGGTCTTTAAACTGGCGGTAAAGAGCCTGCTGGAAGTTATTGACGGCCGCTTCGACATTGGTCAGGTCTTCTCGCAAAAGGTCAACGTTATAGCCGCCCAGGGCGTGGTCAGCAAAGATATTGGCCAGGTTACGGTCGGTCCCGTTGTTTACCAGGCCGCTCAGGACGTGGACCGCCGCCCGAATCTGGGGGAAGTTAAACTGCCGCCGGGACTGGCGGAGGATGCTGCTGCTAAGGTGCTGGGCCTCATCGACGACCAGGTACGGCCGCCGTGTCCCGTCCCCCAGTTCCTGGGCGTGGGCAACCAGGTAGGCATGGTTGGTAATGATAATGTCCGCCTGGTTGAGACGCTTATCCCGCCGGACCAGGAAATCGTCCTGGTAGAACTCGTTATTCGGGTTCAGGGTCCGGATGCCCCGGTGACGAATCTCCGTGAAGTACGGTGACCGGGCCGTTGTTAGGTTAAGCTCGTCTAGGTCCCCACTGGTGGTCTTGGTGAGCCATACCAGGATCTTGGCCTTCAGCATCTGCACCAGTTTGGAGTCCTCAATGATGCTTAACGAGTGGACAAACTTACCGAGGTCCAGGTAGTGCTGGTTCCCCTTCACCACCACGCTGTTGACAGCAAAGGGCAGGACGCTGTTCAGCTGGCGCACCGCCTGGCTGGCGATTTGCTGCTGGAGGAGGTTCGTGGCCGTGCTGACCACGATCTTCTTGTCCGGATGGGCGGCGTAAACCAGGGGCAGGAGGTAGCCGAGGGTCTTCCCGCTCCCGGTACCGGCCTCAACGACCATGTTCTTCGGTTCGTCGTGGGTATAATTATTGTAGATACTGTTCATCATCTTGGCTTGGACCGGCCGGAATTCCAGCTGGTCGCCATACAGCTTCTGCTTGGCCTTCTTAGTGGCCGAATACCGCACCTTGGCCGTCTGCTTCTCGACGGACAGCGGCCGTTGCTTGTGGAGGACAATCCCGTGACTGACGTAGAGGTCCTCACTCAGCGGCTGGGGGTGGTCCTCCCGGCTGGCCAGCTCATCCGCCAGGACGTCCGCGGTATGCTGCGGCAGGGCCAGCTTTAACTGGACCAGGTGGCGGAGAGTAATTGTCGGCAGGTCGTGAACCCGCTTGAGGAGGTCGACCAACAGGTGGGCAGTCGCCTCCGCGTCAGAAACGGCGCTGTGGGGGTGGTCGTGTTCAATCTTCAGCGAACTCGTCAGGTCCCGCAGGCGGTAGCTCTTAGCCGTTGGCAACAGGATTTGGCTCAGGGTCACCGTATCGATGGCTTTAATGGGCAGCGATGGGTAACCGGCCCGCTCGAGCTCCGCGTTTAAAAACGGGAAGTCAAAGTTGACGTTGTGGGCCACAAAGATTGTCCCGCTTAAGAGGCTGTAGACGGTGGCGGCCACGTCATCAAACAGGGGCGCCTTCTTAACGTCCTGGTCCCGAATCCCTGTCAGCTGGACCACCGAACGCGGAATTTTCTCCCGGGGGTTGACCTTGGTTTCAAAGTGGTTAATGATTTCACCATCCTGGACCAGCACGCAGCCAATCTGGATGATCCGGTCACCGTGATTGATACTTGTCCCGGTGGTTTCGAGGTCCACCACTGAATAGATTGGGGCCGTCTTATCACGTTTACGTGACCGCTTTTGGGTTTTCTTATTCAAACTATCACCGGATTTCAACTAATAATTGTTAGTAATATCATACACCATTCGTCCACCGCTTGTCCCGGCCCATCCCCCGCCGAAATTATTTAGATTTGGTAATGAGTAATGGTCAACCCTTTTACATTTGCTGGATTTAAGTTATGATGGTGAATGGAATTTCTATACTTAAGAAAGTAGGTTACAATGGTGAAACAACAAGGGATTGGAAAGAGCCATGCGAAAATTATCTTGATGGGGGAGCACAGCGTTGTCTACGGACAGCCCGCAATTGCCCTCCCCCTTCCCAACGTTAAACTAACGGTGACCATCGACCAGCGAGCCGACCACGCACAACTGGTGAAGAGCCGTTACTTTACGGGGCCGCTGGATGAGCTTCCCAATAACATGTTGGGGATTCAAAAGCTGATCAACGCCTTGGTAACCAAGTTTGCTGGACAAGAAGATGGCTGGCTGCTGACGATTGACAGCCAACTGCCCGCTGAACGGGGGATGGGGTCGTCTGCCGCTACCGCCGTCGCAATTGTCCGCGCTTTTTTTGATTACTACGAAAAGACATTGGGACGCGACGAACTCCTGCAGTTGGCCGATATCGAAGAACAGGTTACCCACCGGAGTCCGTCCGGCCTGGACGCGGCAACGGTTTCTTCTGCCAAGCCCCTCTACTATATTAAGGGACAAGCCGGCAAGCCAATTGAGATGAACCTGTCCGCGACCATGGTAATTGCCGATACGGGGGTTAAGGGCGCAACCAAAGAAGCCATTACCAGTGTCCAGCAATTATTAAAGGAACACCCGGATGAGGCGCAGGCCCACATTAACCACCTCGGTAACCTGGTTAACGCAACCCGGGATTTCTTGCAAAGGAATGAGGTCATTAAGTTGGGGACGGCTTTGGACGCCGCCCAGGTTGACCTGGCGGCACTGACCGTCAGTGACGATAGCCTGGACAAATTAATCAAGGTGGCCAAGCAAAACGGTGCCCTCGGGGCCAAGCTGACCGGTGGGGGCCGAGGCGGCTGCATGTTTGCCATTATGCAAACGGCCCTTGGTGCCCGCCGGCTAGCCAGCATTCTCAAGGAAAGTGGCGCCCACCAAACCTGGATCCAGCCGCTTGACCAACGGGGGGAAGAAGAGTAATGGCAACCGCAAAAGCACATACGAACATTGCCCTGGTCAAGTACTGGGGCAAGCGGGACCAGCAATTGATCCTTCCAGAAACTGACAGCCTGTCGCTGACCCTCGACGAGTTCTACACCACGACTTCTGTTGAGTTTGATGACCAGCTGAACAGCGACCGGGTAGCAATTAACGGGCAGGTCCTCGATGACCAGGCTAGCCAAAAGGTCCACAAGTTCTTGGACCTGGTTCGCCAGCGCAGTGGCCAGACTGCCTACGCCAACGTTGAATCGACTAACCATGTGCCTACCGCCGCGGGACTCGCCTCCTCCGCCTCCGCTTTTGCGGCCCTGGCGGGAGCTGCCAGCACGGCTGCGGGGATGCACCTGGACCGGCGCGACCTTTCCCGTTTAGCACGGCGGGGGTCGGGGTCCGCTACCCGGTCGATCTACGGGGGGCTGGTTGAGTGGCAAAGGGGCCACGACGACCTGACTTCCTACGCCAAGCCAATCATGGAAGACGTGCCCTTTAATATTGAGATGCTTGCCATCTTAATTGACACAAAAAAGAAAAAGGTTTCTAGTCGTTACGGAATGCAGCAAAGCATGACCACCTCGCCCTACTACAAGGTCTGGCCAGAAATTGTGGCCCACGATATGCAGGCGGTCAAGGCAGCCATTAAGGCTGAAGATATCGATGCCATTGGCCGTATCGCCGAGTCAAACGCCCTGCGGATGCATGCCTTGACCCTGTCTGCTGATCCCGGCTTTACATACTTTAATAGTGATACCCTGACGGCCATGAATGCGGTCCGGGCTCTTCGTGAAAACGGCATTAACTGCTACTTCACCATGGATGCGGGGCCTAACGTCAAGGTAATCTATGACCAGCGCAACCGCCGGCCAATCTATGATGCCCTCGCCGAACAGTTTGGCCCTGACCGTCTCGTGGTCGCCAAGCCGGGGCCGGGCATTCAAATTTGGGAAGAATAATTTGATGAGAAGGGAAATTTGACAATTGATTACTGAAAAAGCACCTGGAAAACTCTATATTGCTGGTGAGTACGCCGTCGTTGAAAACGGCTACCCGGCAATCTTGGTGGCCCTCGACCAGTTCGTCACCTGCACAATCAAGGAATCCGCCCGTGAAATGGGCCAGATCTTTAGCCGCCAGTACCACAACGACCAGTTAATGTGGCGGCGGATGGGCGACCAGATGGTGGTCGACAAGCGGGACAACCCGTTTTCCTACATTCTCTCGGCAATCCGGGTAACCGAAGAGTACGCCCGGAGCTTTGAACGGGAACTACGGATCTACGATATCCAGATTGATAGCCAACTCGACAGCGATAACGGTCGCAAGTACGGTCTGGGCTCCTCGGCGGCGGTCACGGTGGCCACGGTCAAGGCCCTGTGTCGTTTCTACAACCTCCCCGTCACAAAGGACGAGATCTTCAAGCTGGCGGCCATCGCCCACTTCGAGGTCCAGGGGAACGGGTCGCTCGGTGATGTTGCCGCCTCCGTTTACGGGGGCTGGATTGCCTACCACTCCTTTGACCGGCAGTGGCTGGCCCAGCAGCGGAAGTACCTGGATATCAAGTCCCTAATCGACCTGCCGTGGCCCGACCTCAAGATTGAATCCCTCCACGCCCCGAAGAACCTGGAGCTGTTGATTGGCTGGACCGGGAAGCCGGCCTCGACCTCACAGCTGGTCGACAAAATTTCCCTCTTCAAGGCTCGGCAGCAGGACGAATACCACCACTTCTTAGACGAAAGTCGCAACTGCATCCAGCGGATGGTTGACGGCTTCCATAACCAGGACCTGGAAAAGATTAAGCAGGAAATCCGTTACAACCGGGACCTCCTCAAGCAGTTGGGGACCAACTCCGGCGTTGATATTGAGACCCCGGTTCTCCACCGTCTCTGCCAAATTGCTGAGAAGTTCGGCGGGGCAGCGAAGACTTCCGGAGCCGGTGGTGGTGACTGCGGAATCGTGGCCATCGACCGCCAAGCCGACTTCAAGAGTGTCCTGAAGTCCTGGACAAAGAACCACATTGAACAGCTACCGCTCAACGTCCACTTCATCGCGGACGTCAAGCACCACGTTCAAGAGCATTTACCATTGCACTAAAAATAAGGGGCCGGAGATTTTCTCCAGCCTCTTCGTTTTACCATCAACAAGGAAGGCAATTATGGAATCACGACAAGCACAACGCAAGAACGAACACCTTTCCCTCGCCAGCAAGTACTACCAGCAAGCCCACCGGGACCACCCCTTTGACCAGGTGCGGTTAATCCACACCGCCCTCCCGGAAAAGGCGGTTAAAGACGTTGACCTGACCGCCACCCTGGCTCCCGGCTTAAAACTAGCGACCCCCTTCTACATCGAGGCAATGACCGGCGGCAGTGACCAGGCAAAGGCAGTCAACCGTCAGTTGGCTCGCCTGGCCGCTAAGCACGGGGTGGCAATGGCGACCGGGTCGGCCAGCGTTGCTCTCAAGGATCCGGCCTGCCGTGACTCCTTCCAGGTAGTTAGGGAGGAAGACCCCGACGGCCTGGTAATCGCTAACCTCAGTGCTAAGGCAACTCTCGATGAGGCCCAGGCCGCCATCGAACTCCTGGGGGCCAACGCCATCGAACTGCACCTTAATGCCGCTCAGGAACTGGTAATGCCGGAGGGGGACCGGTCATTCTACTGGTTGGCCAACATTGAGCACCTGGTCAAGCACTTAGACGTCCCGGTAATCGTCAAGGAAGTTGGTTTCGGGATGAATAAGGACGACGTGACCCGTTTACACAAGGCGGGCGTGCAGACGATCAACGTCAGTGGTCGCGGGGGCACAAACTTTGCCATGATTGAAAACCGCCGCAACCGCCGGGCCGACTTCAACGACATGGCCGGTTGGGGCCAGACCACCCCGGAGGCCCTGTTAGAAGCGCGCGCAGCAGGAAGCGGCGCCACGTTCATCGCTTCTGGCGGCATTACATCCCCGCTAGACGTCATTAAGGCCGGGGCGCTGGGGGCAAGTGCCTGTGGGGTTGCTGGCTACTTCCTCAACGTCCTCACCCAGGACGGGATTGACAAGCTGGACCAGACACTGGGCGAGTGGCGAGTGGCCATCACCCGCCTGCTGACCCTCCTGGGGGTAAGCAGTTACGCCGACCTAGGCACTGTCGATTACGTGCTGGGCCCGGACCTACTGAGCTACGTCCACCAGCGGGATTTATAAGAAACGCATCAGAAAAGGGATTAGCAGCAAACGTTGCTAATCCCTTTTTAGCATCTATTACTAGTTATTCGTTCCCGTGTTAATCACCGGCTGGGTCCCCCGCTCACTGACAATCGCAACCATGATGTTGTTGATGATCTGCAAGCGCTGGGCGTCGGTCAGGTTAAGGTCGGTCTCCTTTGCCAGGCGGTCGATGGCGTCCTCCGTGATGGAAACGGCCCCCTCGACGATGATCTTCCGGGCCGACAGGATAGCTGCCGACTGCTGCTTCTGGAGCATGGCGCTGGCGATTTCGGTAGCGTAGGCCAAGTGGGTCAGCCGGGTCTCGATGATCTTCACCCCGGCAACGTTTAGCCGGTCCTGGAGCTCTGCTGTTAAGCGGTCCGAGACCTCTGTCGGGTTGCTCCGCAGGGTCAGGGCCTGCTCGTTTTCGAAGGTATCGTACGGGTATTCACTGGCGACGTGCCGGATGGCCGACTCACTTTGAATCTGGACGAACTGTTCGTAGTCATCCACCGAGAACAGGGCCTTGGCGGTATCAACCACCTTGTAGACGATCACGGCCGCAATCTCGACCGGGTTCCCCTTGGAATCGTTGACCTTCAGGATCTGGCTGTTGAAGTTGCAGACCCGCAAGGAAACCCGTTCCTTGTCGGTGAAGGGCACCGTCATAAACAGGCCGGCATCCCGGATCGTCCCGATGTAGTTCCCAAAGAAAGTCAGGACCTTGGCCTCGTTAGGTTGGATAATCGTCAGCGAGGTGCAGCAGATCAGGACCACCAGTAGGATCAGCCCGCCAATGATGATCATCCACAGGCGCGACTGGCGCATCCCAAAGTAGACCAGGCCGGCACCCAGGATGGCCCCAATGATTGTCAGGAGCAGACCCAAGTAGCCATTAACGTGAAACGCGTTCTTTTCTTTCATTTTCTTACATCCTTCCTAGAAACGCAGCCCTTTCGGGTAGAAGTTCTTAATCGTTCCGTTGACTAGCTTGCCAAAACCACAGCTGAGGTTTTGGCAGGTCAACAGGTACCAGCCATTTTCCAGGCCAGTGTCCCCGGACACAACATCGCCGTGGGCGTACTTGCGCCAGTCGTCCGGCGTCAGTTCGATTTCCCGCTTCGTCGCCCCGGGTTTGACCGTCAGTGCCAGGGCCAACGCTGGCTCAAAGCGCCGTTTTTTAAACGTACCGAGGTGGAGGCCCGGCCGCAGGACCGTCAGCCCGTCAACCGATGTCATACCGGCGGGTAGGTCATAGAGCTGGTCACCGTAAGTCAGGAGGTGGTGGGGCTGGTAGCTTGGCATGAACCACTGGCAGAAGTCGGCAAACAGGGCCTGTTCCTCCCGACTCAGACGGTTGTTAGCCCCCTTCTTGTTACGCTTCTTCTTTTTCTTGGCCTTGACCGGGGCGGCTGGTGTCGCTGTCCTAGCCAGCGTGAATTTGGCAATGAAGTGCCCCTCACCCTGGATGTGGTGGGGGAAAAGGCGGACGGCCTTCGTCAGTTCCGGATTATTATCCGCCCACTCCGGTCGTCCCGTGTCCATCCCCGGGTACTTCTTGATTTCTTCCATCGCCAGGTCCGGGTAGGTTTTGAGCAGCCAGGCCGCGTTTTGCTCGTCCTCCTCCGGTGCGAAGGTGCAGGTGGAGTAAACGAGGGTGCCACCCGGTTTCATCATCTTAAGGGCCGAGGCCAAAATCTTCCGCTGGCGGTTGGCACATTCTGCCGGGTAGTCCGGATTCCAGTACTCAATACCGGCCGGCTCCTTACGAAACATCCCCTCCCCGGAACACGGGGCATCAACCAGGATACGGTCAAAGAAGGCGGGAAACTGCTTCTCTAGGTCAGCCGGGCTCTCGTTGGTGACGACGGTCGACCGGGGCCCCCACCGCTCCAGGTT
The DNA here is from genome assembly GCA_905214235.1 of uncultured bacterium. Lineage (GTDB taxonomy): Bacteria > Bacillota > Bacilli > Lactobacillales > Lactobacillaceae > Limosilactobacillus > Limosilactobacillus avium. The sequence continues at coordinate 6,975 of CAJMLF010000020.1, read as the reverse complement.
CTCCGCAAGGACTAACGCCCGCTTGCGGAAGATCTCGTTGGCCACCAGGAGGCCCTGGTCACCCATCTTGGCCACCAGGTGGGTTGTCTTGCCCCCGGGTGCCGCACACAGGTCCAGGACCCGCTCACCGGGCTGAGGATCAACTACCTCACCAACGTACATTGCCGATGGTTCCTGGCTGTAGATTGCCCCGGCAACGTGGTCCAGCGACTTGCCATCCACCGGGCCCCGGTAGCCAGTGGGAACGTATTCGACCTTCCCCGTTGCCCTGGTCAGAGCAGCTTTGGGCGCTGCCTTTAGGGGGTTGACCCGGAAGCCGCCCTGACTCTCCTGGTCAAAGGCGGCCAAAAACGCCGGGGCCTCATCGCCGAGCAGGCGGCGGTACTTACTGATAAATTCACTTGGTAACTTCATTTTAATTCCCCATTTCTCTTTCATCATTGTACCGTATTTTGGCGCCCAGCAAAACTGACCACCTACTAATTGGTTCACTTTTGGGCCCAATTCACGTATAATGTTTGGATAACGAATTTTGCACGAAGGAGTGAATGATGTGAATCAGCACTTAATTGCCCTCGACCTCGACGGCACCACCCTCAATAACAAGTCGGCTTTGACCGCCGAAACCATCAAGACCCTGCGGGCGGCAGCTGCCGAAGGGCACATCGTCAGTATCATTACCGGCCGGCCCTACCGGATTGCCCGCCACATCTACGACCAAATTGGCATCAAGACCCCGATGGTCAACTTTAACGGGGCCCTCACCCACATCCCCCATGAGGCCTGGGACAAGGAATATGCCGTTGAACTGACCCGGGAGCTAGCCCTCGACCTGCTTGACCACCAGCAGGAGCTCAGCATCAAGACCATCACGGTGGAGGATAAGTTCCACGTCTGGGCAAACCACCCGACCAAGGACCTGCCCGAGTTTCTACCGGACCACCTGACCAAGGACCAGCTGCTGACCCACCACAACCTTAACGAGGACCCGATTGCCTTAACAATTGAGTACCAGCCTGGTGAGGAGCAGAAGATCATCAAGGCCGTCAACCAGAAGTACGGAGACTTTGTCGAGCCCCGGGTATGGGGTGGCTCCTACAATATCCTGGAGCTGATCCACCGCGGTACCCACAAGGAGTCGGGGATGTTCTACATTGCCAAGCAGTACAACATCAGCCGGCAAAACATCATTGCCTTCGGGGACGAACACAACGACCTCGAGATGCTTGATGCAGCGGGCCGGGGTGTCGCGATGAAGAACGCGGTTCCGGACATCCTGAACATCGCCGACGACGTTACCACCGTGGATAACGACCACAACGGCCTGGCGAAGTACCTCCAGGACTACTTCAAGCTGGCAATTTAGGATTAAATAGTCTAGGGACCAGTGATGAGAAAATTTCACCGGTTCCTTTTTATTTTTTCTCTTTACGAACAGATGTTCTTATGATATATTTTAAACGAACAAATGTTTGGAGAGAGGAAAATGGACTATGCAAACGAACCGGCCGGGGTCTTCCTGGTGATTGACAACAAATCATTTTACGCAACCGTCGAGTGTGCAATGCGGGGGCTCGACCCCTTAACCACTCCTCTCGTCGTCATGTCGGAGGCGGCAAATACTGGTGGTGGACTCGTGATGGCCTCCTCACCGATGGCCAAGCAGCTCTTCCACATTTCAAACGTCAACCGGAAGCGCGACATCCCCAACGACGAGCGCCTAATTGTCGTCCCGCCCCGGATGAACCTGTACATCGAAAAGAACCTGGCAGTTAACCACATCTTTAACCAGTACTGCGCCGACGAGGACCTCCTCCCCTACTCCATTGACGAGTCGATCCTGGACATCACCCACTCCTGGCGTCTCTTCGGCAATAACATCCTCCAGGTAATCCGAAAGATCCAGCGCCAGGTCAAGGCCGAGCAGGGACTAGTGACGACGGTTGGTCTAGGCAATAACCCTCTCCAGGCTAAGATTGCCCTGGATATCTACGCCAAGCACAACCGGGAATTCATTGGCGTCATCACCAACCAGACGGTCCGGCAAAAGATCTGGACGATTCCCAACATCACGGACGTCTGGGGAATCAACGTCCGGACCCAGGCCAACCTCGCCCGCCTGGGGATTCACAACATGAATGAGCTGGCCCACTGCAACCCCTTCGAACTAAAGCGGGCCCTAGGCATCATGGGTACCCAACTGTACGCAACCGCCTGGGGGATCGACCGGACAAACCTCCAGGAGACGATCCTCCACAAGGACAAGTCACTCGGTAACTCCCAGGTCCTTCCCCGCGACTATGCCGAACAGGACGAGATCGAGGTGGTGATCAGAGAAATTGGCGCCCAGGTAGCCGCCCGGCTGCGGGCCCACCATAAGCAGTGCCGGGGCGTTTTCCTGGGCATTGGTTACTCCCTGGGGGTGGTGGACGAGGACGGCCGGACCGGTTTTGCCCACTCCCTAAAGCTCAGCGTCTCCACCGCCGAGACGGCAACAATCAACCACCAGCTGATCTTTATCTTTGAGAAATACTGGGACCACCGCTCTCCGGTGCGGACGGTGGCGGTCTCCTGCACCCGGCTGACGGACCGCTATGGCGAACAATTAAATATTTTTAATGTTCCCAAGCCCACGGCAATCAGCCTCGAGGAAACAATGGACGCGATCCGCAAGAAGTACGGGAAAACGGCCATCATGCGGGCCAATAGTCTGAAGAAAGGGGGCACCTTCATTGAACGTGCAGGACTTGTTGGCGGCCACAACGGTGGACAAAGCTTGGAATGAAAAGCAGGGACAATTATTGGTTGACCGGATGGGCAAACTATTTAAGGCCCTTCCCAAAACTGAATACCGGGTCGGGGTCAATTACTTTGCGCCCGATAACGGCTACAGCCTCTTCTTCAACATAAAAAGAAAGGGTACCTACCAGCGGTCAATTCCACTGGCACGGTACCCGGGCCTCAGCTTTACAAATTTACTAGCAATTTTAATGGTGGTGCGGCGAACCTACCACTTCACCTTTGTCCACACGAACTTCACTAAGGAACAACGACGACAATTATCGCGAAAGGTTGGTTAACATGGTTCATATTTATAACGATAACGAGGCGGCCGCAGTCGCGGATAACTTCTTCAAGTACTACTACCACGACCGTGGCAAGATCAAGTGGAGCGGCTTCTTCTTATCCGAGCACACCGCCGCCCTCAAAAAGCACCGCCAATACATCGACGGCCAGGCGCCTAGTTTAAGATCTTAAAAGCGTAACCAATGATCAGGGCAATGAAGAAGATGGCGATAATCAAGCTAAAGCCACGGTGGCTGCGGACAAACTGGTCCTTAAATAAGAGCATGATTAGGCCACCGATGGCAATGATCAGGCCGAGGACAAAGGCGGCCATTTTGGCCTGACCCGTCATCGTAAATGAGAAAATGGCAATAATAATTCCAAAAACTACGAGGAGCAGCGAAACCTTTGCGCGCATAGTGTTTATCCTCCCTTATAAGTCGATAACGTCTAATAATAAGCGATTTTATTTCATTTTAGGAACTTTCGGCTAAAAATTTTGTTATAATAAAGGGCGAAGGCGATAATGCAATCACCTTCGCCAACATACTTCTACTAGGGGAACTATGACGTGAATGCCATGGCTCCCTTAGATATTCTACCATTAATTTTATTTTTTGCTTTAGCAAATTTCAAAAAATTCATGGTTATCTTTACTATTAGAAATAGACTAACAAAAAGTTAGCAAAAACTATTGACATAAAATTAAAAACGGATTAAAATACAAGCAATCATTACGAAAGGGGTACGAACTTAATGCTGAACTCTACTATGCCAATGCAAGCTTGTTGTTCATGTTGTTCTTCTTGCAACATGCTTTTTGACATAGTTAAATTCAGTATTCGTACTGCTAGTTAAAAGCCGCACTGGGTCCGTCCATGCCCAGTCACTCAAAAACTAAGCCTGCGATTCTGGATCGAATTGCAGGCTTTTTTTGTTTTTAACTAGCTGATGATCAAAAGGAGGTTGAATTGGAATGAATTGGACAGTGATTCAGCAAAGCCTTCCCGAGTTCGCCCAGGGGTTCAAGTTAACCCTGTGGCTATCATTTATCGGGATCATTGGGGCAATCATTGTCGGAATCATCAGCAGCTTAATCCAGTACTTCCGGGTTCCGGTTATTGGAAAGATTGTTGGTGCCTACGTCGAAATCGCCCGTAACACGCCTTTGCTTATTCAGCTATTTTTCTTATATTATGCTTTCCCGGTAATGGGAATTAAAATGGCGGCCCAGACCTGTGGGATTATCGGCCTGATATTTTTGGGTGGCGCCTACATGGCAGAAGGTTTTACCGGCGGCTTTAACGGGGTTAGTAGGAGCCAGCTCGACAGTGGCCGGGCGCTGGGGATGAGTAATTTCCAGCTTGCCCGCTACATCGTCTTCCCCCAGGGGTTTGCCCTGAGTATGCCGGCCCTGGCGGCCAACATCATTTTCCTAATCAAGGAAACGTCGATTTTCTCGGTGATTGCCATCCCGGAACTGACCAATACCGCATTGGATCTGATCGGTATGTACTACCAATCCAACGAATACCTCTTCGTCCTGGTAGTCGCCTACGCAATCATCTTGATTCCACTAATTGTCTTCTTAACCTGGCTCGAAAGGAGGGTTCGCTATGGCACATTCGGGGATTAACGTCTTATTTGAAGGCACCAACTTTGCCCGCTTGATGGGCGGTTTATGGACCGCCGTGTGGATTGCGGCTATCTCCCTTGTAATCGGCCTGGCCCTGGGAACCATCCTGGGGATGCTGCGGACCCTGCACAACCGGGTCATCCGCTTTATCCTCCTCATGTACCTGGAGTTCTTCCGGATTGTCCCGACCGTGGTCCTGCTGTTCTTGGCCTACTACATCCTGCCCCGCCAGTTCAATGTCAACTGGCCGGCAACCTGGATGGCCGTGCTGGCCTTCTCCCTATGGGTATCCGCCGAGTTCAGTGATATCGTCCGGGGGGCGCTGGAATCCATCCCCGTCCACCAGCGGGAATCCGGTTTGGCCCTCGGCTTGAACCAGTGGCAGCTCTTCCGCTACGTCTTATTGCCCCAAGCAATCCGCCTGGAACTGCCGGCGACGATCAACCTGTCAACCCGGGTTATCAAGACAACCTCCCTCCTGTTGATGATCAGCATCATGGACGTGATCAACGTTGGTCAGCAAATCATCGAGGCGAACAACCAGAACTACCCAACCGGGGTCTTCTGGGTCTACGGCTTGATCTTTATCCTCTACTTTATCATCGACTACCCCCTTTCCCGGTGGGCAAAGCACTTAACTGCCAAACAGAAATACTAATTTGAGAAGGTGAAACGATGGCAGAAGAAATATTAAAAGTTGAACACCTCGATAAATACTACGGGGACTGGCAAGCCCTCCACGACATTAACTTTTCAATCAATAAGGGTGAAGTGGTCACCCTGCTGGGGCCCTCAGGTTCTGGTAAAAGTACCCTGATCCGGACCCTTAATGGCCTAGAGCCCTACCGTAAGGGGACGATCTACTTTCAAGGAAAGAAGGTTGAGCCGGGTCCCAAGCAGTGGCAGGCCCTCCGCCAAAAAATTGGCATGGTCTTTCAGAGCTATGACCTCTTCCCGAACCTGACCGTGATGGATAACATCCTCCTGGCCCCGACCAAGGTTCAGGGCCGCGATAAGGAAGAAGTGCGTAAGGAAGCCCTGGCCCTGTTAGACCGGGTAGAATTGCGGGAACACGCTGATTCCTACCCCCGACAACTCTCGGGGGGCCAGAAGCAGCGAATTGCGATTGTCCGGGCCCTGGCCATGCACCCGGAGCTGATGCTCTTCGATGAAGTTACCGCCTCCCTCGACCCTGAGATGGTTCGCGGTGTCCTGGAGATCATCAAGGAGCTATCAGACCAGGACCACATGACCATGATTATTGTCACTCACGAAATGAACTTTGCCGCCAAGATTGCTGACAAGGTCCTCTTCCTTGAAAAGGGAAAGATTCTGGAAGGGACGCCGGGGAAGCAATTCTTTGACCATCCCCAGACGGAGCGGGCCGCCGAGTTCTTGAACAGTATGGATTTCTAATTGAGAAGGAGATTGATAGTTATGAAGTTTAATTGGAAGAAAATCATTACCGCCGGTGCTGTGCTCGCCGGCGCCGCTGCCCTCTTTGTGGGCGCTAATGCTGTTAAGCCAACCCACGTTCACGCTGCTGACAACGCCAGTACGGTGAGCGCCATCAAGAAGCGGGGCCAACTCCGGGTCGCTGTCTTTGGGGACCTGCCACCATACGGCTGGGTCAACAAGGATGGTAAGCGGGTCGGCTATGACGTTGAATTAGCCCGTCGGATGGCCAAGGACCTGGGCGTTAAGCCGAAGTTCGTCCAGGTTAACGCCAACAACCGAGTGGACACCCTGAACTCCAACAAGGCTGACATTGTCCTGGCTAACTTCACGGTAACGCCAGAACGGAAGCAGGCCGTTTCCTTTGCTAAGCCATACATGAAGGTTTCTGTCGGGGTCGTATCACCAAAGGACAAGAAGATCACCAAGATCAGCCAACTGAAGGGCAAGAAAGTCATCGTTACCAAGGGGACCACGGCCGAGAACTACTTCACCACGAAGCAACCGGGCGTCCAACTCCTGAAGTTCGACTCCAAGACGCAACAGTTTAACGCCCTCAAGAACAACCGGGGTGCGGCCTTAGCTGACGATAACTCCTACCTCTACGCTTGGGTTAAGAAGAACCCGAAGTACACTGTGGGGATTAAGAGCGTGGGCCCTCACCAATACATCGCCCCAGCGGTTAAGAAGGGCAACACTTCCCTCCTCAACTGGAGTAACAAGGAAATTACCAAGCTGAACAAAGAAGGCTTCTTCACCCAGGACTACAACCACCAACTGAAGCCATACTTCGGTAGTGAAGTTAAGCCATCCGACAT
>CAJMLF010000019.1 GCA_905214235.1 uncultured bacterium | reverse complement strand
ATAGTGCATCCGCCTCCTAAGCGGTCGATTCCGGTTCAAGCCCGGATGGGATCATCATTTTAACCAGCAACCTGGCGAAGAAGTTCCCGGGTTGCTTTTATTTTGCTGAAATATTAGGTGTACAATAATAATGAATTTTATGGAAAGGAGCGAGCTAAGTGCAACCGCCGTATCGAATCATGTTCCTCTTCGGGAGCCGGGCCGAAGCGTTGAAACTAGCACCGGTAATCAAGTTAACCCGGACCGACCCGGACACCTGGCAGCCGTTGGTGGTAACGACCATGCAGCAGAGTCAGCAGGAGGTCCTCCAACAGACACTGGACTACCTGAAGATCAAGCCGGACTTTGACCTGGCCCGGGAAGTCAACCAGACCATAGACCCGGTTGAGGGCTTAAGCTTACTGTTGCACAACCTGAATAACGTCATCAATGCTGGCCAGCCGGACATGCTCCTGGTTGTCGGGGACGCGGCCACCAGCCTGGCCGCCAGTTTGGTGGGCTTTTACCACCACCTGCCGATTGGCCATATCGAAGCGGGGCTGCGGACCCATGACAAGCGGCTGCCGTTTCCGGATGAGATGCACCGCCGGCTGACTGACGACCTCGCTGACCTTTACTTTGCACCGACAACCCATGCGCGTGATAACCTCCTGCTGGAACACCACCCGGCCAAGCAGATCTACGTGACGGGGAACACGGTGATCGACATGGTAAAGCAAACCCTGGCTGGCGACGACAACCCGGCAGCCCTGTTTCCGGAGATCCCAGCGGACCACCACCTGATTATCTTGACGATGGAGCGGCCCGAATACTTTGGTGAACCGATGTGCCAGGTCTTCCACACGGTGCGTGACATTGTGGAGACCAACCCCGATGTTGACCTGGTCTACCCGGTCTTTCCGGACCCAGAGGTAATGGCGATGGCTGAAGAGGTCCTCGGCAAGCATGACCGGATTCACCTGACCAAGCCCCTGAACCACTCGACCTTCCTCCGCCTGGCGGCCCGGGGAACGCTAATCATTACCGATTCGGGAAGTATCCAGGAAGAAGCGCCCGCCTTGCACACCCCGGTCCTGCTCCTCCGGGAAAAGACGGAGCGGCAAGAGGCGGTTGATGTGGGGGCCGTCAAGATTGTCGGGACGGACCCGACCAGCATCCAGCAGGCCGTTTTTGAATTGCTCAATAACCACCGGAAGTACAAGCGCATGGCAGAAGCGGATAACCCCTTCGGCGATGGGCACGCCAGTGAAAAGATCCTTCAGATTATCCAGGATTACCTGGTAAATAAATAAAATAAGGCCCAAGCAGGGAAGATTCATCCCGAGCTTGGGCCTTATTTACGTAGTAGTTACTTATTTTCAATCTTCTTATTGTTATTAAAGATGAGCCACTTCGAGAAGATGTAGTTAGCAACAACGACGATCACGTTGTCGATAACCTTGACGATGAACTTACCGAGCGGGTCCTTAAAACCGAGCACGGAGATCCCGACAAAGGTAATGACGATATCGATGACCAAAGTCAGGGCCCGGTAGAAGAAGAAGCGGAAAAGCTCGGTGATGAAGTCACTGACGGTGGTGTAATGGGAGCCAAATACCCAGACCTTATTGGTGAAGTAGGCGACCAAAACAGACACGAACCAAGCGATAACCGTGGCAACTTCGTAATTCCAGTGGATCCCGGAACTGAGGATCTGGAAGGTGGCTAGGTTGACAATCGTCGTCACCACACCCCAGAAGAGGTAGGCGACAATCGACTTGTACTTGTCCCACAGTGTCTTAAGCATTCAGTTCTTCCGCCTTTTTAACGAGCTCTGCTGTGAACTGGTCCAGCTTCTTGACGTCTTCACTGTCGGGGGCCAGGTTGATGTGGACGTTTTCGCTGCCCTTAGTTGCCCCAGTGCCGTCAAAGACTTTGCCGAATTCGTCAACTGCCTTGCAGAAGTCGTCACCGTAGAAGGTGTCCCCGGAGCCGGCAACGCCGTAAACCTTGCCGTCCAGTTCTTCTTCTTGCAGGTCGTCGTAGAAGTCCATCCCCTCGTCAGGCAGGGCCCCTTCGTCGTAGGTGTAAGGGCAGACCACGCAGATGTCAACGTCTTCGAAGTCCGCCGGGTCGGCTAAGGAGATTTCGGTGGTTTCAACATCGACGTCGTGGTCGTCTTCCAAAGATTCGGCGATCAGGTCGGCGACATCTTTGTTGTTACCAGTGATGGTTGCGTAAACTACGAGTGCTTTCATTATATATGCCTCCAAATTATTAATCTTTTTTAGTATAGCATGGTTTGGGTGTTTTAGCGGTGACAAGTGGTATACTAATAACGATAGAATGTCAAAAAGGAGATCCGAGAATGATTACATTAAAATCGCCACGTGAAATTGAAGCGATGGAAAAATCTGGTGCGGCCCTTGCCGGCATGCACCTCGGAATTCGCGAGTTTATTAAGCCCGGAATTTCCAGCTGGAAGATTGAAGAATTTGCCCGCAAGTACTTCAAGGCTGCCGGTGCCAAGGCCGAACAAATTGGCTTTGAAGGATACAAGTACGCTACCTGTGTCAGTGTTAACGACGAAATCTGTCACGGTTTCCCCCGCAAAAACCTCATGTTAAAGAAGGGGGACCTGGTCAAGGTCGACACCGTGGTCAGCGTCGACGGCTTCTTTAGTGACTCCTGCTGGTCCTACGCAGTGGGCGAAGTTAAGCCCGAAATTAAGAAGCTGATGGATGTTACCAAGAAGGCGCTCTTCATGGGAATTGACCAGTGTGTTCCCGGCAACCGGATTGGGGACATTGGCGCCGTTATTCAGCACTACACCGAAGACGAAAATGGGTATGGTGATGTCCGGGAGTTTGTTGGGCACGGTATTCAACCAACCATGCACGAAGATCCCATGGTTCCGCACTACGGGGAACACGGCCATGGCCTGCGCCTGAAGAAGGGGATGACCATCACCGTTGAACCAATGATCAACACCGGGACCTGGGAAGCCGACACCAGTGACCCCAGTGGCTGGTTAGCCAAGACGGCCGATGGTGGTTGGAGCTGCCAATACGAACACACCCTAGTCGTTACCGACAAGGGACCAAAGATTTTGACTTCCCAAGACCCCGAAGCCGATGCCAAGTACATCTACGACGATAACTACGCCAAGTACCTGGACCACTACGGCAAGATTGCCCGGGAAGTTGCGGAACAATTTAAGTAGATAATTTCAACCTCAGCTGCTGGCTGGGTTTTTTGAAAACGGGCAAGGAAACACGTTCTTTTAAGGACGTGATGAATTGCCTATTTTTTAATCTTTTAATCGAACACACGTTTTAGGATATGATATAATGTACTTAACAGAGAATGATGTTCAGGTATTGATTATCTTTGTTGACTGGCCGATGATGAAAGATTGTGGTGAAAATGGCACAAGTTATAAAGGGGATCAAACTTCGCCTATATCCCAATGCCCAGCAAAGAGAACAATTGTGGCAGATGTTTGGTAACGATCGCTTTGTTTGGAACCAAATGTTGGCAATGGCCAAGGAGCGGTATCAAACTAATCCTAGTAGTCACTTCGTCAATGAATACGGGATGAATTATCTACTGAAGAGGCTTAAACAGGAATATCCATTCCTTAGGGCGAGTGACTCAACTAGTTTTCTAGTGGTTAATCATAACCTCGCCCAAGCCTTTAAGATGTTATTTAAACATCGGGGCGGTTACCCACGTTTTAAATCGCGTCGAGCTATTCGGCAAGCTTATACGGGGCGGTCAGCTTGTCGGGTGCTTGCTAAGCGGCGAGTTAGGTTGCCTAAGCTGGGCAGTATTCGGACCAGCAAAACAACCTTGTTAGCTAATGGCAAGATTAAGTGCTATACGGTTTGCCTCGAGCCCACCGGCCGTTACTATCTGTCATTACAAGTGGCGGTTGAGGCTCTCGAACACTTAGGAAAGACGGGAAAAGCAGTCGGGATAGATGTTGGCATTGCCGATTTAGCCATTAGTTCTGATGGGATTAAGTACGAAACTTTTAATGCTAAATGGGCGGAAAAGCAAGCAACCAAGTGGCAAAGTAAGTATGCCAAACGGAAACATCAGGCGACGGCTGCTGTCTGTCAATGGAACCATAACCACAAAACCTTCAAGAAAGAACTAGGTGATTACCAAAACTGGCAACGAGCACAACAACAAAAGGCCCGGTACCAAGCTAAGGTAGCGAACCAGCGCAAAGACTATTTGCATAAATTAACAACAACTTTAGTTAAGCAGTACGACGTAATCGTCATTGAAGATTTGAAAGTCAAAAACCTTCAAAAAATCATTGCCTAGCTAAAGCGATTGCGAATGCCAGTTGGTATCAGTTCCGGACCATGTTGGCATATAAATGTGCCTGGTATGGTAAGAAATTAGTAACTGTTAAACCGAACTATACCAGTCAAATTTGTAGCCACTGTGGTTACCATAGCGGACCAAAGCCGTTACAAATTCGTGAATGGACTTGCCAAAACTGTGGTGCCCATCACGACCGCGATATTAATGCGGCAGTTAATATCTTGCATCAAGGATTAAAAGCTATTGGCTAGGGACTAGCCATGGTAAAAGAGTGGAGTTCTGTAAGTTAGGTATCCTGAATACAGGTATAATATCCTAAATACTACTCTATGTTCCCAGAAGCTCGGTCATTAATGGCCGAGTAGTTCACGTATTTTAAACCTCTTTTTTGAACTCTATTCTGCACTTAATAAAATAAAGTCAACCGATAAATTTCCTTATAATAATTAAGCAAATATTATCAATTCTCATTATTATGTTACCAAATCCACCCAAATTGTCATTTTGTCCCGATAAATATGCAAGCCAGGTGAATGCATCTTTATACGCATAAAAGCTGAATAATCGCGTTATTTTGTATCAAAAATGAATATTTTAGCGAAAATAATTGCATATTTTGATTAGACTTTGATTAAAAAGGCCTGTAAACCCTTCAAATATTCAAAAAGTGAACTATACTTATTTTATTAAATAATTTCTTAGTTTTATTTAAGATTATAAGCATTTATGGAGGAATAGGATATTGGAAGAACAGAGTGGTAATAAAAAAATTATTACTACCTTTGGCCTGGTCACGATGATCATTACCGCCATCTTCGGTTTTGGTAATGTTTCAAACGCCTACTTGCAAATGGGCTACGGTAGTATTATCTGGTACGCACTGGCGGGGATTTGTTTCTTCTTCCCGTGCGGCTTAATGATGGCCGAATACGGCTCGACATTTAAGGACGCCAAAGGGGGGATCTACTCCTGGTTGGCGGGTTCCGTTGGTGAACGGATTGCCTTCATGGGGACCTTCGTTTGGTTAGCATCCTGGATTGTCTGGATGGTTTCAACGGCCTCACGGATTTGGATCACCTTCTCCGCATTGATTTTCGGTAAGGATACTACCCAACAGTGGCACGCCTTTGGGCTGACTTCCACGCAGTTCATTGGGGTGTTAGGGATCATCATGATCCTGGTCGTTACCTTCCTGAGCTCGCGGGGGATGAACTCCATTGCCAAGGTTGGTTCACTCGGTGGGATCTTCACCATCGCCGTTAACATCATCTTCGTCGTTGTCAGCATCATCGTTTTAATCGCTGACAAGGGGGTCTTGAAGGAACCAATCCACGGCATCAGCTCCTTCATCACTTCACCAAACCCACAGTTCCAGAGCCCAATCGCTATTATTTCATTCGTGGCATACGCAATCTTTGCTTACGGGGGGATGGAATCCCTGGGGTCCGTTACTGATAGTATGAAGAACCCGGAGAAGACCTTCCCACGGGGCCTGATCATTGCTAGTGTATTCACGATTGGGGCTTACGTCCTGATGATTTTCATGCTTGGTTGGTCCGTCAACTACCAGCACGACCTGACCAAGAGTAGTGTCAACCTGGGGAACGTTACCTACGTGGTCTTCAACTACTTAGGGATCACGGTGGGGACCTCCCTTGGCTGGTCACACGCAGCAGCTTTGACCTTCGGGGTTGTGATGACCCGGATCGTTGCCTTAGCGCAGACCCTTGGTTTCTTAGGGGCCCTCTTCATCCTGATGTACTCGCCAATCAAGGCCTTCATCATCGGTTCTAACCCCGACTTATGGCCAAAGAAGCTGACGAAGCTTAACAAGGCTGACATGCCAGCCAACGCCATGTGGCTGCAAGCCATCGTTGTCTGTGTCATCGTCTTCCTGGTTGCCTTTGGTGGTTCTGCCGCCCAAAAGTTCTACCTGATCCTGACTGATATGGCCAACGTTTCAACCTGTTTCCCATACATCTTCCTGATTGGTGCCTTTCCATTCTTCAAGGCGAAGAAGAACCTCGACCGGCCATTCGTAATCTTTAAGAACCGGTTCTGGACGAACGTCTTGGTTGTCTTTGTGGAACTGATCCTGGCTTGTGGGATCATCTTCACCTTCATGCAACCACTGCTGGAGAAGGATTACCAAACGGCCTTCTGGACACTCGCCGGACCAATCTTCTTTGCCATTGTGGCCCTGGTCTTCTACCAGATTGCGGCCAAGAAGCGGCGTGCTAATAAATAATTTGTTAAATCAAAACGCGACTGACGTCCATTTTCGTCAGCCGCGTTTATTTGTATTATCGTTCACTGCCCATTATTTCTGATATAATGTCCCTATACTATTAAAGGGAGACTACCATGAGTAAGGAACCAGGGAAATTTAAGAATTTCGTGCTGCTCTTGATGCGGCACTTCACCATGGCCCAGATATCGAGTTCGGCGGCCATGTTGGCCTACTATACCTTATTATCGATTTTCCCGGCCGTCCTGGTAATTGGGAACCTCCTGCCAATGGTGGGGCTGGACGCCAACACCGTTTTGGCCTACCTCCAATCGGCGGTTCCCACCTCAGTCTACGAGTTTATCCGGCCCCTAATCTTTGACTTTCTCCGCCGGGGGAGCGGGGGCCTGCTGACGACCGGGGCCCTGATTGCCCTCTGGTCGACCAGCCAGGGGATTGCCGCCTTCCAACGGTCGGTTAATCTGACCTACGGGGTGGCTCGTAACCAGAACCCGGTGATTAACCGGGTGGTCTCCTTTATTTGGATGATTGTTGTCCTCGTTTTGATTTTCATCATCGTCCTGCTCTACGGGTTTGGTGAACAAGTCCTCAAGAGTATCCAGCCGTTCTTCCGCTTTAACCGGAGCTACATCTACCTGTTTAGCTCACTGCGGTGGCCGGTTACCTTTGCGGTCCTCTTTTTGGCGTTGACCCTGCTGTATTACTTTGTGCCCAACGCCAAGGTCCACCTCCGCTATGCTGCGGCCGGGGCGCTTCTGGCGGCCCTTTTGTGGATGGGCCTGTCCCGGCTGTTCTCCTACTACACGGTCTTCTTCCGCCACAGTGTAATTTCCTACAAGACGATTGGGGCCTTTATCGCGATGATGATCTGGCTGGACCTATCTGGCTACGTCATCATGCTCGGGGCGGTATTAAACGCTACCCTCCAGGAAGCCCACGAAGGGGTCCTGCGTGAACGGGAACACTTCTGGCAGATCATTGACCGCGAGGAACGGCAAAAACGTAAATAAAAATGGGCCCCAACGTGGGGAAAGTCCCGGATGTTGAGGCCCAAATTAATCTTTATAGGGGAGGAGGTACCATGCTTTATTAAGCAGCAGGTGCTTCTTTCTTTTCGTCGTTAAAGAGGACGGTAGAGACGGTGTCGACGTACTTGGCGGCGACTGGCTTGGCGTAGATGTCCTCCTCGTCGCCCTTGCTGAAGGCGTGGGCGTTGGCGATCTGGTCCATTGCCTGGCGGACCGCATCGGCGGAGAGATTTTCACTGGCGTAGCTAAGCTTTAAGAGGTGCTTTTTACCAAGGTTGCCCTTGAAAGTTAAATTAAGAGTTCGCATTTGAGAAGGTTCCTTTCTTTAGTTTATTCGACGGTGATGAACTGGTCAGTGGTGATGAGGTTAGTGGCGGTGCACTTTTCGCCGGTCAGGCTTTCGATGGCGGAGCCAACAATTGCCAGCTGTTCACCAGAGGCACCTTGGGAGACGTTGTTGAAGAGGCGCTTAATGCCCTTGGGATGCTTGTCCCCGACTAATGTTAACTGGACTTTGGCAGACTTGAATTGACGTTCCATACTCATGTTGAGCACTCCTTTATTGTGTTTTTCATAAGTAGTGGCCACTGCTTACACTTATATAAACGATTCAGAACGGAAAAAATGAAGGGTGAATCTTAAAAAATGGCGAAGATTTCTAAAATTGAAGCACAGAAGCGGCGCGGTCGCTATAATGTCTATGTAGATGGCAAGTACGCCTTCCCCGTGGCGGAAAGTGTCTTAGTGAAGTTCCGCTTAATGAAGGGGATGGAAGTCGATAAGGACCTCATCAAACGGGTCACGACTGCCGACCAGCAGGCCCAGGCGTATGCGAAGATTCTCGACTACCTTTCCTACCAGATGCGGAGCGAGAGTGAGGTCGAAAAGAAGCTCCAGGATCTGGAGACACCACCGGAATTCGTGGACCCCATCATGGCCAAGCTCCGGGAACACCGCCTGGTGGATGACCACCAGTACGCGCTCTCGTACGTGCAGACGATGATGACTACTAGTCTGAAGGGCCCAGGTGTCATCCGTCAGCACCTCCGGTTGAAAAAGGTAGGGGAAAACGACATTGACGCGGCCCTGGCCAACTTCACCAGCGCCCAGCAGGTGGAAAATGCTAGTAAGCTTGCTAAAAAGTTATTCAAGCGGTACCGTAACCAGCCAACCTTCCGTCAGGAGCAGAAAGTTCGCCAGGGGCTGATGACCAAGGGCTACTCCAGTGACCTGTTTGACCAGATCAAGGACCAGGTTGCGCCTGCAGTGGATCCCGACCACCAGGCGGACCTCTTAGCTAGCCAGGCGGAGAAGGTCTGGCGCCGCTATCGTCGCTACACTGGATGGGATCGGGAGCGACGGTTCAAGCAGGCAATGTACCGGAAGGGCTTTGACCTGGATGCCGTGCAGCACTGGCTGAGTGAAAACCAGGAGGGACTTTCCTAACGAAGGGAATACTGGTATTATAGGTAAGATATATTACTAAGGTTTAAAGAGAAAAGAAAATGAAGATTCATATTAATGAACAACAACTAAATCATCAGTATGGCTACCGCTTCATCAAACGGCTTTTTGACATTGTCGCTTCCTCAATTGCAGTGGTTATTTTGAGCCCATTGCTCTTAATCATTGCAATCTGTATCAAGGTTGATGACCCGAAAGGTCCCGTCTTTTACACCCAGATTAGGGTAGGCAAGGACGGTAAGCATTTCCGGATGTTCAAGTTTCGGTCAATGGTTAACAACGCTGACGAGCTGTTGGCAAAGTTGCGGAGTAAGAATGAAGTTAACGGGGCAATGTTTAAAATGAAAAACGATCCACGCATCACACGAGTGGGTCGTTTTATTCGGAAATATAGCCTGGATGAGTTGCCCCAATTAGTCAACGTGGTCGGCGGGTCGATGAGCATCGTTGGCCCCCGGCCGCCGCTGGTCAGTGAGGTCGCTGAATATACCGATTATGATAAGCAACGTCTGATGGTTAAGCCGGGCGCCACAGGAATGTGGCAGGTTGGTGGCCGAAACGACGTCGACTTTGCTGAAATGGTCCGGCTTGACCTGACCTATATTCAGGAGCGATCAATCTGGCTTGACCTGAAGATCATGTTTGAAACGGTAAAGGTAATGATTGTGCCAAATGGTGCGTACTAAGTAAGACAAGGAGAAACGAAAGTGGATGTGAAAGTACTTGTCGCAGCGCATAAGAACTATGCGATGCCCAAAGACAGCCTTTATTTACCCGTATTTGTGGGTAAGGAAATTCACCCGGACGTTAACCATACATTCCAAGGGGATAACACGGGGGACAATATTTCCGTCAAGAACCCGACTTATAATGAGTTGACGGCCATTTATTGGGGTTGGAAGAACCTTGATTTAGATGCCATGGGGCTTGTCCATTACCGGCGGTACCTTAGTTTGAACCACCGTAAGTCCCTGGATGACGTTTTGTCTAAAAAGCAGACAGAAGCTCTATTGGCAGATCATGACATCATTTTGCCCCCAAAACGGCGTTACTACATTGAAAGCAATGAGTCGCACTACCTGCATGCCCACCACCATGAGCCATTTGAGGTGATGCGACAGGTGATTAAAGAGCAGTACCCGGAATACTTGCCGTCCTTTGAGAAAGTCATGAGGCGAACATGGGCGCACATGTTCAACATGTTCGTAATGAAGAAGCAGCCGCTTAATGAATACTGCACGTGGATGTTTGCAGTCTTAGCAGAGGTAGAAAAGCGGACTGATATTAGCAGCTATTCGACTTACGAGAAGCGGGTATACGGCTTCTTGAGCGAGTTACTCTTGGATACCTGGTTGGATAAGAACCCCCAGTACTCAACGGTTGAGGTGAAGTATGTCTTTATGGAACACACCAACTGGTTCAAGAAGGGCGGCAAGTTTATCCTACGTAAGATTACTGGCCATGCCTAAGGAAGTAGGAGGAATCTGAAGTGGCAAAGTTATCGATTGTCATACCATGCTACAACGAAGAGGAGACCGTCCCGTTGTTTTATCCAGCGGTGGAACAAGTCGTTCAAAAGATGCCGGTTGAGGTTGAATACTGGTTTGTTAACGATGGTTCGGCTGACAACACATTGGCTGAGATGCGGAAGCTCCATGAAAAGGATCCGGAACGTGTCCACTACGTTTCCTTCTCCCGAAACTTCGGTAAGGAGGCCGGCCTTTATGCTGGACTGGAGGCGACGACTGGCGACTACGTGGTTGTGATGGACGTGGACCTCCAGGACCCACCGAAGTACTTGCCGGAGATGTATGACTATATCTCGTCTGGCGAATACGACTGCGTGGGGATGCGGCGGACTGACCGGAAGGGTGAGGCAAAGTTTAAGTCCTTCTTAAGTGATCAGTTTTATAATGTAATCAACCGCATTTCTGATACTAAAATTGTTTCGGGAGCACGAGACTACCGGATGATGACCCGGCAAATGGTCGACGCGGTTCTTTCACTGAAGGAATATAACCGGTTCTCTAAAGGAATCTTTAACTGGGTCGGTTTTAAGACCAAGTACCTGCCATATAAGAACGTGGAACGGGTTGCCGGAACAACCGATTGGTCGACCTGGAAACTGTTTAAGTATGCAATTGACGGGATTACTGACTTTTCGGAGGCCCCGTTGGCGATTGCAACTTGGATTGGGGGCTTTTCCGCCTTTATTGCTGTGATTGGCATCATTGTCGTAATCGTACGCCACCTTATTGCACCTGACGGTAGTGCGTTCGGGTGGGCCTCACTAGTATGTATTATGTTGTTCATCGGTGGTGTCCAGCTCTTCTGTTTAGGGATTGTTGGCCGTTATATTGGCAAAATTTATATGCAGACTAAGCACCGGCCAATTTATATCGTTAAAGAGAAAAAATAGTGAGGATACGTACGGCAAAAATTAATGCGTTGTAAGTCTAATTTAATGAGGATACTTTAAATGGTTGTATATGTAATTACCCACAAAGATTTTAACTATCATAGTTTACAAAAAGACTATGTTCCATTACTAGTAGGAGCCTACAGTAAAAAGAATAAACATAATTTCTTAACGGATAATACGGGAGATAATATATCTCAAAAAAATAAGTATTTTTGTGAAGAGACTGGGTTGTACTGGATATGGAAACATTCAAATGATGATAAAGTAGGACTTTCTCATTACCGCCGTTTCTTTTCTGATTGTGCTAATCGGAAAATGATGTACCTGAACCTTTTATTGAGAAATAACACTAAAATCATATCAGTAAAAAAGTTAGATAGTATCTTATCCGATGGTTATCAGTGGATTCTTTCCCAGCCAGAGCATGGAGGGGATGGTACTCTTTGGGACCAATTTGCAAGTAACCATAATCTTCATGATTTAGAAGTTACTGAAGCAACGATACGTAACTTAACTCCGAAATATTCTGATGCTTTTGAAGAAGTTATGAAGCATAGGTCAACAGGGTCTTTTTACAATATGTTTTATACTACCCATGAGCAATTAAACTTATATTGTAAATGGCTATTTAAAATTCTTTTCGCTGTTGAGAAGAAAACCGATGTTTCTAATTACGATGACTACCAAAAGAGGTTATACGGGTTCCTGTCGGAGCGGTTGCTTAACGTTTGGATTTGCAAAAATAAGTCTAGAGTAAAATACCTCCCAGTTTTTGAAACTGAAAAAATGAACAGAAACTATGTTTTAAACATACTGAAGAAGACGGTTTAAGTTTACTGGAGAATGAGACCTTGAAAGATTTTAAAGTTGCTATCTTGATGTCAACATATAATGGTGAATTATACATAAGACAACAGATTGACTCGATTATCCACCAAAGCTTTTCTAACTGGACACTATATATTCGTGATGATGGTTCTAATGATCAGACCGTAAAGATTATAGAGGAATATTCTAAAAAACATGACAATATTGTTTTCTTTAATAAAGACAATATTGAAAACTACGGTGTTGTTCACTCTTTTTTAGAAATGCTGCAAAAAGTTAATGCTGACTTTTATATGTTTGCTGATCAGGACGACTATTGGAAGAAGAATAAAGTTCTCGATACTTTGCATTTAATGTTGTCGGAACCATATGATGATTTACCAATTTGTGTACACACAAACTTAACAGCTGTTGATAAAACCTTGAAAAATGAAGTGGTAACTGAGCCCAAAAGAGTATGGTCATCATTCCAAAAGGTCTTATTTAGTAACTGTGTAACTGGTTGCACTGCAATGATTAATAATCGCTTAAAGAATAAAATAAAATTTGATAACATTAGGTACCAAAACGTTATAATGCACGATTGGTGGGTGGCATTGATTGCTTCTCATTTTGGTAAGCTAGTATATTTGGAAGAGTCCACAATGTTATATAGGCAGCACGGCGATAATGTTGATGGCAGTCAGAAGAAAAATACAATTGGGTGGCTCTTTCATCGTTTAACTCATTATGATTATGATAGATTGCAAATGTGTAAAAATATTACTATGATTAACGAATTCTCTCACAATTATATTGAAGAACTAAGTGGGAAAGATAAAGAATATGTAAAAAGGTATGGTCAGTTGGTTAATAAGAGTAGCTTTTGGCATAACTTATTGCTGGGTGTTCAGTGCCCACCACAAGAAAGAACCATGGGCGGATGCTTATTTTTTGTCTACCTAATGACTACCTTTTATAAGGATCTATTGGATTTAGACTAGAACTATGAAAACTTATATGTATAAAAGTTAGTAGAATAGCTTCATAAGTGATCAAATAGCGGCAGCACTGTCATTATTGACAGTATTGTTTGTATTCCGTGTGTAAGTGTACTTACTCGAAATAAGTTTTTATAGTATCGTAAAGAAATCGTCGAAGGGGTACAATTAACCCTGAAGACAGTTTATACATTATTTAAAAGAATTTTGAAGTCAAATAGAACGATTAAGTATCAAAATTCATTCAACTAAGGAGGAACAAAGGGTTATTCCTAAAGTTGAGTATGTTAGATAGATGATATTCTTTAATAAGGCAGATTGTAAAATTTAAGTTGAACATTTAAGTGGACAGAAAAACCCATCAAGGTCTTTAATGGTGTTACCTCAACATTCCATTAGAAAGAAGGACCTTAATGGGCACCACTATTTTATCATTCCAGAACCGTGTTGTCATTGAAACGCTTCATAATGAAGGACGTTCCTTGCGATACATCGCTAACTACTTAGGCTTTAGTAAGACCACCATCTTTAACGAACTTCACCGGCTAAATAGTGAGTACCGGGCTGAGCTAGCGCAAACTGACTTTGAACGCAAGGTTAGTCAACGGGGGCGGAAGTCTTCGCTCACTAAAAACCTTAAACACTTGATCGAGGAAAAGATTCAAGTCCAGAAGTGGTCCCCTGAACAAGTTGCCCATGTAGTTGGAATTGCCTACAAGACGGTCTATAACTGGATTGATCAAGGATGGCTTGATGTACAGTTACCCGATTTGCCTGATCATGGAATTCGTCGTCATCGTGCTAAAGAAAAGCGTGGTACGTTCAGTCACGGCCGCTCCATTGAGGAGCGTCCTCATAAAGTCGAAACTCGCCAGGAATTCGGCCACTTTGAAGCTGATACCGTACTTTCTGGCAAACGTAAAGGTCAAGCTGTGGCTACTTTTGTGGAGCGTAAGAGTCGCCTGACAATTGTTAAACGGCTCCATGGTCGCGACAGTCAGTCCATGACTCAAGCCGTACTTGAACTAGCTAGTCAACTTCAAGACAAGCTCAAGACGCTGACCGTAGATCATGGTAAAGAGTTCGCTAACTACCAGGCAATTGAGCAGCGAACTGGTACTCCGGTTTATTTTGCCCATGCTTATTCACCA
The DNA here is from genome assembly GCA_905214235.1 of uncultured bacterium. GTDB lineage: Bacteria > Bacillota > Bacilli > Lactobacillales > Lactobacillaceae > Limosilactobacillus > Limosilactobacillus avium. The sequence goes on along the minus strand of CAJMLF010000019.1, from coordinate 31,728 downwards.
CATGAACGCGGTAGTAATGAGAACCGTAACCGAGTTTTGCGACGATTTATTCCCAAGGGACAAGCTATTGAAGAGCTGAGCGATCGCCAGCTGGTTCAAATCAATTGGTATCTGAATTCCCGACCACTTAAATGTCTTAACTGGCATACACCAATCGAGATCTTCCTGCTTAATTTACGTCATTAAATTCGTTCAAGTTATTTCTTGCAATCTGCCATTTACTTTTGATTTATTCATCAAAAATAATATTTTTCGATAAATAATTACCGTTAACTGAAATTTCACTTATCGTATTTATAGTTAATTAATACGTTTTACCTCGCCTATTTCCGGCCTTTCCGGATACTGAAAAATAAGGATAGTACGGGCAGCTTAGCTAATTTTTACCGTGTCACGGTTTACTGTTATCATTCAAAAAGGCTAGTTTGCCGATAGCACTGCCATTCAACGACATAAAAAATACCCCGCGGGAAGGAAAATCCTCCCCACTGGGCACTTTTATTTATCACTACTTAGTATAATCAACATCTTTAGTTTCTTTAGTCAGCATCCAGGAGACAACTGCGAGAACTGACAGGACCAGCATGTAGTAGCCAGCTGAATGGAGCCCGCAGTTAGCGATTAGCCAGGTAGTCACGGTTGGGGCAACGGCCGCACCGACCACCGCAGCTAAGTTATAGGTGATTCCCGCACCGGAATAACGAACCTTAGTCGGAAATAGTTCCGGCAGGACGGCCCCCACCGGTCCATACAGGGTTCCCATTACCAAAAAGCCCACACCGAGGAATAGCAGCACGCCGACCAGGTTGTGCTGGCCAGTCAGAAAGTATGGAAAGACCAAGGAGAAGACGACGAGGGCCACGGACCCCGTCATCAGAACCTTCTTCCGGCCAACCCGGTCTGCCAAAACAGAGGTCAGCATGATCAAGACCGCGAATTCGACGATGGCCCCCATTAACAAGAGCAAGAACTCCGACGAAGAAAAGCCCAGCGCAGTAGTCGCAAACGACAGGGACCAGGTAGTTAAAGTAAAGAAGAGGGCGTAAGTGGCTCCCATGATGAAGGTCCCCTTCAAGATTTCCTTCCAGTTGGACTTGAAAACTTCACGCAGTGGTGACTTGGTCGTGTTGTCGCGCTCCTGGGCCAACTTAAACAGCGGTGTTTCCTGAAGACGGTGCCGGACGTAGAGGCCGATAACCACCAGGACGGCGGAGGCCCAGAATGGTACCCGCCAGCCGAAGCTCATCATCTGGCTTGGCGTAAGGACCCGCTCCAAGAAAAAGAATAAACCATTGCAGAGGAAGAACCCGATTGGGGCCCCCACTTCAGGAAAGGCACCATACAGCGCCCGCTTGTTTGCTGGGGCGTTCTCAGTGGCGACCAAGACGGCACCCGACCATTCGCCCCCAAGACCAATTCCCTGGACAAATCGGCACAGGCATAGGAGGAGGGCACCCCATACGCCCACGACCTGGTAGCTCGGGATGAAGCCGATGGCCACGGTTGCCACCCCCATCACCAGCAGGGAGACAACCAGGGTCTTCTTGCGGCCGAGACGGTCGCCATAGTGGCCGAACAAGAACGAACCCACCGGACGAGCAACAAAGGCCACCCCAAAGGTCAAAAGGCTAAGCAGGGTCGCTAGTAACGGCGTCATCTGCGGGAAAAAGACCTTTGGGAAGTATGCAGCAGAAGCAGTTCCGTAGGCATAAAAGTCAAAGAATTCAATTGCGGTCCCCATCATTGACGCCAGGATGACCGTCTTTACGGGGTCGCGTTCCAACTTCAGGGTGCTCGTTGCTGTTGTTACTGAATTTTCCATAGTATTTACCTCACATATTCTCTTAATTCATCGCTTGCCATCTCTTTTGGTTAAAATGTCGCTTTCCATTGTCCTCACATCCCTTCAAAACAAAAAGCCGGCTAGACCGCAGAGCAGTCTAACCGGCTGACAAGAAAATGTCGCTACCGCCGCTGCTCGCATCCCCGTGACGCGAACAGCACTAAATTATCCGCATCACCTATTCAATGATCCGAATAATAATAATCTTCACTTGTGCGTTAGCAGTAAAAGGCATCTTCTTGTCCTCGCTTTCGTTGATTTAATGTTTTACATATTATCATAAGCTAAATTAAAATGCAATAAATTTTCACATTTATTTTTAATCTTAGCCAACAGCCTAGGCCCGGACTCCTTCCAAACCTTCCTTCACGATGAAGATCACTAAAATGAGGGCAAAGACACTGTCCGACCACCACCAGCCTTGCCAGATGGTCAGCAAATTGCCAACCAGAACGGCCCCAGTAGTGTAGGCACAGGTCAAGTTGCACATGGCATCTTCCTTCAAGGCTGCGGAGTCAATTTGCCCTGCCACCCGGAGCTTGATTGTCATCAGGATTGGCATGCAAATTAGTGACGCCAGGGCCATTAGGGTGCCGAGCAAGCTACTTTCGGCCCCCTGGTGGTTGAGCAGGTTATAGGCGGAGGTCACAACAATGTAGGCCGCCAGCGCCAGCAGGCACCAGCCAACAATCCGGCTCGCCCGCCGTTCGACCTTGGCAACCGCATTGGCCGCAAGACGGTTGCTAACAACCAGCCGCCACAGCAAAGCCCCACCGGAGATGATTTCCAGCAGGCTGTCAAGGCCAAAGGCAACGAGCAACAGGGAGTGCGCCCGGATCCCGGACCAGCAACCGACCCCAAATTCGAGGACCATCCAGGTCAGTGAGAAGACCTCGACCGCAATTCCCTGCCGGTAAACACCTTGACTTTCCATCCGCAGTCACTCCCTAGCGTTAATCATCTTCACCATCGTTATACTCTGATTCCGGCCGCAGCTGGTTGGCATAGCCATTCACCTCGTCCTTTTGGGACTGGTTGGTATAGTAGTCCCGTTTGAGCCCGGAGACGGTGATGTGCTTAGTAGTGGTTGGCGTTTCGGCCACACTCTGGTCCCCTTCCGGATGAACGTACTTGACCGTCACGTCGTTCCCATCACGCTTGAAGTACACCCAGCTGGTCGGGTCCCCGTTGGCGGTCACGTAACTGAAGCCGGTCTTACTATCGGTCCCGTAGTACATGTCACCACTGCCGACGCCCTGTTTAAACCAGTCCGGTTGGGCATACAGGGCAACCAGGGTGCCCAGCTGCTGGGTCGTCAGGCCGTCCTTGGCGGTTGACTGGCCACGCAGGTCCTTGACCTTGGTGTTTTGCGCCACGTTCAGGATGCGGGCAACGCCACCGTGCTTTTTCGCGTAGGCCACCATTTCACTGGCCGTTACCCCGTCCGCGTTGATTCCGGCATCACTATCTTCCAGGTAGAACTTGTTGCCGGCAATCGTGTAGTAGAGGGCATCGATATGCTTACCGTTATTCTTGATCCCGGTATTCAGCTGCATCGAATACAGGAGGCTGGCTCCATTAGGGTAGCTCTTGTAGAGCGGACCCTCACCCTTGGGCACGTTGTCCTTATTGCAGATTTTAACCACGGCGCCCTGCCCTTTTTGGGCCATGTGGGCAGAATAGTCACGACTGTTGCCCCCCGGCAGGTGGTGGGCCCCGTAGTACAAAACTAACGCCGCGGTCTGGGCCGGCGTCAGGTGGTGGGCATCAAGAGTCTTACTCGTGGCGGCGCTGCTTGCAGCCCGGACCAGTTGTGGACGAACCCCGGCAACTCCACCACACAGGGCAAGGACAGTCGCCGCTAGAGTAATTCCTGTTTTCAATGATTTCTTCATAATATTCTCCTCCCAATTTACTAAGCTAGGCTAATTATAGCTGCTCGTCGTGGAGAATCAAAATTATTCCTGGTACGGGTTGAAGTGGTCGAAGTGGCTCATCTTATTGTTGGGTTCAAACGGCCGCTGGTAGATGTATTCGAACAGCTTCTGGTACTGGTAGTACAGCTGCTGCTCGTTCTTGCTGGGTGCCGGCTCGTAGTAGTGGCGGCCCACCAGGTTAGCCGGTAGGTAGGGTTGCTTAGCTACCTTCTTTGGTTCTTCAAACATGTTCTTCATCACACCGGCACCCCGCAACTTATCGGCACCCTTGTAGTGGGCGTCACGGAGATAGGCTGGCATCGGGTGCTGACTCGCATTTTTGGCATCCTTAGCTGCCCGCCGGTAGGCCTGCATGACTGAGTCTGACCGGGAGCTAATCGCCAGCAGCATTGTTGCCATCGCCACGTGGGTACTGGCCCGCGGCAGGCCAATCTCTAAGGCGGTATTAGCCAAGGTAATCACCTGGGCAGCCCGCGCCGGATCGGCTAGACCCATGTCCAGGGCGCTCATATTCTTCAAGCTGCGGACCACGGATTCCAGGTCCCCGGCCTCCAGCAAAACCGCCAGGTAGTAGAGGGCCGCATCCGCGTCGGAGCCCTCGACCGAATCCCGCCGGGCTGACAAGTAATCGTAGTGTTGGGTGGCGTCCTTGTCATACGCCAGGTGTTGCTGACGACTGAAGGCCCTTACCTGGTCGAGGGTCAGGTCCCGCTGGTGCATGGCGTAGAGGGTGTCCAAGACGTTTAGGGCGGTCCGGACATCCCCGTTGCCGGTGTTAGCAATCATGTGGGCAATCTCGTCGGGAATCGAGTAGTCAAAGGCCTCGTGGGCAGCCCGGACGACCATCCTCTGGATATCCGTCGTCTTCAGGGGGTGAAACTCGAAAATCTGGCACCGCGACCGGATAGCGGGGACCAGTGACAAAATGGGGGTTCTCCGTTGTTGCCCCGACTAAGAGGACGTGGCCGTTCTCCAAGTATGGTAACAGGTAGTCCTGGATTGGCTTGGTCAGGCGGTGAATTTCGTCCAGGAGGAGGACAAACGATTCCGTGGGGTGGCGGTTGATCAGCCTAGTCAGCTGGCCCTTGTTCTCAATTCTGGCGTTGAACTGCTCAAATGGGTAGTGAAGTTCGTTGGCAACCACGTGGGCCAAAGTCGTCTTTCCCGTCCCCGGTGGCCCCCACAAAATTAAGGGAATCGGGATATGCTGGTCAATGATCTGGCGGAAGGGCTTACCCGCCGCCAACAGGTGCTCTTGCCCCACCATTTCGGTTAGCTTCTGAGGCCGCATCCGGTCGGCCAGGGGCTGCTTGAAGTGCCCACCACTGGGACCGTTCGTGGAAAATAGTGATATGTCTTCAGCCAATTTTGGCCCTCCTCTCGATTAAACTCTCCCAATTATAACGTATGTTCCCTTCCTTGGCGGCTAATACGCAACAGGGCTTGACTGTAACGTTACGTCCTGGTTTATCTTGGATGATAATCAGTTAATTAAGAAGGGAGTTTTTTATAAATGATCAAACTTTTCGTGTCACCACGTTCTAGTTCGTCGCGCAAGGCCCGGGCCTGGTTAAAGGACCACCACTTGGCCTTCGTTGAACAGAACGTCGCCACTAACCACCTCTCCTTTACGGACTTCAAGCAGATCCTCTACCTGACGGAAAACGGCACCGAAGACATTATCTGCACCCGCTCAAAGGCCTATGCCAAACTCAAGGCCCAACTTACTGGTAATCATCTATCATTAAAGGAACTGTTGGCACTGATCAACCAGCACCCATCCCTTTTGCGGTGCCCACTAATCGTTGATGACCGCCGCCTCCAGATTGGCTATAACGCGGACGATATCCGCCAGTTCATCCCCCGTAAGGTCCGGCTCATGGAGCTGCGGCTCGTTCAGTCACGAGCAGAGGTTGCCTAGTGAGTGCCAGAAAGTGTTGAGCGCTTATACTAGCATTTCGGGCCACCCTAATTTAAAATATAGGGGTAAGACGCGTTTTTGGCTTTGTAAAGGCAGGCTAGTGCAATGATTCATAACATCCAGACCGTTTCTAACTATATCCAGGAAATCGAAAAGCTGATCAACAATAAGGAACATAACTATTACTTCCGGGGGCAGGATGACGCTTTTTCCAACACCCTACCAGCGATTTTTCGGAGTCGGAAGCTGCTCGACAATGAGGATAACCTGTTCAACGACTTTCTGATGACCGACCCCCAGCTTTTTGAAAAGTGCCGAACTAATTTCGAACGGATGGCCCTGATGGAACACTACCACCTGCCAACCCGGCTGCTGGATGTTAGTTCTAACCCCCTGATTGCCCTCTTCTTTGCGGTCAAGGGTGGCCAGGGAAACGGTGAGGTCTACGTCTACAAGGACCAGCCCAACCCAGATAAACTGGCCAAGATGCTGAACCAGCGCGGTTGGCACAACCTCATTGAGGAGTACAGCTTCAAAAGTGGGCTCACCAACCACAACTATTTCAAGAAGAACGCCTTCAGCAACGAAATGCAGCTGGAATCGTCCCTCGCCCGCCAGTCGATGGCCGACAAGAGTTCCTTCTTCCAGACTGTAAAGAACTTCTACCAGCTGGACAACAGCTACATTGCCCAGCAACACCGCCTATGGAGCGATGACTACCTGAACTACTTTGAGGACGAGGACTCCAACTACTTTGCCGAGTTCAAGCACGACCTCAAGACCCTCCCCTTCCTCCGCCTGTTCGAGGAGGCCAAGCGGGACATCCCCAGTTTTGCCAACAAGTTGAACCCGCTCGAACTAATTGTGCCCAAGATTGTCACCAGTAAGCGGATGAGCCGGCGGATGGAGAACCAGCAGGGGCTTTTCCTCTTCGTGCCCTTCATTGGCGACGAATACGACCAGTCAGTCGATATTGACTACGAAGAGGTTGAACGGCGGGCCCAGCTGGCAATTGATATTCTCAGCCTCTACAACCCCGAGAACCCGGACGAAAAGGAGAAGTACATCATCCCCGCCCAGTACAAGCGCCCAATCCTGGATGAACTAGCCAAACTGGGGATCGACTACAGTTTCATCTATCCTGAGGACCACGCCAAGAAGGCCGAAATGATCAAGGATAAGTACCTGGGACTCTAACAACACAGTAAATAAAGAGGACCCTAGTGTTTGAAAAATCTGAACACTAGGGTCCTCTTTATGTTTGTGAAGGGCCCACTCTATCTATCAATTTAAGCATCAACTGCGGTAATCCGTTCCTGGTGGTGGTGTGGGTCAGTAATTTCACTGGTAACCAGCTTGGCCATGGTCCCCACCGTGACTTGTGATTGGCCATCTCCGTTAGCCAGGAGGTCGTCGCCACCGACAACGTACTTACCGGCCGGGCCGGCCACAAACATGGCGGACGGCGAAATACCGAGCCAGTCAACGTCGTGAACCGTCATCAGGTACTGGTACTCCTTCAGCTGCTGGCGGGGCGTGTTGATCCACTTCTCCGCGCCCGGGGTCTTGGCAATGTCTTCCACAAAATTATAGCGGTCACTACCCGTCCGCAGGCTACCGGCACCCAAGATGAAGATCAGCCGGGTTGGGGACTGTCTTGCCACCTTGACCAGCTTCTTCGCCAGGTCAATCTGCTGATCAGCGTGCGCCGGTCCTGGGTTAAAGGCGTCCACAATGACGTCAAGCTCTCCCAATGTGGCATCGTTCAACGTCAATACGTCCCCCGCAAGCAGGTTGGCGGCTGGGCCCAACACCTCGTGATCCTTGGTCTCGTTACGGATAATCCCCGTTACTGCCAATCCATCAATTGCTTCTGCCTGCTTGTAAATTGCGCTCCCGGCCATTCCAGAAGCACCAATAATCGCTAGTTTTGTCATTGCCATCGCTCCTTACTATTTTATAGTTACCCTACCACAAAATAGCGCTCACCAGTAAGCACAAGGCTTCCTACTCGCCGTCGATAATCTTATCAAGGAGGCGGGCCAGCTCGTTCTTTTCATCCGCCGTCAGGTTGTCAAAGAGGTGACCAAACACGGCCTCCTGCTGGTCCTTAATTTCGTTGGCCCGGGCCTTCCCCAGGTCGGTGAGGAAAATAAGGGTTGCCCGCTTGTCGGCCGGGTCAACGGTCCGCTTGATGTAGCCATTATCTTCGAGTTTACTTAGGGACTCGGATGTCGACGACTGGTTGATACCGGCCTTTTTGGCGACATCCTTAGCCCGGATGCCTTCCGGAGCGGCGGCAATAATCGTCAAGAGGTTTTCCCGCACGAGTCCCTGCCGACCAGCAAAGCCGTTCAGGCCGCCCATTCCCGGACGTGGGCCCATCATATGTGGGTCTGCACCCCAGTTACCTGCTGGGCCAGCAGACATTGGTTGGGCGCCACACATTGGTGAAAAGCCACCGTGGCGAAACATTGGCCCCCGCTTTGGGCCCGCCGGGGAGAAGCCGCCTTTGCCAAAGCCAAATTTTCTCATTGCGGGGCCAAACTGGGGGCCCGCATCCCCGAAGGACTTAGTGCGTAGGACAGCGAGACTCCGCAACATTTTGTGGATTAATTCTTGGTCACTAATTTCAGTCATGGTTAAATTCCTCCTCATTCATCGTTAGTCTTTCTTATATTTAACGGTCGGCAATGGGTTGTCGGACAATAAATATGCAAGAATCACTGCCATAGCGGCAAGCGCGATTAGTTGATTGGTCAGCATATTCTCACCCTCCATTATTTTTAGTTCGGTACCGATGTATATAATATAATCCTCTCCATTTCGCTTGTCAATATATTTCGGTACCAAAATATATTTTGATGAAGAGCCGGTTCGGATCACTAGCTGCGCTACAATAAGTCGTTTTATAATAGTAAAGATTAAGGAGATGGCTATTATAACAATTGAGGAAGAAGCTTTTCAAAAGCAGCGCCCGGACTTCAGTCAGTTTCCCGCTGCCGGTTTTACCAGGCACCAACATGACTACCAGTTTACCCAGGACTTCATGGACGGCCAGTTCCGGGCCGTCCTCCGGGTTAGTGATGATGGTCAAGTTAGCGGAAATGTTATTGACCGAAGCACCGGCGAGGAATACCTCCCCCTGCGGGCAATTCACTGCGGCCCCTTCGCTGCCCAGGTCAAGGCAGCCTACATCGACCTCCTTCACGAGATTGCCCGGCAGTGCTTCACCGCTGTCCCCTTCCATGGTAACCAGGCGAACCGGCTCGCCACCTGGATTAACCAGAAATTTCATGACCAGCCGGAATTTGTTTTCAAGAAGCTCCCGGATTACGCAGCCTTCCGTGAACCCCAGTCGCAAAAGTGGTACGGCCTGGTAATGAACATCCCCTGGTCCCGACTGACGGATAAGGGCGCCCACGGCAAAGACAAGGTCGAAGTCATTGATTTACGCTATCCGTCCCAGCAACAACCGGCCTTACTCAAGCAGGACGGGGTCTTTCCCGGTTACCACCTCAGCAAGAAGAACTGGATCTGTGTGACCCTCGATGATACCCTGCCCGATGTAGCGATCAAAGAGATGGTCCAGGCTAGCCGCCACCTCCTTACCAAGCCCCGAGCCTGGCTGGTCCCCGCTAACCCGAAGTACTATGACATCATGCACGCCTTTGTCGACAGCGATACCATTACCTGGAAGCAGTCAACCAAGGTGCGGGTTGGCGATACGGCCTATATGTATGTTTCTGCCCCGGTTAAGGCAATCATCTACCGCTGTCGGGTGGTGAAAACCGATATTCCCTACGATTACCAGGGCCCTGAGCTAAAGATCAAGCGGGTGATGCGGCTCCGTTTCGAAAAAGAGTACGACCACGACCGATTCACCCTCGCCTACATTAAGCAGCACGGGGTCACCTCCGTTCAAGGCCCCCGCCACGTCCCGGCTGAACTGCTCAAAGAGCTCGAGAAATGAATAAGAGTGACTTCATCATGAAACTCAACACTATCGACATCCATGGTTTAAAGGTTTTCCGCCGGGAAAGCGGCAACCAGGATCAGCCAGTCTTTCTCCTTCTTCACGGCTTTCCAAGCTCAAGTGCCATGTTCCGCAACCTAATACCCATGTTGAAAAAGGACTTCCACGTGATTGCCCCGGACTACATTGGCTTTGGCCAGTCCGCCTCACCGCAGCATACTGCCTTCAACTACACCTTCCAAGACCTAACTAACTACGTCGATGACCTCCTGACCACGCTGGGCGTTGGCAAGTTCTACATGTATGTCTTTGACTACGGTGCCCCAATTGGTTTCAACCTCGCCGTCCGCCATCCTGAACGGGTTTTGTGAATCGTTAGTCAGAACGGGAACGTTTACCAAGAAGGGCTCGGTAAGAAATGGGCAAGGGCACAGAAAATACTGGGCCCACCTGACCAAAGCGTTGCGCGAACAGTATAAAACTGCCTTTGTCCCAGAAACTATCAAGGGTCAGTACCTTGGCGGCGAGCAGCCGGGCGCAGTGGGTCCCGATGGCTACAGTCTGGGCATCTACTACACCAACAAGTCGGGTTACGCCGAAAACTAGTCTGACCTAATTTTTGACTACCAAAACACCGTCGCTAATTATCCAAAATACCAGTCCTTCCTGCGTAAGTACCAGCCGGCATTAATCGTTGCCTGGAGCAAGGATGACCCCAGCTTCATTTACCCCGACTCTAAAGCCTTCCAGAAGGACGACCCGAATGCCGAAGTCCACCTACTTGATGGTGGTCACTTTGTTCTCAAGTCCCACTGGCAAACGATTGGCCAACTGATCCTGAACAAGTGGGGAAAGTAGCTCAGCACAGCAAAACACCCGTTGCAAACGATTTGAGTACGTTTACGACGGGTGTTTTTTCTATCCTTTCAGTCAGACAAGGTGACTCTCGCGGTACCAATGAACAAAGTCACTAAAGAACGGCAGACTAAAGCGAACCTTTCCCCAGTCATTAGTATCAATTAATTGAGCATCTTTAAGACGTGCCCGGTAAACCGATACATAGTTCTTCGGCTTGGCTAATTTTTCTTGGATATAACTAATCGGTACGTCCGCCTGCGGATAGTCAGCAATAACATCTAACATCCGCCGGTCATTAGCCGACATCTCAGTATATAGCTTTTCGTAAGCATTACGGTACAGGTCGACCTTACTCTTCTCAATCGTTTGTGTAACCACCTGCTCATCAATTACGTCATTCTGACTGAGTCGCCAGGCGTAATAGCCGACCGTTTGAAAGGCATAGGGATAGCCTCCCGCTGCTTCAGCCAGGATGTTCAAATTCACACTATCAATTTCTTTCTCACCATTTTGAAACGCCCGTTGGTAGCTATCAATAATTGACCCGCGATCCAACCGTGCCAGGTAAATTCGATTACTACGGAGAAGAAAGGTCAATACATTGTCATTCTGCAGATCAGAGATTCGACTTGGCAACCCTGTCATGATGAGTGCGATGTCAAACTCTTCACCAATTAGCATCTGGTACATTGAGGCGAACGCCCGGACATCATCACTAACCTCAATTTCATCAATTCCAATTAAGACGGAAATGCCGCGCTGCTTTAACTGCGCTAGCATTTTCTCCAGGACACTTTTGTAGTTAATTGTCTGGGTGGAACTCGTGCTCTTCAGCGTAATACCAAAGACGCTAAAGTTAAGTTCTGCGGAAAAGTTCTTTAATACTTCAGTCCAATCAATCCCCCGAATTTGCTGAAGCCCGTTAATTAGCTGCATTAGTAAATTACCCTGGCTGAGCGTCAGGCGGAGAAAGGCCCAGTTAGGGACCTGTTTCAAGTGGTGCGCAACATTGATTAGAAACACGGTCTTACCAGATCCCCGTACCCCATAAACTATCGATGTTTGGTACTTACCGTCGTGATTCACCAGGCCAGATAGGTAATCGTCGATCGTTCGCTGCTGGTCAAGAACCATTGACGGGACCCGTCCAAAACTGGGTAAAAAGGGATTTCTTTTCATCAGCTAATCGCCACCTTTCTTTTATACTTTTTTTATACTTTCAATTTTTATTTTATACTTTTTTTATACTTTTCGAAAGGGAAAAGGTGGCGTGCGGTGAGAAATGAATTCCACCTAACGCCACCTTTTATCAGTTAGCAGTCATGGGTCCCGCTGTACGCGGCCTTCAACGGTTCATTAATTTCAACAACTTCAACATTGTCCGTCAAGATCTTCGTTGGGCTGACCAGCGGCATCGTGAAGTGCTTGGGGTCAAAGCGAATCTCCATCTGGTCCTCAAACTGGACATTGGCGTATAGTTCGCTCTTGATGTAGATATCACCGATGTTGGAGCTAACCCGCTCGTCAAAGTCCGGCAGGTCAACATCCTTGTTAACAAAAATTAGGCGGTAGTTGGCGTCTAAGTTGCAGTTACCAATTGCGGAAAACGGCCCCACCCCGTCATCGAAGTCGAGGACAACCCGCTTGTCTGGGCTAATATAGTGCTGCAGTCGTTCCATTGCCTTATCCGTCACGATTAACTTCTTCATTCTCTATTCCCCCTTAGTCATCTGATATTTTTACCAACTTTTAGTAAGATACCAAAAAATCTGCTCACGCGAGCTTCCCCAGCACCCGAATCTGTCGGAGGTGGCGCTCAATCCGCCCCTCCTTCTCTAGCTGGGCAAGCTTCCGGGAGAGGGTCTCCGGAGTCGTCCCCAGGTAAGAGGAGAGGTCCTTTAGTTTTAGAGGCAGGGTAACCGTGTCTTCGCCCTGCTGGGCAACAAGGCGGTTGAGGTAGGTCGTCAGCCGTTCCTCAATACTGGGCAGGCCCAGCAGCTGGGTCTGCCGACGAAGACTACTGATTGTCGCCGCCTGGCCGGCCAGGAGTTTCAGGGCGATATCGTGTTGGTTTTGAATTAGGTTGATAAAGTCCGCCCGGTGCAAGATGCAGATATCACTGTCCGTGGTCATTTCAATATAGGAGTTGGTGTTGGCCACCCCCAACAACCAGGTTTCACCAACGTAATCGCCTGTAGTCAAGGTACAGACTACCTGCTCCTCGCCATTGGCGCTCAGCTGGTACATCCGCCCGCGTCCCCGGTGAATGATGATCAACCGGTCACTATTGTCTGGACTGGCAACAATCGTCCCCCGCCGAACATGCTGGTGGTGGATCAGCCGCTCTAGTTGGCGCTGCCGGTCAATCCCCAGTTGGTTAAACAGGGGGACCAGCCGGACGCACAGTTCCTCAACCATTGAATCCACCTCCTTGGGCAACTAAAAGTCATCGTCATCTTCTTCAGTATACAGGCCCGTTTTTAGGTCATGCCCCAAGAAGCGTTGGGCCAGGGCAACCTGGTCCTTAACCCACGTCAGCAGACCAGTTAGGATGTCCACCAGTTCCGGCCAATCCGCCTTTTGTCCCAGGGCGATTGCCTTGGTGATAAACAGAGTCTGGGTATCGAAGTCCTTGATAAGGGCAAATAACTGGTCGCTGCCCGGCTCGTACTTAGTGGCCCCGTCTTCTTCCAGCATCGTGAACTCCTTAAACTGGCCCGTCGTTGTTGGGATGCTTTCGCCGTTGTTAACTAGCAGACAGTTCAAGGTCGCAAACATGACCTGTTCGTGATCAATCCAGCGATCACCATATTGGGCCAGGAAAAGGGCGGCGGGTCCCTTAGCAAACAGTTTGGCCTGGCTGATTTTGAAGGAATGAATCATCAGGTTGGCGATGATGTGACCAGTCATCGCCCCCGCTGTCGGTGTGTGGTGGTCAACGTTACTCTGCTTCAACTCTTGTTCGTATTGCTCCGCGCTCGTCATTTTTAGGCCTCCTTCGTCTTCGTTTCGTGGACCGTGTAGCCCATCTTTTCAATACCTTGTTGAACAACGTCTGGTGAGGTAACGGTTGGATCAAGGGTGAACTTTACCTTGCCGGCGTTGAATAAAACTTTCACGTCAGCAGTACCGTCCACCGCCTCGACGCTCTTTTGAATCTTCGCTAAACATGATGGGCAGGTCAGTCCCCCAAGCTTCATCATTACCTTTTCCATTGCTAACACTTCCTTACACGTCCCATTCTAGCTGGATAGGCACGGCAAAAAATTGATCTTGATCAATTTTGGGGAGAATATTTGATTAGGCGCATGCTATTGAGAATGACAAGCAAAATACTGAGTTCGTGAATCAGCATCCCCGACGCCATCTCAACATAGCCCGCAAACAGGCCGATAAACAACAATAGGACGGTTAAAAGGGCAATCGCAATGTTCTCATTCATATTCTTGAGCGTTTGCTGGGCCAACTGACGGCTGGTAACTAAGCTCGTCAGGGCCGATTTTACGAGTACGAGGTCCGAGACATCCATCGCGACATCAGTTCCCGACCCCATTGCGACGGCAACGTCGGCGGCGGCTAGGGCCGGACTATCATTGATCCCGTCGCCAACGAAGGCAACCCGGTGGCCAGTTTGCCGGGTGGTCCGGATAAATTGCGCCTTATCCTGAGGGAGCATCGCCGCGTGAATCTCATCAAGGGGCAGGGCTGCGGCAATTTCCCTGGCTGTTCCCGCGTTATCCCCGGTCAACATTACCAGGCGCTTTACCCCTAACTCCTTCAGTCGCCGCAGGGCTGGCATCGCCTGTGGACGCAGCTGGTCCCTAATTCCAAAGATGGCCAGTTCGCGGTGGTTGGCACTGGCAAAAATCACTATGGAGTTGCCGGCAGCGGATAACCTGGCCGCTGCCCGGTCTAAAGCAGCGTTATTCTTCACTACCCCGGTTACCAGGGCCCGGTTACCCAGCAGGTATTCCTGACCCGCCAAGTTTGCCTTAACACCTCGCCCCTTAACGGTTTGCACATCGTCTACCTTTAGAGCCTGGGACGTTTTAAGGGCCGTAATCGCTCGGGCCAGCGGGTGGTCGGACTGGTGTTCAATTGCCACTGCCTGGTCAATGATGGTCTGTCGATCGCCCGTCAGCACCAAAATTGCCTTAACGGCGGGCTTCCCCACAGTCAGGGTCCCAGTCTTGTCAAAGGCAATTGTGTCGACGCGACGGAGGCTGTCCATTACAGCCGATCCCTTGAAAAGAATTCCCCGGTGGGCCCCATTGCCGATTCCCGCCACGGTCGCAGCTGGAACACCAATCACGAGAGCGCCAGGGCAGCCCAGAACCATCACCGTGGTTGCCAGTCGTAGGTCCCGAGTAATGAGGCCGACCACCACCGCAGCCAGTAGGACGAAGGGAGTGTAGTACTTGGCAAAGCGGTCAATAAAGCGCTGCGCCTTTGTTTGGGAATCCTGAGCCTCTTCCACCAGTTCAATGATCCTACCAAAGGTGGTGTCGTCCCCGACCGCGGTGGTCGTGACGGTCACCGTGCCGTTTTCCAGGATGGTCCCAGCAAACACTTCATCGCCAACGTGTTTGGTGACTAAGCGGGACTCACCCGTGATGCTGGCCTCGTTCACGAGGGCATGTCCGGTGTGGATCCGCCCATCGACCGGTACCTGGGCCCCGGTTTTAACCAGGACGTGGGTACCCGGATCCAGGAAGTCGACATCTTCCCGGTGGGTGGTCCCGTCATCATCAACGACTAAGGCCGTTTGGGGTGCCTGGTCAGCGAGCTCTTTAACTGCCGACCGGGTCTTCTTGAGCGTCACACTTTCCAGGACTTCCCCGAGCATGAATAGCCAGGTGACAATCGCCCCTTCATTATACTCACCAATGATAAATGAACCAACCACCGCGATGCTAACCAGGACGTCAATTGAGACCAGGCGAACCTGGAGTGACGAAATTGACGTGAGCAAGATGGGCATGAGGCCAATGACCCCGACTGCGGCCATGATGACCTGGTACACCACTGTCACTTGTCCCAGCCAGCGTGCAGCTTCGGCGATAACCAGTAGGACGGTCATCAAGATGACGATTGCCTGCCGGTGCTGCGTGAAAAATTGTTGGACCTTAACCATCCAATCCCCTCCTTACACCTTCACAGTATAGAGAAGGTGTAAGGGGTCTTAATTGACCACCATCAAGTTTTTAATTAAAAATCTCCGCAGCATTTTAAAGTGCAACGGAGATTTTTTGCTAATTAACCTTAATCACAATCTTACCAACCACCTGGTGAGCCTTGATCGCCGGTAGGCCCTCCTTGATCTGCGCAAACGGCAACATCTTTTTACAGACGATGTTGATAACAATCCTTCGGTAGGGCCCAGTAAGCCATTGTAAACTCAACCAGCAGGATGAATAGAAGAACCAGTAAAGCGTGCTGAGTCCCCAACGCTGTTGTCTGGTCCAGGGGCCGGACGTGATTGGCCTGACTGGCCGCTACAATGGCCGAGGATACCGACGTCCCCACTGCTCCGGCAAATTGCTGGAGGGTATTCAAGATAGCGTTGCCGTCCCCATTGTCCGTATCCGGGAGACTGGCCAAAGCGCTGGTCATGAGGTTACCAAATGACAGGCCCCCACCCACAGTGAAGGCGAGGTAGAGGAAAACAATGGCAGTGTTGGATAGATCCCCGGTTGCCCAACTGGCCAGGCCAGCTACCGCGAGGATGTTGAGAGCGACTCCCACAAGTACCGGGCGCCGAGCACCAAACCGATCCAGCAATCTACCGCCAAACGGTCCAGTCACAGCACCTAGAGCGGCGCCGGGCAAGACAATCAGGCCCGCCAGCATCGCATTATCATGATTGACCAGTTGAATGTAATTAGGTACCAAAAAAGAGAGACCCAGGGCAACAAACTGAAAGAGAAGGAAGGACAGGGCCAGCCGAGCAAAGCGATGGTTGGCAAAGAGAGCCAGATTAACGATGGGGCTGGCAAGTTTTAACGACCGGATGACAGAGGCAAGCGTGCCAAGCACTCCAATCACAAAGTTTCCCAACACCAGCCAGGAAACGAGGGGCTGGCTGCCCATGTTGGCAAAGCCAGTTGTCAGTCCCGCAAACATCAGGATCACCGCCAGTAGACTCGGCCAGTCAAAGCTCGTCTTGATCAGTGTCCCCTTCTGACGGATGGTGGCGATTCCCGTGATTAGTGAGCACACCAATAGTGGCAAAAGGAAAATAAAGATCCACCGCCAACCAAGGGTATTCACCAGGAGACCACCATAGGTTGGACCGATTGCCGGAGCAATCCCGGTAATCATCGTCCCCAGGCCCATCATCATGCCAACCCGACTCTGAGGGACCCAATCAAGGATGATGTTAAACATCAACGGCAGCGCTACCCCGGTCCCAATCCCTTGAACGAGTCGGCCTACCAACAGGAGCCAGAAATTTGGCGCAAAAATATCAATCAGGAGGCCAGCGGTAAAGGTCAGGTTAGCAAAGACAAACAGATGCTTAGCCCGAAAACACCGCTTCAGGTAGGCTGATAACGGCACCGTCAATGAGATGGTCAGTAGGCAGATGGTCGTCATCCACTGCACTAAATCGGTGGAAATTCCGAACTCCCGCATTAGGGTAGGGAAGGCGATGTTGACGGCAGTCTCAATCACCACCCCAGCAAACGACATCATACCGGCGGCGATGACTGCCAGTACTATCCACCCTTGGATCTTCTGATTCTGCGCTTTCATGTCAACGACTCAACTCCCTTTTAAACAGCAAAGAGGCACCTACCTACTCAGTAGATAGATGCCTCCATACTCCCCGTGCTATTGCGGAATTTCCGCAACGGACGTCATTAGTTGCTGTTAATTTTAAATTATCGTAGCATAGAAAAAACAAAAATGCTAGTTATCGGCGACCACACGAATGCCCCACATTAACCATCCAGCACCTGGACCTGACGCCGGTGTCGGGTGCGGCTCAGATGGTTAAAAGCGGCACCAACTGGTCGTGCATTTTCTCTACCATTAAGATTTTTTATTAATCAACCTTAACCACAATCTTACCAACCACCTGGTGGTCCTTAATCGCTTGCAGGCCCTCCTTGATCTGGGCAAACGGTAACACCTTTTCAATCAGGGAATCAACCTTTCCGGCCGCCACTAGGTTCAGCATTGCGGCGTTCATCCTTCCTAAATCAGCCTGCTGAACAGGGTTGCCACTGAGGTGGGCCCCACCAAGGTTAACAACATCTACGCTCAACCCACGGTCATACATCGGGACCCCGGTCAGGTCGGGCACGTCCACGATTGTCACCAGGGTCCCGTTGTATGCCAGGCGGTGCAGGTCTTTCTCGGCCTCCACCTTACCGACCGTGTCGATGATCAGGTCAACACCCAAGCCGTCAGTCAGTTGGTCCAGGCGGGCATCGACGTCCTCTTGCCGGTAGTCAATAATTGCGTCAGGATGGAGCTTTTTAACATACTTGACCTTCTTGGTAGAAACGGTCGTGAAGACTTTGAAACCATGAAGCTTAGCCAGCTGAATAGCAATGCTTCCAACTCCACCGGCACCGGCGTGGACCAGGGCCGTGTGGACGTTTGCTAGGTTAGGCTTGCGCTCTACCGCCGTGTACGCAGTCAGGGCACCACACAGGAGGCTGGCGGCCGTTTCATAGCTGACCTTGTCTGGAATTCGGGCCAGCTGGTAGGTCGGTACGGTAACGAATTCGGCAAAGCAGCCGTTCTTCGTCAGGTCACCATGGCCGGAGACCCGGTCACCAACCTGCCAGTCGGTGACGGCATCCCCGGTTGCAACGATTTCTCCAGCCACATCCAGGCCAAGGATGTGAGAAAAGCTCCAGGCGGGCACGCCGCCCTCAACAACCTTGTAGTCAACGGGGTTGAGCCCGACCGCGTGGACCTTGACCAGGGCCTGGCCGGCCGCGGGTGTCGGCTTTTCAACATCGGTAATCTGTAAACTGTCAATTGTTTGGTCACTTTGCTTGGCAACAACAAGGGCTTTCATAAGTGGTCCCTCCTTACTTATTATTAGTCATAGTATATCATTAATGTGAACACTCGCGCTGGTTGAATCTATGGTATATTAATCTGTAATAAATCTTAATCCAAAGGAGGGACACCTTGAACTTTCTCGTCATCAATATGGAGGCCTTAACCCTCGGCAGCATCGTCCTCCCCAACATCTTCTTCATGTTCTACTTTATTCAGAGTGGGCGAACAGCCGCGGCGGCTTTGCCCGTTATCTTCTTTTACGTCATGGCCAAGACCATCCCCTACGCAATTCGTTCGTTTGGCAAAGTCAAGAACCCATATAATATTTTGGCCGCTAGTATCTGCTTAACCCTCCTCGGCACCATCCTGGCCCTCTACCAACCAATAATTCCTGAAGCCGCCACCCTCACTGGAATTGGGATCGGTTGCCTCAAGCCCGCCTACCAACAGCTGAAGGATGAGTACCGTGCCCAGGGGAAGTGGCCCTACTCAAAGGACGCCCTTTACGGCATCCCCTACCTCTTATTTGCCCTAATCCTGGGGGTGGCCCTCACGAAGCTCACCCTGCTGGCCTTCCTGGGTGAAATAATCCTGATGGCCCTCCTCGGTGGGGTCCTCACTAGCAAGTTGAAAAATCCCTGGCCAGCTACCCCAACCTTTGCCGGGCCCCTTAGCTGGCGGCCGGCAATTGCCACCCTACTGGTATTCAGCATGGCACTGGGGGCCCGCGGCTTAAAGCAGACCGGAAGTACGCCGTTGATTTTTCTGACCCTGGGGATGTGGCTGGTAATGCTGGTTGGCTTTGGCCGCCTCCAACACCGGGTCAAGTCATCCCGCCTCTGGACCTTTTGGAACGGAGCCACGACCAATTTTCTGTTAATCTACAGCCTGTTTTACTTTGATACCCTGGATAAGATGCTCCTGCTGTTTGCCGCCTACGGGCTATTCATCCTGGCAACAGTCGGTGGTCTCCTCCTGAGCCCACGGTTACGGAAGACTTCTTATTGGTGGCTCGCCTTTCCAGGGGCCGTGCTGGGGCTTATCCTATCCCTTTTGCCCACCAGCTGGTGCTACCTAGCTGGTTTGTTCATTGCTAGCCTGTTCTGCAGCACAATCAACGCCTTCATCTGGCCTTTTTATTATAAGCGGGACACCACAATTCCACCGCTGAATACCCGCTTTGTGCGGCAGAACTTTAATATCTTAGGCGCGGTCGTTTCCCAGGTGACCCTGATTAGTCTCCTAATCATTACTAACTTCCTATTTGACCGTCATGGGCGCCAAATTCTCCACGCTTACTATGCCCACGTCCCCGACCTGGGGCTTGGCCAGCCGCTTTGGATAACCAGGTTGGTCTGTGTAACTTTACTGGTTATTGTCGCGGCCATCTTGATTAAGCGAAAGCTACCACAACTTTATAATAAAAATAAATAATGATGAAAAGCGCCGTCCAAGACTCACAAATCTTGGACGGCGCTTTTGCTATTAATTATTTTTTATAGGGAGTGGTATTCTTTATGCCTGAAGGATTTCGACATCCCAGCCTTTTAAGGTTGGTTGGGCGACGTGATCAGTCAAGAGGTCGTGGTAGCCCCGGAACTTCATCGGTAACTCCTGAGAGTCATTGCTCATGTTCAAAACGAAGTAGAGCTCCTGACCATCCGTGGTTACCCGCTTTGTCACTTCCAACGGGGTGGTCTGATCGACTAACGGCTTAACCCCACTGACCTTGATGACCCGGTTAATGACCTTCTTGAGGCCGTCATGTTCCAAGCGGCTGCCAACGTACCAGGCGTTCCCATTGCCGTACTTGTTTTCAGTGACGGCGGGAGTGCCAGCATAAAACTCGTTGGCGTAGGTGGCAATTACCTGGGCGCCCGTCAAATGAATGATATCGCACATCAAGTTGGCGTCATACTCGTGGTCACCAACACTTACCTTGGTATGGTGGCCAGGAACAACTGCATCGCTTTCCTCAACCCAGACACCGGTAACGTCCTTCAGGGGGCCAGGATAGCCACCGGTGTATATGTTGTCGGAAGGGCCCACCATTCCCGACATGAAGCTGGTTACGAAGTTACCACCGGCCTTAACATAGCGGTTAATCTTTTCACCCAGCCCGGGCTTGACCATGTACAAGACGGGGGCAACGACGAGGTCATACTGGCTGAAGTCGTCATCAACACTGATCACGTCCGTCGGGATGTTTTGCTCATAGAATTGCCGGTAGTAATCCAGGATAATTGGCACGTAGCGGAGGTCTTGAGTGATCCCATCGACGTATTCGAGTGACCAGAAGTTACTCCAGTCAAAGACAATCCCCACCTTGGCGGTTGTCTTGGCACCCTTGATGACCGGGCCGACTTTCTTCAGGTCATGACCCAGCCGGGCAACCTCTTTAAAGGCCCGGGTGTCAGTCCGCTCGGAGTGCGCAATCACGGCACTGTGGAACTTTTCCGAACCCCCAATTGCCTGTTTCAACTGGAAGTACTGGACCGTATCCGCCCCATGGGCCACGGCCTGCAGTTCCGTTGCCCGAACCTGGCCGGGACGCTTCAGCGGGCTGTACGGTTGCCAATTAACCTGGGCCGGCGTTGATTCCATCAGCATGAATGGCTGGTGCTTAAGCGTCCGCATCAGGTCGTAAAGAAATGCCGGGTGGTAGGTTGGCATATCATAGGCCGGGTAGCTATCGTAGGAAATAATGTCCTGGCCTTTTGCCCACTTCTGGTAGTCAACCATCTTATTCGGCAGGCTATGGAAGTTGGTCGTGACTGGAATGTCCGGCGAGTACTTCTCGATAACCCGCTTTTCCAGCTTAAACAGGTTGAGCATGGCGTCCGATTGGAAACGGAGGTAGTCGATAGAAAGACCCGCAACAATAGTCTCCGTGCCTTCGGGGCCCCAGGCATCACCGAGCTCATTTGGGACCACGATTTCATCCCAGTCATAAATGGTGTGGCTCCACACGTTCATATTCCAGGCCTTGTTGAGGTTATCAAGGGTCTGGTAACGCGCCTTCAGCCATTCGCGGAAGGCCGCTGCACAGTTATCACAGTAACAGTTACCGCCGTATTCATTGTTAACATGCCATGCAACAATGTGGGGGTTGTCATGGTAGCGTTCAGCTAAGTGCGCTACCAGGTCGCTGGTAAGGCGCTGGTAGTCCTTACTGCTTGGACAGAAGTTGTGGCGCTGGCCGAAGACGTGGCGCCGGCCATGGTAGTCCACCCGGGCGACTTCTGGATATTTCTTAAACATCCATGCCGGCATGGCCGCTGTCGATGTGGCCATCACGATGTCAAAATTAGCCTTGGACAGCTGGTCAACAATCTTGTCGAGCATTGAAAAGTCGTACTGCCCCTCTTGCGGCTCAAGGAGGGCCCAGGAGAAGACATTGATCGTTGCCGAGTTAATGTCGGCCTGTTTAAAGACCTGAATATCTTGCGACCAGGTATCTGCTGGCCACTGTTCTGGGTTGTAGTCACCACCGTAAAGAAAACGGGGTAGTTCTTTTTTCTTCATACAATAAGTTCCTTTCTACTTGAACTTAACCGTGGTTACTTGGTCGCCGTGCTTAACCTCATTGCCGTAGTCAACCTTCGTTGCTTCAACGACCCTTTGTGGCTGGGTGAAGAAGTTAACCACTGTGTCTTGGTAACCAGCCTTGGTGATTAGTTGCCGGTCAAAGTCAAAGAGCAGGTCGCCCTTCTTGACCGTCTGCCCATCGCTGTAATGGGTAGCGAAGCCTTCACCACGCATGTTGACGGTGCCGACACCAATGTGGACAAGTAATTCTAGTCCATCGTCAGATACAATCCCAAAGGCGTGCTTGGTACCAAAGGTGAAGATAATCTTCCCATCAAATGGGGCGTAGACGTGGTTACTGCTTGGCTTGATGGCAAAGCCTTTGCCAGGGAACGCCTTGCCGTCTTGGTCGATAACATCCTTCATCGAAACGAGTTGTCCATCAACTGGGGCGTAAACCGTGGTTTCCTTAGTTTCATCCGTAGCCTCACGAGGAGCTGGGTTGGTGGCATCGCCCTCAGCGAGCTTGTCCTTCAATTCTTCAACCACTTCCGCGTGTTTCTTTTCACTCAGGGTAACCTTGGTCAAGAAGACCAGGATAGCGAGGATGGCAAATGCCAGTGGAATGTAGAATGCGAAGCTATCAAAGGTGTGAATGTCATGGGCGGTCATGTCGGCAGCGGTTGCCGTCCCGGTCATTCCGGCGGCGATGGCAATGTAGCCAACCAGCCCGTTGGAAATGGCACCGGTCAGCTTATCGATCATTGGCCGTACGGCAAGCACAACAGCTTCGTTCCGTTGACCGTTTTTTAATTGACCATACTCAATCGCATCGGTTAGCGTCAAGACCGTAACCAGTTGGGCAAAGTTAATGTTAAAGAAGACCAGTCCCAGATCCATCATAAAGACGTTGGAACGGAAGAAGATGAAGATGATGTAAGCCAGGACCATTGAAACTTGACCGGCCGTGAACAACCACTTCCGTGGGATAAACTTGTTCAAAATTGGGAACAGTGGACTGGTGCAGAAGCCAATGATGGTGGCAATTACACCAACAATCCAGAATTCACCTGGCTTACCGATGACGAACTTGTAGAGGTAGAAAAGGACCCCGTTGGTGATAACGTACGCACATGAGTAAAGCAGGTATGCCAAACTTGGCCATAAGATTTGGTCGTTGTGGAAGATTGCGGAGAAGACTTCCCGAATGGTCGTCTTGTCCTGGGCAGAGTTCCGAATGATGTTGTGCTTTTCCTTAGTCCCGAAGCAAACCGCTAGGGCACTGAGTAAGGCGACCAGCGATACGATAGCAGCAAAGGCGAACCAGCCGATTGGGCCTTCTTTATGCTGCCCCGTTGCCAGGTAAGTAAAGTAGGTCACAACGGGAACAACGATGATGGTTAAACCATTCCAACCAATCGTTCCGGCAAAGGCCCCCAAAGAGGTGTAAATCCCCCGTTCAGCGGAGTCTTCACTTAATGCTGGGACCATGCCCCAGTAGGAAACATCGGAGAAGGAATAGAAGATATCGAAGGAAATGAAAATAATAACAAAGAGAATTGCAAAAAGAACCCAATTAAACTTTGCCAGGCCAAAAATCCCGGTAAAGAGTATCAGTAACAGGATGACACTGATAATGTTACCTGCTAAAATCCAGGGTTTAAATTTCCCCCACCTTGTCTTCGTGTTATCGACGATGTTACCTAACAGCGGGTCGATTACCAGTTCGATAATCCGCACCGCAACGATTAGACCGGTGATTAAACCGATCAGCTTGTTTGCAACCGACTTTTCCAAGCCGTTAAACATGCCACCGGTAACGAAGATAATGAAGTATGTACTCATTACCCCGTAAAAAGCCGAGTGACCAACGTTACCAAAGCAGAAGGATGCACGTGAGATCCACTGCTTGGCCGTTATCTTATGACCTTGTGCCATAATAATAACCCCCTATAACTAATCTAAAAATCCTGTAACCGTTTACAAGATACAGTATAATCCTTTACCTAAATTTAGTAAAGTATTTATTAGTATCATAAAGTCGTTACTAAAAGGCACAAAAAAAGCGGCTAAAAACAAGCCGTCATTTTTTGGTTATGAAACTCTTCCGTTCCACCAGGCTAGTGTTTACCATCAAGTGGATGTGAGGGCGGTCCGGGTGGATGATCAGGTCCTGGAGCAACTTGATGGCCATCCGGCTGAGTGTCTCCTGGTTGATGTTATATGAGGTTAGTGGCGGCGAAACGTAGCGGGCCACCTCACTATTATTGATACTGATTACGGCCGTATCGCGGGGGACGATAACGCCATTTTCGTTAAACGCCTGGAGGACGCCAACACTCAGGGTATCTGAGGCCACAATAAACGCCGCCGGCAAGTGGTCCCCACATTCGTCTAGCACCCGCTTCCCTAGTGCATAGCCGTTTTCAATATTGAAGGGGCCCCCGACAAACATCGGCGCTTCCTTGATATTGTCATCGATTGACGTAAACTCGCGAAAGG
This sequence comes from uncultured bacterium, assembly GCA_905214235.1. Taxonomy (GTDB): domain Bacteria; phylum Bacillota; class Bacilli; order Lactobacillales; family Lactobacillaceae; genus Limosilactobacillus; species Limosilactobacillus avium. Next base: position 7,144 of record CAJMLF010000019.1, on the reverse strand, counting down.
CCATTTCACGGATATCTGATTGTTGAATATGGTCCATATTCAGCCCTTTTCCCCCAATAAAGCCGATTTGCTGGTAGCCAGCAGTGGTTAACCGGTGGAGGGCATCCCGGATTGTCAGTGATAGGTTGGGCCGCACGGAGTCAAACATGTCGGGTGCGGGATTGATGTCGACAAACACCCCATTGGGCAGGGCGTCGTGCAGCATCGTCATTTTTTCCTTGGTCAGGCGTTTAGACCCCACCCCCATAAATCCTTGAAACGAAGCGGCTTTGGCGACCAGGTCCTCGATCCTTCCAAATACTTGCACCTGGAGGCCATTTTCCTTGATCACCTTGAGGATGGCGTCCTTCAGGGAACCGAAGTACTCATCCTGGAGCTGCTCCTTGCCACTGACCCGGTAAAGGAGGGCAATTACTGGTCGAATCGAATCCTGCTTTTGGTGGTCTGCCCAGTAGCCAAGGTCGTTAGCCACTTTTAAGATTTTACTCCGTGTGCTAGCGGTGATTGATAGGTTGGGGTCATTATTCAGCAAGCGCGAGACCGTTGCTGGAGAAAAACCAGACTTTTCCGCAATTTCTTTTATCGTTGCCATTGTGCATCTCTTTTCCATTCTTAATCTTTACTTTTATTTTAGCACTTGTTAGTAAATTATTGCTTTACGAACATTTATTTTCGGCGGGCCACAGCGCAATTAGTTTCTTGCAAACCGGCTGCAGACGTTTTCGCTGTGTTTTTAAATGGGAAACGTAGAAGGACATCGTCGCCGCCGCGTTGGTAATTGGGATGGAAAACGGTCGCTTTTATGCTGTAGTTCGTGTACGGCCACGTTGGTACTAAAATACGGGAAATTAGCGTAGCAAGTAATCTCAGTAAGGGCGTCCTGCTCAGCTTGATAAAGAAACTTAGCGTTGGGAATATGGTCCTGGATGATTTGCTTCCGATTTATTGCAGGTTAGTAATTAATTTTAAGATATTGCTTTAATAAAGAACTGGCCGCTAATTATACTGTTCGATATATGATTAAGAAATGACATCGCATCATTACAGCACAAAAGGTAAATGCTAAAATAGAAGTAGCTAATTATCTGGAAAGGAGGAGTCCAGATTGGATAATAAGATTGTTGCCCGCCCCTTAGTAACCATCACGAATGTTATTTGGAGCTTTAATACGGAACTGCACCGGCCACAGTTATTATTAATTAAACGAGCCGACGAACCATTAAGGGGAAGGTGGGCCTTACCGGAAACCTTGTTACGTAGTCATGAAAGTGCTGATGCAGCGTGCATTCGCTTGATTGAGGATAAGATCGGCCTCCAGGTGCCGATGAGTTCAACTGAACAATTGGCTACTTTTACTGATCCTAACCGGGTTGCTGGTAACCGGGTCTTATCATTGGCCTACATGACTTACCTACCCTCGACACCCAAGCTGTATCCGGGATACGGGGCAACTGACGCCCAATGGTTTATCCTGAGCGCTGACCAGCAACAGTATGCCATCAGTCACGATCAGCAGCAATTCGTCTTAACAACGCCTTCTGATCTTGCGTTCGACCATGTTCAAATTATCAACACCGCAATCAACCGGATTAAAAATAAGCTCGATTACCAACCGGGCATCCTCCATATTCTCGGTGATTCCTTCACCCTGCGTCAGGCCCGGGAAGTCTTTGCGGCCTTCTCAGGAACCACTCCCGATAAAATCGATAATTCCAATTTTAAGAAAACCCATAATCACCTGTTTAAGGAAGTCGGCACCGCCTCATTACAACACTCAGGTCGGCCACCAAAGTTGTTTAAGCTAAATTGTTAATTTTATAAACTTGCATTTTCAAAAAGAGTATCTATACTAGACGTAATAAAAGTCAAAGATACTTTTATTTTGCGATAATTAAAGTACTTTTTACTTAAAAGAAAGTGTGGATAATATGGATTTACAAATGTTAACCGACCTTTATGAATTCTCAATGGCAAACGGTTATTACGCTACCCTGCCCCATAATCGCCAGGCCCGGTTCGACGTTTTCTACCGGCGGGTTCCTGATAATGGCAGCTTTGTCATTGCGGCCGGTCTCCAACAAGTAGTTGAGCAAGTTGCTAATTGGCATTTTTCTAAGGAAAACATTGAATACCTGAAATCATTAAAAGAGTTTAGCCCTGATTTTCTTGACTACCTTAGCAGAATTAAAAACAGCTGTACTATCCAAGCTCTTCCCGAAGGCACCCCAGTGTTTCCACGAGAACCAATTATCTCCATCAGTGGTCCCTTAATTGAGGCACAGCTCTTAGAAACTTTCGTCCTCAACATCGTTAACCACCAATCACTAATTGCCACTAAGTCATGGCAGATTAACCATGCTGCTCAAGGACGGCCAATTATGGAATTCGGTGCTCGTCGTGCGCAAGGGCCGGACGCGGCCACTTATGGTGCACGGGCGGCCGTGATTGGCGGTTGCACCAGTACTTCAAACTTGCAAGCAGCTAGTCAATTTCACATTCCAGCAGCGGGAACAATGGCGCACGCCTGGGTGGAAAGCTTTCCCGACGAACTAAGCGCCTTTCAAGCATGGGCAAAAGTTTACCCGAATAAGATTTCCCTACTGGTTGATACATATGATGTTCTTAAATCAGGAATTCCAAACGCTATTCGGGTCTTTAAGAAAGCCCGCGCCAATGGCCATGAACCAGTTGGCATTCGGATCGATTCCGGGGATATTTCCCAGCTTGCCATCAAAGCACGGCAAATGCTCGATGAAGCGGGCTTTCCACAGGCTCAAATCACTGCTTCCAATGCTCTTGACGCCCACGTTGTAAAATCACTGTTGGACGAAGGAGCACCAATTGATAACTTTGGGATTGGTGAACGCTTGATTACCAGTTCTTCTAGTCCGGTCTTAAGCGGCGTTTACAAATTAGCGGAAGAAGGCGTCAATGGTAAATGGATCCCAACGATTAAGGTCAGTGATAGCCGGGAAAAGGTTACGATTCCGGGTAATAAGCAGGTTTACCGGATTTATAGTAATGATCAGCCAAATAAGGCGATTGCCGATGTCATCGCCCTGGCTGATGAATCCATCACGACACCGCTCAAGGTTGTTAACTCCGATCCTACTGCAACTAATGCCAGTCAGGTCTTAGCCAACTTTACTGCCAAGCCACTATTAAAAACCTACTTAACCGCGGGCCAGCCGGCAAGGGTGGAAACGGATGTCTTTAAGATTCAACAGACTTCTCGGCAATTGCGCGCTCAATTACCAGAAGCAAGTAAACGGCTAGTCAACCCTGACCGGTACCCTGTTTACTTAACCACTAAGTTAGCTGATCTCCAAGAACAATTGATTACCAAAGCCCAATTTGCTGAGGAGAATTAAAATGGCAAAAGCATTATTAATTATTGACTACACAAATGACTTTGTTGCTGACAATGGATCTTTAACCGTCGGTAAACCAGCCCAGAAGTTAGAGCAATCAATCATCAGTTTAGCTAACCAGTTTCTTAAAAATAAGGGTTACGTGATTCTGCCGACTGATGGCCACTTGAAAAATGATTATTTCAACCCTGAGCATCGCTTATACCCACCTCACAACATTATTGGAACTAAAGGACAAGAATTGTATGGCAAAGTTGGCCAATGGTTCCAGCAAAATCGGACTGATCCCCATGTCTATAAATTTAATAAAAACCGCTATTCTGCTTTTTAGAACACTAATCTGGATAATTATTTACGGGAACGGCGGATTAACGAAGTCTGGATCTGCGGAGTATGTACCGATATCTGTGTATTGCACACGGCAATTGGTGCATACAACCGTGATTATCAAATTGTCATCCCCCAAAAGGCAGTCGCTACTTTTTCCGCTCTGGGGGCAAAGTGGGCAATGGGACACTTCAAGAATGTCCTTGGAGCAACGATTCGTTAACGTAAGAGGAAGTGTATATCAATGAGTTTTTATGACAGCCAAACTGAAAGTATGGTTGAATCAGCCACTTCAGGTATTCATTTGCACACAATCACTAACCTAGCTGAAGCGCCACAAGCAAATGTAATCATCGTTCATGGATTATCATCATATGCTAAAAGTTATGACCCCTTTGCTAGTTTTCTTGTTAAGCATGATTGCAACGTTTTTCGCTATGATCAGCCTGGCCATGGAAAGTCAGAAGGACCACGGGGATATATGGATTCTTTAGCTGACCTTTATGAAAATTTACATGTAATGGTTAAAAAAACTAAAACGGCTTATCCAAATCTCCCCTTATTTATCATTGGTCATAGCATGGGTGGCGAAACAGTCCTCTTATACGGCATAAAGTACCCGCAAACGGCCGATGGATTCGTAGTGGCTGATCCAGTTTCTATTGTTAAAGCACCAAATACATGGAGTAAGGGTTTAACAGGCGACCCCAAAAAGCAGTTACCTAACATGTTAAGTACAGGACTTAACAGTGACCCACGAGTAGTTCATAGAATTCAAAATGATCCTGCTAATCTTCATCACTTGACTGTCGGAATTTTGCAGAATGAAATTAAGGGAGCTTACTTTCTCCGGGCACACTTAACTGACTTTAAGGATCCACTATTATTTTTACAGGGACAAAAAGACGGTTTGATTGATTATCATGATTCACTGGAAGCTTACGCCATGATTGCTTCCAATGATAAAGAGCTCCATGTCTACTCTTCCCTGATGCACAATATTTTCGACGAGCCTCAACGAAAATGGAATATCTACTCAGAAGTCGTCCAGTGGATTAATTGTCATCGATATTAAAAGAAAAGTAGTTTGATACCGATTTGCAGGTATTAACCTGCTTTGGGAGCATAAAAAAAACGCAACGAGGCACTTTTATATAACGTAAAATAGCCTATTCTAACGATTGAAAATGCCGTCAGAATAGGCTATATAGTGCTGACTAGAAGCGCTGTTTTAAGGTAGCTGAAGCATTAAACGTGTTAAGATTCTGTGTTAAAAGTGTAGTCAAAAACTTTGTTCAAAAGTTGATGTGGTGGGAAAAGTGTCATATTAAAATCACTTTTTTACTTGATGTTTTTTCAGATACTTTGCCACTTTCAACATGACTTCTTCTGAATCGGGAGAGTTAGTAACATCTAAAACCATTTGCCCAGCCTCAATTCCCTCAAAGTGAAGGGTTATTCCGTTTAGGATTAAAAATACTTTTGCAGCTTCAAATGCTGTCCGTTTATTACCATCAGCAAAGAGATGTTTCTTAGTAATCTTTTGCAGATAGTAGGCTGCTTTTAACCAAACCGTTGGATAAGCCTCACGTCCAAAGAAAACCTGCTTTGGCGCTTCAATAACACTATTTAATCCGTTAGTATCCAATACACCAATTGAGCCTTCACCAGCTCGACGAATGATTTGTCGGTTAATTTCAATTAGCTCTTTCTCAGTTAAATATTCCATGTTTACTTATCCTTAAGGAAGTCTAATATTGCTTGATCTTCATCTAAACTTTTGTCCAGAATTTCAGAAAAATGATCATGGGCCTTGTTATCGGTATCAGCAGCCTTAATCACAACACTGCCATCACGAGAGTTAAAGGTCACATTGATTTTATCGTTTACTTTGAGCCCTGCCGCATCCATAATGTCCTTACTAATCCGCACAGCACTTGAATTACCTGATTTGAAAATTTTAGTTGGTGACTTAATAACCATTATTAAGGCTCCTTCCTCTTCGTATATACATTTTTATTATATAATATATACACGAATTTATCCACGTAGCTTCTCTTTAGTACATTTTGACACGCGGCTATTCTTATTACTTAAATCATCAAGTTTTATTCCTATTTCTCATATTTTCACACACCAAAATCACCTAAGTACTTGGTACCATTGAATTATAGCGATTCACCGTAGTTCAAAATGACACAGCAGACGCCCACGTGAGAAAAAAGTGAGAAGTCGATAACGTTTTTTAACGTAAAATAACCTATTCTAACGACTTAAAATGCCGTCAGAATAGGCTATTAGACTTTATCTAGTGCTGGCAATTTAGGTGGAACTACAACAAGTGGTTCAAATGGTAGTGGCCTAGCACAAACCAATGCTAACACCAAGCAGAATGCAAGCGTCTTGTTAGGTGCCATTGTTGGTACAGCTACGTTAGGACTTGGGTTAACTAAAGATGGAAAACTGAAACTTGAATAAATAGTTATTTTCAATCTACTTCATTTAATGTTTTTTAGTACAAGGTTTTCAACCTGTTTCAATTAATACTTTCAATACCTATTTCTTCATTTATAGTTAGCTTGCACTAAGTTCTTAATAGCTGTAGTTACTGCCGAGTTCAAACTCTCATTGTTTTCATCAGCGTATTCAACTAAACTCCTATGAAGTTCTGGTTTTATACGAACGTTAAATGTTCCTTTATATGATACTTGTGGTTTAATGTTGTTCTTTTTGCAGTCTGCAATATATTCGTCCACTACTTCTTGGAAGTCCTGTTTTAATTCTACAACAGTTGTTCCTTCGTAGGATAACAACCCTTTAATGCCAATTACTTGACCGTATAAAATGTTATCTTCTTCTGAAACGTTAACTGTTCCATAATAATCTTTGTAATGCAATGTCTTCATAGCAAGCCCTCCTCTTTTAAGACTTGAACAACTGCTTTTACTTGGTAGGACAATAGAGTCTTTCTTGGATGCGGTTTATGCAAATAAATAGGTACGCCAGCATCATTAAGAATTTTACTCTTGAACCACTGGTTTCCCCCTTATTTTCTTGATGAAAGCCTAAACTTTCTAGCAGCGATGCTAGTTCTGCAAATGTTATATTGCTTGACTTATTTTTTAGTTTTTGAATTGTTTGTTTATGAACCATATCATTCACCTTTTGCAACTAAATATAGTTGCTAATTTTTATATATTATAACATGCTTCTGAATGAAATGCTTATTCAAACATTGAAAAATGGTGTCACTTTAGGTGTCAGTTTCAGCTAATTTAGTGGTATATGCGCCAAGTAAAAATCATGGCACTTAAAACTTGTCCCCTCTTAAAATCACTAAGTGTTACTTTGCGTCATAATCTTGACACACAAGTTGACACGCCACTTTTCATACGTAAGCACACCATAACGACACGTATTGAAAAAGGCGGTCGTGATCCTCAAGC
>CAJMLF010000018.1 GCA_905214235.1 uncultured bacterium | reverse complement strand
ATTCATGAAGTATATTACAGATGACCAATTTCTAATTTAAATTGACATTCCGGGACTTAAAATTTCTTAAATCTCAATAATCAACCGTAGTCACGAGCCTGATTCCATTGATAAAATAATAATACGAAAGATAGTCAAAAAGGAGGCTCATCATGCTCAAGGAATTCAAAGACTTTATTGCCCGCGGGAACGTTGTTGACATGGCTGTCGGGATCATTGTCGGGGCAGCATTTACGGCCATCGTTAATTCCCTGGTCAACAACCTGATTAACCCCCTGATCGGTCTTTTCATCGGGAAAATTGATCTTTCAAACCTCGTCCTGACCGTTGGCGACGCCCAGTTTAAATACGGTCTGTTCTTAAACGCCGTCATTAACTTTATCATCATCGCCTTCGTTGTCTTCCTGCTGGTTAAATTTATCAACCACTTCCACAAGAAGGAAGAAAAGCCGGCCGCACCAAGTCCCGAAGTTCAATACCTCAAGGAAATTGCGGAAACACTAAAGAAACAGGCAGACGAATGACTACCAACCAGAATTAATGATTGATAAGGGCTTCTCCCCATGGAAGCCCTTTATTTTTTGTCCTTAACTATGGCAAACAGTAGTACAATTAATGCTGAATAATTTATCAGTAAGGAGTATTTTCATATGGACAAGAGTAAAATCGACGCCACCTACCGTCGCTTGCGCCTGCAAGTCTTTATCGGTATTTTCGTTGGTTACGCCGGTTACTACCTATTAAGAAATAACTTTTCAATCGCCATTCCCGGGTTAATCAAGGAAGGTTTCTCAAAGGGACAGTTAGGGCTAGCCCTCTCCGCTGTCTCCCTAGCATACGGAATTAGTAAGTTCGTAATGGGGATTGTTTCCGACAAGAGCGATGCCCGAATTTTCCTGCCCCTCGGTCTGCTGCTAGTTTCTTTAACCAACCTGGCCTTCGGTTTCATCCCCGCGCTAACCAGTAACATCACGACCATGTTCATCGTCTTGTTTATCATCGGTTGGTTTCAGGGGATGGGCTGGCCCCCGTGTGGCCGGATCTTGGTCCACTGGTTTTCCCTTAACGAGCGGGGTGGTAAGACCGCCCTCTGGAACACAGCCCACAACGTCGGCGGCGGTTTGATGGCACCCCTGGCCAACTGGGGGATTGTCCTGATCGCGGCAAGTTCGCTCGGTATCAAGAGTTTCAACGGGGCCTTCATTATCCCCGCCATTGCCGGAATCGTAATTGCCGTTATCGCCTTTATCCTGATGCGTAACAGTCCTGAATCGGTCGGCTTGCCACCAATCGAGGAGTACCGTAATGACTATCCAAACAAGAATCACCAGCTCAACGAGCACAACTTTACCACCAAGGAGCTCCTGTTCAAGCACGTCCTCAATAATAAGTGGGTCTGGGTTATCGCCTGTGCCAATATTTTCGTCTACCTCGTCCGTTACGGGGTGGAAAACTGGGTCCCGACCTACCTGACCGAGGTGAAGGGAATCACCCTTGGCAGTGCCAGTGCCTCCTACCTCTGGTACGAATTAGCCGGGATTCCCGGCACCCTGCTGGCCGGTTGGGTTTCTGACCACGTCTTTCATGGCCGGCGGGGTCCGGCCAGCTTCTGCTACATGGTCCTGGTAACCGTCTTCCTCGTGGTCTACATGTCGGCAAACAGCCTGGCGGTAATTAACGCCGCCCTGGTGGCGATCGGCTTTCTGATCTACGGCCCGGTCATGTTGGTCGGCCTGCAAGCCCTTGACCTAGTACCAAAGAAAGCCGCCGGTACTGCTGCCGGATTAACTGGTCTCTTTGGTTACTTCTTCGGGTCCTTCTCCGCCAACGCTGTCCTTGGCTGGGTCGTTGACATGGCCGGCTGGCACATGGGCTTTGTCCTGATCCTGGTTGCCAGCATCGTCGCCTGTCTGATCTTCTTGACGACCTGGAACGTCCGCGGACAAGAAGCAGTTAAATAAATGAACTTAAGGCAAAAGGTCTCTAGTGTCAATATACACTGGGGACCTTTATTTTCGATTTGTGCCACAATCTCTCTTTTATTTATTCTCTTTTTGAATTTTCGACAATTCCTGGTACTGGTTCATCATCCATTCAGTATAAGCTTGGCGAATAGCACGACGCGATTTAAAACGTGGGTAACCGCCCCGATGTTTAAATAACATCTTAAAAGTTTGGGCGAGATTATGATTAACGATGAGGAAGCTAGTTGAGTCACTCGCCCTAAGGAATGGGTATTCTTGCTTAAGCCTCTTCAGTAGATAATTCATCCCATATTCATTGACAAAGCGGCTACTGGGATTATTTTGATATCGTTCCTTAGCCATCGCCAACATTTGGTTCCAAACGAAACGATCATTACCAAACATCTGCCACAATTGTTCCCTTTGCTGGGCATTGGGATATAGGCGAAGCTTGATTCCCTTTATAATTTGTGTCATTTCACCACAATCTTTCAGCACTGGCCAGTTAGCAAAGCTAATTAATACCTGAATACCACTCTCTGTTAAGGATATTATGTCATACTCTAAAACGTATGTTCGATTAAAGAATAAAAAAATAGGTAATTCATCACGTCCTTAAAAGAACATGTTTCCTTGCCCGTTTTCAAAAAGAACACCGCCGTTGGGGACGATGTTCTTACTAGCTTAATAGGTATTCAATTCTAGTGGTAAAGGTCAAAGCGGCCCTTGGCAAAGAGCTCCTTGAAGCCCCCTAATTCCATGAGCGACTTGTTCATGATCATCTTCTTGAGGACCGAAGCAGGGTAGCCCTTGAAGGAATGACCACTAGCCTCTCCGAAGGCCCGGGTGTTACCAACTGAGGCCACTGTTCCCAGTGACTTGTAGGTGTAAGCCCCTGGCCGGTTGGTCCCCTTTACACGGGCGGCAATGTCCTTGGCAACGTAATTAGCCATCGACAAAGCAATTTGCGCCGTGGTTGGGTACGGGCGCTTACCATCTGGTGGCATCACTGCCGCAACGTCCCCGACCATGTAGAGCTCATCGTCTTGGGGGGCGGTCAAGTGACCACTGTCCATTACCCGGCCCCGCCGTTGCTGGAGCCCAGATTCGGCCACCACTGGACTGCCGCTGACCCCGGTCGTCCAAATAATGGTGTTCCCCTTAATTTCGTGCAAGGGGGTTCCGTCTTCGTCATTGGCCCCCTTATAGAGGACGGTCCCTGGCTTGATTTCTTGAATCAGGGCCTCCGTAATAACGTTGATGTTGAGCTTTTTCAACAGGTTAACACCATATTCGGCTAGGTTGTCGTTAAACATTGGCAACAGGCGCTTGGAAGCATCGATAATGTCAATTGTTACCTTGTCAGGGGTCACCCCGGCGAGCTTAGCAAACCGCGAGCGGGCATCAGCCAACGCCCCCGCCAGTTCAATTCCTGTGAAACCGGCACCGCAGATAACAATCTTCAGGTCCGCCGGGTTCTGACTCTGTTGATAATCCTTCATCCGGTCAATGATGTGGGCGTGGATTGCTTCGGCTTCCTTAACGCTGGTCATCGGCAGGCTGTTTTCCTCGGCCCCCTTGATACCAAAGGTTTCGGAAACAAAGCCTAACGCAAAGACACAGTAATCATACTTAAGCGGCTGGTGGTGCGCCAACTCAACCGTCTTTTCTGCTTCGTTAACCTTTTCAACATGGTCCAACAGTAAGGTTGTCATCTTTGGATCTAAGACATCCGCAATTGGGAAAGTGATCTTGCTGGCCGGGAGATTTCCTGAGGCCACTTCATGTAAGTCAGTGGCCTCATAGTGGTATGAATTCTCGTCGACCAGGGTGATCTCCACCTCACCCCGACACTGTTTTTGCAACTCAACGACTGTCTTTAGGCCAGCATATCCGGCCCCCAATACAACTACCTTTTTCATCGTTTCTCCTCCATTCTACAAAAGTATGCCAACCCAGTAGGTTAATAGCTGGGCAACCGATCCGACTAAAAGTATTTTAACACCACAGATAAAGGTTTCGCGCTTAATCTGCTTGTGAACAAGTAACTTGTTCTGGTGATAAGTAAAAGGTACAATAACTAATGATAAAATAACTGTCCATGGGGCAATCTCCAGCAAGGGAGAAGCAATGATCACTAAGAAAGCGATAACATTTTTAGCACTAAAGGCGATCAAAGCATTCCGTTTGCCGATAAAATGGACGATTGTTTTACGGTGATTATCCTCATCCTCTTGCGCATCACAGATGTTATTAGCTAACATAAGGTTAGAAATCCATAGTTCATCTGGCAGGGCAATGACGAAGACCCGCCATAGGGTTGCCCAGTTCCACTGAAACTGTTGGTAGGAATTGAGGTAGACACTTAAGAGGACAATCATGAAGCCCATCGTGAAGCCCGATGCTAATTCACCAAATGGTAAGTTGGAAATGGGGTGGGGTCCCGAGGAATACAGGATCCCGATGGCAAAGCAAAAGATCCCCATCCACAGCACTGGCCACCCAGCCAAGTAAACCAGGGAGAGGCCAAGCAGAGCCGCGGTTGCCGTGAAGATGACGAGCAGGCCTAATACCAAGTGGGGAGACAGGTTTTCCCGACCGATAATATTGGTCTTTTGCTTGTAATTCTGTTGGTCAACCGCGTGGTTATAGTCATTGTAGTTATCAAGCATATCAACTGCCATGTTAAATAGGAACATCGCTACAAAGAAGATAAGTGCTAACAGCCAGTTGATAGAATGAAAATAATACAGGCTAAATCCCATCCCCAAGAGGAAAGGGACGACGCTTGCCGTCTTGGCTTTAATTTCGACAAGCTCTAAAAATACATTTAGTGACACCAAATCACATCCTTTCGGTATAATTATAACTAAAGCATTTTTGATTAAAAGGAAAATTATTACGATGAAAAATAGATGGCAACATTACCCACTAATCAGCACACAGCTCCAGGCAGTCAATGACTGCATCCACCAGCGGATTGTCTGCAATAATCCGTCCCTCGAAGCGGCCCTTTTGGCAATGGCCGACAACGGCGGCAAGTACCTCCGTCCCGCCCTCCTGTTGTTAACGGCCCGGGCATGCAACCCGCAAAGTAGTGAGCATGATGACCGCTTAGTGAAGGTCGCCTCGTCGATTGAGATTCTTCATATGGCGACCCTGATCCACGATGATATCATCGATGACTCGCCAAAGAGACGGGGCGCGGTCAGCATTCAGACTCGCTTTGGGAAGGATACCGCCGTCTATGCCGGTGACCTGCTCTTCACGGTCTTCTTTGACCTCCTGATTGAGACAATGCCAGGATCCAGCTACCTCACCACCAACGCCCGCAGCATGCGCCAAATCTTAAACGGTGAACTGGGACAGATGGGGCAGCGGTTCAACACCCAGCAGGGGCTCAAGGACTACCTTAAAAACGTCAACGGTAAAACCGCCGCCCTCTTCCGCTTGGCCGCCCGGGAAGGCGCCCACTTCGGCGGTGGGGACGAACGGTTGACCAGGCCCGCCGCAAAGTTTGGTCAAAACCTGGGCATTGCCTTTCAAATGCTCGACGATATTCTCGACTATACCGGCGGACAGGGACTGAATAAGCCAGTCCTTGAAGACCTCGCTACCGGGGTCTACTCCCTGCCCCTCCTTTTAGCCCTCCAGCAGCCAAGCGCGGCCACCCAGTTGGGCCCGCTACTAGCCAAGAAAAGACAAATGACCCTCGCTGACATGCAGAGGGTCCAAGAAATTGTCGTTGCGTCGGACGCGGTCAAGGCTAGTCGTCAACTAGCGGGGCGGTTTACCAATAAGGCAATCGAGAACCTCACCAAGCTTCCTGATAACCGGGCCCGCCGCTTTCTCCACCAGATGGCAAACCAGTTACTAAAGCGCACCATGTAAAAGCCAGTTAGGGATTACAATCCCTGATCGGCTTTTTTTAGTTCACGGTAACGGGCATTGTTAGCCCACAGTTCGGCCGGCTTACCGTGCATCTCAAGCTGACCGTCTTCAATAAAGACCACCTGGTCAAAGCGTTCAATCCCCTGGAGGTGGTGGGTAATCCAGATCAGGGTCTTCCCCGCTAACTGGTTCAGGATCGTGTCAATGACCGCCTGTTCCGTAATGGGGTCCAGGCCAACGGTCGGTTCGTCAAGGAGGACGATGGGGGTATCCTTGAGCAGGATTCGCGCCAGGGCCAGCCGGTGACGTTCACCACCAGAGAAGCGGAGACCGGCCTCATCAACCTTCGTTTCGATACCGTGGGGCAAGGCCTTAACCATCTCCGCGAGGCCGACCCGTTTGAGGACGTCCCAGACCTGGTCATCACTAGCCTCTTCGTTACCAAGGCGGATGTTATTTGCAATTGTCGTATTAAAGAGGTAGGGCTGCTGGTTGATAACCCCAATGTAGTCGGCAATGTGGTCACCAAACTGACTGGTGGCAACACCATTCAGCGTTACGGCACCGCTGGTCGGGACCCGGTCACCCCGCAAAAGCGCCGCGAGAGTACTCTTCCCCGCGCCACTCTTCCCCAGGATAGCTAGTTTCTCACCCGGCTTAATTGTTAGGTCAATCCCCCGTAGCACGGGCCGCTTAGTGTGGGGGTACGTGTAGTGGAAGTCCTTGACCCGGATTTCGTACGGCCCCGCCAGTTGGGGAACTTTCGTCGTGGGAGCTGATTGCCCAGCGTTCAAACCGTTCAAGCGGACAAGCGACTTAGTGTAAACGTTGGTCTCCTGGGCCGCCGCCGGGAGGGGGGCAACCGCATCAATCAGGGGAAAGACTGCCAGGACAAAGGCCGCAATCCAGTTTGCCGGGCCACCTGGTTGTCCCCCAAAGCGGGCCGCTCCCCAAAAGAGCAGGCTGACCGCCATCAAGAGGACCAGCATCTGAACGAGAAAGTCACGCAGTCGTTCAAAGCGGTGCATGGCCTTTTCGGTTGCCAGCACCTGGAGCTCATTTTCATCATGAAGCTGTAAGTATTCCTTACCCCGACCAGCAAGGACCCAGTCACCAACCCCCAAGACGTTATCAGTAAGGTTGACGTAGAGGTCATCCTTGACCTGTTTTTCGTATTCCTGCCGGGCCCCGTTCACCAGGACCGACCACAGGGGGATGGCAATTATCATCAAAGCAAACACCAGGAGCATCCACAAGCCCATTAGGGGAGAAAGGATCCCCAGGGCGATGACAATGATGGCAAACAGGCCCCAGGCCACCAGCATTGGGAAGATCGTCCGCAGGTAGAGGTTTTGGATATGGTGGACATCATCGGATAACAGCCCCAAGATATCACCTAACTGGTACTTACTGTTAAAGATGGTGGCGTCCTCTTCCAGGCTGTCATAAAGCTTCTGGCGAAGGCGCGAGGTCATCTTGAGGACCCAGTTGTGGCTGACCAGCCGTTCAACGTAGCGAAAGGCTGGCCTGGCAATCCCGAACGCCCGGGTCAGAACGATCGGTACGTAGACGAGGAGGATGTTTTCCGGGTGGGTTGCCGACTTACTAATCAAGAAACCGGCGCAAAACATCAGTCCCCCACCACAGATGAAGGTGATGATTCCTAAAGAAATCGCCAGGATTAGCGTCTTGCGGTAGTGGTGCAGGTACGGCCGTACCCACCGGTCGTGCTTGAGGGCCCTCAAGAGTGGTACTTTTTTAAACATTTTCCTTTTCACCTCGCATTTCGTTCATCAGCCGGGTAAAGTAGCCCTTCTTCTCCTGGAGCTGAGCAAAGGTCCCCTGCTCCACCAGCTCACCATGGTTCATCACCAGGATGTAGTCCATCTGCTTCATCCAGTGCAGACGGTGGGTCGCAAAGAAGACTAACCGGTGCTCCATCAGTGGCAGCATCCGCTTTTTCAGGTCCATCTCGGTCTCAATATCCAGGTGGGCGGTCGGCTCATCGAAAATCATGACCCGGCGCTTCTTATCCAGGAAGGCCCGGGCAAGGGCAATCCGCTGTGCCTGCCCCCCAGAAAGCACCCGTTTCCCGTTACCAATCACGGTGTCAAGTCCTTCTGGTAAGTCGGCTAAAAGGTCATCCAAGCCGACAACGTGGATGGCATGACGGACCGCGTCGTCACTAACGTCCGGTGTGTAAAAGGCGATATTGTCCCGCAGGGTAGCCGTAAAAACATACGGGTTCTGGGGGATGTAGAGGAGCTGCTGCTTCCATTCCGGGATATCCAGCGTTGGCGCCGCCTGTCCCTGAACAGTCACCGTCCCCCCTGTCGGCGTCAAGAAGCCACTGAGGAGGTTAATCAAGGTCGTTTTACCGGCCCCACTCATCCCAATGATTCCCACCTTCCGGTAGCCCTGAATGGCCAGGGAGAAGGGCTTAATCGTCGTTCCATTGGGGTAGCGGAATTGGAGGTTGTCAACCGTCAACTTGTCCTCAGCCGTCCACGGATGAAGGGACAGGTCGACTGTCTTTTCAGCGGGGGTCGTGATTAGCTGGTGAATCTTCTTAAAGGCGTTCTTACCGTTTAAAGTGGCGTGAAAGTCCCCCGCAAAGTTACGGATTGGCAGGAAGTATTCGGGTGCCAAAATCAGGACCGCCAAAGCCGGGAACAGGTTGATGGTCCCGTTGATCAGGCCAAAACCGAGATAAACGGCAATTACGGCAATGGAAAGGGTCGTAAAGAAGTCCAGGGCAAAGGTAGACAGCATTGCCACCTTGAGGACCCGCATTGTCCGTCCCCGGAACAGCTCACTAGAGCGGAAAATACTCTTGGAGTACCGCTTACTGAGGCCCAGGTACTTCAAGGTATCAATTCCCCGCAAGGAATCAATAAAGTTGTTGGACAGCTTCTGAAAGTTCCCAAACTGCTTTTCCGCCCGGGCCTGAGCGGCGTGCCCAAGGATAATCATGAACAGCACAATCAGGGGGTACATAATCAACAGGATAAGGGCAGACTTCCAATCTAGAAAGGCCGCGGCAATCAGGACTAAAACGGGAACAATCATCATGGTCATGACCTTTGAGAAAGTCAGCTTGACGTATTCACGAACCTCGCTAATTCCGTCCACCACCATGGTGATCATACTCCCCGTCCCCTGCTTTTGCACCAGGGCGGGCCCCATTGCAAACAGCTTCTTTAAGAGTCGCTTGCGGAGGCTTTGGGCTGTTTTTCCGGCATAGTCATCCAACCAGCGGTTACTTAACCAGGCCAACAACTGGCGGCCCGTAAAGCAAGCCACAAATGCCAATAGCATCAAGTAGTTCAAGGTGTGGCCAGCCCATAAACGGGTAATGACCGCACTGAGGGCGAGCGCCTGACCAATAATTAAAAAGGCTTGCAGAACATCAAGTCCCGCAAGCCTTTTACTGATTGATTTAGCTCCCGCGAGTTGAAATAGCTCTCGATCAATCATTAATTAGCCTCCCCAACTTTAGGCATCTCAATCCGTTTCCGGAAAATCCAGTATGCCCAAATTGTGTAAGCCAGTACACAAGGTACCAGAATAACTGTCGCAATCGTCATCACAATCAAAGTGTAGTTGGATGAGGATGCGCTTTGGATAACAAGGTCAAATTTCGCACTGATTGAAGAAATCATTACCCGTGGGAAGAGGCCACAGAAGATTAAGGCAACCAGTGATACCAGGGTCAAACCACTTGCCGCAAATGCGTACCCCTGCTTATTCTTGAAGGTCGAAACGTGGGCCCAAACAGAGAAGCCAACGATCAGGACCAGGCAAAGCAAGGTTGCAACGGGGTGAACCTTGATAAAGTCGGTTTGGAAGAGCAGCAGTAAGGCAAAGACCACTTCACCAACATAGAGGACCCAGTAAAGGGCCTGGGCAAAGTTCTGTGCACGCTCGGAAACGGGGCCCTTGGTCTTTAAGGTGATGTAGTTTAAACCGTGCAGGTAGGTCAGCAGGGCCAGGGCAATTCCGCCGACGATTGAGAACCAGTTGAAGTAGTCAAAGAAGTGGGCGTGAATGCTACCAGCAGCGTCAATTGGCATCCCCTTAATCATTGAGATAAACATTACCCCAAATAGGAATGGTACTAAGAAGCTGCAGAAGGCCATAATCCGGTCCCAAACCGGCTTCTTTTCATCTGAACTCTTAGCACGGAATTCAAATGAGACCCCCCGCAAAATCAGGCCAACCAGGATGAACAAAAGGATCAAGTAGTAGCCAGAGAAGAGGGTTGCGTACCAGTATGGGAAGGAGGCAAACATTGCTCCCCCGGCGGTGATCAACCAAACTTCGTTACCGTCCCATACCGGGCCGATTGTCCTAATGATTTGGCTCTTTTCACCTTCGTTGTGGGCAAGTGTGCCGACAGCCATCCCTACTCCGTAGTCAAATCCATCCAGGAAGAAGAAGCCGGAGAACAGGACGCCAATTAACAAGAACCATAGTGCTTGTAGAAATGACATTTAGAAGGCCCCCTTTGCAAATGGATCAGTTGCTTTCTTATCAGTCTGAGCGGCGTCCCACTCAACCGGGTCGTTACGCAGGAAGCGGACGATCAGGGCAATCAGGACAATTGCCAAGCTGGTGAACAATACAAAGTAAATGATGTTTGACGTTAGCAGTGAAGCAACAGAAACGTTTGGCGATACACTCTGCTTGATGGTGAACAGGCCATAAACTGTCCATGGTGTCCGTCCAAATTCGGTAATGAACCAACCAGCGGTGTTAGCCAGGAATGGTGAGAAGGTAAGAATGGCCATTACCCATAACATCCACCGGTGATTGTAAAGTGTCTCCTTGCCGCGCCTCGTCATTACCAGACCGACAATTGAAACGAGGGCAAGTAGTGCAGAAAATCCACACATTACCCGGAAGCTCCAGAACAAGGTGTTAACTGGAACATAGTAGTTCATCTTTTGCCCATCAATGTGGGTACCGTACTTCTTTTCTAATTGAGCGTTAATTTCTTCCATCCCGGTTACTGAACCAGAAGCCTTGTGGTAAGAAAGCACACTCAGCATTACCGGAATCTCAACCTTGCCATTGACCTGGTGGGTCTTTGGATTAGCAATTCCAACTACCGTCCACGGTGCTGGACTCTTAGTTGTCTTGTAAACCGCTTCGGTAGCGGCAAACTTCATTGGCTGTTCCTTAATCAGGTATTGCATCTGCATGTCCCCAGCGGTAATGGAACCGAGGGAGAAGATCAGCATTAACCAGAGGCCAACCCGCATTGTCTTGTGGTAAATCTGTTTATTTTCATCAGATAGTGCCCGCTTCTTCAACAGTTGGAAGGCGGCCAAACCGGTGATGATGGTTGCACCCGTTAACAGGGCCCCCATCAGGACGTGACTGAGTTCAAAGATCAGTTGTGGGTTAGACAGTAGGGCCCCGAAGTTGACCATTTCGGCCCGGCCGTTACGAATTGCAAAGCCCACTGGGTGTTGCATAAACGAGTTCGCCGTCAAAATCCACAGGGCACTCGTGACCGTCCCAAACACGATCATCCAGATAAAGAATAAGTGCAAGCCCTTCTTAACCCGGTCCCAGGTAAATACCCACAGACCGATGAAGGTCGATTCAATAAAGAATGATAGCAACGCTTCGAAGGCCAGTGGTGCCCCGAAGATATCACCCATGAACCGTGAATAATCAGACCAGTTCATCCCAAATTGGAATTCCTGAATCAGTCCAGTTACAACCCCAACAGCAAAACTTAGCATGAAGATATTACCCCAGAACTTAGTCATTTTCTTATATGACGGGTTCTTGGTGCGGTAATACATTGTTTCCATGACTGCGACAACGAAGACCGTCCCGATTGAAAACGGAACGAAGAAAAAGTGAAAGACTGTCGTCATCGCAAACTGGAACCGCGCTAAACTAACAATATCCATTGTTAATCCCCTCCAGTAAACAAATAGCTTATCACATGTTTAACAATAATTGCTTATTACATTTCAAGTGTACAACTCATAGCGCTTTCTTTCAAGCAAGATTAAAATATTTATATCGGATTTTTTTTATTTTCTGAACGGCCAACCTGCTTTTCTTAAACATAGTGCTAAGTAAGTGTTTATATCGGTGATTATTATTAGTCATATTCCGTGTGAATAATAATGACTTTTAAATAACACACTATAAACGAAATGCCGTTTTATACCATTTAACGGGTGATCATTTTTTACTAAACATGACCCCTTATGACCTAACAAGCAGCCCCAGCAAGGGTTTACATCTTATTTAGAGTATTTTTAAACAACAAAAGAGGCTGGCGATTACTCGCCAACCTCTTTTGGTTAAATTTATGAAGCGACTACTTAAGGGTAACAGTAGCACCAGCGGCTTCAAGCTTTTCCTTGATGTCGTTAGCTTCGTCTTCCTTAACGTCTTCCTTGATAGCTGAAGGAGCACCGTCAACCAGGTCCTTAGCATCCTTCAGGCCGACACCAGTGATGTCCTTAACAGCCTTGATAACCTTAACCTTAGATTGACCAGCTTCAGTCAGTTCAACAGTGAAGCTGTCCTTAGCAGCAGCGTCACCGCCAGCAGCACCGGCAGCAGCTACTGGAGCAGCAGCAGAAACGTCGAATTCGTCTTCGATTGCCTTAACAAGATCGTTAAGGTCAGAAATTGATGCTTCCTTTAATGAAGCAATGATAGCATCCTTATCAAAAGCCATGTTTATTTCCTCCAATATTTAGGTAATTAATTTTGATGTGGTATTGAACCGATATACGGTAATTATGCCGCTTCGTCTTCCTTGTCGGCAACGGCCTTGACTGCACGGGCAATCTTCCGCATTGGATCTTGCAATGCAGATGCCAGCATGGACAGCAGGTCTTCGCGACTTGGCATCGTAGCGTATTCGTTGATTTCGTCGAGCGTCTTAACAGACTTTTCGATGAAGCCACCCTTAATTTCAAGAGCGTCGTGGTCGTCAGCGAACTTCTTCAGAATCTTAGCTGGGGCAATTGGGTCTTCGTTAGAGAAGGCAACAGCAGTTGGGCCAACAAAAGTACTCCGCAGATCTTCGTAATCAGTGCCTTCAACAGCCCGGTCAAGGATCTTGTTCTTGATAACGGACATCTTAACACCGGCGTCACGAAGTTGCTTACGTAAGTCAGTAACTTCGGCAACCGTCAAACCACGGTAGTCAACAACGATAGCTGATTCAGCGTCGTTAATCAAATCAACAGTTTGCTTAACGATTTCAGCCTTCTTTGCAATAGCTGCTTCACTCATGAACTTCACCTCCTGCAATGTATTTTTGATTGGATTTATAAAAAAATCCCTATGACCGCAGACATAGAGAAGGAATTTACATTTCTTCCTCGGCAGGTACGAATTAAGGCTTAATGCCACCTGAGTCTTAGGCAGAGTCATATTTAATCAACTATGAAAGTTTAACATGCCGCCCCCTCATCTGTAAAGGGATTTTCTCAATTTTCTTCCTCCTGGAGGCGAACTAACTTGGCATAGTAGCCATTCTGGGCCATCAACTCACTGTGCCGGCCGCGCTCAACAATTTTTCCGTCCCGAAGCACCAAGATTTTATCGGCGTCCCGAATGGTTGACAGGCGGTGAGCAATGGCAATTGTGGTTTGCTGACTGCTCATTTTGTTGATGCTGGTGGTAATCATCTTTTCGGTGTGGGAATCAATATGGGCAGTGGCCTCATCAAGAATTAAAACTAGCGGGTGACGGGCCATTACCCGGGCAAAGGCAATTAATTGCCGCTGGCCAGCCGACAGGTTACTTCCCCCTTCACTCAGGAGGGTTTCGTACTTTCTGGGCAGTCGTTTTATAAAACTATCCGCATTGACAACCTGGGCCGCGTCCTCAATATTAGCCTGTTCCTGCTCGTCACTATACATCCCAATATTATGGGCAACCGTCCCGTAAAAGATGACCGGGTCCTGAACGACCAGGCCCAGCCGGTGGCGTAGTTCTTTCAACGGGTAGTGACGAATATCCACCCCATCAACCAGGATTTGTCCCTTCTGAAACTCATAAAAGCGCATCAGTAGGTTAATAATCGAACTCTTGCCGCTTCCGGTATGGCCAACCAGGGCCACCATTTGTCCCGGTAAGACGGTAAAGGAAATATCCTTCAGTACCGGTTTAGCAGGGTCATAGCCAAAGGTAACATGACGAAACTCAATCTTGCCGTCCGTGATTTTAAACGGGCGGGCATCCTGGCGCGGTTGACTGGAGGGCCGGTCCAGGAGGTTAAAGATCCGGCTCCCGGCAACAATTCCCTCTTGGAAGGTCGCTAAGTTCTCCATCACACTAGTCAGGGGGTTGAAGAAGTTCTGCTGGTAGGCGATGAATGCGTACACTACCCCCGCAGCTACCATTGCCCGCTCACTACGCCAGCCGAAATAGCCCAGTGTTGCGGTTTCTGCCAGGATGAACATTAGGCTAACCACTGGGTACAGCAGGAAGGAGTCAAAGTTAATCAAGCGGTTCCGGAAGCTAAAGTAGCGATTGTTCTCACGGTCAAAGGCCTTAGCCAGTCGCCCTTGCTGGCCAAACTGTTGGATAACTTCAATTCCCGTCAGCGCGTCGTTAAGGCGGGTATTAAGCCTACTCAATGATGCGCGGACCCGTTGGTATACTGGAACACTCAAGCGCTGGTAACAGTAAACCAGGATGATGATGACCGCCAGTAATCCCAAAGTGGTCCAGGCCAGTATCGGACTGACTGCCATCATTGCGACAAAGGCGGCAACAAGACCGGTTAGTGCAACCACCAGGTTTAAAATCAGGTTCCAAAAGTTGTACAGGGTCTTAGTGTCGTTCGTAACCCGGGAGACAATCTCACCAACGGGGGTCTCATCAAAGAACTTCATCCCCAAAAAGTAGACATGCCGAATTAGCCGGTCCCGGAGGCTTTCGAGTGTTCGTTCGGCCCCCACCGCAAAGCTGTAGGCCTGAATAAATTGGAGGAGGGCCCGTACCACCGTTAAAACACCATATATTCCTGTAAACAGGATGATCCACTTTAGCAATACCGGCCCGTGGCGCAGGTAGTGGTCAATGTAATACTGAATCAACCGTGGTAGCAAAAGGTTAACGATGCTAAGGGCCACTGCCATTACAATCGCCAAGGCAAACTGCCACCAAAAGGGGCGGGCAGCACGGAAAATCCGGCGTAATATTTTCCCCTGCTGCCGGTGAGTTAACCGCTTCTTTTCATCCATTTAAATCATCCTCCAACCGTTGACGCCGCAGCTGTTCTTGCAAGTTATTTCGGTACCAGCCCGGCCGCTTTAATAATTGTGCCGGTTGGCCCTGCTCGGTTACCGTTCCCGCTTCCATCACTATTAACCAGTCGAGTTGATCAACCGTACTAAGGCGGCTGGTGGTCATAATAACTGTCTTTTCCTTAGCCGTTACCAGCCGTTCTTCAATTTGACCAGCGGTCTCTGCATCAACCGCGGATAAGGGGTCATCCAAAACCAGTAGTTGTTCTGAACCAATTAAGGCCCGCCCCAAAGAAAGCCGTTGGCGTTGACCACCAGACAGGTTGGTCCCGTCCTGGCCAACCCTGGTCTTATACTGGTCCGCCATTGCCGCAATTTCTTGATCCATTGCCACCTTCCGGGCCGTTTCTACCACCCGCCGGTCGTCAGCCTGCTCATCACCAAAGCGTAAGTTACGCTCAATTGATGTTGAAAAGAGAAAGTCAGTTTGAGGAGTATAACCGATTTGTCGCCGATAGTCCGTTAAAGGAAGGTCACGGATATCCTGGTCGGCAACCGTAATTTGACCATCATAATGGTCAAAATCCCGGACCAGCAGCCGCAGAAGGGTCGTTTTCCCACTACCAGTGGGACCGACAATTCCCACCTTGCTACCTGCGGGCACCCGGAAATGAATATCGTGAAGGACCGGGTGATCCCCATCCGGATAACGAAAGCGGTTAATATCAACCATTAGTGTTCCTGATAAGTGAACGGCACCTAAACGTGCGGGACGCCAGGCAGGTTTTTCGGCAAGCAGGCTATTAATCCGGTCGTAGCTGGCCCGGCCCCGTTCCAGCGTATTAAAGAGGGTCCCAATTGCAAAGAGCGGCCATACTAATTCACCCAGGTAGGTAATCATCGTGACCAGCTGACCGACCGTCAATTGCCCACGACCGACAAACCAGCCCCCAAAGCCGATCGCAAGGAGGTAGGCTAACCCCATAATTAACGTAGTTGCTGGATTAAAGAGGGCATCCCAAAAATAGGCCCTGAGATTTGTGTGGAGGGCCCGTTGAACATAACGGTGAAAGTCGGCCAGGTCAGCTTCCTCTTCGCCGAGTGCCTGGACAACTTTGATTCCCGTGATACTCTCTTGGGTTTTATTATTGAGCTGACCAAACGCCTGCTGAGCCCGGCCATAGGCAACGTGCACCTTATTACCCAACCGGTTAGCCAGAACAACGAGGAGCGGCAGTGGCAGGAGGGTGATAATTGTCAGCTGCCAGCTCACGAAGATGCCCATTGCGATAATCATTGAGCCCCCAGTGATAATGGAGTCCGCTAAGATCAAGATACCGTAGCTAGCAACCTCCCGGACAGCTTCAACATCGTTAGTGGCGTGGGCCATTAGGTCGCCAATCCGCCACCGCTGGTAAAAGCTGGGGTCCATTGCCATGAAGTGGTGAAATAACCTGCTTCTTAGCTGGCGTTCCAGGACATAGGAACTGCCGTAAAGCAGCTTCTGCCAGGCAAAGCGCAGGAAATATTGAATGATCGCCGCACTCAGCATAATGCTGATCTGCAAAGTCAACCATCCCCCGTTAACCCGGTGGGCGCTGATTGCATCGACAACGTTACCAATTATCCGGGCCGGGATGACGTTGCAAATTGCAACCAATACTAGGGCAACCACCCCACCAAGATACTGCCGCCACTGCTGACGGAAAAACCAGCGGAGTTGCTTTAAAATTGCCACCGGTTACTCCTCCTTTCTTTTTACTATTTAATAATAAGTGAAGATCAACGACATGTGAAATGCTTTCTACTCATGCCTGACTATGTACTCAGTGAATACTTATTACCATGCGTCAGTCGCATGCCTGACCATTAGAAATAAGTATTTTTAATATTCACCGGTTCGCACTACAATTTTACTAACTATTATATAGGAGGAATGTGCATATTGAATAATCAACAGCATAATGGCCATATCCGCCATACCTTACAGTCACGTCACCTGTCGATGATTGCCCTGGGTGGGACAATTGGTACCGGCCTTTTCATTGCCAGTGGGTCCGCAATCACAACTGCTGGCCCCGGCGGTAGCCTAATCGCATACTTTGTCATGGGATTAATGGTCTTTTTCTTAATGACCAGCCTCGCTGAGATGGCAACCTATAACCCCCGCAGTGGTTCTTTTGCCGAATACGCCAACCGCTATGTTGACCCCGCCCTCGGTTTTGCCATGGGATGGAACTACTGGTTCTGTGGGGCTATTACCGTTGCCGTAGAACTCTCCACCGTCGGGATTGTCATGAACTTCTGGTTCCCCCATGTCCCGTCCTGGCTCTTCAGTCTCCTGGCCTTTGTTATTATTTTTACAATCAATTACTTCTCAGTACGGGCCTATGGTGAAACTGAATTTTGGTTGGCCCTGCTAAAGGTCGCCGCCGTGGTAATCTTTGTCATCGTGGGAATTGCGGTTATCTGCGGTTTGATTGGCGACCACCATGCATTGGGCTTCCAGAACTTCACCTATAAGAAGGCCCCCTTCGTCAACGGGGTCCCGGGAATCATTAGTGCCTTCGTTGTCTCTGGTTTTTCCTTCCAGGGGACGGAAATGGTTGGGATTGCCGCAGGTGAATCGGCCGACCCCAAGCACAGTGTTCCCCGGGCAATTCACGCCACCTTCTGGCGTATCCTACTCTTCTACGTCCTGACGATTTTCGTGATTGCCTGCGTCCTTCCTTACACCAATAAGAACCTTCTCAGCTCTGATGTGCAAGACATTGTGACCAGCCCCTTCACCCTGATCTTCCAGTACGCCGGGCTCCGCTATGCCGCGGGGATTATGAATTTTGTCATCTTAATCGCGGTTCTCTCGTCAGCTAACTCGTGGCTCTACGCCATTTCCCGGATTCTCTTCTCCCAGTCAGTCGATGGTTTCTTGTGGAAAGGATTCCGCCGCGTCAATCACCGGGGTGTCCCAATCGTCAGCTTCCTCGCAATGGCAATTTTGAGTTTGGCACTGTGGGCCCTCCAGTTCATCGGTCCAAACGTTTACAACTACCTGATTGCCGCTACTAGTCTTGGCGGGTTCATGGAATGGTTAGGAATTGCGATTGCCCACTACCGGTTCCGTCGCGGTTTCTTACGGCAGGGCCATACCTTAGACGAGCTTGACTACCATGCCGGACTTTTCCCCTTTGGTCCCCTGTTTGCCTTTGTTCTCTGCATCGTCGTTATCGTTGGTCAAAACGTTGACGCCTTCTTAAAACTCGATTGGTCCAACATTTTGATCACCTACATGAGTGTGCCACTCTTCATTTTCTTCTACCTCTACTATAAGCTGCGCCACCATACCCACCTGGTACCTTTAGCTAAGATAAAATTAAAATAGGTTTTCTAAGGAGGAAGACAGGGTTTTGCATTACCCCTGTCTTCCTTCTTCCATTTAAAAAAGGGGCTGTAACATAAGCTTCCTATATAGTTAATGCTACGGCACAACACACAAAGGGGCTCTAGTGTTCGAAAAAGTCCGAACACTAGAGCCCTCTTTGTGCTTTCTAAAGACTAGTTTTACGGCGAAAAACGAACTAGCAAGCTAGTTCTGTCTCACTCCCATATATAAAGATCTCAAGTTAGTGCGCCCACTCGTCAATTGCGGAAAGAATCCGTTCACTGGCGTGCCCATCACCATACGGGTTTTGTGCACTGCTCATTTTTTGGTACTCTTCCTGGTTATCGAGTAAGCTCGTCAACTGTTTTTTAACGTTATCATAGCTAATTCCAACCAGCTTCAGGGTCCCGGCCGCCACACCTTCAGGCCGTTCTGTTGTGTCACGGAGCACCAGTACCGGCTTATGCAGGGCCGGAGCCTCCTCCTGCACCCTACCAGAATCACTCATCACCAGTAAGGAGCGACTCATGATGTTATGAAAGTCAACAACATCTAAGGGATCAACCAGGTGCACCCGCGGGTCCCCCGCAAACACCTCATCCGCAGTGTTACGGACAATGGGGTTTAGGTGAACCGGATAAATGACGTCCAAGTTCGCCCGGGCATCAACGACATCTTTGATGGCCCGGAAGGTTTCTTTCATCGGTTGTCCCCAGTTTTCCCGCCGGTGCATGGTCAGCAGGATGATCTGGTGGTTGGGGGCAATCTTTTCTAAGGCCGGATGGTGGTAATCCTGGTTAACCGTGTACTTCAAGGCGTCAATCGCCGTGTTACCGGTAACGGTAATCCCCTGTTGGTGGTTGCTACGGTGGAGGTTATCAGCACTCGTCGCGGTGGGCGCAAAGTAGAGGTCGGCCAGGTCGTCAATCATCTGCCGGTTCATCTCTTCCGGGTATGGCGAATACTTATTCCACGTCCGCAAGCCGGCCTCCACGTGGCCAATCGCAATTCGGTTATAAAAGGCCGTCAGTGCGGCTGCATAAGCAGAGCTGGTGTCCCCGTGAACAAGCATGATTGCTGGCCGTTCCTTTTGGACGATGGGCTCCAAGCGCTGCATGGTGGTCATCGTTATCTGCGTCAACCCCTGCCCCGGTTTCATGATCTTGAGGTCGTAGTCCGGCCTGATATGAAAAACATCCAGTACCTGCTGGAGCATTTCGGCGTGCTGACCCGTCGACACTACCACCGGTGAAAAGCGATCATCCTCGATTAGTCTGCGCACGACCGGGCCCATCTTGATTCCCTCCGGGCGGGTACCAAAAACGGCCATTACTTTTATCTGCTTCATTGTTTTCCTAACTTCCTTTCACCATCAACCCTTGCCGTGCTCCGTCTTAATCCACGAGTTTTCATGAAAGAGCCACCGCCAAAAGGCCATGACAATACTGAAGAAGAGCACAACGTAAAGGTACGATACGCCAAAGGGCAACAGTAAATACTGGCGCCGGGTAATTGCGGGTTCATCAAAGTGGCGAAGGTCATGCCGGTAGAAGAAGCTGAACACAATCCCCCATAATAAGGAAAAGAGCGCCACTAAGACTACCATCGCAATCAGGGCCAGTCCCGGCAGGTTACCGAAAAGCTTGTCCAGGTGAAAGAAACTGAAGACCGTCAAGACAATGATGGCAGTGTCGGCCAGGGCGTTAATCCACGGTTGACAGAGGAAGTAGTAAATTCCCGTCTTCTGGGTCGTCTTTAGTCGCCGGCTCTTCACAATCGCGGGGAGGTACTTCAGGCAGTTAAGGTCTCCTTGAACCCACAGGCTACGTTGGCGGATAAACTTCTTCAAGGAAGCCAGTGCCTCCTGATAAACGTAGGTTTCCGTCATGTAGTCCACGTGCAGGCCCTTTAAAAGCATCTTAATCGTCAATTCGTAGTCATCCAGTAAGGCATTCCCCCAGGGATGGGGACCAATCTTGGCAAGAATTGGGGCCAGGCGGAAGAACTGCCCATTGCCACTCAAGCCCACGGTCCTGGTGTACATCCGCATTATCTGGGTCATGTGGTTAATACTGAAGAACTCAATGTCCTGAAGGATCTGTAATTCCGTTTTAAAGTGGGGGTACATCTTCACCCGCATCTGACAGACGTTCCCAGCCGGCGAAGAAAAATCGCCATTCAGACGCTGGGCCGCATTAGGGGCGAGCTCGGCGTCGGCATCAACGACCCCAACAATTGTCTTTTCCGGTGTGGTTCCCCGCTGCTTAATCTGCTGCCGGATGTAATCAAGGGCGAAGTTTAAAACGTCCCCCTTTCCCGTATGTGCATCCGGTAGTTGGCGCTGGAGCAGGTGTAGCGGTAGACTCCTAATTTGGCGAATTTCGGCTGCCGAGTTATCGGTACTTGCATCATCAACCACCACCACCTCGAACTCCCCAAAGCCTAAGAGGTGCTGGATAGTCTGCTTAATCACCGCTTCCTCATTGAAACAGGGCACAATGATAAAGTAGCGCAGTTGCTTGTCAACCTTGTCCGTCACCTGGTTCCCGGCAAAGGCGATGTAGTCTGTGGGATACGAAAATGACCGAAAGAAAATACTAATAAGAGTATAAATTAGAAAAATCAGGAGGCTGATCATCCAGACTCCCGTAAAGAAATATACCAGCATAGTCTACCCCTTCCTCAGATTATGACGAAAGAGAAGCCAGAAGACAAAACTAATTGTTAGCGCTACCCCAATAATCACTAGCAAAATAAGAATTACAACCGTGACTAACGGCTGATCAACCGCATCAAGTAATGACAGCATCTTACTTCCTCCCCGCTACAAGTCACCCTTTTGGCAACATTGATTATCGCAACTAGTTTATCGACTAATTAGGAAATTGTCAAATCGTTATTGTATATTTATAATAATATAATTATTATCAGTGTTTTAAATTGTTGATATAACAGTAATGAATGTCGGACATTTTTCTTAGCAATTGATTAGTAGAACAAACAAAAAAATTGGGGTCGAATCAACTGTTAATTCGACCCCATCCCAAAACTGAAGGATAAGTTTTGTCTATTTTCTACTTATTAACCGCTTCTTGGAGTGCTTCACCTAGTTGTTTCATCCCGACCTTGATCTGGTCTTCTTTGGCATTTGAGTAGTTCAGGCGGAAAGCCCCTGGTTGTGGCTTACTCGCAAAGAATGGATCGCCTGGTACAAAAGCAACGTTGTGCTTGAGACATTCCTTGAAGAGCTCAACGGTATCGTCAACCCCTGGCACTTCAACCCACAGGAACATCCCCCCTTCTGGATTAGTGTACTTAACACCAGCCGGGAAGTACTTCTTAAGTCCATCCGCCATCAATTGCTTACGCTTACCGTAAAGGTCACTGATCTCCTTTACGTGTGCGTCAAGGTCATTATTATTCAAGAATTCAACCACCGCGTACTGGGCCAAGTTATCGGTATGTAGGTCCGCAGACTGCTTCAACACCGTCAGTTTATTGATGACGTCCGTATCGGCGACTACCCAGCCAAGGCGGAATCCGGGTGCCAGGGTCTTAGAGAAGGTACTCATGTAAAAGACGTGACCGGTTTCGTCAAAGGACTTAA
The DNA here is from genome assembly GCA_905214235.1 of uncultured bacterium. Classification (GTDB taxonomy): domain Bacteria; phylum Bacillota; class Bacilli; order Lactobacillales; family Lactobacillaceae; genus Limosilactobacillus; species Limosilactobacillus avium. Next base: position 26,363 of record CAJMLF010000018.1, on the reverse strand, counting down.
CTGCGGGAACATGGGTCCCGGCAAAGCGAATCTCACCATACGGGTTGTCTTCGAGAACATAAACATCATACTTAGCAGCTAACTCAGCGAGTTTCTTCCGGCGGTCAACGGCCATTGTTCGGCCGGTTGGGTTTTGGAAGTTAGGCACGGTATAAATCAGCTTAGTCTCCGGATGGGCTTTGAGGGCGTCCTCAAGGGCATCCATCTTCATCCCCTGTTCATCCATGGCCACGCCCACGAACTTAGAACCATAGGACTTGAAAACGTCCAGGGCACAAAGGTAGGTCGGCTGTTCAACCAAGACCGTGTCACCGGGGTTAACGAATGCCTTCCCCACCAGGTCCAGGACCTGTTCTGAACCGGTTGTTACCAAGACGTTATCGAGGACGCCGGTGACGCCTTCCTTTTCCTTAACGTGTTGGAGGATCAACTCACGGAGCGCAGTAACCCCCTTGGCGGCCCCGTATTGCATCGCTTCCTGGCCATGTTCTTCAAAGACTTTGTCAACGGCCGCTTGCATTTCCTTTACGGGGAACAGTTCAGGAGCTGGCAGTCCACCAGCAAAGGAAATAATCTTCGGATCCGCCGCTGCTTTCAGGATAGCACCCACCGCATCCGTGCCGTCTGCTGGAACTCGTTTAGAATACTTAAACTTTGTCATTGTCGTCACTCCTTAAAAATGTTTTCACAGTTCTAATTTGTTTTTAATAAAACTGTCATTGGCAAGTAGTATACACTAAAACCACCCGCTTGTTAAGTAATGAATTTAGTTTCAGCAGATTTTCGTCATAAAAATTATTATTATTCTACCGTTTAATCCCGCCCTGGCAGTCTTTTGATTATAAAATAATTAGAGTATTTTTTTAAAATTAAAAAAGGGGAAGACAACGTCATCATTAACGCTGTCTTCCCCTTTTAATTAGGTTCAACTTAAATTTAGAATGAAGTCAAATCAAGCGTAACGCTTGGGCCGAAAGTCGAAGCGATGGAAGCATGCTTGATGTAAGTACCCCGAACTGAAGCAGGACGAGCCTTAACAACGATGTCTTCCAAAGTCTTCAGGTTTTCAACTAACTTATCGGTATCAAAGGAAACCTTACCGAATGGTACAGCAACGTTACCATCACGGTCAGTCCGGTAGGTAACTTGACCAGCCTTGGCGTCAGAAACCGCCTTAGCAACGTCCATCGTAACCGTACCAGTCTTTGGGTTAGGCATTAAGCCCTTAGGTCCCAAGATCCGACCCAAACGACCAACCTTAGGCATCATGTTTGGCGTAGCAATGGCCACGTCAAAGTCAAGCCAGCCGTCTTGGATCTTTTCTACTAAGTCGTCAGAGCCAACAAAGTCAGCACCGGCGTCTTCAGCAGCCTTGGCATTATCACCTTCGGCAAATACAATAACGGTTTGGTCCTTACCAGTACCGTTTGGTAAAACAACGGCACCACGTAATTGTTGGTCAGCTTGCTTAGTATCTACGTTTAAGTTAAATGCAACTTCAACAGTTGAGTCAAAGTTAGCAAAGTCAATGTCTTTTACTAATTGAACTGCGTCGTTAACTGCGTATTCCTTCTTGCTGTCAACCTTTTTAAGCGCATCTTGGTACTTCTTACCACGATTCTTAGCCATCTTGTGTTTTTCCTCCTTGCAAATGTGGTCTAGCGGAGTTAATACCTCCCACGGAGACACACTACTTTAATAGGGTGTCCGGACTGCTTAGCAACTAGTCTTCAACAGTGAAGCCCATGCTGCGTGCAGTACCTTCAATCATGCGCATAGCTGCTTCAACGTCAGCTGCGTTTAGATCTTGCATCTTAGTTTCGGCGATTTGCTTAACTTGATCCTTGGTTACAGTAGCAACCTTCTTCGTGTTAGGTTCACCGGAACCGTGTTCAACACCAGCGGCCTTCTTCAGTAAGACAGCAGCAGGTGGCGTCTTAGTAATGAAGTCAAATGAACGGTCTTCATAAACAGTAATTACAACTGGGATCAGCATACCCTTTTGGTCTGCAGTCCGGGCGTTGAATTCCTTAGTGAAGCCCATGATGTTAATACCTGCTTGTCCAAGTGCAGGACCTACTGGTGGAGCTGGTGTTGCTGCACCGGCAGGAATTTGCAACTTGACAACGTTAGCTACTTTCTTTGCCACGAGACAAAACCTCCTTAGTCCGTGTTGTGGTCATGATGAGGCAGAAAATTTACCTCTCCCACAGTATGTCCAATAGCATACCTTAATAAAATACCACAATTATAATGAGTAATCAATTATTAATTATTCGACCGTATCGATTTGGTCAAAGCCCAGTTCAGCGGAAGTTTCCCGGCCAAACATGTTGACGTTAACCTTCAGCTTTTGCTTTTCGTGGTCAACTTCCGTTACCTTCCCCGTCAGGTCCGCAAACGGTCCGGCGATTACCTTAACGGTGTCGCCTTCCTTGACGTCGATGTCACTAACGGTAATGTCAGCACCCATCCGCTTCATAATCCGTTCAACTTCTTCTGGCAGCAGTGGGGTTGGCTTTGAGCCCCCACCGTGAGAACCAAGGAACCCAGTAACACCAGGTGTGTTCCGCGCAATGTACCATGCCTGATCCGTCATGATCATTTCAACCAGGACGTAACCTGGGAAGGTATTTTCAACGACTTCCTTGGCCTTGCCATCCTTGACTTCACGAACGGTCTCTTCGGCAACGACTACCCGGAAAATGTAGTCTTGCATGCCCATTGATTGGGCCCGTGATTCCAAGTTACTCTTGACCCGGTTTTCGTATCCGGCATAGGTATGGAGCACATACCAGCGTTTTTCATGTGATTCCACGATGAATCCTCCTCTTTAATTCAAAATTTTGCCAAAATAAAAAACTTCGCAAATCTACGAAGTTCGTCACAGCTAGTATAACAGACCACTGCTTGTTTTACCACTATCTGTTAAACAAACAGTTTCATAAACATTTGAATCAACCAGTCGAACAGGGCAAAGAACAGGACGAAAAAGAGTGTCAGCGAGATGACAATGGTTGTATCACGCCGGTTCTCCCGTGCCGTTGGCCAAACGACTAGTTTCATTTCATGGTTAACACTTTTAATAAAACGAATTAAGTGCATATTTGCCTCCACCTATTTACTCTCGCGGTGAAGTGTATATTCCCCGCAATGTTTACAGAATTTTCGTAATTCTAAGCGCTCTTGACGCTGAGGGTTAGCAGTAATCGTGTAGTTTCACGCACCGCATTTGGTACATTCTAAGGCCACTTTCTTCTGTGCCATACTAACACCTCCACACAGGGAATAGATTATCACGAATTACCAGTAGAAAGCAAGCGAATGGCAGTTAACTAGCGTTTTAGGATGTCGATCAATTTTTGCCGGCTGCGGCTCATCGCACTTTGTACTTGCCGCTTACTGCAATTAAGTACGGCCGCCAGCTCGTTTGTCGAATACCCCTTCTGGTAACTGATCAAAACGGTCCGTTCGAATGCCGAACAGGACTGCATCAATTTACGAATGCAGTAGTGACAATAAATGGTGTCTTCCGGTTGGAACTGGTGGGGGTCATTCAGAATTTCTGCGAAGTCATCATTTAGTGGGGCCACCTTCCCCGCCGGAATTCTTTTGCGTGCTTGCCGCGCCCGGTAAAGGTCCAAAATTTTGTTGACCAGGCTCTGCTTGTAAAAGCCGCCAAACTGGCTATCATTTGTTCCGGTATAGGAACGAATCACCTTGATCAACACTAGTTGTGCTTCTTGCTCCCAGTCGGCTAATTCCAGGCCCGGCACATAATAATGCTGCCATATCCGCCGAACTAAGGGGAGGTACTGGCGAAAGAGGAGGATGAACTCCTCATCGCTCAAATCTGCACAAGACTTGATCAGATCCCTTTTTTCTTCATCCAAACGCATCAATAAAACTCCCTAAAGATTCAATTAACCCGTCACGATTTTAACTCCTGACATAATGCCGGTAGTTCCCTAATAATGGTATTTACCTTCCCCATTATTGGGTTTAGAAATGTCCCAATAAACCTTTCCAAATTAAAATCCACGTGTCTGTTGCTAATTTAACAAAGCAGTCGGGACGAGACAATAAATGGTCCACCTTTAAAAAACACGCGATCGAACGCTAACGGCCACTTTGTCCACCACGTAAGGGAAAAATCCACTGCGATGTTAAATGGAAAATATGAAAGCCCTTACAGGTGATAAGGCATTGATAAACAAATTTGGGATTTAAAAAGACAAACTTTAGCGGTGATCACTAGAGTTTGTCTTTTCAATTTATGCTAATGGATGCCGGGAGTTAAAGCCCTGGTAGATCAACAGGCTGGCCGCCACACTGGCGTTTAGGCTTTGAACGTGACCAATCATGGGAATTGTCAGCATTTCGTCGCAGGTCTTCTTCAAAAGAGACGAGATCCCTTTTCCCTCGTTGCCAATCACGAGGGCCACCGCACCATGCGCGTCCCAGGTCCGGTAGTCCTTACCACGCATGTCAGTTCCAAACAGCCAAACACCACGCGACTGGAGCTCCTTAGCGGTCTGCACCAGGTTAGTCACCCGGGCAACCGGGACATGTTCAATGGCGCCCGTGGACGTCTTGGCCACCACAGAGGTCAGGCCGACCGCCCGCCGCCGGGGAATAATAATCCCGTGAACCCCTGCTGCATCCGCGGTCCGGATAATTGAACCCAGGTTATGGGGGTCTTCCAACTCATCCAGGATCAAGAAGAAGGGGTCCTCCCCCTTCTTCTCGGCGTTAGCAAAGAGGTCATCAATGCTGGCATAGTGGTAGGCGGCAACCGCTAGGGCCACCCCCTGATGGTTCTGGTGGTCGGTCATCTGGTCCAATTTGGTCTTGGGCACATTAGAAATTACCAACCGCTTTTCCTTTGCTAACTTAATGATCTGAGCGATTGCATCCGCCTTAAGGCCAGACTGAACGAAGACCTTATTGATCTCCTGGTCCGACTTCAACGCCATTACTGCCGGGTGCCGGCCAATAATAAAATCAGTATGCTCAGTCTTCATGCTTGGTCCGTCCCTCCTCAACTTGTTTAATACACCATTCGGCAAGTTCCGCTAACCGGTCCTGCTGCCCCGAGAGCTGCAGGTAGCCCATCAAGGCCTCAAAGCCGGTTGAAATCCGGTAAGTGAGGACCGAAGTGTGCTTGGCATGGGTGTGACTATTGGCATTCCGTCCCCGTTTAAAGTAGGCCCATTCCTCATCACTTAGGAGCTGGTCGGCCTTCATCAGGTCAATCAAAGCCGCCTGGGCCTTGGCAGAGACATAGTGGGTCGCCAAGTGCTGCAACTTTGTGGGCTTACTAAGCCCCTTGCTTAATAGGTGCTGGCGAATGAATACTTCATAAACGGCATCCCCCAGGTAGGCCAGGGCAATTCCGTTTAACTGCTGATAGTTTGCTTTTTCCATTACTTCTTTTGTTACTCCTTCTTATAACGAGTTCCCTGGGGGGTATCTTCAAGGATAATCCCCTGCTTCTTTAGGTCATCACGAATCTGGTCACTCCGGGCAAAATCCTTGTTCTTCCGGGCTTGGTTCCGCTCTTCAATCAGGGCCTTGATCTTTTCGTCATCGATCTCGTTGTCCGTTGCCACCAGTTTAATGCCGAAGATGCTGATAAGCTTGACCATTGCCGTTTCGAACTCTTTCAAGCCGCCACGATAAACGGTTGCCGCTTGGGCATAGGTGTTGGCCGCCTTCACTAGTTCATAGACCACCGCGATCCCGTTTTGGACGTTGATGTCGTCGTCCATTGCGTCAATGAAGCGATTCGTATACTCGGCTACTTGCTTTTGAACATTAGCATCGTCACCATCCTGGGCATCCTTTTCCCGGTATTTCAGGTTGTCAAAGGCGGTTTGGATGTGCTCAAGGTTGTTCTTGGCATCCGTGAGGTTAGCTTCGCTATATTGGATTGGCCGCCGGTACTGGGTGGTGGCCATGAAGAAGCGCAGCACTTGCGGATCCACCGTCTTAATGATGTCGTGGACCGTAATGAAGTTGTGGAGGGACTTGCTCATCTTTTCGTTGTCCTTACCAATCGTCACAAAGCCGTTATGCATCCAGTAACGAACAAACTTGTGACCGGTGGCGGCTTCACTTTGGGCAATTTCATTTTCGTGGTGGGGGAACTCCAGGTCCTGGCCACCAGCATGGATATCAAGGGTGTCACCGAGGTACTTAGTGGACATTACCGAGCACTCAATGTGCCAGCCGGGCCGTCCCTTTCCCCATGGTGAATCCCACGAAATTTCCCCTGGCTTAGCCGCCTTCCAAAGGGCAAAGTCCATTGGGTCCTCCTTCTTGTTGACCTCGTCGGCACTAACGTGTTCACTCGCGCCAACTTCCAAGTCATCAATCGATTGTCCGGATAATTCACCATAGTGGGCAAACTTACGGGCCCGGTAGTAGACATCCCCATCCTTTGCGTATGCGTAGCCCTTATCGATTAGGCGCTGAACAAAGTTGATGATTTCCGGGATATGCTCGGTTGCCCGGGGATGGCTCGTCGCCGGTTCAATGTTGATTGCAGTGGTGTCTTCCATGAAGGCCTTGATATACTTATCCGCCAGTTGGGGAACGGTGATTCCCTGTTCATGGGCCGCCTTAATCATCTTATCGTCAACGTCCGTAAAGTTAGAAACGTAGTTGACCTGGTAACCCTTGAACTCCAGGTACCGCCGGACAGTATCAAAGGCGATTGCACTCCGCGCATTGCCAATATGAATGTAGTTATAAACGGTGGGACCACAGACATACATGTTAACAATCCCCGGGTGCAGGGGTTTAAATATTTCTTTCTTCCGTGTCAAGGTATTGTAAATTGTTAGCATTTTAACCTACTCCCATCCGTTCATTAATTTAAAATTTCTTCTCAATAATTTTAACACATTCGCTTTCATGACGCGGCCGTTATCGCCAAACGAATGCTTTTAACCCCGCTAAAAGATATTTAACTGTTTGGTCATACTTTCTTCACATTCTATTGTTAGTATATAAAGCGTAGAAAGTTAATAGCTTTCTACATCAATGAAACCTATTATTTTTCAATTACTCCTCCCAATAGTAACGAAAAAATAATTACTTATGATAATCTCCCCCAAGGTTATCATATACTCCCTAACGAGATAGCATTCCCAAGCTATCTCTTTTTTTGTTTTAAATCATAATAATGGCCCCGGATATCTTGAATCTCCAAAATACCCGGGGCCATTTTCATTAATATTACTTATGACCCTTACCTTTCTTAGGCTCAGGCTTGTCTTTGGAATTCTTCTTCGCCGCTGAGCCATTGTCGTGTTGCTCATCAATCCCCCGCTGCGAATGGAGGGGCCGAGCGAAAATCATCCGGCCGGCATCGGTCTGGAGAGCACTGGTAACCTCAACTTCAATCGGCTTGTTCATGAAGAACCGGCCGTCTTCAACAACCACCATTGTGCCATCATCAAGGTAGGCAACCCCCTGCTGACGCTCGGTCCCCTTCTTGACAACAACCACCTTCAGGGTTTCGCCAGGAATAACCCGTGGCCGCAGAGACTTGGCCAGGTTATTGATGTTTAACACATCCACGTTTTGAAACTGGATGACCTTGTTGAGGTTGTAGTCGTTCGTCACAATTACCCCATCAACCTTCTTGGCAAGGGCAATCAGCTTGCTATCAACCTCGGGAATATCCTCAAAGTCACCGTCATACATCTCGATTGGGACAATCTTTTCGCTCCGTAGCTTGTTGAGGATGTCCAGGCCCCGCCGGCCCCGAACCCGTTTGATGCTCTCGCCCGAGTCCGCAATATACTGCAACTCATAGAGCACAAAATTGGGTACCAGTAAGGTTCCTTCTAAAAAACCGGTCTTAACGAGGTCGTAGATTCGCCCGTCAATCAGGATATTAGTGTCCAGGATCTTGTAGTGGTGGTAGTTATCATCCTGGCGCTCCAGGACTTCATTCTTACTGTCTTTGCCCCGCTTGACCATTGCCAAATTCTTCCAGTCATCCAAGCGGGAAGTGCCAATCTTAAAGCCGTAGTAACTGAAAACGACCATTAGCAAGATCGGTAAGATATTATTGACCACCGGAATCTTGGTCCGCCACAAGGGAATCGATACCAAGACCGCAATGACCAAGCCCAGGATCGTTAGTAGGGCCCCAAAGAAAATATACAGGGGACTCTTACTTGTCAGGTCGTGTTCGACCCGGTGAATAACGCTGACCGTTGGTTTCATAAGTGCTAAAGATAATAACCAAAAAATAATTGCACCAATTAAAACATCTAAGAATACCAACAGTGGGCTATAAATGTGCAGCTTAAACAAGTCCCACAGTGTCGGCAGGTAATAAAAGCCTACTGCGGCCCCTACTAAAATATAGAGTAAACGAATAATCCGTTTAAGCATTAGCATTCCTCCTTTTCTCTTTCTAGCCAAGGGCCATCCGTAGGGCCTCACGGAGGGTCCCCACACCGATGACCTCAATTCCTGAAGGCGGGTTCCACCCCTTCAGATTGTTCTTCGGAACAAAAATTCGCTGAAAGCCAAGTTTCTGCGCCTCGGCGACCCGTTGTTCAATCCGGTTGACCCGCCGGATTTCACCAGTCAAACCGACTTCGCCAACGAAGGCGTCTGCCGGCCGGGTCCCCTTGTCGCGGTAACTTGAGGCGATACTGATGGCGATTGCCAAGTCGATTGCCGGCTCGTCCAATTTAACCCCACCAGCAGCCTTTAAGTAAGCATCCTGGTTTTGCAGCATCAGGTTGGCCCGCTTTTCCAGAACGGCCATTATTAATGATACCCTGTTTCTACTCAAACCGGTAGCGGTTCGCTGGGCATTTCCGTAGACTGTCGGCGTCACCAGGGCCTGGATTTCGACCAAGATTGGTCGGGTCCCCTCTAAGGAAACCACTACGGCCGAACCCGTAGCGTCGGCTAAACGCTCCTCCAGGAAAATCTCGGAAGGGTTCTTAACCTCCGTCAACCCGTTGGTGTGCATTTCAAAGATTCCCAGTTCGTTCGTCGAGCCGAAACGGTTCTTAACTGACCGCAAAATCCGGTAGGTATGGTGGAGGTCCCCCTCAAAGTAGAGGACCGTATCTACCATGTGTTCCAGGATCTTTGGACCAGCCAGGGCGCCCCCCTTGGTAACATGACCAACCACAAAGATTGTGATGTTATTACTCTTGGCAATCTGCATCAACTGGGCGGTAACCTCCCGAATCTGGGAGACACTCCCGATGGCTGACGTCACATCCGTTGCCTGCATGGTCTGGACAGAATCGATAACCACGTAGGACGGCTTAATCTCACGGATAGTGTCCTTAATGCTGTCCATGTTCGTCTCCGGATAAACATAGAACTCATCCCCCGCAACACCGAGGCGTTCCGCCCGCATCTTAATCTGCGTACCACTTTCTTCTCCGGAAACATAGAGAACCCGGTGCCCTTCATCACTGAGCTGGCCAGACACCTGCAGTAACAGGGTTGACTTCCCGATCCCCGGGTCCCCACCAATCAAGATCAACGAGCCGGGGACAATTCCACCGCCCAGGACCCGGTTGAGTTCGTTTAACTTGGTCTTAACCCGCGGCGTTTCCTTGCTGTTGATCTCATTAATCTTTTGGGGCTTGGCAACGAGACCAGTTAGGGTGGTTGTCGGCCGCGCCTTGGTTGCCGTTGACTTCGTCTGAACCTGCTCCTCAACTAAGGAATTCCATTGACCACAGTTGGGGCACCGGCCAAGATAGCGGGGTGAACTGTACCCGCAGTTTTGACAAACATACTGTGTCCTTACCTTTGCCAATTTCTCTCCTCCTTACTTTTTAGTTGAGCCAAATCCGCCGGTCCGTTGGGCGTGTGGTGCCGTCTCACCATCGGCCAAGAGGAATGGCATAAAGATTCCCTGGCCAATCCGTTCACCCTTCTTGATATGGTAGTCGCGCAGGCCAAAATTAATCAGCTGAAAGAAAATTTCACCCTCGTTACTGTCGTTATCATAGTAATCCGCGTCGACAATCCCAATCCCGTTGGGCAAAATCAGCCGCCGTTTTAAAGGGCCACTCGAGCGGTTGGCCAACAGGAGGAATTCATTATCCTGCATGTAGGCTTTGACCCCTGTAGGTACTAAATACGGTTTTAAACAAGCGTCCGCACTTTGAAAATCTTCGTCGCTGACTTTCTTCTGCTTAAAAAGCGCCCAGAGGACCCTTAAAAAGTTCCCCTTCCAGATTGAAGGGAGGGTAAAGTCCTCGGAAGCGGCAAAGTCATAACCAGCCGCCTTAGCTGTCTGCCGCTTGGGGAGGGACAAGCCATCGTCGGCCTTTTTTGACACGATTTTAAATCCGCGTTTCACAGTTATTTCACCTCATTAATAAATCACTATTGTAATATTATAGGATAGATTGGTTACCAATGGTATTGGTTAGCTTGACTTTTCGCCCGACTTTATCGAAAATTAAATTTGAATGGATGTGATAGTGATGGAATTTGTTGTTGATGGAAATAAGCTCATTGCCAAGGACCAGTTTCACCCCCTAATTGGTGAACTAAGCTTTCCGGCCGTTGCTGACGACCGGGTCGTGGTCGAACGGGTCTTTGTCCACCCCGACTTTCGTGGACAGGGGATTGCCAACGAGCTCGTGCGCCATTTCGTGGACTACGCGAGTGAGCACCAGTTAACGGTAAAACTAATGTGTCCCTTTGCAAAGGCGGAGTTTCGCCGTCATCCCGAATACCAAAAGCTATTATCACCGGATGACCGCACAATTTAGGAGGATTTACGAAAATGAATCAAGACGAATTAAAGGCCCAAACCGGCCAGGAATCGGTTAACTACATTAAGTCAGGGATGATTGTCGGCCTGGGGACCGGGTCAACCGTCCGCTACATGGTTGACGAACTTGGCAAGCGGGTCCAAGCTGGGGAATTAACCGGCATTACCGGGGTTACGACCTCCAGTCGGACCGCCAAGCAGGCCAAGGAGCTGGGAATCACCATTAAGGACATTGACGAAGTTGACCATATCGACCTCTGCATTGACGGGGCCGATGAAGTTAGCGACGACTTCCAAGGAATCAAGGGTGGCGGCGGTGCCCTCCTCTGGGAAAAGATCGTTGCTAATGCTTCCGACAAGATCATCTGGATCGTCGACGAAAGCAAGTTAGTCCACCAGCTGGGGAAATTCCCGTTGCCAATTGAAGTAATCCCGTTCGGTGCCCAGTTAGTCTTCAACCGTTTGGAAAAGAAGGGCTACAAGCCGAGCTGGCGGATGGATGGCGACAACAAGTTCTTGACTGACGAAAAGAACTACATCATTGACCTCCACCTGGGCAAGGTTGACCATCCGGCCCAACTTGCCGACGAGCTTATCCACATGGTAGGCGTCGTCGAGAGCGGCCTCTTCTTAAATCGGGTCAACGACGTGATTGTCGGCACCCAGAACGGGCCCAAGGTTTTACATGCCCGGTAAGCAATCTAACCAGTTTAAATGCGCCTTGCGATTAGGTTTTCCTAACGCGTGGCGCTTTTTTGAATTGGGCAGCCGTTTTATTATGTTGTGCTGGCTTTTGTTTTATAATAGGTAGTAACAATTTAAAGGAGGCTCATTAAATGAGTTTTGCTATTTCTAACGATGATATCGCTAACTTCCGCGCCGACTACGACAACCGGCGTGACAGTCAAGTTTTAGAACGCGCCGTTACCAAGAATGGGGTCCGGAATGCCAGCTTTGATTGGCACTCAATCAAGGACAACGACCCCCACTTCTCAATCGACCTCAAGACGGGAAACGTCGCCGACCAAAAGCAGTCTGGTCGCTGCTGGATGTTTGCTGCCCTGAACACCATGCGGCACGACATGCAGCAAAAGTTCAACCTTCCCGATAACTTCGAGCTTTCGCAGTCCTACCAGTTCTTCTGGGACAAATTTGAAAAGGCCAACTACTTCTACGAAAATGTCTTGAAGACCGCCAAGAAGGATGCTGACAGCCGGAAGGTGGCCTGGTTAATGGCTGCTCCACAAAGTGATGGTGGCCAATGGGACATGCTTTGCGCCCTCATTGAAAAGTACGGGGTTGTTCCGAAAACAGCCATGCCAGAATCATTCAACTCCAACAACTCCCGGGGCATCAATGAAGTGCTGAACAACAAGCTCCGGCACGACGCCGTTATCCTGCGTAAGATGGTCAACGAAGACAACGCTAGCGATGACGAACTGAACACCGCCCGGCAAAAGATGCTCAACGAAGTCTACCGAATCCTCGCCTACGCCTTTGGGGAACCCGCTACCCACTTTGACTTTGAATACCGGACTAAGAAGGATAACGAATACCACCGGGACGCCAACCTGACCCCTCAGGAATTCTTCAAGAAGTACGTTGGCTGGAACCTGGAAGATTACGTCTCCATTATCCAGGCCCCAACCGCTGACAAGGAATACCACAAGACCTACACAATCGACATGCTCGGTAACGTCGTTGGCGGCCGGCAAATCAAGCACCTTAACCTGCCGATGGATGAGTTCAAGCAACTCGCCATTGACCAACTGAAGGGCGGCGAAAGTGTCTGGTTTGGATCCGACGTGGTCAAGTACTCTGAAACCAAGCTTGGGATCATGGCCCTCAACACTTACCGTTACAACGAACTATTTGACGTTGACCTGGACATGACCAAGGCGCAAATGCTGGACTACGGTCAGAGCATGATGGACCACGCCATGGTCTTAACCGGAGTTGACCTGGTTGATGACCAGCCAACCAAGTGGAAGGTTGAAAACTCTTGGGGAAACAAGGTTGGTCACAAGGGCTACTTCGTTATGAGTGACGACTGGATGGACCAATATTGCTTCCAAATCGTCATTAACAAGAAGTACCTGTCGGATAAGCTGCTGAAGGAGCAGGCTCAGGAACCGATCGTTCTTAAGCCATGGGATCCAATGGGAACCCTTGCCTAAGGTCAAGTGAAAAATATTACCTACTGAGTCGGTATTAAGAGCCGGCTCTTTTTATTTGGCCAATTCTAATTATTGTTTGACGATATTTAATTATTGTTTTACAATAATTTGTAAATAAGAACCACTGGAGGAGTGACTGATGATGAAAGAAAAGTTAGTCAAGTTCGTTTTGGGATTAGCCCAGGTAGGCATTGACCTCGGTATCGTTGCTACCTTCTTTACCGCCTTTGCAACCGTGATTGCCGGAATTTGTTGCCTAGTTTCGCCCCACACGTTCCTTAACACCCCCTTGACCATCAATCTCGTCATTCAGGGGCTGGTAGCAGTAATCATCGCTGCCCTCGCCTTCGCTGAGCTACTCGCAACCCACCGTTTACTGAACAACCTTAACCGGGGCCACTACTTTATTGCGGCCAACTGCCAGGCATTACAACTGATTCTGTGGCTAGAAATCGCTTGGGTAATCATTAGCGGCTTCACCACTATCTGGCTACACCTGGTTCAAGCAAAGCCGTTTGTCAGCTTTATCGTGATGACAAATGACAGCTTCGGTAACGGCATTGGCTTCATCGTTTTTCTGTTAATTATTTACTTGATCTTCAAGCGCGGAATTGCCCTTCAGCAAGACGCTGATAGTATTATTTAGGTGGTGAGTCTGTGATTAAGGTAACATTAGGACTGGTGATGGACCAACGGGGAATTAGCTCTAAGGAACTTGCCAAGCAAATCGGTATCACACCGGCCAACCTGTCGATTCTTAAGACCGGTAAGGCCCGCGGGATTCGCTTTGCTACTCTCGAAAAGATTTGCCAGGTCCTGGATTGCCAGCCCGGTGACATTCTCCAGTACGTAAAAGATAAATAATTAAAAGGACCCTTAGTACCGTGTCAACTGACGGCGCTAAGGGTCCTTCATTTTTAATTCTTAAGTTGCTGGTCGAGGAATTCCTGGACGACCTGGTAAACCTTTGCGCTCCAGAAGTCCTTCTCGTGGTTAGCGCCCTTTACCCGGTAGGCTTCAACATCATAATCTTCATCGGTCAGCTTATGGTACATGTCCTCCATCTGGTGGTAAGGAACAACCTTATCAGCGTCACCATGGAGTAAGAGAAATGGTGGATAGTCCTGGCCAGGCTTTACCTGGTACAGGGGACTCATCTCCTTTTCTTTTTCTGGCCACTTCTTCGTGTCCATTCCAAGCAGGCAGAACTTCAATAATTCACTGCCCGGTACCACCGCCGTGCACTCAAAGGTATCCTTAATATCCATTGGGGCAAAGCAACTGACAACCGCGTTGACCCGGTCGGACTCGGTCAAATAGAGGTGGCCGGCATAACGGGGGTCATCCCCGGTCAGTGCCACCAGCATCGCCGCATTTGCTCCGGATGACGTCCCCCAAATGGCCACCTTCTCAGGGTCAATTGCATACTTAATGGCGTGCCGCCGGAGATAGCGAATTGCGGTCTTGACGTCTTGGAGAAATGACGGGAACGGGTAGCCATCCAGGGTATTGCGGTGTTGGACGGTGGCAACCACATAGCCAGCCTTAACAAACTGGATTAACTGGGGAATCTGTTCACCCATCTTACCCACACGCCAGGAACTTCCCTGAACAAAGACAATTAATGGCCGCGGCAACGGGTTATACTTCAGTGGGAAACGCTGGGTCCACGGTTCCAGAATTGCCATCTTAAGTGGCCGCCCGTCAATTGCCGCATAGCTAACGTTGTCGATCAGCCGCACTTGGCCCTTAAGATCCGGGTTATTTTCGAGTTCATGAATTGCCATCTTATTCACCATCCATAGTAATAAATGTCTTGTTAACGATGCGGAGGTGGTTATCGAACTTATACCAAATCGGCTTACCGTTTGGTACTTCCACCTTGTCAATCTGGTCGTCCGGAATTTGATCGAGGTACTTAATCAGGGCCCGAAGCGAGCTACCGTGAGCAACAATCAGCTGATTCTTACCGTCAAGCAACCGGGGCGCTACCTGGTCTTCCCAAAACGGCAACAAGCGCTTCTGGGTCATTGCCAGGCTCTCACTAAGGGGCATCTTAATTCCGAGCCGGTCATAACGCCGGTCGTGCTGACGGGTCGTCAACTTCGGCGGTACTTCACTGTATCCCCGCCGCCAACGGTGAAGCTGGTCGGCCCCAACTTCTTCCTTAACGACGGCCTTATTACGGCCTGAAAGGGCGCCGTAATGTCGTTCGTTCAACCGCCAGGTCTTGTGAACCGGAATATAAAGTTGGTCGATTTCATCCAGGATAATGTTGGTTGTGACAATTGCCCGGGACATATAGGAGGTATTGGCATCGCTAAACTGAATACCAGTTGCCTTCAAGGCCTTGCCAACCGCAATCCCCTGGGCAATTCCCTTGTCAGTTAACGGGACATCCGTCCAACCAGTGAAGATGTTGTCACGGTTTGCCTGACTCTGCCCGTGACGCACGATTACTAAGTCTACCATAATTTTTTCTCGCTCTCCCTTTTACAATTTAATGATAGCGTATTTCCCGGGAAATTATCAAATATTTCCTATAAGAAGGTCTTGATGATTACCATCAGGATTGGAATGACAATCACGCTCAGGACGGTCGTTTCCGTGACCATAATTGCGGCGTAACTAGAGTCGGCATGGTACAGCTTGGAAACAACTGGGGCGTTCGTCATTACCGGCATCGCCGCTTGAAGGATAAAGACCTGCTTCATCAGTGGCGACATTGAACTTGGCAAGACCAAAAGTGCCATCAAGGCAGGTGCCAAGAGGAAGCGCCCTAAAAGAATTCCCAGGGCATCCCGGGAAATCTTTACCCGGCTCAACCCGGCATTAGAGATGGCAATACCAATAAAGATCATCGACATTGGGATGGTTAGCCCCCCAATGTATGAAAGGTCACTCATGATAAACTTCGGCAGGTGGACGTGGAGGATTACCAAAATGACCCCCAAGATAAAGCCTAACAGTGGCGGTGAAAAGATCTTTTTCAGTGCCGTCAGGGGATCAATCTTGGCCTCGTGCAGGCCGTCTTTTTGAATCAACCATACCCCCAGGGTCCAGAAGAAGGTCGTGTTTGCCATGTAGTAAACCAGCACGTAGGGGATTGAAGAATTACCAAACAGGGCCAGGTTAATTGGCAGACCGATGAAAACCGTGTTGGAGTTGAAAAACATTGACGAAAACAGGCCAATGTGGGACCGCTTGATGCCAATCGCCCGGGCGACCGCGAAGGAAAGGGCAAACAGAATCAGCATCGAGATTACCGGGTAACGGAGGTCCGGTAAAAGGGTCTTCAGTTGTCCGGCAGAAAAATCGTGCATGATGGTGGTAACCATGTAGCAAGGTAAGGAAACCTGGGTAACCAGGCGGGAAATGATGCGGGGTGACTGCTCGTTGAACCAGCCCCGCTCGTTCATTACGAAGCCCACCACGACCATTACTAAAATAATTAAAACACCAGAAACGGCTGACAGGAAAATTGCTAGCATTACCTCATCTACTTTCTCTTCGAATATACCGTCTATTGTACAACAGGATCACAATGCCGCAGTGGAATAATCACATTAATTTTGGTAAACCGTTTTGATTTCTGCTCCCTTATAACGTAGGTTTGTCTTATAATATAAATAATTGTTTGAAATTGAGAGATGAATCATGAAAGAACAGAGTAAAAAAGTTATCAATTGGGCTCTGCCCTACCTAGCAATCGCCGTGATGGCTTACATAATCATGTACCCGCAGATTATTTCCCACGGGGTAATTCTCGGGACGGATTCGATTTTCCACTTTAACCGCTTCTACGACGCTGCTAAACAGATCCAGCAGGGAAACTGGAGTTATTTTCAGAGTAACTACTCCTTCCAGCAGAGTGGCCGAATTATTAACGCCGTTTACGGCCCCCTCTTTGCCTACCTTAACGGCATCTTGCTCGGCATTTTGGGGACCTGGTTTCGCTACCAGGTTATTTCAAGTTTTCTTGTCTACTTCATCGGCGGGGTGGGGATGTACCAGCTGGCTACTAAGGTCCATGCTTGTCGCCGGATAGCCCTGTTGGTTAGCCTAATCTTCCTGTGCATTGGCTGGCTTCCCCGGTGGGAACTGGCACAAAACATGAACGCCTGGGGGGCTGCTCTCGCCCCGTACATGATCATGGTTGGAATTACGATGATTACGGACCATGACCGCCCAGTTCACTGGCTTTCCCTGATGACTCTAATGACGGTCATCATTCAAATCCACCTGTTGAGTTCCATTTTCTTCACCCTGACGCTTGTGCCTTTCTTTATCATTGGTTTAATCCTTTCAACTAAGCGGGGCCAAATGCTTTGGGAAACGGCCAAGGCAGTCATTGGGACGGTCATCCTGACTGGCAACGTTTGGGGCGCCCTTTTGATGCTCAACCTCCATAACCATATCGCCCAGCCGGCACCATTTAATATGCAAATCAACGCACTGACGCCATCACAGTTTACCAGCACCCGCGAATACCTGATTTACTTCTGTTGGATCTTGTTTGCCCTCCAGCTGGTTTACGTGATTTTTACCTTCAAGCGGTCACTCGTTAACGACACGGTTACCATCATGGGGGCCATCATCCTCCTTATCAGTTCGACCTGGTTCCCTTGGGAAAGCATCCAAAAAGCAGCCCCAATCCTGCAAACCACCTTGCAGTTTCCTAACCGGTTGACCGTGATTGCCTACCCCCTCTTGCTAGTGGGGATTGCGATGAGCTGCCAGCAGCTTATCGATGCAGCACCACATGACCGGCTTCGCTTGCGGCTGGTTTCCGGTCTCCTGCTCTTTACCCTTTTCCAGGTTGTAATCCCAACTACAACCAGCGTCTTTCGGCGAACTGCCATCTACGAATCAGATGAGGTTCTAAACACTTCAACGGCCTTGGCCTGGGTAACAAACAACTCTAAGAGCCTGCGACGGTCTGTCCACACCGACTATCCTGGACAACTGCTGATGAAAGTCGAAAAGCGGGCCCCCGACTACCTGCCAATTCCCAAGAAGTATCTCAACCGCACTTATGTCCGCTCTTATGCTTACCAGGACCAGGTCATCCGCCATGCTAAGGACTTCAAGCACACTGTCCTTCCGAAGGGACGGCTCTGTCTTTCCTGGAATGCCAAGCGCTCGGGGAAGGTCCGCCTCCCCATCATCACCTACCAGGAGTCCCGGCTCACCGTCAACGGCCACCGGCTTAGACACTTCCAACGTTCCCGTGTTGGTGCTCCTTACGTTTACCAGCAACGGGGGCATAACACGGCAATCCTCAGCTTCCACCAGTCGACCTGGTTCACTGTATTGTTGGCAGTCTCTTTGATTGGCCTGACGATCTTACTTGCTTACGGTCTCTACCAAGGTTTAATTTTTATCTCAAGTCTTTTTAAGACTAGTATTCGCGCGTAAAAATCGGCTTCACGCTCCAGTTAAGCTAGTCGTTAGAAGGAACAAAAAGGACTCTAGCGCCCGGATTTTTTCCAGATGCCAGAGTCCTTTTTATATAACTATACAGCTTCATTATTCTAATTTTCAGCGGCCTTCCGCTTTGCTTGGTTATCACGCATTGCAGAACGCATTGGGTATGTCAAGTGGATCGTGCTTGGAACGACCAGCGGAATAATAATTACCAGGATAATCAGTCCGATAATCACGGTCATGGCAACCTCAATCAAGGTTGGGATACCGGACGGAATCAGTGATGCAAAGGTCCCGCTCAGGATAATTGCAGCTGAGATTACGACCGTCCCAATTGCGGATGAGGCCATCACAATCCGCTCCGTTGGCAGGTAATGCTCGTTATCCGTATTCCGGTAACGCATGATTAAGAAGATACTGTAGTCAACCCCCAGGGCAATCAGCATAATAAAGCTGAAGAATGGGGTGTTCCACGTCAACATTGGCCGTCCCAGGATAAGGCGGGTCAAGACATGGGTGATTGACAAAGCAGCCAGGTAAGCTGTAACCAGCGTTCCGAGAACGTAAACCGGCTGCAGTAGTGACCGGGTAACGTAGATCAGGGCCAGGCCAATCCCGACAATCATGATGATCGCCGTTCGAATAAAGTCGCCACCGGCAACCGTCTTCGTGTCATTGATCTTCGAACTCTGACCACCGACAACCACGGTGGCGTTGCCTAACTTAGTCCCCTTCAGGGAGTACTTGGCAACATTGGTCAAGTCATTAACCGCGTTGGTAGCCCGTCCACCACTAGGGTTGGAATTCAGGATAACCGTAATTTGCGCGGTCTTCTTGTTCTGTGACAAGTAGTTCCGCATCGACTGCTGAATTTCAGGGTTACTCAGCTGGTTTTGTGGCAGGTAGAAGGTCTTACCGGCAGCCGAATTTTGCAGGCCAGTCAGGTAGTCGCCACCCTGCTGAAGGCCGGAAGTCATCTGACCCATTCCAGACATCATTGCCTGTTGTTGTGCCATGGCTGAAACACCCGCTGCCCCCATGGAAGCAGACTGCATTGCGGCCTGGCTAGCCATCCCAGAGGAGAGTTGTGACAGACTCCCCTGGGCCTTGCCAAGTTGGCCCGTAATCTGCTTCAGTTGGTTGTTAACGTACAGTTGGTTGACCTTGCTCCCGGCCGGTTGGGTCACGGAAGTAACGGTCTTAACATCCTTACTGTCCTTCAGCTGGTTAGTCAGCCGGTCAATCAGCAGTAGGTTCTCTTCATTATCTAACTTGTGGTTGGCCTTGATATAAACCGTAACCGGTTCGGCCGTCCCTTTCGAGAAGTGGTCCTCAACAACGTTGAACCCTTTCTTTGAGGGCGTCGTGTTGCTGATTTCATCGGCGTCATTGTAGTTCAGGTGGTTCTTATAAGAAAAACCGATTGGTAACAAAATAATAAATACCAAGATGAGGCTGACAATCGGGTGGTGAACCGAAGTGTTGGCCATCTTGTGCCAAATTTTACTGCTGGATTCACCAGTAAACCGCTTGTCCGGCCAAAACATCTTCTTGCCTAAGACGGCCATGAAGAAGGGGTTCAAAGTTAAGAGGGTAACCAGCAAAACGGCAACCCCGACAGCGACCCCAACGGCGGACTGGTAAACCGAGAAGCGGGCCAGACCCAGGGAAGTAAAACCAATCAGAAGTGAGGAACCGGAGTAGAGGATGGTCCGCCCCGCATTTTTCTGGGCGTTCCGGGTGGCTTCCCACTTTTCCATCCCCTGGCCAAGGTTTTCCTTGAAGCGGTTATACAGCAGGATGTTATAGTCGGTCCCAATCCCGAACAGAACGATCACCATGAAGACCTGGGTGAAGTTAGAGAACGGGAAGTTAAACTTATCGACCAGGTTGGTAACGATACTAAAGGAGGTAAGGAAGGCAACCCCCACCATCAGTAGGGAAATCAACGGGGTAATTGGTGACCGGAAAACTAACAGGAGAACCACGAAGATAAAGATAACGGAGATGACCTCGGTCTTCTTAATCCCCTTTTGCACGGCCCCGGAGAAGTCATCATTTAAAATGTCCGCCCCGGTGACGTAGGTTTTAACCCCGTCCGTCTTTACCGCACTGGACAGCTGCTTATTAATTTTTTGCAGAGTCCCGTGCTTTTTGCTGACGTTCAGCTGGACCAGCTGGGTGGTTTGGTCCTTGGAAATCAGCTGCTTACGGGTTGCGGCATTATCGTTGGGCCCCAGGATAGCCTTAATACCGTACTTATCCTCGTGCTTTTGCAGGCGGTTAACCGTCTTTTGGACGTTTTGCTTATCCTTGGCAGACATTTTCTTGTTGCCATTGTTAAAGACCGCCACGACCTGGTAGGTATTATTAACGTGGTGGCCCCAGTGCTTCTGCTGGATGGTCTGCGCAATCTGACTCTGCGTGCTCTTGGGCAGCGTAATTTGTGAGTGCGACCGCGTCAACTGGTTAACATCCGGCAGGGCAACTACCGAAATAACCAGGATAAGGATCCAGGCAAGCAAAGCAAAAAAATGATTATGGAATAATTTCTTCAAGCTTTCTGCACCTTTCTCTCTTAGTAGTTGAAACAACGAAACGAGTAAATTCTAAAACTTGAAAAGGTGTTGTTTCAAGCAACATTTATTGCTTTTTGTCCCAAAAATAAACAGAAAACGGTTTAGTAGCCCGCTTTTTTTGCAAAAAAGTAAAGGATGGGAGAAAACTTTTTTCTCACCATCCTCTTTTAGTTTGCCGAATTACTTGGCGTTCAAAATGAAGCTAAAGTCAATATCCTGGTCGGCTGGAATGTGATACTGCTTTTCAACATCGGCACCCCAGCTATCGATGCCACCAACCCCACGGACAGCACCAGCGATAACCAGGACGGTCCGCCGCTTTTGGGGCAGTTCTTCAATGTGGGTCGCGTTTTCGAGCTCCTCTGCCGTGTACGGCAGGCAGCTGAAGGCAAAGCTATCCCGATCCTTAGCCACCTTCAAGCTGAACGGCTGGTCAGAATGGTCCGCATTGTTCTGGGTCGTCTGCCGGGTGATCTTAACCCAGTCACAAGCCATGTGCATCCCGTTTTCCTGGGGAACCAGGTACTTGGCTACCGGAAGACCCTTAACCTTGAAGGTGCCGTGCTGGCCACCCGCCATCCGGTCAGGGTAAGTTTCACCAGAGAGGCCCGCGTATTCAAAGCCGGTCGCCGCAGTCGGCATCACCATCCGGACACCAAACACTGGCAACTCTGGCAAGCCCTTCTTACCAGTATAGTGGACAGCAACCTTAATTTGACCATCGCTGGTTACAGTATAGGTCATCGTTACCGTCGTTGATGGGACCGTCAGTGTTTCAAAAGTGTAAGTCAGCGCCACCTGCTCAGCAGTTTCGTCATTGCTGTAGTGGTCATTGTCAAGCGGCAGGCCTGCGAAGTGGTGGTCATCGACCGTCACATCAATATTCGTGCACTTTTGGAAGTAGTCGGCACTCAACCACTGGGCGGACTTGATGTTAAAGCCACTTCCCCGGTCATTGTCCGTCGTGGCCCGCCAGAAGGTCGGTGTTGGGGTCCGGTAGAGCCATTCCTTGCCATTAACCTTCAGTGATTCCAGTCCCCCACGTTCATAAGAGAAGATGTAGTGGAAGCCTTCACCACCGACACCAAGTGAACCATCACCGTAAATAACGTGTAATTTATTTGTGTAAGCCATAGTAGTACCGTACCTCCTGCATTGCCGGCTTTGGTGTCCGGTCAGCGAACATCAAGCCATCGCCTGAAAATTCATAGTCTGAGTGACGGTCATCAAAGTCGCCACCGTAACGCATTACCATCTTGCCACTGACGGGGTCCTTAACTTGCAGGGCCTGGTCAATGAAGTCCCAGATGAAGCCACCGAAGTATTGTGGGTACTTGTCCAACAACTTAATGTAGGAGCCCATTCCCCCATCGGAGTTCCCCATGTCATGCATGTATTCACACTCCATAAACGGCTTGTCGGGGTTATTTTGCAGGTATTCTTCAACCTGCTTTGGTGGCAGGTACATCCAGCTTTCAACATCCGAAATCTGGTCACGGTAGTCCTTCGTTCCACCAGCTGGCAGGTAAGATTCCTTCTTGAGACTCGGAATCTGCTTCCTGTAATCATGGGTGTGGCAAACACCCTCGTAGTGAACCAGGCGGCTGTCGTCATGTTCCTTGTAGAAGCGGCCCATTGCGGCAATGTTGTCACCCGCAAAGGATTCGTTCCCCAGGGACCAGAACAAAATTGCCGGGTGGTTCTTGAAGGTCTCGTAGTTGGTCCGGGCCCGGTCAACAACGACTTCCTTCCATTGCGGGACGGAGCCGGGAACGTTGTAGGACGGGTCAACCTTCCCCATCTTCTGCCAGGTAGCGTGGGATTCCAGGTTGTTTTCGGCCATCATGTAGATCCCGTGCTCGTCACACAGCTGGTACCACGGTAACTGGTCCGGGTAGTGGCAAGTCCGGACGGCGTTGATGTTGTTTTCCTTAAAAGTTTGGATATCCTTTTCCATGTCAGCCAACGTGACGGAGCGGCCACGCTGGTCATCCCATTCGTGACGGTTGACCCCGTTGATGATCAGGCGCTGGCCGTTCAGTAAGACAACGTGGTTAGCACTGATCTCAATCCGCCGGAAACCGAACCGGTAGGGAACCAGTTCAACTAGTTGCCCGGCTTCGTTATGGATCTCAACGAACAGTTGGTAAAGGTAGGGGTGGTGGTTATCCCAAAGGTGAACATTCTTCAGGGCAACCTCATCAATTGCCACCTGCTCGGCAACCGGCTTTGTCTGGTCAACGACGACGTTACCGTTTTCATCCTTAACCAGAACGTGGACGGTCCCCTCCTGTTCACCGGTGAGTTGCAGGTCCAGGTTTAAATGGCCATTTTGGTAACCGTCATCAACGGTTGGCCGGATGGTCATATCTTCCAGGTGGGTCACTGGCTGGGCCAGCAGTTCCACGGACCGGAAAATTCCGGAGAAGCGGAACATATCCTGGTCCTCAATCCAGGAAGCGGTACTGTGCTTGAAGACCTCAACCGCCATGACGTTCCCCTCGTCCTGGATGTACGGTGTCAGGTTAAACTCGGACGGGGTAAAGCTATCTTCCGCGTAGCCAACAAAGTGGCCGTTCAACCACAAGTACATTGAACGTTCGACCCCTTCGAAACGGACCCGAACTTCCTTCCCCCGCAATTCAGGGTCAAGGTCGAATTCCTTCCGGTACATACCGACAGTGTTGTCTTCACCCGTGCTGAAGGAACCCTCTTCCTTATTCTTACCATCAACCGCGTAGGCCGGCCGCCGGTAAATTTTACCTTCCCACGGAATCAAGGTGTTAATGTAGTTATTCTGGGCATAATCACTTAATTCAATTTCGCTCGGTACTTCGATCTGGTCAAAGTCAGCGCAGTCTAAGTCCACTTGGTAAAAGTTCTTTTGCCGTTCGTGCGGATTTTGGGCAAACTTAAATTGCCACTGGCCATTTAACGACTGGGCAAAACGACTTTGCCCCTGTCCCCACTCAGCATAGTTACCATAGTAGTGGTGGTCACTATGGGCGGGTAGTTGGTTAACCCGAAATGTTTCGGGGTCATCTAACCATTTGATATCTGCATCCATTAAAGAAATACCTCCTCATAAAAGTGTCCACTTTTAGTATAGCGCTTTCATTTAGTGGAAGATAGTAAACTTTAGTTAATTAAACGTAAAAAAACACCCAACCGGTAAAACCAGTTGGGTGTTTTTAGTAGTGCGGCCAAGAGGACTTGAACCTCCACGGTCATAAATGACCATAAGATCCTTAATCTTACGCGTCTGCCAATTCCGCCATGGCCGCATCAACAAATAGTATTATAGCAAGCAGACAATTCATTGGCAAGTACTTTTTTTATTTTTAGCGAAATAATTTGAGGATTGTCTGGGCATCCCCACTGACAACCAGGGTCATCCCCTTTTCGAGAAGCTGCTCGGGATCAACATGGGTCGACACACGACCATCCGGGTGCTTACTGCCAATGATGTTCAGGTCGTACTTCTTCCGGGCATCAATCTCCACCAGTGACTTGCCAACCCACGATGTTGGGACCTCAATCTCAAAGATGGCATTTTCCTGGTCTAAACGGGTGTAGTCCAAAATATGGGGTGAGCTGTACCGGTAAGCTAGCCACTGGGCATCCTGACGTTCCGGATAGATGCTTTCGTCTGCGCCGTTGCGCAACAGGAACTGCTCATGAATCGCCGAGCTAGCCCGGGCAATGACCTTCTTGGCGCCCAGCTGTTTAAGCTGCCAGGTCGTCTCCAGCGAGGCCTCAAAGTCCCCACCAATCGTTACGACACACAGGTCAAAATTTCCCACCCCGCAGCTTTTTAAAAAATCAGCGTTCGTGGTGTTGCCAATCAGTCCCCGGGTAAGGACATCGGTGGCAGCGGTCACCCGGTCCTCCTTGATATCGATCCCCATCACGTCGATGCCGAGCTCATTAAACTTCTTAGCGACGTGAAAGCCGAACCGCCCTAAGCCGATCACCAGTGCCGAGTCAATGTTATCCTTTGCCATCGTTAACTTCCTCCTAACCAACGTTTACGGGCTCCTCTGGGTAGCGGGCCTGGAACTTTGTCGAGTGGCTGCCCACCGCGAAGACAACTGTCAAGCTGCCGACCCGCCCAATGAACATCAATAGTATCAAAAGTAGGCGTGAACTCAAGTGCAATAAGGGGGTTACCCCCAGGGTCAGACCGACCGTATCCAACGCCGAAGCACATTCGAACAGGCTGGTTAACAGCGCAAGGTGCTCCACACCGCTCATCACCATTGCCGCCACGATTAACAGACTTAGGTACAGGGTAAAAATGGCCGCGGCCCGAAAAATGGTCCGGGGAGCAATTCGCCGGCCAAACGCCGTTACCTCCCGCCGACGAAAGATCACCGCTAGGCAGGCACAGAACAGGACCCCCGCCGTCGTCATCTTAATTCCCCCCGCCGTCGAACCAGTTCCTCCACCGATAAACATCAGCAGGATGGTCATAAACTGACCGTTATCAGACAGTTGCGTTAAAGGAACCGTGTTAAAGCCGGCGGTCCGGGGACTCACCGTCTGGAAAAAGGACGCCAAAAGCCGTTTCTTCATCGGGAAATTTTGAAACTCGCAGCAAAAGAAGTAGGCCATCGGTACTAACAAAAGGATGACCGTTGCCACCAGGACAATCTTGCTCTGCAGACGATAGCGACGAATGTGCCAGCCATGCTTTCGCACATCAATCCAGGTAATAAAGCCAATTCCCCCAATCAAAATCAGGAGGCCGATCACAAGATTCATCGCAACATTTGTTGAGTATGCCATCAGTGACTGGTAAGGTTGCTTGGTACTGAGGAGGTCGAAGCCCGCATTACAGAAAGCCGAGACAGCATGAAAGATGGCTTCACCACTGCCGCCTTCCCAGCCAAAACGGGGGACGAACACCGGCAGCAAAAGGAGGGCCCCAATGAGTTCAATTCCAATGGTGGTCACAATGATAAAGCGGGTCGACCGAATGACACCACCAATCTTAGACGCAGACAGCGACTCCTGCATAATTGTTCGCTCACGCAGACTAATCCGCTGCCGCCGTAGCGCCCGGACGCCAACGACAACGGTTACCACGCCCAGGCCGCCAACTTGAATTAGGACTAAAATAACGGCCTGACCAAAGAGCGACCAGTAAGTTGCTGTGTTGTGGACGACCAGCCCCGTCACACAGGCAGCAGAGGTCGCCGTAAACAGGGCGTCGGCAAATGGGGCTCCCTGACCATTCCTCGTTGCGACCGGTAGCATCAGTAAAATGGTGCCCAGAAGGATCAAGCCACCAAAAGCAACCGCAATGATTAGGAAGGGGCTCGTCCCCCGGACCGCTGTTTTTCTTACGCCGTTTGTAAAATTAAGTTAGAAAAATAGAAAAGCCATTTGTGGTAGACT